>DATBSO010000070.1:0-40490 GCA_036559745.1 Gemmatimonadales bacterium | reverse complement strand
TGATACCGGAGGGAACGCAGACGATGACGGTGGGCTTGACCTTGAGCACGGAGCGATCGATGACGAGGCGGAGAAAGTGGCGGAGCATCTTCTCGGCGATATCGAAGTTCGCGATCACGCCGTCCTTCATCGGCCGTACCGCGGTGATGCCGTCGGGCGTCCGTCCCAGCATCAGCTTCGCCTGATGCCCGATTCCCATGATGTTCCCCGCCTTGTCCACCGCGGCGACCGAGGGCTCGTTCAGCACGACGCCTTCGCCCTTCACGAGGACGAGGGTGTTGGCGGTGCCGAGATCTACCGCGAGCTCCGTCGCGGGACGCCACGGCTTCCGCTTGGGAAGCGCGCGGGCATGTCCGTTCGCCTGCTCGAGCGCCAACGAGACGGGAAGCGAGCCATCGGGTTCGAGAACGGCTGTCACGGTGCGTGGGTCCCTTCTTGACGAGTGCGCCAGGTCCGAAGAAACCCCGGGGGGTGCCTTGCAGTTCTCCTGCGGCGTTGCGTTTCACACGGAGGCCGAAGGGAGAACATCCTGACAGTGCTGGGTCGCGCAGGTGTTTTAGCAAGATGTGATCCAGATAGGGCGGGACCACGAATGGATCGGTGGGGGCTTGGACTATCCTGCTGCCATCCATGGCACTGCGGCGCGGGCTCGCGCCCTCAGGCGATGATGCCCAACGTGCCCAGGATCCGGGCGCCGAGCGTCCGATCGCCGGAGATCGCGATGCCGGCCCGATCGGTGTCCGTCGTGAGCGCCTTGGAGAAGAGCCGCCAAGCGGTGTCGGCGGACATCGTCACCGCGGCGGCGGCGTCCGGGAGAATGCCCTGGAACAATCGCCACCGGCCGCTCTCGCGCAGAAGGGTCCAGCGGCCCCCCGCGTCCCCCGTGATGTGAACCGTGATCGCGGTCCCGGTCGTCCGGTCCACCGAGCGATAGGTGTGAGGAAGCGCGCGGATGAAGAGGTCGAGCACCGGGCCGAGCCAGCGGGGCTCGAGCAGTCCCGGCGCTCCGACGGCGACCCGAATCTGCTGCTGGTGCAACCAGCGTTCGGTATAGTCGCGGCCGATGTCGAACCAGTTGGCCGACTGGTCCTCCCCCGCCCACGAGACCGGGAAGTGCGCCGGCCCGAACGGGTCGAGCGACGCGAACAGCGCCGCTACCTGAGGTCCGGTGATGTCCAGCAGGTCGGTGATTACCCGGGGGCTGAGACGGCGGGCCGCCGTCACCCACTCCGCGTTGAGTGCGTTGATGAATTCGACGAGCGCGGGCTCGCTCGCATCCCGGGGTACGCGGGGGAGCCGGTGCCCATCGCGGTGGAAGGAGAGCCGGCGAAGATCGTCGTCCAGCAGGTGGGCCGCGATGTCGCGCACCGACCAGAGCGCGCAGAGCGTGGGCCGGGCCCAGTCGTCGTTACGCAGCCCGCGCAGCAGCGCGATCAGCTCGCCATGCAGCGGCGGAAACAAGTCGTGGACGAGAAGCGGTTCCATCGGCCGGAGCGTGCGGGTGCCCTCGATCATGACGGCAATCTGCGGCGAGCGTCCGCGCATCGCAAAGACGCTCGTTGATTCCTCTTCTCACCCGGCCCATATTTCCGCCTCGAGACAACGATGCAACGAGGCATTTCCACGAGGATCAGACCATGGCCTTCACCCTTCCCCCGCTTCCGTACGCCTACAATGCGCTCGAGCCGCACATTGACGAGCAGACGATGCGCATCCATCACGACAAGCACCACGGCACCTACGTCACCAACCTGAACGCGGCCCTCGAGTCCCACCCCGATCTCCAGAACACGTCAATCGAGCAGCTGCTCGCCGACATCGATACGCTGCCCGAGGCGATCCGGACGCCGGTGCGCAACAACGGCGGCGGACACGCCAACCACACCATGTTCTGGGAGATCATGGCGCCCGGCGGGGCCAAGGAGCCCTCGGGACCTCTCGCCGACGCCATCGGAAAGACGTTCGGTGATTTCACGAAGTTCAAGGAGCAGTTCGCCAAGGCCTGCGCCGGACGGTTCGGCAGTGGCTGGGCGTGGCTCGTGTTCGACCGGGGCACGCTCTCCATCGAGAGCACGCCCAACCAGGACACGCCGCTCATGGCCGGCAAGTTCCCGGTCTTCGGGTGCGACGTGTGGGAGCACGCCTACTATCTCAAGTATCAGAACCGGCGTCCCGACTACGTCACCGCCTGGTGGAACGTCGTCAACTGGACCGAGGTCGCGAAGCGGTTCTCCGCGTCCAAGAGCTACGCCACGGCCAAGAAGTAGATGGCGGGTCTGCCTGCGGTCGGCTCTCCCGCGCCGGACTTCACCCTTCCGTCCACGGGCGGGATCGACGTCACACTCTCGAAGCTGAAAGGGAGGAACGTGCTGCTCGCGTTCTTCCCGCTCGCCTTCACCGGGACGTGTACCAAGGAGATGTGCGCGTTCCGGGACGACCTCGACAAGTTCCGCGACCTCAATGCCGTCGTGCTGCCGATCAGCGTGGACTCGGTTGCCTCACTCAACGAGTTCAAGGCCAAGGAGCGGCTCACCGTCGATCTCCTCAGCGACTTCAAGCGCGAGGTCAGCCGGCGGTACGGCACCCTGATCGAGGATAAGTTCTTCTCCAACCGTGCGTACGTCCTGATCGATGCGACGGGGATCGTACGCTGGGCGTTCGCCGAGCAGACCCCTTCCACCCGGCGCGAGAACGAGGAGATCTTCCAGCAGTTGCGCGCCCTCTCGTAGACTTCGCGGCCGCTCCGGTCTTCCGTCGAGGATTCCGATGGCCCGATGCACTTCCGCGGTCCTCCTCCTGATCCTGATGCTGGGGGCGTGCCGGATCGAGGATCGCACGCCTACCGGCTCACGCCGCGACGAAGAAGCCGTGCAGGCCCTGATCGCGGGATACGCCCGCACCTTCTCCAACCGCGATTGGAAGGCGGTACGGGCCCTGTTCTGGGCCGACGCGAGCTATGCCGGTCCGATGATTCCGGTCCCGGGCGACGCCCACCAGGCAGTGCCGATCGATCTCGCCATCAATACCATCGCCCGCCGCGTGGATGGTCTCGACCCCCAGCGCTTCGATGTCCGGATCGTTCGCGCGGATATCCGTCAGGACGGCGATCTGGCGGCAGTCTGGATGACCACGCGCCGACGCATCCCGGCGGCGGGAAGGGTCGTCGAAGGGGACTGGGTCGAGCACCTCGTGCTCCGGCGGATCGATGGCGAGTGGCGCATTCTCAGCGTCACGGCCCGGTCGGCCCGGCGCCGTCCGGCATGACGACGACCGACGCGTCGCTGGCGCTCGTGGGGTCCGTCGCCAAGCTGCTGAGCGCGGGGCTCGGCACCGAGGCCACGGTTGCGGCGGTGGCCGAGACCGTACGGGCGGGACTGCCGGCCGAGGGCGTGACGTTCTGGCTGCGCGATCCGGGAATGACCGCGTTTCGTCCCGTCTCCGCTCCCATGGCGCCCGATGCCGTGGCGCTGGCGGCGTCGCTTGCCGACGTGCCGCCTGGACCGGGCCGTCGTTTCGTGCTGGAGCACGAGGGGATCGAGCTGGGGCTGATGGAGGTGGTGTTCGACGAGGACGAGGCCAGGCTGGGCACGCTTGGGATTGTGGCCGACGTCCTGTCCCCTTACTTCGCCTCGGCCGAGCTGTCGAGCGACCTCGCCGGCGAAGTGGCCGTCCAGTCGCGCGAGATCGACGAGCATCGCCGCTTCACCGGCCTCATCATCGACAGTCTTCCGGTGGGACTCTACGTCGTCGACCGCGACTACCGGATCACAACGTGGAACCGCAAGCGGGAGACCGGAACACAGGGCCTGCGGCGGGACACGGTGGTGGGCCGGCCGGTGTTCGAGGTGCTCACCCGGCAGCCCGCGGCGCAACTTCGTGCCGATTTCGATCGGGTCTTCACCACCGGCGAGATCCAGCAGCGCGAGATCGAGGTCTCCGCCGGCGGAGAGACGCGGTACTATCGGCTGAGCAGGATCCCGATGCGTCTGGAGGGCGACGCGATCACCCACGTGATCACCATCGGGGAGGACGTCACCGAGCGGCAGGCCATCCACGGTCAGATCGCGCAGAGCGAGAAGCTCGCGGCGGTCGGGCAGCTCGCCGCCGGCGTCATGCACGAGATCAACAACCCGCTCGCCACCATCAGCGCCTGCGTCGCCGCGATCGAGGGTCGCCTGCCCCAGGGAGCGTGGGCGGGTGCGGAGCCGGTCGCGGAGTATCTCCAGATCATCGACAAGGAAGTGGATCGCTGCACCCGGATCGTGGACGGACTCCTGGACTTCAGCCGGCCCAAGGGAAAATCCAAGGGCCCCGTCTCGCTCAACCAGCTCGTGGGCGATACCCTCTTTCTCGTGAAGCACCACGAGCGGTTCAAGCATCTTCAGGTGGTGCTCGAGCTCGACCCCCGGGAACCCGCCGCCACCGGCAATGCGGAGCAATTGATCCAGGTCCTCATGGCCCTCATGCTGAACGCGGTCGATGCGATGGAGGAGGGGGGAACGCTGACCCTTCGCACGGCCGGGGACCGGGGACGGTCCGACGAGGTGCTCGTGGAGGTGGAGGACACTGGCGCGGGTATTCCCCGCGCGGATCAGGGCAAGATCTTCGAGCCGTTCTATACCACCAAACCGCCGGGTCGCGGTACCGGCCTCGGCCTCTCCATCTGCTACGGCATCGTCGAGGACCATCGGGGCCGGATCGAGGTGGAGAGCGCGCAGGGACGCGGCTCGATCTTCCGGGTCTACCTGCCGGCGCGCCCATGAAAGTCCTGGTGATCGAGGACGACCGGACTGTCGGGCAGCACGTCAAGCGCGGGCTCGAGGAGCATCACTACCACGCCGATCTCGTCGACGACGGCCTGGAAGGTCTGCGGCTCGCCTCCGGCGGCCGCTACGATCTCATCGTCCTCGACCTCCGGCTGCCGAGCATGAACGGGCTCGAGATGCTGCGGACCCTCCGGGACCGCGGGACCACGACGCCCATTCTCGTGCTCACCGCGCAGGACGCGGTCGACTTCAAGGTCGAGGCGCTCCGCGCCGGCGCCGACGATTACGTGACCAAGCCCTTCGCCTTCGAGGAGCTGCTCGCGCGGGTCGAAGCGCTGGGGCGCCGTCCGAAGGAGATTCGGGACCCGGTGCTCCGGGTCGGTGATCTGAAGGTGGATACGGCGACGCGAGAAGTCCGGCGCGGCGGCGAGCGGATCGACCTCACACCAAAGGAGTACACGGTTCTCGAATACCTGATGCGCCATGCGGGACGGGTCATGTCGCGCACGCTGATCACCGAATACGCGTGGGACTATCACTTCGATCCGGGCACCAACATCGTGGACGTGGTGATCAACCGCCTGAGGAAGAAGGTGGACTCGGGCCACGCGCGGAAGATGGTGCATACCGTGCGCGGCGTCGGGTACGTCGTGAAGGCGTAGCATGACCACGATCCGCCGCCGGCTCACTGCGTGGTACACGGTGGCCCTGGGCGTGACGGTGATGGCGTTCGGCACGCTGCTCTACCTCGAGCGCCGGCAGTCCAGCATCCGGGAGCTGGACCGGCGCCTGGGGCTCGAGGCCGAGCTGGCCACGCGGTGGCTCAGCGAGTCTTACAAGGTGCTCGGTCGGATCGTGGCTACGCAGGGGATGAACCCCGCGCTCGATCCGGGCATCAGCGCCTACCTCGAGGCGGTGCGCGACTATCTCGTCGTGGCCGATACCAGCGGCAACGTGCTGGCCCTCTCCGAGGCCGCGCGCGCCCTGCCGGCCGCCGACCTCGAGCGTCTCACCGGCCCGCTCGATTCGCTCCGCACCGACAGTGGATCCGGGACGATCACGCTCGCCCCGCCTGCGGGCTCACTCCGCTACTTCGCGACCAGGGTCGAGAACGCGGGCCCCGAGATCGGCGGCGTCTTGGTGGCGACCTCCACGACGCAGATCGCCTTCGGGCCGGCGGAGCTGCTGAGGTCCATGCTCCTCATCTCGCCCGTGGTGCTCATCGCCGCGGCGCTGCTGGGCTACTGGCTCGCCGGCACGAGCCTCCGGCCGGTGCAGGGAATCATGGACGAGGTCGAGGCCATCTCCGACGGCCGGAGCCTCCACCGCCGGCTCGCGGTGCCCGTCTCGGGCGACGAGATGGCGCGCCTCGCGCTCACGGTCAACGGCATGCTGGCGCGTCTCGAGCAGAGCTTCACCAGCTTGCACCGCTTCACCGCCGACGCGAGCCACGAGCTCAAGACGCCGTTGCAGGTGCTCCGGGTCGGGGTCGAGCGGGCCCTGGTGCATCCCGGCATTCCGCAGGAAATCCTCGAGTCGCTCGACGAGACGCTGGCGCAGATCAATCAGATGACCGAGATGGTCGAGAGTCTGCTCACGCTCGCCAGGGCCGACGAGGGCGCCGTACCGCTGGCGATGGAGGAGCAGGATCTCCGGGAAATCCTGAGCGATGTGGCCGAGACGGCGGGCATGCTGGGGGAGAGCACGGGGGTGCGAGTCGAAAGCGAGCTTCCCGCCGCGCCGGTGCGCATGCGGGTGGACCTGGCCCGGATCCGGGAGATGCTGCTGAACCTCGTGACCAACGCGATCAAGTACACCCCCGCCGGCGGCACGGTGGGCGTCGCGCTCGCCGAGGAGGATGGGTCGGTAGTCCTGTTGGTGCGCGACTCGGGTATCGGCATCGCGCCCGGGGACTTGCCGCACATCTTCGACCGGTTCTGGCGCGCCGACCCGGCCCGGTCCCGCACCGGCGAGCGACCCGGCACCGGTCTGGGTCTCGCGATCACCAAGTGGATCGCCGAGGCGCACGGCGGCACGATCACCGTTCAGAGCCGGCCGGGGCGGGGCACGATGTTCACTGTGCGGTTGCCTCGGCGTCCAGGCGTCCCCGCTCTTGACGTCTCGTCGGATCGGGGATAGCTCATGTCATTCTGCACGCTGGGCTGGTCGGAGGTTGCTAATCCCATTGTCATGGAATTGTCATCTTCGGGCAAAGGACCCGCTACCAGCGCGTGGTACCTTCCGGCCACGATAAACCCTCCGCTGGAGGTAGTTGCGTGTTCGACAACCTGATCGAATCGAAGGCCAAAGGACAACGGACGCTGGGTCAGTCGGCGCTGTCCCTGATCGTGCATGGTCTCGTGATTTTCGGAGCCATCAGGGCGACCGCTGGCGTCGCCGAAACGATCAAGAACCGTCCGGTAGACACCACGATGGTGTTCCTGAAGCCGCCCCCGCCGCCTCCGCCGCCACCTGATCAGCCGCCACCCGATGTCATCGTCTCCGCCAATCCGCCGCCCAAGGGCTTCCAGACGGTGGTGGCGCCGACCGATATCCCCAAGGACATCCCGCCCATCGATCTGAACGAAAAGCCGTTCGATCCGAAGGATTTCACCGGGAAGGGTGTCGAGGGTGGCGTTGCGACCGGCGTCGTCGGCGGCACCGGACCGGTGACGGGCGAGGTCTTCCTCGAGGCCCAGCTCGACGATCCGGTCCAGCCCATCTCCATCCCGACGCCGCGCTATCCGCCCGTGCTGCAGAGCGCGGGGATCGCCGGTGCGGTGGACCTGCAGTACGTCGTCGACACCACGGGTCACGCGGAGCCGAACTCCTTCAAGGTGCTCAAGACCACGCACCCGGCCTTCGTGGAGCCCGCGCAGGAAGCGATCCGCAAGGGCGTCTTCAAGCCGGCCAAGTTCAAGGGACAAGCGGTACGCCAGCTGGTGCAGCAGCGGATTTCGTTCAAGGTAGGCCAGTAGCTTTCACTCCCGCCGGACCGCGCGCGGCCCGGCCAGGCGTTCTTCCAGGAGGCATCGCAACATGAGTGTAGATCTTCTCCATCTGTGGGCCCAGATGGGCATGTTCGCCAAGGGCATCGTCGTCATCATGGCGATCATGTCCATTTATTCGCTCACGATCGTCTTCACCAAGCTGTTGCAGCTGAAGCGGAGTGAGTCCGAGACCCGGAAGTTCGCGCCGCAGTTCTCGCGCGCGATCCAGGAGGAGAACCTCGACCAGGCCATCGCGCTGGCCGAGAAGAACAAGAAGAGCCACGTCTCCCGCGTGCTCGGCGAGGCGCTCGCCGAAGTGAAGCCGCTGCTCCGCGACCGCGCGACCATCACCGCGGCCGACATCAACTCCGCCGAGCGGGCGGTTGAGCGGCAGATGCTGATCGTGCTCTCGGAGTTCAAGCGGGGGCTCGGCGTGCTCGGCACGGTCGGCTCGACCGCGCCGTTCGTCGGTCTTCTCGGTACCACGATGGGTATCGTGAACGCGTTCGTAGGTATGGCGGCGCAGGGCGCCTCGGGCGGCCTGGCGGGCATCTCGGCCGGTATCGCCGAGGCGCTGATCACCACGGCCTTCGGTCTCATGGTCGCGATCCCGGCGGTGTGGGCGTACAACTACTTCACGACCAAGATCGAGAACCTGACGGTCGAGATGACCTACACCTCCAAGGAACTGATCGACTACCTCATCAAGAGCGTGGGGAGCGAGTTCGGGCGTTCGATCTTCACGAAGGAGTTCCAGGCCCAGAAGGCGGTGACCGGCAGTGGCCATATCCACGGGTAACGCCGGCTCGTCCGCGGTCAAGGCGGACATCAACGTGACGCCGATGATCGACGTCATGCTGGTGCTGCTGATCATCTTCATGATCGTGACGCCGCTGATCGCCGCCGGGTTCAAGGCCACCTTGCCCAAGGGCAAGAACCTCGACCCGCGGCCCGAGGGCGACAACGAGGTGGTGCTCGGCATCGACGAATACGGCCGGTACTTCCTCAACGGCCGGGGTCTGCCGGAGGGCACGCTCGAGGATCAGCTTCGCGGGATCTTCGGCGCGCGGACCGAGGACAAGATCCTCTACTTCAAGGCCGACAATCAGCTCAAGTACGCCAAGGTGCAGGAGGCCGTCGAGACGGCACGCCGGTCCGGCGTCCGGGTGATGGCGGCGATTACCGAGCCCAAGAGCTCCGGTCTGTTCCAGGCCGACAAGAAAAAGAAGGAGAAGAAGTAATGGCGATGACTGCCGGGGCATCCAGCGGCGGCGTCCAGTCCGACATCAACGTCACACCGATGATCGACGTGCTGCTCGTGCTCCTGATCATCTTCATGATCACGCAGCCGCTCTCGCGGATGGCGCTGGACGTGCAGGTGCCGCCGCCCGACGAGACGACCGTCACCAAGACGCCGCCGAGCCAGATCGTGCTGGAGCTGGCCAACGACGGCGGGTACGCGATCAACGGCCAGCCGGTCCCCAAGGACCAGCTCGACGCGCAGATCCACGCGATCTACGATCAGCGTCCGGCCAAGCTCTTGTTCATCAAGGCCGGAGCCAACCGGCTCTACCAGGACGTGATCGAAGCGATGGACGTGGCGCGCGGCGCCGGCGTTCAGATCATTGGGTTCACGCCGAAAGAGGCGGACAAGCAGCAGTAATACGGCTGGAAGCTTGAAGCTGACAGCAAGAGGTCTTGATCCTCTCGATACGACCCTCCGGTGCGTGCACCGGGGGGTCGGTCGTCTTCCCGGGTGGTATCTCCGGCCTTTTCGCTTCTAGCTTCCAGCTTCTAGCTTCCAGCTTCAACCCTCTAGCCCCGAGCGATCCACGCGCGCACCCGTTCCGCTCCGACTCGACCTCCCACGAGAATCCCGCCGCGGTGGTGGGTTTCTGGTGTCCCTACTGCTGCACGCCCTTCTGATCGGGCTCGCAGTGCGTCATGGAGAGCGGATCTGGAGTCGAACGCTGTCCCCGGGAGATCCGGCGTTGTCGAGCGGTGGTGGCGGAGGTGGCGGGGGCAATCGCGTGGCGTATATTACCCTGCCTTCTGTTCCCCCTTCGGCGGCCCCGCGTTCGATGCCGGTCGTGCCTCCGCCCGCTGCCCCGCCGAAGGTCGTTCCGAAGCCAGATCCCGTTGCGGTCCAGCCGACCGAGCCGGCCGTTCCGGTTGTCCCGGCCGATACCCAGCAGGCGTCCGTCGCCGTGGCGGCGCCCGGCGATACGCTTCCGGCTGGCAGCGGGCTCGGACCGGGGGCCGGCGGTGGCGCGGGGGTTGGGCAAGGTCCGGGGATCGGACCGGGGACGGGGCGCGGCTCCGGCCTCACTGGCGAGGGCGGCGGTGAAGGCGGCACGACGCGCCCTCCCGAGCTGCGCGACCTGGCGTTTCCCTTCGACGATCCGCCCAAGAAGCTGCGCGGCGCCTCGCTGAACGTGACGTTCTGGGTGCGAGTGGATGGCCGGGTCGAGCGGTACGAGGTGGACCCGGAGATCGCCGACCGGGACTATGCGAAGAAGTTCGACGAGGTGATCCGATCGTTCCGCTTTACCCCGGCGCGCGCGCCCGACGGCTCCCGCGTGGCCGGCACGACCACAGTCACATTCACGCTTCCGGGTAAGAGTAGCTCCTAGCAGCAGACATTCCCCGACGATATCGAGGACGTATGAGCCGGCTGTTCCTTCGGAAGTCAGTGGAGGACTGTGAGAACGACATCCTCGAGCGCGGCGGTCTCCGGCGCTCCCTCGGCAAGTGGCACCTCACTGCCCTCGGCGTGGGTGCCACGATCGGGGCGGGCATCTTCGCCACGACCGGCACGGCTATCGTCGGCGATGCCCTTCGGCCCGGGGCCGGCCCGGCGATCGTCCTGTCGTTCCTGCTCACTGCCATCACCTGCGGATTCGCCGCGCTGTGCTACGCCGAATTCGCCGCGATGGTTCCGATCTCGGGCTCGGCCTATACCTACGCCTACGCCTCGCTCGGTGAGTTCGTGGCCTGGATCATCGGGTGGGATCTGATCGTCGAATACGCGGTCGGAAACATCGGCGTGGCCATCGGGTGGTCGGGCTACTTCCGGGAGCTCCTCTCGCACTTCGGATTGACGCTCCCGGCGTGGCTCGCCACCGACTACCGATCGGCTCACGTCGCCGCGGAGGCGGTGGCTGGAGGAGCGACGGACGCAATCAATGTGTACCTCGCCTCGGCCATTTCCGCCGCTCCTCGCGTCCTCGGTCTCCCGTTCATCGCGAATGTACCCGCCTTCTTCGCCGTTGCCATGATCACCGTGATTCTGGTGATCGGCATCCGGGAATCGGCGGGAACCAATAACGCGATGGTCCTGCTCAAAATCGGCATCATCCTCTTCTTCTGCACGGTAGGGATCTCGCTGATCAAGCCCGAGCACTGGAACGACCCCGCCACCGGCGGCTTCGCGCCCAACGGCTTCGCGGGCATCAGTGCCGGCGCGGCGATCATTTTCTTCAGCTATATCGGCTTCGACGCGACATCCACGGCGGCGGAGGAAGCGCACGACCCGGCGCGCGACATGCCGTTCGGGATCATCATGAGCTTGGTGGTCTGCACGGTGCTGTACATTCTGGTGTCTGCCGTGATGACCGGGATGGCGCCGTGGCAGAAACTGGGCACGGCCGAGCCCATGATTACTGCCCTCGCGCTCGCGGACGGGTCACCACGTCTCATCACGGCATCGCGGCTGATCGTGTCGTTGGGTGCCGTCGTCGCGATGAGCAGCGTGCTGCTCGTCTTCCAGCTCGGACAGCCCCGCATCTTCATGTCGATGGCGCGAGACGGGCTCCTGCCGCCGTTCCTGGCGAAGGTGCATCCGCGATTCAAGACGCCATACGTGGGAACGATCATCACCGGCCTGTTCGTCGCGACGTTCGCCGCCTTCGCCAACATCGCGGAGGTGGTGGACCTCACCAACATCGGGACGTTGTTTGCGTTCGTGCTGGTGTCGGCGGGGGTCATTGTGCTGCGGCGGGCCGAGCCGGACCGGAAGCGACCCTTCCGGGCGCCGTTCGTGCCGTTCACGCCGATCGTCTCGATTCTGGCGTGCCTCTACCTGATGTTGCAGTTGCCGAAGCTCACCTGGATCCGGTTCGGGATCTGGCTGCTTCTCGGCCTGATCATCTACTTCTCGTACGGCATTCGGAACAGCCGGCTGCGGAAGAGAAGGTAGCGGGAAGCGGGAAGAGGGAAAAGAGAAACGACCCCTTCTCCCTTCTCCCTTCTCTCTTCTCAGCTCTTCTCTGCCAGCCGGAGCGCGCCGAGCACGGCTTCCACGGGTTTCTCGATCGGGGTGAGCTCGTCCTCCTCGGCGAGAATCGCGAGCACGCTCCGGCGCAGCGGCCCGTCCACGCTCAAGAGCCCGCCTGTGATCGCCACGCCGACCTTTCCGTCGAGATCCATTTTCGGCAACAGGCAGATCGCGAGCTGTGACAGCTCTCGCGCCGCATAGTCGGCGATGCCTCTCGCGAGGGTGTCGCCCTTGTCGGCGACATCGAGCACGTGCGGCGCGATGGCCGCCACCTCCGCGGGCGAGGCGCCCGCCGCCCAGCGCACCAGCGCGTCGAAGTCCACGCTCCGGGTCGCGCTCAGCACACGGTCGCTGAGTGCCGTGCGGGGGCTGCGGCCATCCACGGCGCGGCTCACGGCGCCGAGTGCGGCGCGCCCGATCGCGTAGCCGCTTCCCTCGTCTCCCATCTGCCAGCCGTATCCGCCGATCCGGTGCTGCTGTCCCTCGCGATCGCGTCCGACGGCGACGCTCCCCGTGCCCGCACTGACGACGATGCCGGGCCCATCGGCGAAGGCCGCCGCGAGCGCGATTTCGATGTCGGTGACGACCGAAACTCGTGCCGCCAGATTTTCGGTGCGGAGTGCCTTGCGGAGCTCCTCGCGTTCCTGCTCCCGGCCTGCGCCAGCGGCGCCGACCAGCAGTGTGTCCCCCGTCAGCCGTCCCGACGACGCCAGCGCCTGGCGGACGACTTCGGCGATGGTCCCCGCGGAGGCGAGTGCGCGGCCGGGACGAACCGCGCCGCCGCCCCCCTCCGCCCGCCCGATGATCTTGTCGCCGTCGGACACCGCCACAGCGGTCTTGGTGCCCCCGACGTCGGCGCCGATGAGAATGCGCGTCACGCTCTGCTCGCTTCCGAAGAGATCGCTGCCCGTCCCGGAAAATAACTGAGCGCGATACCGCTGCCGACGGCGAGCAGAGTGCCGATGGGCACGTACCAGGGCCAGGCGATTCGCCCGGCGGGCTCGAGCCATCCGAGGCCCGGTGCGGTCGCGAGCCGCTTCGCGAAGATCACGACCACCATGATGACCACGGTGATGGCCACCGCGCCGACGACGTCGCGTCCCCGCGCTCGGGGCCAGCGGCCGGCGAGGAAATAGGTCCCGAGGAGCGGTCCGTACGTGATGGAGGCGATGGAGAGCGCCAGGACGACGACGGGCGTATCGTTGCCGCGCGCCGCGCCATGGAAGAAGAGGGCGCCCCCGATGAGCCCGAGCGCCCAGACGGCGGAGAACGCCCGGCCGACACGGAGCAGGTGTGTCGGATCAGTCCGCTTGGTCAACGTGGCGTAGAGGTCGTGCGTGGCGGACGACGCGAGTGAGTTGATCGCGGAGCTGTGGGTCCCCATGGCGGCGGCCAGAATGCCGGCGATCACGAGTCCGGAGAGTCCAGCAGGCAGCTGCTCCACGACGAACTTGGGAAAGAGCTGGTCACCCGCGATGCCCGGCGTCGCCTGACCGGCCGCCCACAGCGCCGAACCGACCAGGAGGAAGAGGGTGAACTGGAAGATCACCATGATGCCCGATCCCACGAGGGCAACGCGCGCGTCCTTGAGCGATCGCGTCGCCAGGAGACGCTGAACGATCAGATGGTCGGTCCCGTGGGACGCGGCCGACAGGAGCGCGCCCCCGACGAGGCCCCCCAGGAGCGTGTACGTCGAAGTCAGGTTGATGGAGGGATCGATCACCCGAAGCTTCCCGGCCATCGCGGTGGCGGCGAATGCGTTGCCGGCGCCGCCGGCAAGGCGCCAGGCGATGATCAGCGTCGCGATCCCGCCTGCGAGATACACCGTCAGCTGCATGACGTCGGTCCAGACGACCGCCTTGAATCCTCCGAACCAGGTGTACACCATCGTCACCAGGCCCATCACGACGATGGCCCACGGAACGCTCCAACCCGTCACCAGGGCCAGGGGGATTGCGCTCGCGAAGACGCGGACCGCGTCGCCCATGAATCGCGAGACGAGGAAGATCACGGAGGTCAGCCTTCGCGTGCCGACCCCGAACCGCGACTCCAGCCTCGCGTATGCCGTCTCCTGCTCGCCCCGGAAGTAGCCGGGCAAGAGCCAGACGGCGACGCCGATGCGGCCGACGAGATATCCGAATGTGAGCTGGAGGAACGTGAGATCGCCGCGGGCCCCAATGCCCGGTACGGAGATCACGGTCAGCGCGGAGGTTTCGGTCGCGACGATCGAGAGGAGAATGGCGAACGCGGGAAGATCACGGGCGCCGAGGAAGTAGTCGCTGGCGCTCCGCTGGCGTCGCGCGACCCAGAGCCCGAGGCCGAGCGTGAAGACGAAGTAGAGACCGACGACCGCGAGATCGAGTGTGTGCAGGGTGGATCGGGGTTGGAGTCGGGGGAAAGGAGACGGGGGAGGGGGGAAAAGGGAAGGGCAGAGGGTGAGGGGCGAAGGGAGAAAGGAGAAGGGAGAAGAAGCATGCGGACCGGCAAAAGAAAAAGGGAGAAGGATCTTACCCCTTCTCCCTTCACTTTTCTCACTTCACCGGTGTTACGCCGTGAAGCTGGTCCCGCACCCACAGCCACCGGTGGCGTTCGGGTTATTGAAGGTGAACCCGGAGCCCTGCATCGAGCTCACGTAGTCGACGGTGACGCCGCTCAGATATTGGGCGCTGAATCCGTCGACGAACACCCTGACATCGTTCACGGCCACCACCATGTCGTCATCCAACGGCCGCTCTTCGATGTTGAGGCTGTACTTGAAGCCCGAGCACCCGCCGGGAAGCACGCTCACCCGAAGACCGGCGACATCGGCGGGCACCTGCTCCTGGGCGATAAACTTCCGCACCTCTTCAGCCGCCCGGTCGGTCAGGGTCAGATTGAACCCGGTGGCCGGGGCATGCTGCGGGATGCTGGTCATGCGTCACTCCTTGAGTGCGTGATGGCAAATCAACTGGCGGAAACCTAACTAGCCGGCCGTGCCCCTGTCAACGTTCCTTCGAGCGTGGGATCTGCACGCAAGTTGCGCTGTATCAATAGGAAAGACCCAATCGCGATGGCGCTGAATACCCACCCTCGAACCTGGCTTCCGGTCAGAAATTCTCCGACCCCGAACACGGCCGAATAGACCGCAGCCACCCCGGCGATCCAGTTCACCCACGCCAGCGATCCACCCGGAATCGTGTCGGAGCCGAACCCCAGGCGCCCGGAAACCCGGCGCCATCCCGTGCCACCAGGCCGGACTCGCCGATAGAAGTTGTCCAGTACGGCGTCGTCCTCGGGTTTCGTGAGAAACGTGACCGCTACCCAGACGAAGGTAGAAACGGCCGTGGTGAGCAGCATGGCGATGGCGTAATCCGGGCGCGACGTGTTTCCGGCATCGATGTGCGCGAAGTGCAGCGCGATCGAGGTGACGAACGAGGCGGCCATCGCGCTGATCTCGGACCACGCATTGATCCGCCACCAGTACCACCGCAGGATGAAGACCAGCCCGGTCCCCGCGCCCAGGCCGATGAGCAGCTTCCATCCCTGCTCGACGCTCTTGAGGTACGCCATCACCACCAGCGACAGCAGCATCAGAACAACCGTCGCGATCCGGGAGGCGATGACGCGGGCGTGATCGGAGGATTTCGGATTGATGAAACGGAGGTAGACGTCGTTCACGAGATACGATGCGCCCCAGTTGAGGTGCGTCCCGATCGTGCTCATGTACGCCGCGGCGAACGTCGCGACGAGCAATCCCTTCATCGGCGACGGCAGCACGTCCACCATCACCCGGACGTAGCCCTCTTCCGGGTTTGCGAGGTTGGGATAGCGGATCAGTGCGACGAAGCCGACCAGGATCCAGGGCCAGGGCCGCAAGGCATAGTGGGCGACGTTGAACCAGAGCGTCGCGAGGAGGCCGTGCCGCTCATCCTTGGCAGCCAGGACCCGCTGCGCCACGTAGCCGCCGCCGCCCGGCTCGGCTCCCGGATACCATGCCGCCCACCACTGCACCGAGAGGAACACGAGCAGGGTCGAGAGCGGAAGCCAGGCGGTATCAACCGGCGGCAGGATCCCGAACGCGGCGGCATGCGATCCGAAGTGGGCCTCGGACAGCTTGGTGAGGGCGTCGAGCCCGCCGATGGACCGAACGGCGAAGTACGCGAGGGCGATCACGCCGCCCATCTTCACGACGAACTGGAAGGTGTCGGTGACGACGACGCCCCACAGCCCCGAGAAGATGGTGTACCCAGCGGTGATGGCGAAGAGGAGGATCGCCGCCTTCCACGGATCGATATTGAGCGAGATCTGGAGCACCGTCACCATCGCCCGCGTGACCCATCCCATGATGATCAGATTGATCGGGAGCGCGAGATAGATCGCGCGGAAGCCACGAAGCGCGGCGGCCGGCTTGCCCCCGTATCGCAGCTCGGCAAACTCGAGATCGGTGAGCACGCCCGCGCGCCGCCACAGCCGGGCGAAGAAGAAGACCGTGAGGATGCCGGAGATGGCACCGTTCCACCAGAGCCAGTTGCCGGCGACGCCGTATCGCGCCACGAGACCTGCCACCACCAGCGGCGTATCGGCCGAGAACGTCGTGGCGACCATGGAGGTGCCGGCCAGCCACCAGGGCAGGGCCCGTCCCGAGACGAAGTATTCCTCGAGCGATCGGCTGGACTTCCGGACGTAGGCCAGCCCGATGGCGGCCGACGCGATGAAGTAGAGCGCGATGATGAGCCAATCGGAGAAGGACAGACGCATGGGCAGCCCTCGAGGAAGTGAGCCTGCCTGCTACTGATCGATTCTGCGCTGAACGCCCCAACCCCGCGCGAAGCGCGGCGGCAGTGAGATCGGAAGATGGCCGGTGATCGGCGCCGCACCCGCCAGCGCGCGGGCCACCGCCTGCTCGACGATGAAGTTCGACCGCCACCCGATGAGATACGAGCCGACCTCGGGCAGCTCGCTCAGGAGATACGGATTGCCGAGCGAGACGAGCACGGTGGGACGATAGCGTGCGGTGGTGGCGATCATGCGCATCAGCGCGGCCGGCAGGCCCAGGGAGCCGCGCCACGCGGTGGGCCGATCGGCGGTCGCGAAGATGGTGACCGGATTCCGCACGATGGCGACCGCCACCGAATCGTAGCTCGCGTATCCGCTCGCGGGCCAGAGCCGCGCCAGCGTGACGGCGAATCCCTGCGCCTTGAGCTCGGCCGCCATCGCGGCGCCGACCGACCGATTCTCCGGCTCGGCATACGTGACGAGCGTGATCGGCGGCCGCGCGCTCCGGAGCGAGTGAATGACCCCCGCCGAGTCCTTGACCATGACGAGCGAGCTGCTCGCGATGCGCGCCGCCTCGCGTGCCATCTCCGCCGTCCCGACCACCGCGGGAATGCTGTCGAGCGGCACCGTGCGCTCGCGGAAGAGCCCGAGCGTGCGCTTGAGCGCGAGCACGCGCCGGACCGAACGGTCGAGCCGCTCGGGCGTGATCTCTCCCCGCTCGACGGCGGCGGCCATCGCGTCGATGGCGGTGGCCGGATCCGTCGGCTGGAGCAGGAGATCGGCGCCGGCGAGAAACGCCCGCACGCCCGCCTCGGCTCCGAACCGCTCGGCGATGCCGGCCATGTCGAGCGCGTCGGTGACGACGAGACCCTGGAAGTGGAGGGAGTCACGGAGAAGCCCGGTAAGAACGCCGGGCGACACGGTGCCGGGCCGAAGCCCTCCGGAGTCGATGGCCGGCAGGGCGATGTGTGCCGACATCACCACCTGCACGCCCGCACCGATCGCGGCGCGGAAAGGGACGAGCTCGACGGAATCGAGCCGCGACCAGGTCGCCGTGATCACCGGCAAGGCCAGGTGCGAGTCGGTTCCCGTGTCGCCGTGTCCGGGGAAATGCTTCGCGGTGGCGAGCATGCCGTGATCCTGGAGTCCGCGCACCTCCGCGGCCACCAGCCGCGCCACGAGCGCGGGGTCTTCGCCGAACGACCGGGTGTTGATGATGGGGTTGGCGGGGTTGTTGTTGATGTCGGCGACCGGGGCGAACGCGAGATGCACGCCGACCGCGCGTCCTTCGAGCGCGGTGATGCGCCCGATTTCGTATGCGGCAGTGTCGCTCCCGGTGGCGCCCACGCCCATATTGGGTGGCAGCGGCGTGCCTCCCGTGAACCGGAGGCTGGTGCCTCCCTCGAAGTCCGACGCCACGAGGAGGGGAAGGCGGGAACGGCGCTGCAGGCGGTTGAGCTTCGCGGCGATGTCGAGCGGTGAGCCGATCGAGACGATCACCCCGCCGACGTGCAGCGAGTCCACCCATCGCTCCGCGCGCTCGAAGCCGTCCTCGTCGTACGCGGCATAGGTGCCCGGAATCCACGGCACCACCAGCTGGGCGATTCGCTCGCGCACCGACATCCCCGCGAGGAGATCATCCACCTCGGGATCGAACATCGACTTCTGCGACGGCGGAGCGGGTACCGGTTGGGGCGGCTCGACCCGCGGCCCGGCGGGGGCACACGCACACACCACTACCATTACGACCGCGAGGTGTCTGAGGTGCACCGATCTCTCGTGTTGCTGGGGCTGTTGGGATGGTCGCTCGGATGCAGCACGCCGGGGCCGGAGGCGCAGTCCATCACGCCTGCTCGGGTGCGCCCGGGAATCGAAGTCCTGCTGGGCGACAGCCTGAATCTGGTTCGCGGCCGCCGGGTCGGGCTGGTGACGAACCAGGCGGGCGTGGACTCACGGGGGACGAGCGACGTGACCCGCCTGCGTGAGGCCCGCGTCAACCTGGTGGCGCTGTTCAGTCCGGAGCACGGTTTTCGGGGCGCCGCCGATCCCGGAGCGGCGGTGGCATCGTCGGTCGACTCGGCCACCGGGCTTCCAATCTATAGTCTTTACGGCAGGACTTCCGCCCCCACCGACGCGATGCTCGAGGGGATCGACGTCATGCTGGTGGATCTGCAGGACGCGGGCGCCCGCTACTACACGTATCTCTTCACGACGGTCGAGGTCATGAAGGCCGCGGCGCGGCGAGGCATCGCGGTCGTCGTGCTCGATCGACCCGATCCGATCGGCGGCGCGGTGCAGGGCAATGTCCTCGACCCGGCTTTTGCGTCGACCGTGGGGTATCTCGCCGTTCCCATGCGGCACGGTATGACCCTGGGAGAGCTGGCCCGGCTGGCGCGCGCCGATCTCCCTGTCGAGGGAGCGCTATCCGTCGTTCCCGTCGCGGGATGGCAGCGCGCCGCGGTCCTCGATGAGACCGGACTTCCGTTCATCCCGCCCAGCCCGAACCTCCGATCGATCGAGAGTCTGCTGCACTATCCGGGCCTTTGTCTGTTCGAGGGCACGAACCTGTCGGTGGGACGCGGATCCGATGCGCCGTTCGAGCAGGTCGGTTCACCGTGGCTCGATACCGCACGCGTGCTCGAGACCATGCGGGCCGCCCGGCTCCCCGGCGTGCAGTTCCGCGGCGTCACCTTCACGCCCGTGAGTCCCGGCGACGGCAAGTATGCCGACACCCTGGTGGCTGGCATCCGGCTCACGGTAACCGACCGTCGTTCCTACGACCCCACCGTGACCGCCGTGTATCTGCTGGCGGCTGCCCAGGCGTCCGCCGGGACTCGGTTCGCATGGATCCCCGCGCACTTCGACCGGTTGGCGGGTGGGCCGAGGCTTCGGGCGGCACTCGCCGAAGGCCAGGCACCGGGTTCGATCGTGGCCGGCTGGACGGCCGAGCTGCAACGATTTCGCGAGCGGCGCAGGCCGTTTCTTCTGTACGGGGAATGAGTTCGCCTCGACCCGTTGGCCAATCCTAAAGCCTATAGCCTAAAAGGGTTCTGGCGATTATCCTTTCGCCCGGCCATCGGTCGGGGGACCGGCGGGCCACCGTTCAGGAGAGGGCTTATACGACCGTGAAGCTGCTCGGTGCACTGGAGAAGCCTTTCTACGCCACGGTGAACCCCATGGTGGAGCGGCTGATCCGGGCCGGAGTGCGTCCGAACACCATCACCACCATCGGCACGGGCCTCGTCCTCGTCTCGGCGGTGGCGTATGCCATGGGACAGATCCGCCTTGGCGGCTTGCTGCTGCTTTTGAGCGGGGTGACCGACACGCTCGATGGCCAGGTGGCGCGCGGCGGCGAGATGGTCACCAAGTTCGGCGCCTTCTACGACTCCACCCTCGATCGGGTGGGAGACGGGGCCACGTTCATCGGGATCGGCGCCTTTCTGCTGACGGCGCCGGACATCGCGTACCGGACGCCGGCGATCATCACGTGCATGGTCGCGATTCTCAGCTCGCTCCTGGTCTCCTACGCCCGAGCCCGGGCCGAAGGGCTCGGGCTCGAGTGCAAGGTCGGCATCGCCCAGCGCGCGGAGCGAATCCTGGGGCTCGGACTGTCCTCACTGATCGTGGGGGCGGGGCCCAAGGGACTGGTGCTCGAGGCGGTGGTCGCGCTTCTGGCGGTGGCCTCCGTCATCACCGTGGTCCAGCGGTTCGTGTACGTCTACCGGACGGCCGAGGGCGGGGCCCACAAGCTCAACGTGGAGCCGGCTGCTCTCGACACTCTCGCGAAAGGACGTTAGCAGTGGCAGATCAGACCACCCGGCAGATCGTGCCGGCGAAGGGGAAGCTCGGGGTGTTGTGCGTAGGGCTCGGTGCCGTGGCGACGACCTTCATCGCCGGCGTGGAGAACATCCGCCGAGGGACTGCCAAACCCTTTGGCTCGCTCACACAGATGGGCACGATCCGCCTCGGCAAGCGCACGGAAGGGCGGGCGCCGCTCATCCGCGACTTCGTCTCCCTGGCGTCGCTGGACGATCTGGTCTTCGGCGCCTGGGATCCGGTGCCTGACGACGCCTACACCGCCGCGGTGCGGGCCGGCGTGCTCGACCGGCACGAGCACCTCGAGCCCATCGCCGATTTCCTCAAGGCGATCAAGCCGATGCCTGCCGCGTTCGATCAGTCCTACGTGAAGCGGCTCGAGGGCAAGAACGTCAAGACCGCCAGGAGCAAGCGCGAGCTGGCCGAGGCGATCCGGCAGGACATCCGGGATTTCCAGTCGAAGCACAAGTGCGACCGCCTCGTCATGGTCTGGTGCGCCTCCACCGAGATCTTCATCAGCCCCGGCCCCGCCCATTGGACGCTGGACGCCTTCGAGAAGGCGATGGACGCCAACGACCAGAGCGTCGCTCCGTCGATGCTCTACGCGTACGCAGCCATCCAGGAGGGTGTGCCCTTCGCCAACGGCGCGCCCAATCTGACCTGCGACTTCCCGGCGATGGAGGCGTTGGCGAAGGAGCGGCGCGTGCCGATCGGCGGCAAGGACTTCAAGACCGGCCAGACGATGGTCAAGACCGTCCTGGCGCCGATGTTCAAGGCACGCATGCTCGGCGTTGCGGGATGGTACTCCACCAACATTCTCGGCAACCGCGACGGCGAGGTTCTCGACGATCCGGAGAGCTTCAAGACGAAGGAAGAGTCGAAGCTCGGCGTGCTCGAGTACATCCTGCAGCCGCAGCTCTACCCCGAGCTCTACGGGAAGATCTTCCACAAGGTGCGGATCAACTACTATCCGCCGCGGGGCGACAACAAGGAAGGCTGGGACAACATCGACATCTTCGGGTGGCTCGGCTACCCGATGCAGATCAAGGTCGATTTTCTCTGCCGCGACTCCATCCTCGCCGCGCCGCTGGTCCTCGATCTGGCCCTCTTCTTCGATCTGGCTCAGCGCGCCGGCATGTCGGGCATCCAGGAGTGGCTCTCGTTCTACTTCAAGAGCCCCCAGACGGCGCCGGGCCTGTACCCCGAGCATGACCTGTTCATCCAGCACACCAAGCTCAAGAACACGCTCCGGTATCTGATGGGAGAGCAGCAGATCACCCATCTGGGCATCGAGTACTACCAGGAGGCGTGAGACGTCATGAAGTACTTCCATCGGACTCACCTCTCGCCCGACGAAGTCCTCGCGCGCGCCCAGGCGTACTTCGGCGCGCGGCTCTCGCCGGTCGAGGAGTCATCCCGGCGCCGGCGTTTTACCGGGGCGATCGGGCAGGTGACCGTCGCGGCCCAGGCGGAGGGCGGGCATTACACCCTCGTCACGGTGGAAACCAACCAGGTGGGGGAAAGCGAGGCCGACAAGGTGGCCAAGCGTTTCCTGACCGAAGTGCATACGATGGCCGACCCGACGCACCGACCCATCGGGGCGTACTGACTTCCGTTCCCGCGTGATCGCATCTTCAGGAGGCGTTAACCGATGACCCTCTCGCGCTCGGCGTTCCGCCGCGCCGTCCCGTCTCTCCTCTCGCTTCTCGTGGCGCTTGCCGCCGGCACCCTCCCGTTCGCGTCGCTCTTGGCGCAGGATGCTGCGTCTCCGGCGCAACACGGTGGCGGCGAGGCGGCGCTGGTGCTCCCCGATCTCGGGCAGTCCACCTTCCTCGGCGGCATCGACGGACGCACGCTCCTGCTGGTCGGTTTACTGGTCTGCGCGCTCGGGCTCGCGTTCGGGCTCGGGATTTACAATCAGCTCAAGAACATGGCCGTGCACCGGTCGATGCGCGAAGTGTCGGAGCTGATCTACGAGACCTGCAAGACGTACCTTCTGACCCAGGGCAAGTTCCTGCTGATCCTCTGGGTCTTCATCGGCATCGCGGTCGCGGTCTATTTCGGCAAGCTGGCGACCACGATCGACCCCGTGACCCACGAAGAGGTGCACGGCTTCCCGCTCAGCCGGGTCGTCATCATTCTCCTCTTCAGCCTGATCGGCATGGCCGGCAGCTATGCGGTCGCCTGGTTCGGCATCCGGGTCAACACCTTCGCCAACTCCCGCGCGGCGTTCGCCAGTCTCCGCGGCAAGCCGTATCCCTGTTACCAGATTCCGCTCAAGGCGGGCATGAGCATCGGCATGCTGCTCATCAGCGTCGAGCTGCTGTTGATGCTGTTCATCCTCCTGTTCATCCCCGGTGAGTACGCGGGACCCTGCTTCATCGGCTTTGCCATCGGCGAGTCGCTCGGCGCCGCGGTGCTCCGCGTGGCCGGCGGCATTTTCACCAAGATCGCCGACATCGGCGCCGACCTGATGAAGATCGTCTTCAAGATCAAGGAAGACGACGCGCGGAACCCCGGCGTCATCGCCGACTGCACCGGCGACAACGCCGGCGACTCGGTCGGCCCGTCGGCCGACGGCTTCGAGACGTACGGTGTGACCGGCGTCGCGCTCATCACCTTCATCCTGCTCGCGGTGACGGAGTCCTCGGTGCAGGTCCAGCTGCTGGTCTGGATCTTCGCCATGCGCGTCATGATGGTCATCGCCTCGGCAGCCTCGTACTTCATCAACGAAGTGGTGGCGAAGAGCAAGTACGAGGGCGTTGCGAAGATGAACTACGAGGTGCCGCTGACCACGCTGGTCTGGCTCACCTCGATCGTGTCGGTCGTGCTCACCTACATCGTGTCGTATCTGCTGATCCCCGACCTCGGTGGCGATCCGACTCTCTGGTGGAAGCTCTCGACGGTCATCACGTGCGGCACGCTCGCCGGCGCGATCATTCCCGAGCTGGTCAAGGTCTTTACCTCTGTGGATTCCCGGCACGTTCGCGAGGTGGTCACCAGTTCCCGCGAAGGCGGTGCCTCGCTCAACATTTTGTCGGGTTTCGTTGCGGGCAACTTCAGCGCCTTCTGGATCGGCATGGCGATCCTGGTCCTCATGAGCGTCGCCTACGGCGTGAGCACGCTGGGACTAGCGAGCCTCATGCTCGCGCCTGCCGTGTTCGCGTTCGGCCTCGTCGCCTTCGGCTTCCTTGGCATGGGGCCCGTGACGATCGCGGTGGACTCCTACGGTCCGGTCACCGACAACGCCCAGTCGGTCTACGAGCTGTCCACCATCGAGCAGATCCCCAACATCAGCGCCGAAATTCAGCGCGAGTTCGGCTTCACTCCCGAATTCGAGCTGGCCAAGCAGCATCTCGAAGAGAACGACGGGGCGGGCAACACCTTCAAGGCGACGGCCAAACCGGTGCTCATCGGGACGGCGGTCGTCGGCGCGACCACGATGATCTTCTCGATCATCGTCGCGCTGACGCATGGTCTCCAGCCGGAGCTGCTGTCGAACCTGTCGATTCTCCACCCTCCGTTCCTGCTTGGTCTCATCGCGGGCGGCGCGGTGATCTACTGGTTCACCGGCGCCTCCACGCAGGCGGTCACCACCGGCGCGTACCGGGCGGTGGAGTTCATCAAGGCGAACATCAAGCTCGAGGGATCCACCAAGGCCTCGGTGGCCGACAGCAAGAAGGTCGTCGAGATCTGCACCCAGTACGCCCAGAAGGGCATGTTCAACATCTTCCTGACGGTGTTCTTCGCGACGCTCGCGTTCGCGTTCGTCGAGCCGTACTACTTCATCGGCTATCTGATCTCCATCGCGCTCTTCGGCTTGTACCAGGCCATTTTCATGGCCAACGCGGGCGGGGCCTGGGACAACGCGAAGAAGATCGTGGAGACGGAGCTCAAGGCCAAAGGCACCGAGTTGCACGCCGCCACGGTCGTCGGCGACACCGTGGGCGATCCCTTCAAGGACACTTCGTCGGTGGCGCTCAATCCGATCATCAAGTTCACCACGCTGTTCGGCTTGCTCGCGGTGGAGCTCGCGGTATCTCTCACCAGCGAGCAGGGCGCGGGGCTGACCCACGGGCTCGCGGCGCTGTTCCTCGTGATTGCGCTGACCTTCGTGTACCGGTCGTTCTACGGTATGCGGATCGAGGCGCCGGCGGCGGAGGTCGAGGCCCGGAGAGTGGCGGCGTAGGCGTAACGAGTTCTTGCAGAGAGGAACTAGTCTCGGTCTGAAGCACGAATGGGCGGCCTCTCCGGGTTTCGGAGAGGCCGCCTGTTTTTCTAGGGAACGTTCAGCGGCTGATAATCACCGTACGTCTCGATCGCCTGCTGCGCTGCGCGCTGGAGCAGCGCCGCCGTCTCCGAGCTCACTCCGGCCGGCGCCGGCAACCCCACCGACGACTGGCCGGACAAGCCGGAGAATATGGTAAGCGCCGCCGCATAACTGCCCGCCAGGGTCGGATGGAACCCGTCGGACCCATACAGCGGAAGCGCGGGCGCCTCCTGCCAAGCGGCGCGCCAACTCTCCCCCGCGGGCAGGAAGTAGCCCACGACGTCTCTGGCGGCCAATGCGTAGGAGTCGCGCACTCGGTCATAGTCGGAAAAGCGGTCCCTCATCGGCCAGACCATGTAGAGCGCGGCCCGGCCACCGGCTTCACCAATTACGTCGCTGAACCGCCGTGTCCACTGCCGCAGGTTCACCCGGCTCTCCGGCAGTGCCGATGGCCCCTGCTGCATCACCACCACATCCCAGTTCCCCTTCTGGATTCGGGGGACCACTGTGCCCTGGTTCCAGTGGTCCTCCAGGGCCGCGCCGCTCAGGATCTGCGCTTCCACGACCCAATCGAGGCCGGCGGCGGCGGACAGTGTCCGAACCAGGCCCGGCAGGTCGTTGGCTTCAGTGAGACTGTTGCCGATGAAGAGAACCCGGGCTCCCGCGCCGATCGGCGACGGGTTGGGAACAGTGGGTCCCGGCGGCGGGGGAGGCGCAGGTGGTGGAGGCGGTGGCGGTGGTGGTGGTGGCGGGGGCTGTTCAGGAGGAGGCGTCCCACCGCCGGGCGGGCCAGTGACATCCGAAGATGAGCCTGCGCACGCCGAGAGCATCGAGAGTGCCAGGCATAGGATCAGCGGGGCCCGCCGTTCGTGTGGCATGAGGTCCGCCCTCGCACTCAGAAATGTCTGCGGAATCAGGTGTCGACATTCACAGGTGACGCTGACGGCGGCGTCGATGACACGCCTTCGCGTTCCGCTTGACTCCTCCTCCCGCCCGATGGATTTTCCTGCCCGGGACCTCACCACCCATTCAGGAGTTGCATGGCCTCCACGAGTGCTCCGGCGCCTTCACGTGCGGCGTCCCCGGAACTACCCCGGCCCCAGCTTCTCGAGCTCTACTACTGGATGCGCCTGACGCGGTCGCTCGAGGAGCGGCTCGTCAATCTCTACCGGCAGACCAAGGTCGTTGGCGGGCTCTTCCGCTCGCTGGGTCAGGAGGCGTGCGCCGTGGGTTCGGCGTATGCCCTCCGCCGTGAGGACGTGCTGTCGCCACTCATCCGCAATCTCGGCTCCATGCTCGTGAAGGGCGCCTCACCGGTCGAAGTGCTTCGCCAGTACATGGCGAAGGGCGACTCTCCCACCCGCGGCCGCGAGCTCAACATCCACTTCGGCGACGTCGTGGACCGCAACTTCATCGGACAGATCTCCCACCTTGGCGATATGGTGCCGGTGATGGCCGGCGTCACGTTGTCCTTCAAGATGCGGAAGGAGGCCCGCGTCGGTCTCGTGTACGTCGGCGACGGCGCCACCTCCACCGGCGCGTTCCACGAGGGGATCAACTTCGCCGCGGTACAGCGCTGTCCCCTGGTCGTGATCGTCGAAAACAACATGTACGCCTATTCCACGCCTACGTCCAAGCAGACCGCGGCCGAGCGGCTGGTCGACAAGGCGGTGGGCTATGGCATACCAGGCGTGCGTGCGGACGGCAACGACGTGCTCGCGACGTATCAGGTCACGAAGGACGCGGTGGACCGGGCTCGGAAGGGCGGGGGCACCTCGCTCATCGAGCTCATGACCTACAGGCGGAAGGGACACGCCGAGCACGACAATCAGTCGTATGTCCCCGCCGGGGAAATCGAGCGGTGGGCCAAGGAAAACGATCCGCTCGACCGGTACATCGCTCGACTGCAGGATGGCGAAGGCTTTGCGGCATCGGACCTGGCGGCGGTCGACGCCCGGATCGCGTCCGAGATCGACGCGGCGACCGACGAGGCGGAGGCGGCGCCGCCGCCCGAGCCCCGGGATTGCCTCACGGGCGTCTATGCCGATCCGCCAGTCATGCCGGCGCTCTGGTATCGCGAGGGCATTCGGAGCGCGGTCGACTCGCACGAGCGACCCGCGGGGTGGGGGACGCACGATGGCTGAGGCGACGTACCTCGAAGGGATCCGCCAGGGCCTGTTCGAGGAGATGGAGCGGGATCCGGCCGTGTTCTGCATGGGCGAGGACATCGGGGCGTACGGCGGCGCCTTCAAGGTGACCGAGGGACTCCTCGACCGGTTCGGCGCCGATCGCGTCATCGACACACCGATCAGCGAGACCGGGTTCGTCGGCGCGGCGGCCGGGGCTGCGCACATGGGCCTCCGTCCGGTGTGCGAGATGCAGTTCATCGACTTCCTCTCGTGTGCCTACAGCATCCTCACCAATTACGTCGCCACGGCGCGCTATCGCGCCTTTCTGCCTTGTCCCATGGTCATACGCGGGCCGAGCGGCGGGTACGTGCGTGGAGGACCCTTCCATTCCCAGAATCCCGAAGCGGCGTTCCTCCATACCCCCGGCCTCAAGATCGTCTACCCCGCGACGGCTACGGACGCGAAGGGGTTGCTCAAGGCCGCCATCCGCGACGACGACTGCGTCCTGTTTTTCGAGCACAAATATCTCTACCGGCGGATCAAGGACGTGCTGCCGGCCGGCGACCACATCGTCCCCATCGGCAAGGCGCGGGTGGCGCGCGAAGGCACCGATCTGTCTATCATCACATATGCCGCGACGGTGTGGAAGTCGCTCGAGGCGGCCGAGCAGCTGGCGCGAGAGGACGGCATCTCGGTGGAAGTGCTCGATCTGCGCACGCTGTTGCCGATGGACGATGAAGCCATCATCGCGACGGTCCGAAAGACGAACCGCGTGCTGATCGTCCATGAGGACACGGTCACCGGCGGGGTCGCCGGCGAAATTACCGCGCGGATCAACGAAAAAGCGTTCGAGTGGCTCGACGCGCCGATACGCAGAGTGGCGGCGCACGATGTCCCCCTGCCGTACGCGCCCCCACTCGAGGATTTCGTCCTGCCGCAGACCGCGGACATCGTGAGAGCCGCGCGGTGGATGGTGAAGTACTAGGCTAGAGGAGAGAAGTCATGGCACGAGTAGACGTCATCATGCCGCAGATGGGCGAATCCATCGCCGAGGGCACCCTGTCTCGCTGGATCAAGAAGGCCGGCGAGAAGGTGCTGCGTGACGAGCCCATCTTCGAGATTTCGACCGACAAGGTCGATGCCGAAATACCCTCGCCCGCGGCCGGCGTGCTGGCCGAAGTCCTGGTCAAGGAGGGCGAGACCGTCGCGGTCCAGACGGTCGTCGCGAGGATTGAGACCGATGCGGCCGCGGCGGCATCCGCTCCCGCAGCGGCACCCGCGGCTCCCGCGCCTGCTCCGACTCCTGCACCGGCCCCCGCCGCCAAGCAGCCGGCGCCATCGCCCGCGCCTGCGCCGACGCCCGCTCCCGCCGCCGCGCCGCGCGCTCCCGCCGCGCCGACACGAACGGCCGCCGATGCGACCGGTGACAACGGCGATCGAGACAACGGCGATAATGGAGGGGCAGAGACGCTGGAGGAGCGTCTTCGCCGCCGCTCCACGCCGCTGGTCAGAAAGATGGCCGCGGAACACAACCTCGATCTGAGCGCCATCCCGGGGACCGGTCTCGCGGGCCGCGTGACCAAGAACGACATCCTGAACTATCTGGAAACGGGTCAGGCCGCCCCGCCCGCGCCGGCTCGCCAGCCAACCCCCGCGCGCGCGCCAGCGGCCCCTCTCGCTCCCGCTGCGTCGGCACCAGCCGCTGTTCCCGCGCATGCCCCCACCGGTGTCGAGCCGTGGGAAGGCGACCGGGTCGAGCCCTGGTCCCGCATCCGCAAGCTCACCGCCGAGCACATGGTGATGTCGCGGCGGGTGTCGCCCCACGTCAACACGATCTTCGAGGTGGACTACTCGCGGGTCGCCCAGCTCCGGGCCAGGGCCAAGGCCGACTATGCGGCGAGGGGAGTGAACCTGACGTTCCTCGCCTTCATCGCGAAAGCAGTCGCCGACAGCCTCCGCAAGCATCCGGTCCTGAACTCGGCGGTCAACGGCGAGAGTACGATCCTCCGCCGCGATATCAATCTCGGGATCGCCGTGGCGCTCGACTGGGGGCTCATCGTGCCGGTCGTGAAGCACGCCGACGAGCTGTCGCTCCTCGGTCTCGCGCGCTCGATCAATGATCTCGGCGAGCGCGCGCGCACCAAGAAGCTGAGTCCGGACGAGGTCCAGAAAGGCACGTTCACGATCACGAATCCCGGCGTCTTCGGCTCCATGATCGGCACGCCGATCATCAATCAGCCTCAGGCCGCCATTCTCTGCGTTGGCGCGATCGGCAAACAGCCGGCCGTGATCACGGCCGATGGAACCGATACGCTGGCCATTCGCACGCGAGGCATGCTCTCGCTGGCGTTCGACCATCGGATCGTGGACGGGGCCAATGCCGACCGGTTCATGGCCGACGTCAGGAAGCAGATTCAGGAGTTTCCGGAAAGCGCCGTCTGAGCATGGCCCGCACGCTCACCGTTTCCCGGGTGAGGGTGCGGCCGGGTGCGGAGCCGGAGTACCTTGCGGCGGTGGGAGCGCTCTCCTCCCTCGCCGAGAGCCGAGGGTGGCACCTCTGGGTGTTCCGGTCCCCCAGCGATCCGCAGCTCTTCCTCGAATGCAGCGAGAGCGGTTCGGCCGAGACGCACCGTGCGGTGAGCGTTCGTCCGGCCGACGAACGCCGGCTCGAGGAGCGAATCCGCGCCGTGGCGACCTACCAGGCCGATGCCTGGGATCTCTGGGAAGAAGTGAGGAGCTAGCGCAATGCCGCGTCGCGTCATCGAAGCCGACGGTGAGCAGTGGACCGTCTCCGTCAGTGGCTGCAACACCCAATACACCAAAGACGAATTCGGGCTGATCTTCACTCGCGGAACCGGGCCCGCCCGGGAGCAGCGAGTCGTGCGCTATTCGCCACTCGGCGCGAAGAGCCGGGAGCTCTCCCTCCGCGAGCTGAACGATCAGGACCTCCGGGACCTGCTGTCCCGGTCGCAGCCGTCCTGGACGGCACCCGAAATGGGGTACCGCCGCTGAGCAATCCCGACTCCGCGCCATCCGGCGCAACGATCGACCTCCACGTCCATTCCACGGCGTCCGATGGGAGCCTGGCGCCCGAGGCGGTCGTCGCGCGCGCGCTGTCGGTTGGGCTGAGTGCCATCGCGCTCACCGACCACGACACGGTCGCCGGGGTCGCCGCGGCCACCGCGGCGGGCGAGAGCCTGGGACTTCGCGTCGTGGGCGGGTGCGAATTCTCCGCCGCCGCTCCCTGGGGCGAGATGCACATTCTCGGATACCTTCTCCCCGCCGAATCGCCGGTGCTGGAGGCGTTCCTCGAGCGCCGACGGGCCGACCGAGTCCGCCGCGGACGCGAGATGGTGACTCGGCTCCGCGGACTCGGAGTGGATCTCGAGTTCGACGACGTGCTGGTGCAGTCGCGTGGCGGGGCCGTCGGTCGTCCCCACGTCGCTCGGGCTATCGTGCACCAGGGGAGCGCGGCCGACGTGAGCGATGCCTTCGACCGATTTCTCGGTCGGGGAAGACCCGCGTTCGTCGAGAAGTCGTTGCCCCATTTCCGTGAGATCGCGGACGTCGTGCATTCGGTGGCCGGTCTCGTGTCCGTCGCGCACCTCAAGGAGCGAGGCACCCGCTCCTTCCTCGAGCGGCTGAAGCACGAGGGCCTCGACGCGATCGAGACCCGGCATCCGAGCCACGATCCCTCGGTCCGCTCCCGCCTCACCGACATCGCCCATCGGCTTGGCCTTCTCAGAACCGGCGGCAGCGACTGGCACGGCGATCCCGCGCCAGGTGAAGTCCACGGATCGCTCGGCTCCCAGCAGGTGCCTGCCGAGTGGCTCGACCGGCTCGATGCGCTGCGGCCCGCGCCGCCGGCGCCGGCGGTCGGTCAGTGAGCGCGCCCGCCGACGACTTCAAGGGCAAGGTCGTCCTCGTCACCGGTGTCGGCCGCGCGGGCCAGATCGGGAATGCCGTCGCGCTCGCCTTCGGCCATGCGGGCGCAAAGATCGTGGCCTGCGACCTGAACGCGGTCGGCGTCGCCGAGCGCGTGCGCGAATTCGCGGCCTTGGGCGTGGATGCCCGACCCTGCGCCGGAGATCTCACGCAACCCGACATCGCCGCCTTGGCGGTGGAGATCGCGCTGCGGCACTTCGGCCGCCTCGACGTGGTCGTGAACGTCGCCGGGGGGCTCACCACCTACGGACCGATCGAGGAGCTCACGCTCGAGGCTCTCGACCGCGAAATCGCCATCAACCTCAAGACGACGGTGCTCGTCTCGCAGGCCGCGATCGGCGCGCTCACCGCCAGCAGTGGCTGCATCGTGAATTTTTCATCCATTGCCTACTTCGAGCCGCAGAGTCCGATGGCGACCTATGTGGCGGCCAAGAGCGCGGTGGCCGGCTTCACACAGAGCCTCGCCATGGAGCTTCGCGACCGGAAAGTTCGGGTCAACGCCGTCGCGCCGGGAATGGTGCGTACGAGCGACAACGTCGCCGCCGCCGGTGAGGCGGCGGAGTACGTCGAGTTGCGTGACATCACCGACGGCGTGATGTCGCTGGCCAGTTCCTCCTCCTCGATCACCGGACACATCCTCCCCATCGCACCGGCCGGTAGCGGCACGGTCTGATGCAGCTCCGCGACCGCGTCGCGCTCGTGACTGGTGCCGGGCGGCGCCTCGGCCGTGCCTTTGCCCAGGCGCTCGGGCGCCGGGGCATGGCGGTCGCCATCCATCATCACACCTCGAGTGACGGAGCGGAGTCGCTGCGCCGCGAGATCGTGGCGGGCGGGGGACGGGCCGCGTGCTTCGCGGCGGATCTGTCCGATGCTGCCGCCGCGGCCGAATTGCCTCGGCGCGTGGTTGCCGAACTGGGCGGACTCGATGTCCTGGTGAATTCCGCGGCGGTCATGCACCGCCTGTCGTTCGAGGAGACGACCCCGGACCAGTTCGACGGGATCCTCGCGCTCAACCTCCGCGCGGCGTTCTTCTGCACCCAGGGGGCCGCGAGTGCGCTACGAGCCGCGCGTGGCAAGGTCGTGAACATCGCCGATCTCAGCGGCCTCGAGCCGTGGCCAGGCTTCGCCGTGCATTCGGTGTCCAAGGCCGGCATGGTGATGCTGACGAAGGTGCTCGCGCGCGCGCTCGCCCCCGAGGTGACCGTGAACGCCATCGCGCCCGGGGCCGTGCTGGTGCCCGAGGACTACGACGCGGCGGAACGCGAGCGATTGGCGCGTGCCGCGCCGCTCCGGCGACTCGGCAGCCCGGACGACGCGGTGGCGGCGTTGCTCTTTCTCCTCGAGGGCGGCGACTACGTGACCGGGGAAGTGATCGCGGTCGATGGCGGACGACTCCTCCGATAGCGTCGCCCTGGGCGACGTGGTCATCATCGGCGGCGGCTGTTACGGCTCCTTCTACACCCGCCAGCTGCTGCGGGCGCGGGAGCGCGGGAAGGCGTGCTGGACGCGGCTTCTGGTGGTCGACCGGGATGCTGCGTGTCAGGTATCGCGGGAGGCCGAGCTTGCCGAGTCCTGCCAGCTGGTGACGGAAGAATGGGGAAGGTTCTTCGACGAATATCTGGGCAATTCACCGGATTCTGCGGGCCCTCCCCACGCGATCGTTCCCTCACCGCTCATGCCACACCTCATGTACGAGTGGCTGGTCCGGCGAGCCCGCGCGAGATGGCCCGGCCGGCCCATCGAGTCCCGGTCGGTGCCGGTCGGTCCGGGGACGCCGTACGACGTGCTCCATGCTGACGGAACGCGCTACGTATCGTACGCCGACTGGCTCTGTCCCACCCACTGCATCGAGCCGGCCATCTGCCCCGTCATTCGTGCGCCCCGCACCTGGGAAATGACCGACGCCATGGAGCGTCTCTCGGCGGCGATCGGTGCGGCCGGCCCCGCGCTCTTCGTGTGCCGGCATCGGGTGCACGGTGTCGGAATGTTCGACGTCGCCGCCGTTCGGGCGGGCGACGCGCTCGTCGAACAGGCCGGCCTGGCACCGGAGACGGATGTCCTGGTGGGGACGATCTCGGCATGTCATGGCGCGGCGAGCCTGCTCCACCTGGGCCGAAGCCATTAGCCGCAACCCTTTTAGCCCTTCCGGAACCCCCGGTTGTTCTATATTTGACTCAATCACCCCCGGGGAAACCGTATGACCGGCAGGGAAAAGTTCGATGTTGTCATCGTCGGTGCGGGGCCGGCAGGCCTCTGTGCGGCCATGTATGCGGGGCGCGGCATGCTCAAGACCGTCCTGCTCGAGCGTGGAGTGCCCGGCGGCGAGCTGCTCAATACCGAGTGGATCGACGACTATCCCGGCTTCGACCACATCCTTGGGCGCGAGCTCGCGGCCAAGATGGCCGACCATGCGCTCAAGTTCGGCCCCGATCTCCGGCAGGAGACGGTCGAGACCATCCACCGGCGCCACGACGGCATCTTCGAGGTCTCCACCGCCGGCGGCCCGGTGTTCGAGGCTCCTGCGGTCATCCTGACTGCGGGCGGCACGCCGACCAAGCTCGGTGTGCCCGGGGAGATGGAGTACGCGGGTCGTGGCGTCTCGTACTGCGCCGTGTGCGACGGGGCGTTCTTCAAGGGTGAGACGATCGCGGTGGTCGGCGGCGGTGATGCGGCGGTGGAGGAGGCGGACTATCTGACGCGGTATGCCGAGAAGGTCTATGTGATTCATCGGCGTGACGAGTTCAGGGCGTCGCCAATTCTTCAGGAGCGGCTGTTCGCCAATCCCAAGATCGAGGTCCTCTGGAGTCGTACTGTCCGGGAGCTGCGCGGCGGTCCGTCCGGGTTACAGTCGGTCGAGCTGGAGGACGCGGTGACCGGCGAGCGGTCATCGCTCGCCGCGACGGGGGCCTTCATTTTCATCGGGTTCAAGCCCAACACCGGCCTGGTGCGGCACCACTTCGACCACGACGCGGCCGGCTACATGATCACCGACGACCGAATGATGACGTCGATTCCCGGCCTCTTCGCCGCCGGCGACGTCCGCGTCCAGCTCACACGCCAGGTCACGACCGCGGTGGGTGACGCGACGACCGCTGCCATCGCGGTCGAGAAGTACCTGAAGGAGCGCAAGGAGCGGAAAAACCTGGGCGTGGAGGTGAAGGCCGGTGTCTGATATCGAGGTGGTCTCGCTTCCGAATGGCCAGTTCGTCGAGAACTGCTACCTCGTGGCCGATCGACGGACACACGAGGCTGTGATGATCGATCCCGGTGAAGAGCCCGCGATGTTCCTCGCTGAGCTCGACACCCGTGGATGGTCGCTACAGGGAATCTGGCTCACCCACGCACACGTGGACCACATCATCGGCGTCGGGGCAGTCCGCCATGCCACCAACGCGCCGGTCCATCTGCATCCGCTCGATCGCGCGATGTACGACGCCTTGCCCCAATTCGGAAGCTGGGTGGGCATGGATCTGGATCCCCCGCCGGCCCCCGACGTCGAGCTCCGGATCGGCGACGTCCTCGGCGTGGGAGGGCTGCGATTCGAGGTGCGAAGCACGCCGGGGCACTCGCCGGGCAGCGTCAGCTTCGTCGGTGAGGGGAGGGTGTTCTGTGGCGACGCCCTGTTCAACGGATCGATCGGCCGTACCGATCTTCCCGGGGGCGATTATGCGACGCTGATGGCCAGTATCCAGTCGCAGCTGCTCTCATTGCCCGACTCGACCATCGTGCACAGCGGGCACGGCGCGGAGACGACCATCGGCGTCGAGCGCCTCACCAATCCGTTCCTGACCGGTGCCTACCGTCTCGGCTGACCCGGCTCGACCTGGCGTGACGACGCCGGTGTCCACCTGCGCCCGGTGCGGCTTTCTTGTGCCGGTGCGGCCGGGGGGATGCAAGAATCCCTGCGGCAACTGCGGGACCGTGTACCCGCTCGGGGATTGCTCTGACTGAACGCGTCGCCGGCATCCTCGATCTCGAGCTGATCGCGCCCGCGGGCACGCGGGCCTCCCTCGACATATCCCGCATACCCTTACCCGCGCGGCTTCGCCCTGCGGCGGAGCTCGGCGTCCTCGACATCACCGAGTTCTTCGGCGACACGACCGGTGGCGTCCGGACCTACCTCCTCGAGAAGGCCCGCTACGTCCAGCGCCGCTCGGGTCTCCGCCAGACGATCGTGGTGCCCGGCGGGCGCGACGAGATTCTGGAATCGTCCGGCGTGCGGTGCTACCGGCTCCGTGGACCCATGGTGCCGACCCAGAAACCGTACCGCTTCATGCTCGCCACGCGCTCCACCAGCCGCATCGTCGCACACGAGCGTCCCGATCTGATCGAAGTCGGAAGCGCCTGGTTCGCGCCGTGGCTGGTGCATCTCGCCACCCGGCAATTCAGCGTTCCGGCGGTCTGGTACTACCACAGCAACTTCCCCCGCGTCATCGCGCCGCACCGTCCCGGCATCGGTCGGCTCAGACGGGGGGCGAGCTCGCTGGCCTGGAGCTACGTGCGCCGGCTCGCTCGCCTCGTACGGGCTACCCTCGCCCCCTCGCGCGCCGTCGTCCGGGAGCTCGAAGCCGCCGGTCTCGAGAACGTGATCCGCGTGCCCCTGGGCGTGAACCTCGATCTCTTTCATCCAACCCGTCGCGCGCACGCGTCCGACACGCGGATCCGATTCCGCCTGCCTGAAGGTCCGCTCGCGCTGTACGTGGGCCGGCTCGCCGCGGAGAAGGAGGTCGACCTGCTCCTCGCCGCGTGGCCCGAAGTCGAGCGCCGGACCGGCGCACGACTGGTGCTGGTGGGTGATGGTCCCGCCCGCCGCTCACTTCGTCGATCGCCCGGCGGGCTGCGGGCGGTCTGGCTGCCCTTCGAGCACGACCGGGACCGTCTGGCCGATCTCTATGCGGCCGCCGACATCTGCGTTGCCCCTGGATCCCTCGAGACGTTCGGGCTCTCGGCCATCGAGGCGTTCGCCAGCGGCACGCCGGTGCTCTCCGCGGACGAAGGCGGCGTGGCGGAGAACGTCGGGTTGTCGGGAGCGGGGCGAATGTTCGTCGCACGGAGTGCCGGCTCCCTTGCCGAGGAGGCGATCGCGCTGCTCGGCGGCGACCTGCGTGCGCTGGGCGACCGCGGTCGCGAGTACGTGGAGGCCCATCACGGGTGGGACAACGTCTTCGATGGACTCTTCCAGATCTATCGAGGAGTGCTCGAGGCGTGACGCTGCTGGTCTCCATTCACGATGTGTCGCCGGCGTTTCGACCGGCCGTGCAGCGGCTGTGGGACATGTGCGCCCGGCACGCGGTGGTGCCCGCCCTCCTGGTGGTTCCCGATTGGCATGGTGAATGGCCGCTCGAACGCCACCCGGATTTCGCGGCGTGGCTGCGCGAGTGCGCCCGTCTCGGAGCCGAAATCGTCCTGCACGGAGAGCGGCACGACGAGCGCGGTCTCCCACGCGGCGCCGGCGATGCCCTCAGGGCCTGGGGCCGCACCGCCCGCGAGGGAGAGTTTCTCACGCTCGATGAGCCGGCGGCGCGCGAACGCATCGAGCGTGGTGCAGCGCGACTGCGGGCGTTCGGTTTGCCGCCGGTGGGATTCGTTCCGCCTGCCTGGCTCGCCACCGAAGGTGGCCATCGCGCCGTCGCCGCCGCCGGCCTCGGGTTCAGCGAGGATGAAAGTGCGATCCACGTGCATCGCGCGGGCAGGTCGGTGCGCTCGCCGGTGCTCCGGTGGAGTACCCGGACCCGCCTTCGCGCGATTGGCTCCGTAGCGGTGGCGCGCGCGCGATGGACCTTGCAGGCACGAGCCCGATACCCGCGCCTTGCGCTTCACCCGCAGGACCTCTCTCATCCCGCCGTCGCCGGTTCCCTGGAGCCTACGCTGGAGCGCTGGCTGGCTCGCCACGACGCCGGCGTCTACGCCGAGGTTCTCACGGCCGTCACCGCATGACTCTGCTTCACGCCCATCTTCTATGCCTTGCGCTCGTGGCCGCAGACCTGGTAGCGCGCGCGTGGCGGATTCAGTGGATCGTACAGGGACTGGGGCACCGCATCAGCTTTGGCGACTCGTTCATCCTGAACGCGTTCGGAGACGCCGCCTGCGCGCTCACGCCGCTCAGGATCGGCGGGGAGCCGGCCCGGCTGGCGGGTATGCTCCGCAGCAAGGTGCCCGCGACGGCGGCGTTCGTCGCGATCAGCCTCGAGGTGCTCGCCGCGTGGCCCGTGATCATCGTCGCCGCCGGCTGGGTCGCGTGGCGCTATGCACCCGAGTGGTGGAGCCTGGCAGGGCCACGGCTCGGCGCGGCGGCGGAAGCGGCGTGGCCATGGGTGCTGGTGGTCGTAGTGGCCAGCATCCTGGCGTGGCGAGCGGCGCGCCGGGTCACCTCGCCGATGAAACACCTCAGGCGACCCATCCGGCGGGCGCTCGTCTACTGGCGCCGCATGCCGCGCTGGCCGCTCGTCGCGAGCATACCGATGTCGTTCATCAACCTCGCCACACGCGTCGCCATTCTCCCGGTCCTCGCGCTGACGCTCCCGGACCCGCCGGCGCTGGGGCCGCTCACCGTGGGCTCCTTCGCGCTGCTCTACAGCCAACTCATCCTGCCGACACCCTCGGGCGCCGGCGCGGTCGAGCTGGGCTTTCTCGGAGGCGCGGCGGGAGATCTCGGTCCGGGTGACGGGGGGTTGCTCTTCGCGTGGAGGATGTACACCAACGGGATCGGAGTGATTCTCGGAGTGGTGCTCGCCGCCCGGATCTACGGGTGGGTCGCCCTGCGACAGCTAGCGGGGCGGTGGAGCGATCCCCACTAGAAGCACCGTGCGCTCCAGCGCTTCGGCCACGCCGTGCGGAACATGGGCGGGCGCCCAGACCACGGTGCCGGGGCCGGCTTCTTCCGTCTCGATGCCCACCGTCATTCGCGCCCTTCCACTCACGACCAGATAGAACTTGTCGGCGCCGGCGTGCACGTGCACCGGCTGGCTTTGGCCGGGCTCGAAGCAGTTGAGCCCGACGAACAGCTGGCGACCGGCGAACAGATCGCGCTTGATCGGCCGGTCCGTCGCGAAGTCCTGGGTCGCCTCGAGGGTCTTGAAGAACTGACTCATCGTGTGTCGGTCTCCCGGCCCGTCGTGTTATCATTCCCGCCTATGACGACCACCAGAATCGAGCGCGATCCGCTGGGCGAGAAGCCCGTCCCCGCCTCCGCGCTCTACGGCATCCAAACCCTCCGTGCCGCCGAGAACTTTCCCATCTCCGGACTCAAGCCGCTGCCACTCTTCGTGGACGCGGTAGTCTGGATCAAGCGGTCGGCCGCGCTCACGCACAAGGAGACCGGTCGTCTCGAGTCCCGCCTCGCTGATGCCATCGTGCGGGCGGCCGATGAGATCCTCGGAGGTCAGCATCGGGACCAGTTCATCGTGGACGTCTATCAGGCCGGCGCCGGGACGAGCCACAACATGAACTGTAACGAGGTGCTCGCCAACCGCGCGAACGAAATCCTCGGCGGCGCTCGCGGCACGTACACGCCGGTGCATCCGAACGATCACGTGAACATGGCGCAGAGCACGAACGACGTGATTCCCACCGCCATGCGGTTGGCCACCCTCGCGGCGTTGCCTGACATGATGGCCGCGCTCGACCGTCTCGCCGATGCCTTGCTCGCCAAGGGACAGGCCTTCGACGCGATCATCAAATCGGGGCGCACCCATCTCCAGGATGCGACGCCGATCCGGCTCGGCCAGGAGTTCACCGCCTACGGCCATTCCATGCAGCGCCATCGCGCGAAGCTGGTCCAGGCCGCCGATTGGCTGCGCGACTTGGGTATCGGCGGAACCGCCGTCGGCACCGGGATCAACGCGGAGCCCGAGTATCCGGCTCTGATGGTCAAGTATCTGAGTGAGGTCTCGGGACTGAAACTCCGCGAGGGGACGGACCGGGTGCAGCTCATGCAGTCCATGGGCGACATCGCCACCCTGAGCGGTGCGTTCCGGGCCTTCGTGCTCGACCTCAACAAGGTCGCCAACGACATCCGGCTTCTCGCCTCCGGTCCTCGCACCGGGCTCGCCGAGATCGCGCTTCCGGCCGTGCAGCCCGGCTCGAGCATCATGCCCGGCAAGGTGAATCCCTCCATCGCCGAAATGGTGAACCAGGTGTGCTTCCAGGCCCTGGGTCTCGATACCACCGTGGCGCTCGCCTCGGAGGCGGGGCAGCTCGAGCTCAACGTCATGATGCCCGTCATTACTCACAACATCGTGTTCGGGCTGATGATCGTCGGCAACGCGACGCGGGTTCTGGCCGAGCGGTGCGTGGACGGTATCGAGGCCGACGAGACGCAGTGCGCCTATTGGCTGGAGCGGAGCCCGGCGCTGGTCACCGCGCTGGCGCCGAAGATCGGATACGCCGAGGCCGCAAAGCTCGCCAAGGAGGCGCTCGCGACCGGGCTCACGGTCAAGGAGCTGGTGACCAAGAAGGGGATTCTCAAGGGCGACGAGCTGGCGGAGGTGCTCGATCTGCGTGCCATGACCGAGCTGGGCGTTCCGGGAGGGAAAGGAATTCCCGCCGGAGGGTGACGCTCAGGTGCCGAGGGTGAGCTCGACCACGCGGAAGGGCAGGGCGTCGGGAAAGACCCGCTGGAGCAGGTTGAGCGAAACGTTGTAGACGGGAACCTGGCCTTTGGTGGTGCCCTCTGCCGCTCCATGATGGGCGTGCCCGTGGAAGACAGCATCCACGGGGTAGCGGGTCAGTGGCTCTTCCAGCCGGCTGCATCCCAGAAACGGATAGATCTCCCTCGGCTCACCTTCGACCGTGCTTTCCACCGGCGAGTAGTGCAGCACGGCGATCCGGCGCTCGCTCCGAAGCCGTCCCAAGGCTGTCTCGAGCTTCAAGGCTTCGCCGAGCGCCTCCTGCACGAACTGCTTGATGATCCCCTCTCCCCAGGGCCCCAGCGTGCCCCGGCCGAATCCGCCGGCGAATCCCTTCACTCCGGCGAATCCGATCCCCTCGACTTCACACGCTTCTCCATCGAGCATCCGGACGCCGGCCTCGCAGAGGATCTTCGACACCTCTCCGGCCTTCCCTGACTCGTAGTCGTGATTGCCGAGTACCGCGACGATCGGAATCGTGACGGCGGACAGGACACGGGCCAGGGCACGGGCCTCATCAGGGCTCCCCGTGTCGGTGAGATCCCCACACAACACCAGAACATCCGCACGCTCGCTCACCTCGGCGAAGAGGGGACGCAGCGGCACACCCTGCTCCACCCGGCCGAAGTGCAGATCGCCGACGGCGGCCACGCGCACCGTTCGCTGTCCGTTGGTCATGGTGCCAATCAACCGGTCCAGGGCGACCCGAGCGGTGACGCGCGGCACAACGCTGACTCCCGGCGTCAGATATGATGAATGCCCCAGAAGGAGGACAGATGGGTCTTTCTCCGACGCAATCGATGGTCGACACGCCCTCGCGCGTGTTCTATCGAGAGGCGATGGAGGTCTTGAATCGAGCCGGTGTGCCGTTCCTCGTCGGCGGCTCGTTCGCGTTTCTCCATCAATCGGGCATCGA
>DATBSO010000069.1:0-17764 GCA_036559745.1 Gemmatimonadales bacterium | reverse complement strand
GACGGAGAGGACGGAAAAGACGGAGAGGACGGAAAAGACGGAAAGGTGGGAAAGCGCTGAGAATGAGCGTCTCACGAGAGGTCCTGAGAGAGTTTGGTTGCGGGACGGGACGTCCAGGGATATCCCTTCGGATAATACCCGGCAGCCGAGCGCGAAGTCATCCGCGCAATACTTCGGTTGCAGGGCCACCAGAGTTTCAGGGGATACCCTTCCCCATTCCAGGACCGCAGGATGGAAACCATCATGCCACCGTACTCCGGCCGGACGATTCGCTCGCTCCTCCCGCTCCTGCTCTGCCTGATCGCGGGCCGCGCAGCAGAGGGCCAGGGCTCCGCTCCAGGCTCCGGATCAGGTCAATACGTAAAGTGGGACTCGAAGACCAACACCGCGACCTTCGAGCTCGTTGCCGGTCCGTTCAAGTTCAACGACGCGAGCAACGGTTCGGCGACCTTCACGGTGCCGCCCAAGGTCAACGTCGCCATCAACTTCGTGAACAAGGACGGGACTCCGCACAGCGCCGAGGTCATCTCCGGTGAAGGCCCGATCCCGAACATGGCCGCGGGCCCCGCCATTCCCAGGGCCTACACCAACAAGGTGGAGGAAGGGCTTCCTCAGGAGGCCAGCGATGTGATCACGTTCACGGCGCCGGCGAGCGGCAAATACCGCATCTTCTGCGGCGTCCCAGGTCATGGATTGTCGGGAATGTGGATCTGGCTGAACGTGGATCCGGAGGCGAAGGCGCCGAGTTTCGGGCCGACCAAATCGTGACCAATCCGGCGTAACCGGTGCGGTCCGGCGCGGGTCAGCCCGCTCGCGCCACCCGGTCTGTCACGTCTCCCAGCACCCGCCGCAGAAACTCACCGGTATGGCTGCCCGTCGCGCGCGCGACGTCTTCGGGCGTCCCCGCCGCGACGACGTTTCCGCCCCGCTCTCCCCCCTCCGGTCCCAGGTCCACGATCCAGTCGGCCGTCTTGATGACGTCGAGATTGTGCTCGATGACCACGACCGTGTTCCCCTTGTCCACGAGTCGATGGAGCACCTCGAGCAGGAGACGGACGTCTTCGAAATGCAGGCCCGTGGTGGGCTCGTCGAGGATGTAGAGCGTTCGTCCCGTATCACGCTTGGCCAGCTCGGTGGCGAGCTTCACGCGCTGCGCTTCGCCGCCGGAGAGGGTGGTGGCCGCCTGCCCCAGATGGATATAGCCCAGCCCGACATCGTTGAGCAGCTCCAGCTTTTCCGCGATGCGGCGCTGGTTGGCGAAGAATTCGAGCGCATCGGCCACGGTGAGATCGAGGACGTCGGCGATGCTTCTACCCTTGTATCGCACCTCCAGCGTCTCGCGGTTGTAGCGCCGTCCCTTGCAGACCTCGCAGGGAACGTAGACATCCGGCAGAAAGTGCATCTCGATCTTCACTAGTCCATCGCCCTGGCAGGCCTCGCACCGTCCGCCCTTCACGTTGAACGAGAACCGCCCCGGTCCATAGCCGCGCATCTTGGCGTCGGGCAGCTGCGTGAAGAGCTCGCGGATCGGGGTGAAGAGACCGGTGTAGGTAGCCGGATTCGACCGCGGCGTTCGCCCGATGGGGCTCTGGTCGATGTCGATGACCTTGTCGATCCGGTCGAGACCTTCGATTCTCGCGTGGGCGCCGGGGACGACCTTGGCCCGGTAGAAGTGTCGCGCCAGCGACTGGTACAGAATGTCGGTCACCAGCGTGGACTTCCCCGAGCCCGACACCCCCGTCACCGACACGAACACGCCGAGCGGGATTTCCACCGTCAGGTTCCGCAGGTTGTTGGCGCGGGCGCCGACGATCGTGAGCCGATGACCCGGTTCGGCCTGCCGCCGCCCGCCGGGCACCGGGACCCTGAGCTCCCCGCGCAGATACCGTCCGGTGAGCGAGCTCGGGTGGCCCACGATATCCTCGACGCAACCCTCGGCCACGACCTCGCCGCCGAACCGCCCGGCACGCGGTCCGAGGTCGATGACGTGATCGGCCGCGCGGATGGTGTCGGCGTCGTGTTCGACCACGATCACCGTGTTGCCGAGATCGCGGAGACCGCGAAGGGTCGCGAGGAGCCGCTCGTTGTCGCGCTGGTGCAGTCCGATGCTCGGCTCGTCGAGGATGTAGAGAACGCCGACCAGCCGCGAGCCGATCTGGGTAGCGAGGCGAATGCGCTGGGTCTCGCCGCCGGAGAGCGACGTGGCCGCGCGTCCCAGCGTGAGATAGTCGAGGCCGACGTCGCGGAGAAATCGGAGGCGGTCCACGACCTCCTTGAGGATCGGGCCGGCGATATCGGGGTCCAGGCCGGAAGCGCTGCCGTTCTCCCCGCGCAACGGGATACCGGCGAAGAACTCCATCGCGCGCTCGACCGGCAGATCCACGACATCCCCGATGCTCCGGCCACCGACGGTCACCGCGAGGCTCTCCGGCCGGAGCCGTTTGCCGCCGCAACTCTGGCACGGCTGCTCCACCATGAATTCCTCGAGCGAGGTGCGCACCGCGTCGCTACTGGACTCACGGTAACGACGCTCGACGTTGCGCAGCACACCTTCCCACTCGCTTTCGTACTCGCCACCGCCGCGACCGCGCCCGCCTTCGGTCTGGAAGCGGAACTTTCCGGGCGCCCCATAGAGGAGGGCCTCTCGAGCGCTCGCCGAGTGGGCGCCCCAAGGGGCCTGGAGATCGAACTTGAACGTCCGCGCGAGCGTCGGCAGCACCACCTTCCGCAGGTAGCCGCTCGGCTCGCCCCACGGCAGGATGACGCCTTCGAGGATCGAGATGCTGGGATCGCCCAGGACGAGGTCCGCGTTCACCTCGCGCCGGGTGCCGACGCCGTGGCAATCGGGACACGCGCCGAATGGCGAGTTGAAGGAGAACTGCCGCGGCTCGAGCTCGGGGAGACTGAGGCCGCACACCGGACAGGCGAAGCGCTCAGAGAAGAGGTGAATGGAGAAGGGAGAAGCGAGAAGGGTAGGCGCTCCCTTTTCTCCCGTCTCCTTTCTCCCTTCCCCATACCTCATCACCTCGACCACGCCGTCCGCGGTCTTGAGGGCCGTCTCGATCGAATCGTTGAGCCGTGCGCGATCGCTCGTGCGGACGACGAGGCGGTCCACCACCACCGAGACGTCGTGGTTCTGCCGCCGGTTGAGCGCCGGCACGGCGCCCAGGTCGTAGGTCTCGCCGTCTACCCGAACGCGAACGAACCCACGCTTCCGCACGTCGTCGAGCAGGTCGCGAAATTCTCCCTTGCGTCCGCGCACGATGGGAGCGAGCACCTCGATGCGCGTCTCGGACGGCCAGGTGAGGACGGTATCGGTGATCTGCGACGCGCTCTGGCGGGTGACGGGCGTGCCGTCGTTGGGACAGTGGGGCACGCCGGCGCGGGCCCACAGGAGACGCAGGTAGTCGTAGATCTCGGTGACGGTCCCGACCGTGGAGCGCGGGTTCTGACCCGTCGTCTTCTGCTCGATCGAGATGGCCGGCGACAGTCCTTCGATGGCGTCGACGTCGGGCTTCTCCATCAGCCCGAGAAACTGGCGCGCGTAGGCGGAGAGGGATTCGACGTACCGGCGCTGCCCTTCGGCGTAAATCGTGTCGAAGGCGAGCGAGGACTTGCCCGACCCGGAGAGGCCGGTAATGACGGTGAGCCGGTTGCGCGGGATGGCGACGGAGATGCTTTTGAGATTGTGCTCCCGTGCCCCACGGACCACCAGATATTCTTGCGCCATAGCCCCGAAAGGTACCCGAAGGCCGGGCCCAGGGTCAACGGGTTCCTGTTTGACGATCCGGCCTCTACCATACTCACTCCCCCGTCAACGAAGGCGGCCGATGTCATCCCTCGACTCAGGCAACAGCTGGATCACGGTGGTAATGGACGACCTGGCGTCCCTCCGCGCGGACGCCGTCGTCCGGCAGGCGGACGCGGACCTCGGTCCCGCCGACCCGACCGCCATTCTGCTCGATGCGATGGGAGGTGACGCGTTCGCGCTGTTGCGCCGGAACACCACTCCCCTCGAAGCAGGTGCAGCTGTTGTCACCGGCGGGGGGGACCTCCGCACGCCATTAGTGCTCCACATCGTGGTTTCCGACCCGGTGCGGAAAGTGGGACGGGAATTGCTCCGGAAAGGACTGGTATCGGCCTGGCAGCGCGCCGGGGACTGGGGGCTCACCACCATCGCCACCCCCCTCGTGGGCGTCGGCACCGGCCAACTCACCCTGCAGGAGTCCGCCACGTTGCTGGTGGAGACCTTTCCCAAGGGCGGCGAGAGTCGCCTGCAAATCGTCGTGACCCGCGAAGCCGACCTGGCGGCCGTGGAAGCCATCGTCCGGAGGACGACGTGATTCGATTGGACGCGCTCACCAAGCGATACGGAAAATTCACTGCCGTGGACGGCATCGATCTCCACGTGCAGAAAGGTGAGCTGTTCGGTCTGCTCGGCCCAAACGGCGCGGGAAAGACCACGACCATTCGCATGATCGCGGGGATCCTCCGGCCTACGAGCGGAGCCGTCCGAGTGGGCGGCATCGATATCCAGGCTCGTCCGATCGACGCCAAGTCCCGTCTCGGCTACATCCCCGACCGGCCGTTCGTGTACGACAAGCTCACCGGCGGAGAGTTTCTCCGGTTCGCCGCCGCGCTGTACGGGCACCAGGGCCCCGCGGTCGAGCGGCGTATCGACGAGCTGCTGGAGCTGTTCGAGCTGACCCCGTGGAAGAACGAGCTGACCGAGTCCTATAGCCACGGCATGCGGCAGAAGCTCATCATCTCGGGAGCGCTGGTGCACCGGCCGGAAGTGATCGTGGTGGACGAGCCGATGGTGGGCCTCGATCCCAAGAGCGCGCGGCTGCTCAAGGACCTCTTCCGTCAGTTCGTCGACCGGGGCGGGACGGTCGTGATGAGCACGCACACGATGGAGGTGGCCGAGGTCATGTGCGACCGCATCGCCATCGTCCTTCGTGGCAAGATCGCGGCGCAGGGCACGATGGATGATCTCCGCAGGCAGACGGCATCGGGTGATGCGACGCTCGAGGACCTCTTCCTCAGACTCACCGGCGGCCTCACGGACCATCAGCTCGACGCCGTCCTCGAAGGGTAGTGGCGTGACTGCGCGCCGTCGCAAGCCCGGGCTCTGGACCATCCTCACGCCCAAGTGGCGCGGGGTGCTCGTGCGGTTGAAGCACGAAGGCACCGCCTCTCCGGCCAAATTCCTCCTGCTCACGACCATCGGCATCACCTTCTGGACCGCCGTCTTCGGAATCGCCTTCCGCATGCTCCGCTATATCCGCCAAGTGGAGGACATCGGCAATCTCCTCGCCGCGAAGGTGCTCGGGATCATTCTGCTCGCGTTCCTGTCGATCCTGATCCTGAGCAACATCATCACGGCGCTGTCCACGTTCTTCCTGGCGAAGGACCTCGATTTTCTCGTCGCGGCTCCCGTGGGATGGCTCCGCTTCTACGCCGTCAAGCTAGGCGAGACCGTGGTCCACTCCTCGTGGATGGTCGCCCTGCTCGCGGTGCCGATCCTGACCGCGTACGGCATCGTGTACGACGGCGGACCGCTCTTCCCGTTCATCTGTATCGCCGCGATGACGCCGTTCCTCATCCTGCCCGCGGCCTTCGGCACCATCGTGACCGTGGTGCTGGTGAACGTCTTCCCCGCGCGCCGCACCCGCGAGCTGCTCGGCCTCATCGCGATCGGTGGCCTCGGCGTGCTCGTCCTGCTGCTCCGGCTTATCCGTCCCGAGCGCCTCGCGCGCCCCGAAGGCTTCCAGAACTTCGTGGACTACCTCGCGGTGCTTCGCACGCCCACGAGCCCGTACCTCCCGAGCGAGTGGACGGCGTCCATGATCATGAACTGGCTTCTCCACATCGCGGATCCGGTGCCGATCGCGATGCTCTGGATCGCCGTCGTCGGCGCCCTCGCCCTCGGGGCGGCCGTCCACCGGCAGCTCTACTATCCCGGATTCTCCAAGGCCCAGGAGGGCGCCGAGCGGAAGATCACCCGCCCGATCCGTGGGCCGGTCGCCGCCGCGCTCGCCTGGCTGCCGCCTGCCAAGCGGGAGCTGATCCTCAAGGATCTGCGCCTCTTCTTCCGCGACAACACCCAGTGGAGCCAGCTGATCCTGCTGGCGGTGCTGCTGATGGTCTACCTCGTCAACATCAAGTCATTGCCCATTCACAGCGGCGAGCGCATCCCGTTCGCGCTCGTGACGATCATCTCGTTCCTCAATCTCGGGCTCGCCGGGTTCGTCCTCGCGGCGGTCGCGGCGCGCTTCGTGTTCCCGGGGATCTCGCTCGAGGGACGGCAGATGTGGCTGCTTCGCTCGAGTCCGCTGGACCCCGTGGCGCTGCTCTGGAGCAAGTACTGGATGGGGACGATTCCGCTCCTGGTCCTCGCGATCGCCATCACCCTGCTGACGAACCACCTGTTGCAGGTAAGCGCCTTCATGATGGCGGTGAGCCTGGGCACGATCGTGCTGTACACCCTCGCCGTGAGCGCCCTGGCGGTGAGTTTCGGCGTCTTCTATCCCCAGTTCGGCACCGAGAATGCCGCGCAGATTCCCACCAGCTACGGCGGCGTGGTCTACATGATGGCGAGCCTGACCCTTCTGGCGGTGGTCATCATGATCGAGGCCGTGCCGGTCACTGCGTTGCTCCGGTCGTGGCAGATCGGGGTGGGCGGTCCGGCCTTCGGCGACCTGGCGCTGGCGGGCGCGGCGGTGATCGTCGTCTGCGTGACCGCGACGATCGTCCCGCTTCGTCTCAGCAGCCGCCGCCTCGAGCGGATGGAGTGGTGAGGGACAGCGGCTAGAGGCTTGAGGCTTGAGCCTCGAGGCTGTAGGCTGGAGGCCGTTACGCGAGCCTCCAGCCTCCAGCCTCTAGCCTCTAGCCTTTGGCCTCCAACCCATGCCCCTCTCTCCCCCAATCGACTTCTACAGCGACACCGTCACCCGCCCGACCCCAGCCATGCGACGCGCGATGGCCGAAGCGGAAGTGGGTGACGAGCAGCAGCGCGAAGATCCGACCGTCAATCGCCTGCAGGAAATGGTGGCGGAGCTCCTGGGCAAGGAAGCCGGGCTGTTTCTCCCGAGCGGGACGATGTGCAATCAGATCGCGTTCTCGGTTCACTGCCGGCCGGGCGACGAAATCATCCTCCACGAAACCGCGCATCCGCTACTCTACGAGGCCGGCGGCCCGGCGCCGATGACGGGCGCGGTGCTGCGCCAGCTGCGGGGACCGCGCGGGCAGTTCACCGCCGCAGACGTCAGCCAGGCGATTCACCCTCCGGTTCACTACATGCCCCGGTCACGCGTGGTGTCGGTGGAGCAAACGGCGAACATCGTGGGGGGCGCCTGCTGGCCGGTAGAGACGTTACGCGAGATCTCTCACGTGGCGCATGCCGCGGGGCTCGTGTGTCACATGGATGGGGCGAGGCTGCTCAATGCGGTCGTCGCGAGCGGGACGAGCGCCGCGGCCTTCGCGGCACCGTTCGACTCGGTGTGGATCGACCTCACCAAGGGACTGGGCGCCCCGGTCGGAGCAGTCCTGGCGGGGTCGAATGATTTCATCGAGCAGGCATGGGTCTTCAAGCAGCGTTTCGGCGGCGCGATGCGGCAGGCCGGGATCGTTGCGGCGGCGGGCATCTACGCGCTCGAGCACCACGTGGGCCGGCTGGCCGAAGACCACGAGCGAGCACGGGCGCTCGCGCGAGGTCTCGCCGAGCTCCCTGGAATCGAGATCGATGCCGACCGGGTGGAGACCAATATCGTGATCTTCGACATCGCCCGGACCGGCATCTCGGGCGAGGAGTTCGGCCGCCGGACGCTGGAGCATTCCGGCGTGCGCTTCAGCATCCTGGGCCCGACGCTCTGCCGGGCCGTCACCCACCTGGATCTTCCCGCCGATGCGGTGGACCGCGGAATAAAGGCAGCCGCCGCGGCGCTGCGAGCGTAGGCTCTCCGGCCTGCTCGCCCTTTGCCGTTCCCCGCCGCATAAACTCGACACCAGTACAGGAATCAACCGCTCCTACCTTCGCGTCGCTGTCGGCCCCGCGCGTCTCCGCGGGACCCACTCGAACAAGGAGGAGCCATGTCCCGCCGCCTTCATTTCTGTCTTCTCGCGCTGGCCGCCGCCATCGCCGCGTGCGATCGCGACGCACCCACCTCACCCACGGGGTCCGAACCGGGCACGGCCGTGGGTATTTCCTCTCCTCCCACCGAGCGCGTTTCGCGCGAGCGACTCGCCCGGGGGCTCGCGCTGGCCCTCGCCGAACCCGGCTTTCGCGCGGTCGTCAAGTCACGGCTCGATCAGTCGACGATGCCCGAGCACAAACTGCACTTCCAGCGTTTCCTCCAGCGTGACGGTTGGTCGTCCCTTCGCGAGGTGGCCCGGGTCAGCCGTGAGGCCGAGTCCGCCGTCGAAGCCGACGCGAGCCGGTCCGTGGCGCTCGAGATGTATCTGCCGGTCGCCGAGCACCGGGCTCGCTGGACCGGCGGCAGCGATATTCTCGTCGCCACCGAGCGCGAAGACGGCGAAGCTCCCGTCGCATTCGATATTCATGGACGCCGGCATCTGCTGAGTCCGTCCCGGCCGCCCACGACCCCCGTGCTCGCCCTTGTGCCGGTCGAGAGCAACTTCGATCAGCCACCGTCCACCGCACCTTTCGTGTGTTGCGCGGGAGGCCCCGCGCCGCCGCCCACCGGCCCCGCCGGCCTTTACATGACAGCCACCCACTTCGTCCAGGACTTCGAGGGGTGGCTCAAGGGCGCACCGGAGTACGAAATCCACATCCTCGGCCAGTCGGGGCAAACCGATTCCCTCACCAGCTACCAGTGCGCCGGCGAGCATGCCTCGGGATACTACGTGTTCGATCAGAACAGTCTCGACTGGAGTGGCAGCGTGCTGTTGTTCAATCAGCAGCAGCTCGACTCCTACAGGAGTCAGCACCCCAACCAGAATTTCCGGGTGCTCGCGCTGGAGGATGACGATGGTGCGTGCGCCATCCGGCTCGACAACAACCGGTTCAAGACGTTCATCACGGTGCTTCAGTCGCAGTATCCCAACCTCACCGGCGGGAAAGACACCACCACCTCGGGACTCGGCAAGATCGTCAAGCGCGCCAACGCACTCCAGAGGATTCTCCGGGCGGCGTACTCCTTCATCACGTCTCAGGACGACCTGATCGGCAACGCGGTGGAAGACGTCGTCACCGGGGAGAACCACGCGGGATTCAACTGGACAGTGAAGGGCGAGAGCAACGCCACCAACGGGTGGATCAGGCTGCAAATGAAATGATGTGAGCGGGATGGCCTCGTCGTGATTTGATCCTCGGTTGAGGGTCGATCACCACCTTGAGGGATGCTTCGAGCCATCCCGCTGGCGCTCCTCCTGGCCGCCGCCTCTACGGAGGTGGCGGCCCAGTGGTCGGTAGGCACCGATATAACGGTCGCGCGGTTCTGGGGAGGCTCTCAGGAGGAGCATGGCGACCGCGCGTTCCGTCCGTACCGGCCGACGATCATCGGAATCCTACTGGAGGGCTCGGTCGGCCCGATGCGCGTCGGCGTCCACGGCTACTACGGCAGCGTGAGTCTGGCGCTCGAAGGCGGCGAGGCAGTGGTCGCGGTCAAAGACGCGCTCAGCGTCCACGGCGCAGCAGTGGAGGTATCGCGCCCCGTGGCGACGCTGGGCACGGACTCACGGTTCGTGATCGTCGGGGGGTTTCTGATCGAGAGTTGGAGCCTGGCCGGAGAAACATCACACGTACGCGCGGGCTTCTCGGTGGGGGCTGGATTGGAGGTGTCGCTCGGTGGACGCTGGCGCGCCGTCGGGCGCGGGGGGATCGCGGTGAGCGGGTCACCTTTCTCTGAGACTGACCTCGATGCCGGCTTCGCGCCGCGGACCCTCTGGCGACGCGAGGTCACGGGACGATTGCAGTTCCGTCTCTGAGCCGGCGCTCGTCGGCGCGCGAGGCTACCCCAGGTAGTCGCGTGCCATCCGGCGGCCCAGGTACAGTCCCACCCCGCTCGCCACGGTGCTCACGATGAACGCGGTCATCAGTCCGATCCGATCGCCCACCCACCAGCCGAGAGCGCCGAGGAGTGTAGCGCCGAGGAGGCCGAAGAGCGTTTCCATGATGTGCGCCTCGTAGGCGATGACGCGGGGAAAGCGATCAGGCCTGCTCTCTCATGCAGCCACACCGGCGCCACACCGCTCGCAGAACCGGCTGTCCGGACCGAGGGGTGCACCGCAGCCCGCGCACGTGCCTGCCGGCGCGAGTCGAGTCCCGCAGTTGGAGCAGAACACCGCGTCGGGCTCCGGCCGCGGGCCGCACGAGGAGCACGCAGGTGTCGATTCGGGATGTGCCGGGGTCACGTTCGCGGCCGACCGAAGTGCCCGGACCCGTGCGGCGATGGCGGCCTCGACGTCGTTCGCAGCACCGAGGGTCTCGACGCCTGCGCGCACGGCTTCAGAATGACTGTCGGCTCGCAACGCGTCGAGCGCCTGGCTCGTGTATTTGGCTTTGAGGAATTCGTAGTCGGCGTCGGAGAGTTTTCCGGTCTCCCGGTCGAACTCGATTTCCTTGAGAGCTGCCAAGGCGATTCCCTTGGGCGTATCCTCGGGATCGGGCGGCTCGTACGCCGGCGGTCGGATCGGCTTTCGCGTGAACACCGGTTGGAGCACCAGCAACAGCGCGGCTAACCCGACCAGGGCCGCTGCCAACGCTTCCAGACCCATCAGGCCGTCACCTCCACCATCAGTCTTCTACCTCGCTCAACGCCTGCCTCAGCCTCTCCAGCTCCTCCGCGCTGGCGTTCGTCGCCGGCGCGGCCCCGCCTTCGCCCGGCATCGCGGCCGCGCCCGCTGTAGTCGCGCCCGCCACCGCAGCCTTTCGGCGGGCAATCACCGCCACCAGGCCGGCGCCGGCGGCCAGAATCACGGCGCCCGGCAACAGGTAGCCCCACAGATTGAATCCGCTGGCCTTGGGCGCCATCAGCGCCTTTTCGCCGTACTCGGCCACGAACGCGTCGAGGACCTGCTGCGCGGTGAGTCCCTTGGCTTTGAGCGCGAGGACCTCGCGATGGAGCTTGGGAGAATACGTGCAGGAGAAGTCGGTCGTGCGGCAGGTGAAGACGTCGAGCGTACAACCGCAGTTGCAGGCGAGCCGGGTCTCGATCGCCTGGATTTCCGCCTCGTTCTCGCCCGGAAGCGTGGGCGTCCTGGGCCGCCCGACCACCGACGGATCGCGGAGCGTTCCAGCCGAGCCGCGCCCCGCCAGCGAGTCCTGCGCGAAGACCGCCGCTCCGATTCCAAGGAAGGATCGCCGGGAGAGCGACCGAGAGGGCGGAACGGGGCTATTGCTCATCGCCCGCGCCTACCAGGGACACTCCGTACCCTGATTGCACCGGACGTTTCGCGGCCACCATCGGTCCACCGCCCGGCCACATCGTCACGATGCCGCCGAAGGCGAGGACGAAACCACCGAACCAGACCCACCAGACGAGCGGATTGATCGTGAACCGGTAGACTGCCTCCTCGGTCCCGTCCACCGATCCGGCGAACACCAGGTAGAGGTCTTCCTGGAGATTGCTCCGTATCCCAACCTCGGTCGACGGCTCGAACGTGGGCCGCTTGAAGCTGTCCACGTGCTGGCGCTTCTCGGAGGTGAGGAGTCCCGCCGCCTTGCCGTCCTTCACCACCTCGACCGTGGCGGCAGAGACGACGCGGTTGAGGGCCTCGTACTGCGATACGCCCACGTGGGTGAAGCGGTACTGGTGGCCGAACGGGCTCTTGAGCTCGACGGAATCGCCCGGCTTGAGGGTGACTTCCTCCTGAACCTTGAAGGCCATCCCGGTAAAGGCGGCGAAGTAAATCATCATGCCTGCGTGCACGATGTAGCCGCCGTACCGCCGTCGGTTGCGCTCGATGAGACGGAGGAACGCGACCGGCACCGATTCGCCGTGCATCCGCCGGCGCGCCCGCACGCCACGGTAGAACTCCTGAGTAATGGTCCCCGCCACGAAGCCGGCGAGACCGAGCGCGACGATCGGATAGGGGTCCCGCATCCCGGCAGCCAGGAGAACGAGCACGGTGCCGGCACCGGTCGCGAGCGGGGCAATGAACTGCCGGCGGAGATTGGCCGAGGATGCCTTGCGCCACGCGATGAGCGGTCCGATGCCGGTGAGGGCCAGCAGCAGGAGACCGAGCGGAACGTTGACCCGGTTGAAGAACGGCGGGCCGACGGTGATCTTGGTGCCCCGCACCGCCTCGGACAGGATGGGGAACAGCGTCCCCCACAGCACCGAGAAGGCAATGCCCACGAACAGAAGATTATTGAAGAGGAACGCGGCCTCCCGGCTCAGCATGGACTCGAGGCGCACCTCCGCTTCCAGCTGGGGCCACCGGGTGTACAGCAGGGTGAAGGAGAGCACTGCGGCGACCACGAGAAAGCCGAGGAAGAAGTAGCCGACGTTCGACTGGGTGAAGCTGTGGACGCTCGCGATCACCCCCGATCGGGTGATGAACGTGCCGAAGATGCTGAGCAGGAACGTGCCGACGATCAGTCCCAGGTTCCACCGCTTGAGCATCCCCCGCTTCTCCTGGATCATCACGGAGTGGAGAAACGCGGTCATAGTGAGCCACGGCAGCAGGCTCGCGTTTTCCACCGGGTCCCACGCCCAGTACCCACCCCAGCCCAGCTCGACATAGGCCCACCACATCCCCAGCGTGATCCCGATCGAGAGGAAGAGCCAGCTCACCAGGGTCCATTTCCGGATCGCTTGGATCCATCCGGTGTCGAGCCGGCGGGTGAGGAGCGCTGCGATGGCGAACGCGAAGGGGATCGTGATCGAGATGTATCCGAGGTAGAGCATCGGGGGGTGGATGACCATCCCCACGTTCTGTAGCTGTGGATTGAGCCCGCGTCCGTCGGCCGGCGTGAACGGCAACCGCTCGAATGGACTGGAGCCGAACAGCATCACGCTCACGAAGAACGCCACGACGGCCGAGGTGACGCCGGCGACGTACGGCATGAGATGGGAGTAGCGGCGCGACGTGAGGAGCTGGGCGAGACTCGCGAAGAGCGAAAGCACGGTGGCCCAGAAGAGGAGCGACCCCTTCTGTCCGGCCCAGAGCGCGGAGACGATGAAGTAACCGGGGAGATTACGACTCGTGTATGCAGCGACGTATTCGATGTTGAAGTCGTGGGTGATCAAGCCCTTCCAGAGGGCGAGCGTCGCCACGACGAGGCAACCGAAGACGGCGTAGACCGAGCGCACAACGGTCGCGGCGAGATCGGGACGGTCCCGCCAGCGTCCGGAGAAGGAGATCGCCACGGCCCAGAGACCGATGAGAAACGCGGCCCAGAGCGCGAATTGGCCGAGCAGTGTCATGTTGGACTCAGGCTTTGGGTACGGCCTCGTAGCGAGAACCGCACTTGGCGAGTACGTCGGTGGCGCGGATGACCCCGTCTCGACCCAAACGGCCCTCCACCACGACCTCGATGTCGTTGGCGTCGGTAAAGGTGTCGGGGACGAGGCCGTGATAGGTCACGGGATATGTCTTGATGCCGTCGGACACGCGGAAGTCGATGGTCCGCGCGGATTTGTCCCGGCGGACCGAGCCGGGAACGACGCGGGCGCCCACCTTGAAACCGACGTTCTCGACGAAGGTGGGGTCGCTGGCGGTCTTGGCGGCGAGCTCGGAAGGCGTCAGAAAATAGACTCCCGTCTCCTTCACCCCTTCGGCGATGAGGAATCCGACGCTGACGACGATCAGCGCGGCGCCGAGCAGGAATTTGTGGCCAGGTCGCATGGGGTGCCTCCGATGCCTCGCAATATATGTGGAGACGGCTACGATTTCTCCGTCTTCCGCGTCCCCTCTGTCTTCTCTGCCTTCTCCGCCGCCGCGTGGAACTCGTCGATGGACGTTTTGTGCTCGCCGTACTCCGGCCGGTTCGCCTTCAGCTCCGCATCATAGTGCGCGAGGAACCCGCTGTACGCACTACTCAGGGCCTTCTCATCCTTCTGCCAACGGGCCACCGTCCCACGGATCACGTAGCCGAACAGGTGTCCGGGATGTTGAGACAGGATCGTATCGGCGAGCGCGGAGGGGCCAGTCACGTCGCCAGTGTGAACCTGCAGCAGCGCGGCATGGTACCGGGCGTCGGCGTCGACCGAGTCGAGCTGGGCGTAGGCCATGAGCGCCATCGGCGTGAACCGGCTCACCGTCGCCTCGTCCCCGGACTGGGCAGCGGTCATCACCCGGTTGTAGAGCCGGTTGAAACGCTCGCGGGGCGACATGTTGCTGATGTCGGGGGGCGCGCCGCCACCGTCCTCCGCCGTCGGCGCCGGCTCCGCCGCCATCGTCGCGACAGGCGTGCTTCTGCTGATCATGACGAGCACGGCGGCCAGCAACCCGAGGAGCGCCGTCCCGGCGATGATCCACGGAGTGCGATCGGTCCCGGAAGCCGCGGCCTCGGCAGTCTGCCCCACGCCCTGCCCGCACGACGGGCAGAACCTGGCGCCGGATGCCATGGCACCACCACAACGGCGGCAGCTGCCCGCCCCGCGAGGCGCTCCGCAGTTGGAGCAGAAACTCCCGGTGCCGGTGGAGCCGCAGGAGGCGCACGTGCTGCTAGCGTTGGTCATCACTGGATCCGTGCCCGATTGGGATGGGAGTGAGTCTTCAGGAATCTAGCGAAGTGCCGCCGGCTCGAGCGGAAGGGCACCGCCCGGCGCCGGGACAACCTCGTGACCCCATGCCACGAGCTGGGAGACCGCGGCGGTGACGAGACTGTCCATCTGATCCGCCACCTCCGGGCTCAGGTCGGTGGACAGGGCGACTCGCCCGGGCTGGAGGCCCATCGCGACAAGCCGCCGCGGGACCGTCCCTCTCAGCTCGGCCAGCGCCAGAATCTCGGGCACGTCGACCTGATGCGACGAGAGCTTGTGACCCAGCACGCGCGGGAGGTCATCCCGGCCCACCACGATCAGCGCCCCGGCAGCCCGGCCCGCGTCGATCGCGTCGAGCAGCAGGACGGATTCGGCCTCGTCGAACAGCGGGAGGAGGCGCAGTCCCCACGTGCCCCCGTCTACCAGCCGGACCGCGGGCGGACACCACCAGTCCCGTTCGAGACGCGTGAGCGCAGCCAGGCCCAGACCATCGTCGCCCATGATGGAATTGCCGAGCCCGATGACGAGGGTGGGACCGACAAGCTCACTCATCGACGAACTTCTGCCCCGCCGGCACGAACCGGCCCCCGCTGATGATCGAGGAGATGGACCCGCCCCGCTCGAGAAGGTCGGCGCGCATGGCGAGATAGACGTGTATGGGAACGAAGGCGCAGAACACCCAGGTCGCGACGTGGTGGACGAGCCGCACGACCTGCATACCACCCAAGGCGACGCCAAGCCAGCCGAAAGCACGGAAGAAGAAGCCACCAGGATTCGACTGTCCGTACATCGCGAAGCCGGTGATGACCTGGATGGCCGCCACCGCGTAGATGCCGGTATAGCTCAGCTGCTGGAGGGGGTTGTGGCCGAGATAGTGGGGCGCCTCCCCCGGCCGGATCATGAGATAGAACTTGACCTGACGCACCAGGTTGATCCAGTCGCGCGGGCGTACGGGAAAGAGCGCGGGCAGACGCTCGAACTTATTACCCGCGAGCAGCCAGTAGACCCTGACGATCGCGGTGCCTACGAGGACGGCGGCCGCGCCGAAGTGGACCGCGCGCATCCATCCCATGAGAAAGTGGCTGCTCGTGTCGCCCGAGGTCACGAAGTACGGCTTTCCTATATAGAGCCCGGTGACGACCAGCACCACGATCGAGCCCGCCGCGAGCCAGTGCATCGCGCGGATCGGCCACTCCCAGAGATAGACCCAGTGATAGTTGCCGCTCGCCGGCGGCACCTTGTGGGCGAGCGAGATTCCGAATCCGTGGCGCGACGAAGGCGCGGGCGGCGTGGTCTGCGATGTCATTGGACGGCGACCCGGACGAGCTCGTTGCCAGCGGCGTCGAGCACGTGAACTCCGCAGGCCATGCAGGGATCGAACGAGTGGATCGTCCGCAGGATCTCGAGCGGCTGCTCCGGATTCACCAGCGGATGGTTGTCCACGAGTGCCGCCTCGTAGGGCCCCATCTGGCCCTGGGCGTCACGGGGCGAGCAGTTCCAGGTGCTCGGCACCACGCATTGGTAGCGGGAGATTGCGCCCTTCTCGATCTGCACCCAGTGCCCCAGTGCGCCTCGGGGGGCGTCGAGATAGCCGTAACCCTGCGCCGTGGCCGGCCACGTGGACGGCTCCCACTTCGCACCGGAGAACGTCTGCGTGTCGCCGCTGCGGATCCGGTCCACCAGGCGGTCGTACCAGACGTTCATCCGGCGGGCGAGCAGCACGGTCTCCATGCCGCGCGCGCCCACCCGGCCGAGGGTCGAGAACAGCGCGGCGGGGCCCACCTCGAGCCGGTCGAGCACTTCCTTGACCATCTCCCGAATTTCCCTGTGCCCGGCAGCGAACCCCACGAGCATCCGGGCCAGCGGCCCGACCTCCATGGGTTTGCCCTCGTAGCGCGGCGCCTTCATCCACGTGTATTTCGGCGAGTCCTGGAGGTACTTCCACGGCGTGGGCGGACCGCTATACGCCGCCTTGGTCTCGCCTTCCCACGGGTGGAGACCGGCAGCGTCACCCTTGCTGTACTCGTACCACGAGCTGGTGATGAACTCCTTGATCTGGTTGTGATCGTAGGGCCAGACGCGGGAGAGGTCACGGTCGAGGATGATACCCCGCGGGAAGTACAGCTTGTCGATGTCCCGCACGTCCCCGTCGGGAAATTCCCCGACGGCGAGGTAGTTACGGACCCCACCACCGATGGCCGCCCAATCCTTGTAGAAACCCGCGATGGCGAGGAGGTCGGGCCAGTAGACCTGCTCGACGAACTGCTGGGCCCGCGTGATCATGTCGCGGATATCGGTCAGCCGCTCGGTGTTGATGGTCGCGGTGTCGTCGAGGTTGATCGCGGAGGCCATCCCGCCAACCAGAAAATTCGGGTGCGGGTTCTTCCCGCCGAAGATCGTGTGCAGCCGGATGACGTCCCGCTGCCAGTCGAGCGCCTCGAGGTAGTGAGACACCGCAAGCAGATTGACCTCCGGTGGCAGCTTGTAGGCCGGGTGTCCCCAATAGCCGTTGGTGAAGATCCCGAGCTGCCCGCTGCCCACGAACTTCTTGATCCGGTCCTGCACCTGCCGGAAATAGGTCTCGGAGTTGTTGGGCCACGGCGAGATCTTCCGCGCCAGCGCCGAGGTCCCCGCCGGATCGGCCTTGGTCGCACTCACCACGTCCACCCAATCGAGCGCATGGAGGTGGTAGAAGTGGATGACGTGGTCCTGAACGAACTGCATCCCATGGACCAGGTTGCGGATCAGATTGGCGTTGGGCGGAATGGTGATGTCGAGAGCATCCTCGACTGCACGGCACGAGGCCACGGCGTGGACCACCGTGCACACGCCGCAGATCCGCTGCGTGAACGCCCAGGCGTCGCGCGGATCCCGGCCGTGCATGACGACCTCGATGCCGCGGAACTGCGTGGACGTCGCCCACGCCTTGCTGATCCGGCCGCCTTCGGCCTGGGCCTCGATCCGGAGGTGACCCTCGATGCGAGTGATCGGGTCGACGACGACCTTGGTGACGCTCATGAGTGGCCCCCTGGAGTCCCGCCGGAGGGCGGCGGCTCCACCACCGGCAGCGCGCGCCGCGCTCTCACCTGGTA
>DATBSO010000068.1:0-2239 GCA_036559745.1 Gemmatimonadales bacterium | reverse complement strand
ATGCCCGGTGATGTCCATCGCGCCCGACGGAAACCCCTTGAACGGCCAGGTGCTCTCTCCCAGGTAGTCGATCCCGGTCCACATGAAGCTGCCCGCGAAATAATCGTGCAGGGTCACCCACTTCCAGAGGCGCTCGGCCTGGAACATGCCGGAGATGTAGTTCGGCCGGACGACGGTAGAGTCCGGTCCCAGCGAGTACTGCTCGTCGAAGGACTCGAAGATGGAGCCGCTCTCCGTGCCGATCATCTTCCAGTTGGGATGGTCGTGCCGGTCCTGGGTGGCGAACAGCTCGCGCCGCTCGCGCCACCGGTCCACGTAGTTGTACCCGACGATGTCTTCGCTATCGAGAAACTCGAGTGTAGTGGGATGGCCGTCTGCCGCGATGTTGTCGTTGCCGGTGGTGACCGGTCTGGTCGGGTCTTCCTGGTGGAAGACATCCACGAGCTTGCGGAGCACGTCGACACCGTTCGGCGTGGTCTGCTCCCCGATCTCGTTCCCGGCGCTCCAGAGTACGATCGACGGATGATTGCGGTCGCGGTGGACGAAGTTGGTGACGTCGCGCTCGGCCCATTCGGCGAAGTAGTTGTGGTAGCCCCCCGGCACCTTGCCGATCGTCCACTCGTCGAACGCCTCGGCCATGACGAGGAAGCCGAGCCGGTCGCACAGGTCGAGGAACTCGGGCGCGGGCGGGTTGTGCGAAGTGCGGATGGCGTTGGCCCCCATCGCCTTCAGCGTCTCGAGCCGGCGGAGCCAGATGAGCTCCGGCACCGCAGCACCGAGTCCCCCCGCGTCGTGATGCAGATTGACGCCGCGCATCTTGATCTGGCGTCCATTGAGCAGGAAGCCGCGATCCTTGTCGTACTGGATGGCGCGGATGCCGAAGCTCGTGGTCGCGACATCGGCATCACGTCCCCCATCCCGGACGATGGAGCGAAGCGAGTACAGGGTCGGGGTTTCCACCGACCACAGTCGGGGAGAGGCGACCGGGAGCAGCTGTTCGAGCTCCGTTCGCCGGCCGGCCTCGAGTGAGAAGGGCGTCTCGGTCCGCGCAACTTCGCGTCCGGCGCTGTCCAACGCCACCGTGCGCAGGACGCCTCGGCGTGCCTTCCCGTCGTCATTCTCCACCCTGGTGCGGACCACCACCTCGGCACCCGCGGAGTCGGCACGCGGGGTCGTGACGTAGGTCCCCCAATGGCCCACGTGCAGGCGATCCGCAATGGTCAGCCAGACGTGACGGTAGATGCCACTCCCGGTGTACCAGCGGGAGCTCGGTTGCCGTGAGTTGTCCACCCGCACTGCGACGACATTCACGCCCGGCAGCACGTGTTTTGCGATGTCGTACGCGAAGCTGATGTATCCATAGGGCCGGCGTCCGAGATGAACGCCGTTGATCCACACGTCGCTGTTCATGTAGACGCCGTCGAACTCGAGCCAGACCTCGCGGCTGCGCGCGTCCGCGGGAAGTCGAAATGACTTGCGGTACCAGCCGATGCCCATCGGGTAGTAGCCCACGCGGCCCCCGCCGGGGGCATCCTCGCGCGGCGTCCCCTCGATGCTCCAGTCGTGCGGCAGGTCGAGCGCGCGCCACTGGTGGTCGTCGAACTTCGGCTGCTCGGCGCCGGCGGGATCACCCAGCGTAAAGCGCCAACCCGGGTCCATGGAGAGGCGTTGCCGCTGGGCCGCGGAGGGGGTCGCCGCGGCGCAGAGGGCGGCGACCACGAATAGTGCGGAAGCGCGGTCGATCACTCGCACGATCAGGGGGCGGGCGAATCGCCGGCGTGTGTCCCCTTCAGGACCAACGCGCCATGGGCCGGCAGGGCGATCGTGTCGCCCCGCTGGGTAGCGCTGGAAAGGAGGTCATGCGCACCGCGCACGTTGACGCCCGAGACCGTGACGCGGAGCCCGCGAGACCTCGCGTTCGCCAGCACCAGCAAGTCACCCCGGCGATACGCGATCACGTCGTCCGGCGCGCTCGTCTCGACCCCGGTCAGGTCCCTGGCGAGCAGCGACGGCTCCGTGCGAGCCAAGTGAAGCACCTTGGCGTAGAAGGCCCGGGCCTGGTCTCCACGAGGTTGCTTCCATGTGACGGCTTCGCGCTTGAAGAGGGCGAGTTTCTGGGGGCTCTCGACCTCCTGGCCGTTATACAGCAGCGGACGACCAGGTAGCAGACCTGCCGCGACGAAGGCCGCCCGGGCGCCGGCGCCCCGGCCGAAGATCGTCACCGGCGGATCGTCCCACG
>DATBSO010000067.1:0-4660 GCA_036559745.1 Gemmatimonadales bacterium | reverse complement strand
GTTGCCGTTGTTGCCGTTGTTGCCGTTGCCGTTGTTGCCGTTGCCGTTGTTGCCGTTGTTGCCGTTGTTGCCATTGTTGCCATTGTTGCCATTGTTGCCATTGTTGCCGTTGTTGTTGTTGCCGTTGTTGTTGTTGCCGTTATTGTTGGCGCTGGAGCAATTGATACTGCCGGCAGGCGCCTGCGTGATTGGGGCAACCCCATTCATGCAAGTCGTGGAGTTCTTCACTACGTTACCTACCGCATTGCGGAACCTTCCCAACAGGAGCACGAGCGCCAGCGACACGAGCGCAATCAGGATGGCGTACTCCGTCAGCCCCTGTCCGGCTCGGCTGCGCCAGTGAAGCTTCTTGAACTTCTTCGCCATGCCCTACCTCCCGTGGGGACCGAGCACCCGACCACCTGCTGGGGTCTCCGGTTCGACTTAAATCAGTTGGGATGCGTGTGGGGAATTCGACCAAGATTGGCCTATAGGGTCTGCGAGGGCAAGCCACGTGCCAATCGCGTCGAGGTCGTAAGTCCTTCCCAATTCTCATCTCCCGCGAACCGTTGGACGTGTGCGTGTGCCCATTCCATCAGCCGAATCGTGGCAAGACCTCCACAGATGGGCTACCACGTGGCCGGCTTGTCGAAACAATAGTGTCGCCAGATCTCCACCTGCTCCGGGGGTGGCAGCGGACCCCCCGGTGGCGGGGTGATCTCGAGCATGTAGTTGATGTAGATCAGGTTCACCCGTTCGGGGCCAGCATGCTTCTCGTTCCAGGTACGGCACAGATACCGGGCGAAATACAGGCGGTAGTCGGAATAGTCCCTATCCCAGAGATTCGACAGGTATCGTCGCCATTGTGGGTCGCGATAGGCCTCCGCGACGTCTGCGGGCTTGCCGAAGTTCGGTTCTCCCCCACCCCTCCAGAGATCTATCCTGGTTCCATTGAATTCGATGCCTTCGATGACGTACCAGCCGTCTTCGCTTCCCGGCTTCGGCGCGAACATCGCCCAGCCTTGTCCAAGGAGAGCCAGATCCGCGACGTGACGAACAATGGCCGGCCTTTCGATTCTCATCCATGGGAAATTCGAGAGATTCCACGCGAACACCAGAGCCACCGCTGAGAGCACGATCGCGTGCGTCAGGACTCCAAAACGGTATCGGGGCACGGGGGGCGTGACGGCGCGAAGTATCCGAGACCACCGCGAGCGGTGCCCCGCAACCGAGACATACACCCGCTCGCCCACTCTTCGGACCGGTGCTGCGGCAAGCGCTGGTGACAACCAGGCCGTCAGAAGCGACTGGCGAAGAAGAACGAGGAGCGCGTCATAGCCCGAATGCAGGGCCTGTGCGTTGTCGCGCACGATCCATGAGCCTCGCTCTCGCATGAGCACAGAAATCGCCGGCACGCTTTCCGCCGGCTGGAAGTCGGCGCCATGCAGCAATAACCCCTCTCGCAGGAGAAACACGACCCTCCGGCAAAAGTCGCACTTGTCATCGAAATAGATCACGATTCCGTGGAACCGGGTTGCGACCGAACTGCCAAGGCGGTCCCAGAACTCCGAGGGAAGAAACATCAGCCACCCGGCCGAACACACCCAAGGAAAATTTCCGAGATGAAGCACCAGCCCCAGCGCGGCGTGAAAGGTGACGAAGGCCGCCACCGCGAGCAGCCGGAGGCGAGCTGTGCCCACCGGCGAAAGCGCGAGAAAGGGCATGAAGAACTCGAACACCACCGTACTGCGACTCATCACGCGCAGGAGATCAGGGAATTTCAGCAGCCACTGGCCGAACTTTGTAGAGAGCTGTTCCAGGTTCATCGCGTAGTAGATGGCTGAGCCCTCCCGGATCCAAATGGAATTCCACTTGGCGGCGGCCGCGAACCAATACACGAAGCACAGCTGAAGCATGAGTGCCTGACTGCCCCACGACAGATGTGTGACCTTTGGGCGAGGACGGGTGGGATGAAGTGCCTGGTCGAGCGAAAAGCGCCCATTGAGCGGCACGAACATGGACCAGAAGAGGAGCAGACGGAGAACATCGTCGCCGCCGTGCAGAATCACGCTGTTGCGATTCTGCAACGACGTCAGAAGAAACCAGGACGCGACGGTACACACTCGGGTTCGATACCCGACGATCAACCCGGCGGCGAAGACGATTGCGAGGAGGAATAGCCCGAACTGGACAACCCATTCACCGCTCATGAGGTGAACGCTGAACCTCCACGGGTTCAAGAACTGGCTGAGAAGGGCATCTCTCGGGAGGATTCCGCGGTCAGTATAGAAATCGTCGATCTCGGGGATCAGCGCGACCAGCTGGAACAGGAGGACCGTGCCGATCGCGACTCGGTAGACGGCGAGCGAGCGCAGGTCGAGTGAGAGGCCTCGCTGAATGAGCGATTCACTCTGTCGATTTCCGCGCGTCACCGATCAGTCCTGCCGGAACCCGATGGCACACATGCGCAGTCTGCTCCCGGCCGGTGGACATCGATTCCACTGGACCGAAATAGGGGATTCAAACGTCTCGTCCTGCGGGGTATCTGGTGGAACTGCACAATATGCGCCAGCGGGACGGGGCCGTCACCCGCCTCAGGCGGTACCCGGCTGAGCGTTCCTCGTCTTCTGGGCGGTGAATTGGTCCCTCGCGCGGCGCCGCAATCGCCTACGTTGTCGCCTCCCGCGCTCAGGACGCTGCATGCTCGCCCGCATTCGCTCGGCCGCCGTGCTCGGCATCGACGCGTATCCGGTGGACGTCGAGGTCGACATCAGCAGCGGTCTTCCATCGTTCTCGACCGTCGGGCTGCCGCAGGGCGCCGTGCGCGAAGGGCGCGAGCGCGTCTCGGCCGCGCTCGCCAACGCCGGCTACACCTTCCCGCTCAAACGGATCACCGTCAATCTCGCGCCGGCCGACATCCGCAAGAATGGCTCGGGTCTCGATCTCCCGATCGCCATTGGCCTCCTCGCGGCCAGCGAGCAGCTGACCCACCAGGGCCTCGACGACCATCTTATCGTCGGCGAAGTGGGCCTGGAGGGCGACCTCCGGCCGGTCCGAGGGGCGCTCTCGATGGCCCTGGCGGCCCGAGCCATAGGGTGCCGGGGCATCCTCGTCCCGGCCGACAACCTCCCTGAAGCCTCGGTCGTCGAGGGGCTGGAGGTCCGGGGTGCGCGGACCCTGGGTGAGGTCTGCGCACACCTCGGCGGGCAGCGCCCGATTCATCCGTCGCGCACCGATGTCGCCGCCCTGATGGCCGAACGCCGTCACGACGACCTCGATTTCGCTGATGTACGGGCGCAGAACGCCGCCAAACGTGCTCTCGAGGTCGCGGCGGCGGGTGGGCACAACCTTCTCATGATCGGCCCGCCGGGCTCGGGGAAGACCATGCTCGCGCGGCGGCTGCCCGGCATTCTTCCCTCCATGAGTCTCGATGAGGCACTCGAGACCACCAAGATCCACAGCGTTGCAGGCATCCTGTCCCCTGGCCAGTCGCTGTGCGTAATCCGACCGTTCCGGGCGCCTCACCACACCATCAGCGACGCCGGGCTCATCGGTGGCGGATCGACGCCGAGACCCGGTGAGGTGAGCCTGGCGCACGGAGGCGTGCTCTTTCTCGACGAGCTTCCGGAATTCCGCCGCAACGTCCTCGAGGTATTGCGCCAGCCGCTCGAGGATGGCGTCGTGACCCTGAGCCGCGCCGCGCTCGCGCTCTCCTATCCCGCCCGGTTCATGCTCGCCGCCGCGATGAATCCGTGTCCCTGCGGATACTTCGGCGATTCCCGCAATCGGTGCCGGTGTGCGCCGCTCGAGATCGAACGCTACCGGTCGCGAGTTTCCGGACCCCTGCTCGACCGGATCGACATCCATCTCGACGTGCCGGCCGTTGCGTGGCGGGATCTCGCTCCGGCTACCGAGGGAGAGGCCAGTGCCAGCATCCGTGCCCGGGTGGAGCGGGCCCGCGTATTCCAGCGCGAACGGTTCCGTGGCCGGATGGGCATCCACGCCAACGCGCACATGGCAGTGCGCGACATTCGACGGTACTGCTCACTCACGCCGGCGGTCGAGCGACTCCTGCGCGAGGCGGTCACCCGGCTCGGCATGTCCGCCAGAGCCTACCATCGGGTCCTCAAGATCGCGCGAACCATCGCCGATCTGGAGGGAGCGGGCGAGCTGACGGTGATGCACGTGGGAGAGGCGATTCAGTACCGAAGCCTCGACCGGAACCGTGACGTGGCCGAACCGGTCACGGGAGCGCGGCGGTCAACGGGCGACGGTGAAGGGTAGAAAGAACGCCGTCGCGTCCCAGCTCAGCGTCAGCACGCCGCCGCTGTCTCGCGGCGCGATCGCGATGGTGAAGTCTTCCACCGGCGAGGGAAGGGTGTACCGGGCCAGGTCGAGGCGCACCAGATCACGGGTGGAGTCGTAATCGGTTCCCCACTGACCGGTTTGCCGGTTGACGATGAGCTTGGAGCCGGAAGGGTCGGGCAGCATCCACAGGGTGTAGGCGCCGGCAGGAATGACGTTATGGCCGACGCGCAGATCCCGATCCGTGGTAAGGTGCGTCGCCGAATTCGCCCCGGCGCGCCACACTTGGTGCCAGGGGACCACGCCGCCGAAGATTTCGCGCCCCCGTTTTCGCGGTCGGCTGTAGTCGAGAGTCAGGTGGGCGGAGGCCACCTCG
>DATBSO010000066.1:0-8982 GCA_036559745.1 Gemmatimonadales bacterium | reverse complement strand
GTTGTCCAGCACTTCTGCCAGGTTGCCGCCCACCTCGCGCTGAATCAGGAGCGCCGTGACCAGCATGCGCAGGTCCACGAGCGGCATGCGCGTGGCCAGGGCGATCATCGAGTCTTCGAATGGAAGCCCGAACCGCTGTTCCTCGAAGGTACGCTGGAACTCACCCGACACCGGTTGCTGCGCCTCGTCCGCCACGATCTTGATGCCCGCGGCGACAGGGTGGCCGGCCCGGACAGCCCGGGCCAGGAGGTCGAGCGCTTCGGGAAGCAGCTCCTCGAACTGGTTGAGACGGCGATCGGCCTTGAACCTGACCCAGGCCCAGGGAAGGAGCCCGCACACTGAGGCGATCGGGGTGGCCAGGACAGGCTCCCCGGTCAGCAGCATGAGTCCCATGAACGGGGCCAGCGCCGAACCGAGGGTCAGCACCATGAAGGTGCCGACATCCATCTTCATCCCCGCCTGGACGATCTTGGCGTCGATCGCGTTGGCCCAGCCAAAGCGCCGGGCAAGCTCGGCCAGCGGCTCGGATGCGACCGACTGATGACGCTGGCTGCGGAGCAGATCCTCATCCACTCCGACACCGACGGCGGCCGTTCTCACCTCGGCCAGCTGACGGTTCATCGTGGTGGTCTTCCTGCGATCCTGGATCCACTGCCACAGAAGGGCAATGGAGATCGTGCCGAACATCACCCCGACAAACGCCGACGAGGCGGCGAGGTAGATGTTCTGCTCGATGGCTTCGCGCTGGATTACCATCTCGGCTTCACGCCGGCCGGCGCGCCGTTGCGATCGCCAAACACCATGGATCCGAGGTCGATGCCATACGACTTGAGGCGCTCCGAGCAGCGCGGCCGAATGCCGGTCGCCCGGAAGGCGCCGAGAACCTTGTCGTCCTCCCCGATGCCCTCGCGCTCGAACACGAAGATGTCCTGCATGGTGATGACCTCGCCCTCCATGCCGACGATCTCGGAGATCTGGATGATCTTCCGGGCGCCGTCTGAGAGACGGGCGATCTGGATGACGATGTTGATGGCGCTCGCTACCTGCTGGCGCATCGCCTTTTCCGGCAGCTCCAGGCTGGCCATCGAGATCATGGTCTCGAGACGGCTCAGCGCGTCGCGCGGAGAGTTGGAGTGCAGCGTGGTCAGGGACCCGTCGTGACCGGTGTTCATCGCCTGGAGCATGTCCACCGCTTCCGGACCACGCACCTCGCCGATGATGATCCGGTCGGGGCGCATACGCAGCGAGTTGACGAGCAGCATCCGCTGCGGCACCTCGCCGGTACCCTCGATGTTGGAGGGACGGGTCTCGAGCCGGACGACGTGCGGCTGACGAAGCTGCAACTCGGCCGAGTCCTCGATGGTCACGATTCGCTCGGTCGGCGGAATGTAGGACGAGAGAATGTTGAGGAGCGTCGTCTTGCCCGCGCCGGTGCCGCCCGAGATGAGGATGTTGAGGCGCGCCTTCACCGCCGCCCGAAGGAAGGTCAGCATCGGGTCGGAGAGACTCTGGAACCGGAGGAGATCCTCACCGCTCAGCGCATCGCGCTTGAACTTACGGATGGAGAGATGGGGCCCGTCCACCGCCAGCGGCTTGATGATGGCGTTGACACGGGAGCCATCGGGCAGCCGGGCGTCCACCATCGGCGAGGAATCGTCGATGCGGCGTCCGACGGCGGAGACGATCCGGTCGATCACCTGGAGCAGGTGCTTGTCGTCCTGGAAACGGACGTCGGTGCGCTCGAGCTTGCCGTTTCGCTCGATGAAGACGTTCTGGTAGGTGTTGACCAGGATGTCCGACACCGTCGAATCGTGAATCAGGGGCTCGAGGGGTCCCAGCCCGAAGATCTCGTCCAGCACCTGGCTGATCAGGATCTCGCGCTCGTCGAAGTTGAGCGGCACCATCTCCTGGCTCAGGAGATCGTGGACCACCCGCCGGATGGTTTCCACCACCTGATCGCGATCCACCTTGTCGAGCGTGGAGAGATTCAGCCGGTCGAGCAGACGCCGGTGCACCCGGCCCTTGATCTGCTGAAATGCCGAGCTGTCCACACGGGAGTCGCTGACGATCCGCGGCACCGGCTGATTCTGCGTCACGATGGCATTGGGCGACCAGGGGCCCCGGGGGCCGCGGTCGGAGAACGCCTCATCGGGTACGCGAGTGGATTCAGTCATTGGTCTTGCTCTCCTTCGCGTGTGGCGTCTCCCGGCTCAACAGACGCTTGAAGGTTCCGCTCAGCCGCCCGTTGCGGCTCGGAAGCCCCGTCAGCTCCGCCGCGAGGGCGCGGATGTCCTTCGCGTATCGCGAATTCCCGGCTAGCACAACGGGAGTTCCGGTGTTGATGGACGTGAGGACGTTTTCGTAATCATTGGCGAGGGCCCAGTACACCTTGAGCCCCAGGGTGCGCTCGATATCGGGCTGCTTGATCGCGTCGGCCCCATTATGGCGATTGACGATCAGTCGGAACTGCTGGTCGTTGCCCATGAGCGCCCGGCGGATGAGCGGCAGACCCCGCTGAATGTTCCGCATCGACGGGAGATCGGGATTCGTCACCAGGAACACGACGTCCGACTGCTCGAAGGCCGCCAGCGTGGTCGGCGGGAGCGACTTCGAGGTGTCGATGACCATATAGTCGTAGTGCTGCCGGAGAAATCCCAGGATCCGCCGGACCTGCTCCACGGTCAGCCCTTCGGCCCGCTCGGGGTGGTACGGCGCCGAGAGTACGTTGACACCCGACGAATGCTGCTCGATGAACGACGCGAGAAGACCGGCATCCATCCGGCTGAAGTTCTGCGCCATGTCCACGAAGTTGAACCGCGGCTGGATACCGAGCAGCAGCGCGACCTCGCCCATCTGCAGCTCGAGGTCGATCAGGAGCGTCTTCTTCCCGGTGAGCTGGTGCAGGACGATCGCGAGGTTGACCGCCGCCGTGGTGGATCCGGCGCCGCCCTTGGCGCTCGTGAGCGCGTAGACCACGCCGGGCTGCTTGGGCCGCTCGGTGGACGGGCGCCCGAGCCGGCTGCCCATGCGCTCGACGGCCGGACGCAGCTGATCCTGTGTGACCGGCTTGACCAGGTAGTCGGCCACGCCGGCGCGCATCGCATCCAGCAGCAGCTCGGGCGACAGGGTCGGCCCTGCCGCGATGAAGCGGCGCTCCGGGCTCTGCTCGGCGATGAACTTGGCGAACCGGACGCCCAGCTCCGGATCGTTCTCCAGGTCCAGAATGATCAGGGCCGGATCGTAGTTGCGGATCCCCTGAATCTCCTGCTCGCCGAACTGCGAGTAGGAGGTCGTCAGCTCGAGTCCGAGCGTGAATCCGATGTCGGGGCCGAGCACGACGTCCCGCACCACCGACCGGAAGCTGGGGTCGGGGGAAATCAGGGCGACACGCACCATCTGATCAGTCATGAAGTATCCGCCGCCTACTCGACCAGCCGGAGACGCTTGATCAGGGTCCCGGAGCCGGCAATGGGGTCACCCGTACCGGACGCGAAATAAAGGAAGCGGCCGGTGAGCGCGTTGAGCGTCGGGTCGTAGCCCTCGAGAAACATCAGCCCGATGTTGTTCAACGTCACCTGGGTCTGGCCCGGCACGAGCTGCACCGGGTCGAAAAGACCGAACTTGATGGTCCGCGGGCTGCTGCGCCAGTCACCGAAGGCAGAGCCCTGAATGGTCTTGGTCTGGGGGTCCCAGTGCGCACCGGGATCGGCCTGGTTCACCAGCGAGTCCACCACTTCCTGGGTCGAGACGGGCGTCTGGGTGCTGGGCGGCAGCAGGTCGTACGGCGTGCCCAGGTTGACGGCGTCGCCGCACCCGGAGAGCTCGTCGCGATAGTCGTTGGGATTCCCGCTGATCGAGAACGGCAGGAATTGCCGTGGTCCGAGGTTCGGCGTGGTCGCCGCGGGATCGGGCAGCTTGAGCGTGAGCGGGCGGCCCAAGTCGTTGAGGTACGTCCCGTCGTCGCGAACATTGCTGCCGTATCCCGCGCCCGATGCCGGCGTATCGGGATTGCCGGTATCGTACGTGTCCGGCCCCGGCGTATAGGTCCAGGTCTCGCCGTCCTCTTCCAGCTGATCGCCGTTGGTATCGTCACCGTTCTCGCGCCACGTATCGGGCACCGCAATCGGCTTTGTGCACCCTCCGCTGCTGGCAGAGACCGCCACGGCGGCGGCCTTCGCGCCGATCGGCACGGAGGACACGCCAAGCAGCTTGGCGAACCAGGTGCCGACCTGCTCGCGCCGCACCCACACCCGGACCTTCTGGCTGTCGGTGATCACCTCGAAGGAATCTTCGGCGGCCGTGACCGCCACGTTCAGAATGCCGTTCGATTCGGCGTACTGATTGGCGCGCGCGCCCGCCACGCTATCGACGTCGACCGCGTTCCCCAGGGCGAAATCCACGAACGCGCTCGCGCCCGCCAGGGCGCCGGCCTCGGCCGCCCGTTGCGCGTCGCTTCGTGCCTTGAAGAGCATCCCCAGGTCGATCGCCAGGGCGGCGACCGTTCCCACCGTGATCATCGCCATCGCGACCAGCACCAGGGTGGCTCCCTGGCGCCGGTGACTGCCCTTCCGTCCGTCGGGCATAGAACCTCCTACTGCGCCTTCTTGGCCGTGTCACTCGGCATCTTGAGCCCGCCCGACCAGCCCCAGTCCTGCGGCTCGCCCGTCGGGATCGGCGGCATGCTGTCACTCGCGCCCACGATGCGGGGCGTCACGATCACAAGCAGCTCGGTCCGGCGCTCGCGGGCGCTCTTCGATCGGAAGAAGAACCCGAGCACCGGCAGGTCGCCAAGAATCGGAATCTTGTTGACGTTCTTGATGGTCGAATTGTCGAGCAAGCCGGCGATGGAGAGGTGCTGGCCGTCCTGAAGCTCCACCTCCGTCTCCGCACGCCGGGTCAACAGACTGGGCACCACGAAGCCCTGGAAGGTCAGCGCGTTGGCGAAGTCGAGCGACGACACCTCAGGCGCGACCTTGAGACGGATGTTGCCGTTCCGCATGATGGTCGGCGTGAACCGGAGACGCACGCCGAATTCCTTGAAGACGATGGTGACCGCGTTGTTGCCCGTGCCGGCCTGGACGGTCGGGTACGGGAACTCGCCGCCGGCCAGGAACGACGCTTCCTTGCCCGGCAGCGTGAGCAGCGTCGGCTCGGCCAGGTCCTTGAAGTCGCCCTTGGACCTCAGCACGCGGAGCACGTCCTGGAGGTTGGAGCCGGGGTTGAGCAGCGAGAACGTGACGTCACCGTCGGACGACGTGCTTCCCGCCCAATCGCCGTTGTCGCTCAGGTCCTGGGGATTGAGGACCGCGATCCGGTTGGAATATTCCTGGAGCGCGCTTCGCGTGACTTCGGCGAAGCGCACCTGGAGCATCACTTGAATGGCCGAGGGGATGGCGAGGTTGTCGACCACCACGGCACCGCTTCCCTTGGCGATCTCCACCGCCCGCTGGGCCACGCTCGCGTCGCGCACCTGGCCCGACAGCGTCACCGTGTTGCCGGTGGCGGAGACGTTGACGCTCTGGCCCGGGAGCACCGTGTTGAGGTAGCGCTCGAGTCCGGGAGCATCGGCGGTCACTTCCACACTATAGAGCTTGACCGATCCATCGGTGCCCCACACCAGGAGCGTCGTGACGCCGAGGGTCTTGCCGCTGATCAGCACTTCGCGGGGCGACAGCACCGTGGCCTCGGCCACGGTCGGCTCGCCGATCGAGAATCGCTGGATCGCGCCGTCATTCTCGAGCAGCAGTGACGCGCCCTTGGCGATCGTCATGATTTGCTCGGGTTTGCTCAAGACACGCTGCGCGGAGGCCGGGGCGGCCAACGCGAGAAGCAGTGCCGCCAAGCCGCCGATTCGCCGACAGACGCTCACAGGGTACCCCAGTGGAGATATGGTGGACGGATGCCGAATCAGAACTTGAGCAGCGACCTCGAGCCGCCTTTGTACACTTCCACGACCGTCGAGTCGTCCCGGACCGGACTCACGGCGTGAACCTCAACACGTCGGGGCGCGAAGGACACCGGTTTGGCCGGCTCTCCGAAGAGGCCGCTGAGCCGTGCACCGGACGTCGTGGTCGGCATCGTATCGAGCGTATTCCGGAGCGAGAGCTGGATCCGTCCCGAATTGGCGGCGAGGGTGAGCGTTTCCGCCTGATCGGGGGTCACGAGCAGGGTGATGACGGGGACGGATTTGGGCTTCCCGTCCTTGTCCTGCTGGACCTCCTGCCCCGCCGCGAGCGTCTGGATGTTCTGAAGAAGGGCGTGGGTCATCGGATCGCCGGCACCCTTTCCGGACCGGTCGATCGTGAGGAGTACGTCGACACGGGTGCCGGGAAGCACGAACCCCGCCACGCCGACGACCTCGTCAACCCGCACGCTGATGGCGCGCATGCCTTCGGCAATCGTCACGGAGAGACCACCGCCGGCGCCCTTCGGGGCCAGCTTGGACTCGAGGAACGGCTCGTTGGCCAGCATGGGCCGCATGAGGCCGCGTCCCGCCGCCAGCTCGGAGCTCGAGATATAGCCGGCCGGCAGTGAAGCGCCGGGCCAATCCACCACGCTGATATCCGTCGGGGTCAGCACCGTACCGACGGACAGGTCGCGGCTCGCGACTGCGACCCGTCCCTTGGGACTCTCGGCCATGAGGCTCGAGCTGGTCGTCCGGAGGTACTGTAGCGCCATCCCCGCGGCCAGGGCGCCGCTGCCGAGGGCAAGCAGCAGGACGAGGAAGGGCCGCATCCGTCTGTTGGCCATATTCCTACTCGTTTCTCATGATCGCGGCGGACCGCAGGGTTATGGTGCTGTCACTGAAGCTCTGCTGGGCGAGAGCCATGACCGGACCGAAGATCACGAAGTTATAAGGTACTTTCACTTCAACTGTGACCGCTTCGCCCGTGCCGGCGCCATCGATCGGCTTGGTGACGCACGTACTGCAAATGATGTGTGCGCCGCTGAGCAGCGATGCCGCGACGACGTTGTCGACGGAGTCGGTGATGTCGCTGGACGATACTGCCGGAACTTGCGCGTTGAGGACCGCCGCCTTCCGGGCTCCCGCCCGCGCGGCCTCACTGACGACCTGGCTCCAATTCCACGCGCGCCCGAATTCGATGATCCCGGCCAGCATGAGAAGCAACAACGGTACCACGAGGGCAAACTCGACGAGCGACTGGCCACGGCGGTCGACCAAACGACGGGGCGTCCGGCTCATAACACGTTCCCTCCCCAGAACCACCAAGCCAAAGCCCCGACGGCAATGGGCACACCGTAGGGGATGGTCATACGCGCGGGAGGCATCATGGTCGGCTGGAGATTCCGCCGGTATGGTGACACCAGGCGCGACATCATGTAGACCACGTTCAACAACAAGGCCTTCAGCGCACCCTTCCGAATCGCCTCGACCAGCGCCACGACACCGCCGAGCACGGCGATAAGGAGGCAGGCCCCCGCCAGCTGACGGGGGCCCATGAACGCGCCGACGCCTGCCAACAATTTCACATCCCCCCCACCCAGTGCCCCGATGGCGAACGCGGGCACCGCGAGGAGGAGCGCCAATCCGATTCCCAACAGACCACCGACCAGCATATCAACGCCGAGCGGAGCGCGGAACACAAGTCCCGCGACTCCGGCCGTGACCGTCAAGGCGTTCGGAATCCGCCTCGACCGAAGGTCAAGACAGGCCCCGGCCACCATCACCGCCAGGAACACCACCGTCATGACTCTCGGCGAGTCCTCAAACAACAGGTCGTACCTCCCCATCAACACCAGGCGTCTCTGAACCGCCCACGCCGCTCCCGAATGGAACAGCGCAGGCGGTATTCAGAAGTTGCCGAGAATGCCGCTGATCAGGTTGGCCAAACCAGCCAATCCTGTGCTGATCGGGCTGGCAGGCGCGCCGGTCCCGGCGAGAGAGGTCGAGGCGGCGTTGAGGCCGGCCGTCGCGGCGCCGACCAACGAATTCAGGAAACTGCCGAGGCCGCTCGGTCCACCCGCGGTGGCCGCATTACCCTGTTCCTGCTGAATGTTGGAGACCGCATTCATGGCGGTCGTCGAGTTCTTGACGGTGTTCCCGATGGCGTTCCGGAACCGTCCCAACAGGAGAACCAGGGCGAGGGAGACGAGCGCGATCAGCATCGCATACTCGGTCAGACCCTGGCCCCTGCGGTTTCTCCAGAACTTCCGCTTCTTGGACCTTCTCATGACCTAATCTCCTTCGACGAGAGCTGACTTTGGTCAGCTGGCCTGGGTGACGCTTGAGTTGGCTTGGAGGACGTTCCTCGCGTTCTTGAACACGTTGCCGATCGCGTTGCGATAGGCCGTGAGCAGCGTGATCAGGCCAAGAGAGACGAGCGCGATGAGCAGCGCGTATTCGGTCAACCCCTGTCCGGACTCATCGTTCCAGAGTGCCTTCAGCATGTGGTAGATCTCCGGGCGAGATGGGCCAGACCGAGCGCGCGTCCGGCCCCGCCGTTTGTGTGTGGGCCGGAGGCGAAAGGCTCAGCTCGCCTGCTGGACCGAGGAGTTGCCGTTCAGCACCGTGGTCGCGTTCTTGAAGACGTTGCCGATCGCGTTACGATACGCCGTGAGGAGCGTGATCAGCCCCAGCGAGACGAGCGCGATCAACAGCGCATACTCGGTGAGACCCTGGCCACTCTCGTCCTTCCAGAGATTCCGCAGCATACCCGACCTCCTGGCCCAAATTGAGGGAACAAGTGCCATCCCCAGGGGGATGGGGTGGCAGGGAAAACAACCAGTCATCTGTTCGTTGGTGGGTCGGAGGCGCCGTTTACGATACGCGTCAGAATCCGATGTCGCAAATTCGTGAGCCGGCGCCTGCCGGCGAGGTTCGACGAGGGGGGTCGAAGCAAGTCGCGTACCCGGATGACCCTCTGGCGCAACTCATGCAGGGACAACAGCGTACGGAGCCTTTCTCCGGAGCATCCGGGCCGAAAATTTGTAGCGGCACCCCATGCATGTAGCGGCACCGCG
>DATBSO010000065.1:0-2649 GCA_036559745.1 Gemmatimonadales bacterium | reverse complement strand
CGCGGGCGCGACCAGCGCGATGCGGCTTCCGGGCGCGAGCTTGGGCGGTCGAATGGCCGCTTTTGACCCCATGTTCGCTCCACTGTAGATTCACGCACCTTCACAAGGGAGAACGGCAGTGCGCGCTTCGCAGCCCGCGTTGCTCGCCGCCGGCCGTGTCATCGTCGAATTGCGCGATCAGATGGTCGCCCAGTGGGCCGACTGGCTGGGTGACAGAATGACCGCCGCTCCCACGATACCGCGTCCAACCGTCGAGCGGGAGTTCCGTCTTCTCCTCGACGTCATCTCAGAGATGGTTGGCCCCCTCCGGCGGGAAGTCAATTCCGTCTGGTTTCACACGTGCGAGCATTACGGACGGATCGCCTCTGCCCGCGGCCTCGCGGCCGGTGAGGTCGTGGAGGAACTGCAGTTTCTCCGGGAGCTCCTCATCCGGAACCTGGCACCGGTGCTCGCGGCCATGCGGGCCCGCCAGGGCATGGCCATCATGCTCAGGCTGAATCGGGTCATCGACAAGGGTATTGCGGTCGCGGTCGTCGGGTACACCGACGCCCTCGTGGCGACGCTCTTCGCGCAGAACGGCGTCCCGGCCCTCAGCACCGAGTACGACCGTACGGAAGTGGAGCGGCAGCTGGCGTCCCTGGAGCAGGAGCTCCGCTCCGTCATCCGGCAGAAGGCGTAGACGACCTGGCCTCGAGCTTCAATCTCCTCGAGCTGCTTCCGGCTCTACCGTGGCTCGCGCCCTTCGCGACACTCCCGCGCCTAGCGAGCAACCGTCCCAACCTCGCCGCCTCCCCGCCCCTGCTCGGCCCACGGGTCTCCATCATCATCCCCGCACGAAACGAGGCGGACTCCATTGAAGCCGTGGTGCGGTCGATACTGGCTTCGAGCTATCGACCGTTCGAGCTGCTCATCGTCGATGACCGCTCGACCGACGCCACCGCGACCATCGTCGAGCGCATGGCTGCCCAGGACGATCGCGTTCGCCACATCCGCGGCGAGCCGCTGCCGGCCGGATGGTTCGGAAAGCCCTGGGCCTGCTTTCAGGGCTACCGCGAGGCGACTGGAGACCTGTTGTTGTTCACCGACGCAGACACGACCCACGAGCCCGAGCTCCTGGGCCGGGCCGTCGGCGCGCTCCGAGCGGAGAGCGCCGAGCTGCTGACGGTCTCCCCACGGCAGCTTTGCGAGACCTTCTGGGAGCGGGTCGTCATGCCGCAGATCTGGCTGTTGCTGGGGATCCGTTACCACCCGAGCAGGGTCAACGCTGCCGTGCGGGAGCGCGACGTCATCGCGAACGGCCAGTTCATCCTCGTTGGACGCGATTCATACGAGGCCGTGGGTACCCACGAGACGGTTCGCTCCGAGATCGCGGAGGATCTGGCACTGGCCCAGGCCTTCCTGCGCGGGGGACGGAAGCTCCACTTCGTCTTCGCCGAGAGCCTGATGCAGACGCGAATGTACCGCAGCCTGCCCGATCTGATCGAAGGATGGTCCAAGAACGTCTACCTGGGCGGGCGCAGGTCGTTCCCCCACGAGCCATTGCTGCGGGCATTGGTGCCTGCGATGCTGGCCGCCGCGCTGGGCTTCTGGCTGATTCCGCCGGCCGGGCTGCTGATCGGTGCAACGGCAGGCGAGCTCGCGCCCGCGGCCGGACTCGCGACCGGGCTGTCGGCGCTGTTCTGGATGTTGATCAGTTACGGGATGCGGATTCCCGTCCTCTATGGGCTGCTGTACCCGCTCGGCGCACTAGTCGCATTGTACATCGCGGCGCGATCCACCTGGCGCGGGGAGCGACGGGTGGAGTGGAGAGGACGGACCTATGGCGGACCGGGAAGCGCTACTGACGGATAACCACCACGTGTTGCGAGGGAATGCTGCCTCCGATCACCCTCCCGGCGCGGTCCACGCGGAGGTGAAACTGCACCTCGCCGATCGCGAGGTTCAGCGAATCGCCGCCCAGAGGCGTGATAGTCCCGCTCACAGTCTGTCCGCCGCCGAGATTGAAAAACGGCACTTCCTTCGTCCCACCGACCTTTGACCGACGCAGGGCCTGTTCCAACAACGCGAACGACATGTTGAGATAGGGCACGGCCCCCCGCCGCGTTTCGAAGATTCGGGTCTCGATGGCTTCACCGATGACAGCATCCACCGCGGCGCTGTCCTCCTTGAAGATGACCCGCGTGACCGAGACCTTTCGCGCCTTTATCCGTCCACTGTCCGCATCCTGACGAACGGTCACCTCGACGAGCGGCACCGTGGCGTCCGGCGCAACGACCAGGTTGTACTGGTGGAAGGTGTTCCTGGAATTCACCAGGCGCAGCGTGCCGTCGAGGGTCGTCTCCGTACGGGAGAATTTCTCGGTGGCGACGGTCGTGTCGTTGTGTCGAATGACGAAGGTGCCGCTGTCAGTCACGGTCTGGGCTACGAGCGGTGCGGCGAGACAGGAGAAGGTCGCGACGAGACCGGCGGATGTGAGAAGTCGGCGCATGCGGATGGTTGACGGGTTGAAGTGACGGGCACGACGGAGACGGATGGTAGCGACGCCGCCAAGGGGAAGCAAATAGGGTACCAACGGCGGGCATCCGATGCCGCGACCCAGGGCGACGGGCCGTACCCTGGGCTCCATCATGGATCTCCGCTCGCTGCTTC
>DATBSO010000064.1:0-42324 GCA_036559745.1 Gemmatimonadales bacterium | reverse complement strand
GTCAACGAAGTCGAGCAACACCCACCGCCCGCCGGTCAGACCCTCAACGTGATGGGTGTGATGCCCGCGCCGATGCAGCTTCTCCATGACCGACTCGGCTATACCCCGGACGTGGGCGTCCGAGGTACCGGACGCGATCACGAAAAAGTCGGTGGCATCGTTCAAACCTCGAAGATCGAGGACCACCAGGTGGTTGCCCTTGAGATCCTGGATGGCGTCGAGAGCCAGACGAAGAGCCTCAGGCGGCGATGCAATCCCTCTGCGGCCGGGTGCATCTTGAATCATCCCGGACCGTCTCCGTCCTCGACCTGATAAAAGATGCCCCAGGCGCCAGGTCCGACGTGGGTGCCTAGCACGCCGGTCGCAAGAGCGACGAAGCAATCCTTGGGCCGGTATTTCTCGACCAGGGCTGCCCGGATCCGCTGAGCCACCTCGGGTGCATCCGCGTGCGCGATGCCGAATCGCACCACCCGCGGCCGGGGGGAGAGGCGCTGATCCAACAGCGCCAGCACTCGGGCCTCCACCCGGTCCCGTCCCCTGACCCGCTCCAACGGCACCACCTTGCCCTCGGCGTCCAGCGAGAGGATGGGCTTGACGTCGAGCATGCCGGCAAGCCAGGCCTTACCCCGCGAGACTCGGCCCGACCGGAGCAGGTTGTCATACTGGTCCACCGTCAGCAGCATTCCGGCCTGATTTCGCACCCGATTGAGCTCGGTGACAATCCGCGATCCGGACCATCCAGACTCCCCCAGCTCGGCCCCTCTGAGAGCGAGAAGTCCGACCCCGAGCGATGCCGAGCGACTGTCCACCAGATGGACCCCTTGCACCCCACCGGCCCGGATTGCGGCCTGGGCTGCGTTGAAGGTCCCCGACAGCGCGGATCCAAGCAGTACGGCAACGACCTCCTCCGCTTCTTGTCCCGCATCGCGAAAGGCCTGGATGAAGTCCGCGGGAGCGGGCTGGGAGGTGGTGGGCAGCTCACCCGAGGTTCGCAACCGGCGGTAGAACTCCTCCGGCCTCAGCTCCACCCGATCCCGGAAGGTGGCCTCACCGAACACCACCTGCAGGGGGACCAGCGCAATGTGGTGCCGATCGAGGACCTCATCGGGCAGATCGGAGGAGCTGTCGGTGACCACCGCAACCGGACGGCGCTCGGCGTGGGCCAGCTGACGGTGCTGGGCCCGCATATCCTGGGCCTTGGTGGTGTCGACCCGCCCCCACCGGGCCGCATAGGTAAAGACGGCCTCTGGGGTATCGGTGTGCACATGGATCTTGAGGATGTCTCCCGCCACCGCGACCACGAGCGAGGCTCCGAACGGATGGAGCGACGCGCGGACCTCATTGGCGGGGGGCAGCTGTTCTCCCCGGACCAGCACCTCGGTGCAGAATTGGAAATCGCGCTCGGCGGCGATCTCGACCAGCGCGGCTGGTATTGATACCGACTCCGGAGCGGTTCCGTTGGTCGCAACCGCGGGCAGGATGGGATCGCCTTCGATGCAGCGCACCACCCCCTCGAGCATCCGAACGAACCCTTTGCCGCCGGCGTCCACCACGCCGGCCTCGCGGAGCACCGCCATGAGATCCGGGGTGTGCGCCAGCGCGACTTCACCTTCGGCCAGGAGCCGCCGCATGAACTCGCCGAGGTCCTGGGTCTCACCCGCCGCGCGCTCAGCGGCGGCGGCGGCCTCTCTCGCGACGGTCAGAATGGTGCCCTCGCGCGGGTCGTCGAGCGACTCGTACAGACGGTCCGCTCCGGAGCGAAGGGCCGAGGCCACGTCCACCGTCGTCGCGGTCGTTCGCTCACCGAGTGCGTCCGAGAAGCCGAGCATGAAGTGGGCGAGCATCATGCCCGAATTGCCCCGGGCACCCAGCACCGCCGCGCGAGACATCGTGCGGGCCGTCTCTGAAAGCGACGCGTCGCCGAGGGCCCTGAGGGCATCGGCGACGGCGCGGAGAGTCAGGGTGAAGTTGGTGCCGGTATCGCCGTCGGGAACGGGGAAGACGTTGATCCGGTTGATTTCGTCCCGCCCAGCGGCCACCCAGTCGGCCGCCGCGAAGAGCGAGCGGGCGAGCCGGGGGCCGTCGAGATACGCGATGCCGGCGGTCATCAGCGTGAGGTTACTCCGGGACGACAGATACCTTTACCTCGGCGTGAACCTCGTGCGGCAGCCGAACGCCCACGGTGTGGTGTCCCAGCATCTTGATCGGATGCTCGAGCTCGATGCGGCGCTTGTCCACCTGATGGCCCTGCCGGGCCAATGCGTCCGCCACATCCTGGGCGGTGATGGACCCGAAGAGCTTGCCTTCCTCTCCGGCCTTGCCGGTCAATGTGACCGTCACATCGGCGAGCGTGGCCGCGAAGCGCTCCGACTCCGCGCGCTCGGCCTGGTTGCGCGACGCCCGCGCCTTCCCCTCGGCGGCGATCCGCTTCTTGTTCCCCTCGGTTGCCTCGTACGCGAGCCCGTGAGGCAGGAGATAGTTACGCGCGTAGCCCGGCTTGACCCGCACCAGCTCGCCCGCCCGCCCCAACGATTTCACATCGTCCCGCAGAATCACTTCGATCATGATCGAGTCCTCAGGTGGCCGGCGACATCCGACGCCGGAAATCTAGCCACGTATCCGCGAGCCCGAGCAGCGTGAGCCCGCCGGCGATGAAAGGCAGGAGAAACAACGAGATGGCACACAGCACGACCATCACCGACGCCGGCAACCGGCCGGCACCGGCGGCCAGCACGGCAAGACCTCTCGTCGCGTAGAGGGCGGTCCAGAGCAGGAGCAGGTTGGCGCCGATCAGCGTCCAGGGCTCCGACCCGGGTAGGAGGCACAACCCCGCCGCGATGACCCAGCCCCAGACGAACTGATCGTTGAACCTGAACGCGGAGAAGGGTGGGGGAGGCGCACCGAGGGGCCGGATCGATACGCGGTGGTACCAGGCCCAGGCCAGCCGAAGCCCCGCCACCGCCGCGATCACGAGCAAGGCCGGATACAGCTGGGCCACTGTCTCGCTGATCTCGGTCAGCCGGGACACCAGATCTCCGGGGATCCCGGCCGCTTGCCACTGCGCCTTCGCCGCCTGCTGGTACAGCGTCAGCTCGTGGTCTATCGACTGGCGTACTGCGCCCCAGCTGATGCCGAGCTTGATCATCCAGGCGATCAGCACAGTGCCGGCGGCCGCGGCCGCCACCAGCGCGCGCGAGAAGAACGCCGATGGACGCCACAACGTCAGAGCCAGGAAGCTGCCACTGAGGAACACCGCGCCGGCCCGCGCGACCTGGGCGCCGAGGCCGCCGAGCGGCTCGAGCCACAGCACGGTCCAGAGGAAGGTGGAGAGAAACCACCCCCACTCCCGTGCCGTGGACGGACGGGAGAGGAGGAGAAGTCCCGCGAGCGGTCCGCAGACAAAAACAGGGGGCGCGAGCAGGAGATACCCCATCAGGGCCAGCAACGGTCCCCAGGGCGCCGGTCCTTGGGCGCCCCCCCGCGGGGCAGCGCCGGCGGAGGTCAGCCGACGAAGCCCTTGATGTATGGCAGCAGCGCGAGCTGACGGGCCCGCTTGATCGCGGTGCTGAGCTGCCGTTGGTGCCGCGCGCACGTACCCGAAAGCCGGCTGGGCAGGATTTTTCCGCGCTCGGTCAGGAATCGTGACAGCGTGCGCTCATCCTTGAAATCGACCACCCGCACTCCCGACTCGCAGATGGCACAGGTCTTCTGTGGCCGCCTCATTCGTCGTCCTCCTCATCACTCTTCCCGGCGGTCACGGGGACCGGCTGCGCACCTTCGTTCACCACGACCAGGAACCGGAGCACTCCGTCGTCGAGCTTGATCGCGCGCTCGAACTCCGGGAGGGCCGTCGGGGCCGCGTCGAACTTGGCGACGACGTAGTACCCGGTCTCGTGCTTCTTCACGGGATACGCGAGCGTCCGCTTGCCCCAGTGATTGACCTGGGGAGCCTCGCTGCCGGGCTGTTGGATGAGGGTGTGGAAGCGCGCGAGGCGCTCGTTGATGGCCGTCTCTTCGAGCGCACTGTCGAAGATATAGACCACCTCGTACTGACGGGTCATGACACCTTCCTTTGGTCTGGTCGCCCCGGACCTGGTGTGGGTGCCGGGGAGGAGATATGTGAACGGGGCGTAAGATAGACGCCCCCGCTATTCTTCGCCATGCGCCTCATTTCCGTCCAGGTCGGCACGCCCCGCACCGTGGGTACCCCGCATGCGCCCGATCCGATGGACCGCGCCTTCACCAGCGCCATCTGGAAGGAACCGGTTCAGGGGCCCGTCTGGATCGGCTCACTGGGTATTCGGGGTGACATGGTCGTTGATACGCGGTCCCATGGAGGCCCCGACCAGGCCCTCCTGATGTACGGGGCCGACAACTATCCGGCATGGCGTGCCGAAGGGGGGTTGAAGGATGTCGGCCCTGGCGCGTTCGGTGAGAACCTCACGGTCGACGGGATCACTGAAGACGTGGCCTGTCTGGGTGATGTGTACGAGATCGGCGGCGTCCGGCTCGAGGTGACGAAGCCGCGCGAGCCGTGCTCGACGCTGGCTCGCCGCCATCGAGTTCCGGACATGATCGCCATCGTGCGCGCGAACGGGCGGAGTGGATGGTATCTGCGGGTCCTGCGCGAGGGCGAAGTCGAAGCGGGTCAGGAGGTCGTGCTCGCAAGCCGGCCGTACCCGGAGTGGCCGGTCCGGGTGGTTGCTGTCGCGATGCTCGAGCGGCATGCCGATCCGGAGCGTGCCGCACGACTGGCGCGATGCCCCGCGCTGGCGGCGAATTGGAAGGCGCGGCTAGCCTCTAGCCACTGAACCGGAACAGCATCACGTCCCCGTCCTGCACCACGTATTCCTTCCCCTCGGCGCGCGCCAGCCCCTGTTCCCTGGCGCCTTTCCAGCCACCCACCCGGACGAAGTCATCGTAGGCGACCGTCTCGGCCCGGATAAAACCCTTCTCGAAATCGGAATGGATGACGCCCGCCGCGACCGGGGCCCGATCGCCCCGATGCACCGTCCACGCGCGGACCTCCTTCTCCCCGGCGGTGAAGTAGCTCTGCAGCCCGAGCAGGTGATAGGCCGCGTGGGCCAACCGGTCGAGCCCCGACTCGGTGAGACCTAAAGAGGCGAGGAAATCGGCCCGGTCCGCTGGCGCGAGCTCGGCGAGCTCCGCTTCGACTTTGGCGGAGAACGTCACGACCTCGGCCACCTCGTGGTCCAGTTCGAGCGCCTTCGCGAGCGCGACGACGAATCGGTTGCCACTCGCGATCTCGTCCTCGCCCACATTGGCCGCGTAGAGCACCGGCTTCGCCGTGAGAAGGTTGAAGGCGCGGAACACGGGCGCCTCTTCCCCAGTCGGGACGACCGAGCGGGCCGGCCGTCCCGCCGCCAGGGCGTCGCGCACCTGCTCCAGCAGTCGTTGCTCGAGCCTGGCCTGGGGGTCGCCGGACTTCGCGGTGCGCGCCGTCTTGTCCAACCGCTTCTCGACCGTCGCGAGGTCCGCGAGCCCAAGCTCGATGTTGATGATCTCGCGGTCACGGACGGGATCGACCGAGCCCGTCACGTGCTGGACGTCCGGGTCCTCGAAACACCGCACCACGTGAACGATCGCGTCCACCTCGCGGATGTTGGCGAGAAACTGGTTGCCGAGACCCTCACCTTCGCTCGCGCCTTTGACCAGACCGGCGATGTCCACGAATTCCACGACGGCCGGGACGGTTCGCTCGGGGCTCACGATGCTCGCGAGCGCGTCGAGCCGGGGATCCGGCACCTGCACGATCCCCGTATTCGGCTCGATGGTGGCGAATGGATAGTTCGCGACCAGCGCCTTGGCGGAGGTGAGGGCGTTGAAGAGGGTGGACTTGCCGACGTTCGGAAGGCCGACGATCCCGAGTCTGAGCATCGCTAAGCCCTCAGCCCCCGGCCTCGAGCTTCCCGCTGTTGTGCTTGGCCATCGCGCGCTCGATTCCTTCCACCACCCAGGTCTCGACCGCGTCGGACATGGGGTCGAGGAGCTCGTCGATCTGGCGAGACTCATCCGGCGCGAAGGGAGCGAGGACGAAGTCGGAGAGGTCGGGAGTGTCCGGGGGGACGGGACCTACCCCGATGCGAAGGCGGGCGTAATCCTGCCGCTGGAGCGAGCCCTCGATACTCTTGAGCCCGTTGTGTCCGCCAGCCGACCCCGCGCCGCGCAAGCGAAATTTCCCCACTGGCAGCGCGACATCGTCCACGAGGATCAAGAGGTCCTGCGCATGGTCGAACCCCTCAAGCGCGCGAAGCGGCGCCAATGCGGCGCCGCTCCGGTTCATGTAGGTATGCGGCTTCAATACCCGGACCTGGTGTCCCTCCCACGTGCCCGTCGCCTCCCGCGACCGCTCGGCTCGACGGAACGCTCCCAGCCGCCACCGCTTCGCCAGATGATCCGCCAGCCGAAAACCGGCGTTGTGCCGAGTGTCGGCATACTCAGGGCCCGGGTTGCCCAGCCCCACGATGGCGCGCAGAGGCTACGCCTTGGGCTTCGGCTCGCCCTCAGCTTCGCCCTCAGCCTCCGCCTTCGGCTTACGAATCAATTCGGGCTCGGCCACTACCGGCTCTTCAACAACCGCCGGCGCTTCCTCGGTCCTCGGCGCCACCACCGTTGCGACCGGTGTATCGGGATCGTTGAGAATGCGGGCCTTCGGGATCTGGATGTCGCGCACGAACACGGAGTGTCCGATCGTGAGCGCCGTGACATCGAGCTCCACCCGCTCTGGGATGTCAGCCGGCAGTACCTCGATCTCCAGCTCGCGGAGCGAGTGGTCGAGCACGCCGCCGAAATTGCGGACGCCATCGGGAATGCCGGTGAGCTGGATAGGCACCTCGAGGGTGACCTTCTCGTCGGCGCGGACCTCGTACAAGTCGAGATGGAGGATTTGCGCGGGGCGAAGTGGATCACGCTGCATGTCGCGGATCAGCGCCTTGACCGGGGCCCGTCCGTCGACCACGACATCGAGAATCGTGGTCGAGGCTCTGACGGCGCCAAGCACCTTGGCGAGCGCGATGGTCTCGACGGTCACGGCCTCGGCATTCCGGCCGTGGCCGTAAATCACGCCAGGGACCTTGCCCTCGCGACGGAGCGTGCGGGCCGCGCCTTTCCCGGTCTGGGTCCGGGTGGCGGCCTGGAGATTCGCTTGCTGGGCCATTGCAGTTCCTGGCTAAAAGGCTAAAGGCTCAATCGAACAACGAACTGACCGACTGATCGCTGTGGGTATACCCGATCGCCTTGGCCAGCAGCCCGGCGATGGACAGCACCCTCAGTCGATCGAAGCGCCGTTCCGGCGGAATCGCGATCGTGTTCGTGACCGTGACCTCCTTGACCGGCGAGGCGACCAGCCGGTCCACGGCCGGACCGGACAACAACGCGTGCGTGGCGCAACAGTAGATGTCGCGAGCGCCGAGACGCTTGAGCGCGTTCACCGCTTCCGCCATCGTCCCGGCGGTGTCGATCATGTCATCGGGAATGAGGCAGTCCCGGTCCCGCACTTCGCCCACCACGTTCAGCACTTCCGCGACATTGGCCGAGGGGCGCCGCTTGTCGATGATCGCGAGCGAGGCGTTGAGCCGCTTCGCGAACCCTCGTGCCATCTTGGCCGATCCCACGTCGGGTGCCACCACGACGAGATCGCGAAGCGACTTCTGGCGGTAGTGTCCGACCAACACTGGCGCCGCGTAGAGATGGTCCACCGGCAGATCGAAGAACCCCTGCAGCTGATGCTGGTGGAAGTCGATCGCGAGCACCCGGTCGGCGCCGGCCATGGAGACCATGTTGGCCATGAGCTTGGCACTGATGGCGACCCGAGGCTGGTCCTTCCGGTCCTGACGTGCGTACCCGAAGTACGGAATGACCGGCGTGACCCTGGCCGCGCTCGCCCGCTTGGCCGCATCCATGAGGAGCAGCAGCTCCATCATGTTCTCGGCGGGCGGGTTGGTGGGCTGGATGATGTAAACGTCCCGGCCCCGCACGTTCTCGTCGATCTTGACGAACAGCTCACCATCGGCGAATCGCCGCAGCGTGACCTGGCACAGGGGCTGGCCCAGATGGGCTGCCACCTCCTCGGCCAGGGCCCGGTTCCCTGATCCTGCGAGCAGCAGCATCTGGCTGCGCGATAGCGAGAGGTCCGTCATGATTACAGCCCGCAAACGTAGCCGCCAGAAGCGGTTCTCGTCAACGGCGGGGGCTGGACTTCGGCCGGGCGGTGCACTTTCGTGGAGACAGCGCCACGCCTGGGGCGTGTCAGAAGCGAACCGATATGGGCGATCCGCCACACATGTGGCAACATCGCACATTCCCCCTAACCTAGACACTAAAAGGACTAAGTCATTATCTATCAGGCGTATCCGTTTTTCACTGGTGTACTACTTCTTGACGAGGTTGGGTTGGCATGCCTCTGGCACGTGGGCTCGCCACGTCAGGGCATGCGGCCTGACTTCGTCATCCTGCAAACCTTTAAGGCCTCAGGGCACGGACAAAACTCTTATGAGAGGGTACCGGATCTCCGCCGCGTCGCTGGCGCTCCTCGCGGTAGCAGGGTGTGGTGATGGGGGCGGCCCGTCCAATCCCGCGCCTGTCGCGAAGTTCTCCATCAATTGTACGCTCTTGGCCTGCACCTTCACCGACGCCAGTACTGACGACGGCTCAGTGGACGAGTGGTCCTGGAATTTTGGCGAGACCTCCAGTGGCGCCTCGAACACATCCACGAGCCAGAGTCCCTCGCATACGTATGCGGCCGCAGGCGCATATCACGTGACCCTCACCGTGAAGGATGACAAGGGCGCGTCGAGCTCGGTCGCCGACAGTACGGTCACCGTGTCTGATGTCGCGGCCAACCAGGACCCGACGGCCAACTTCACCTTCAGCTGCGCCGGCCTCGACTGCTCGTTCTCCGACGCCAGCTCCGATGCCGACGGCACCATCGCGTCGTACAGCTGGAATTTCGGCGAAACCGGCAGCGGCACCAATACCTCGACCCTCCAGAATCCGACCCACACCTACGTCTTCGCCAACCCGACGACTGCTCAGGTGACCCTGACGGTCACGGACAATGATGGCGGAACCGATCAGATCACCAAGGATGTGGCCGTGACGCCTCCGGGCGGCCTGACCTGCAGCGATGGCTCCGGCGGGTTTGTGGGATGCACGCTCGATCTGACCTCCAAGTCCACGGTCACGATCACGCTGGCCGCCGAGGACTGCAACGCGAACGGCAACACGCTGTCCATCACGTCGCCGATCACGGAGACCGTGTTCACGGATGCCTGTCATACTCCGGTCCCAGGCACGCCGGCAGCAACCGTGGCCATCAACGGCGGCAACTCGTTCAATGCCGGAACCCAGCTCGCGGCGCAGATGACGTCAGGCTCGACGGATCCGAACCGGATTCCGCCCGCGGTGCACGTGACTGGCACCTTCCCCGACTGGACTCTCAGCTTCGACGACGGCGAGGATCCGACGGGGCCGGGCGAGCCTGACTTCAACGATCTCACCGTGACGGTTCACGCCACGATCGTTCCATAGCTCGAAAATTTCCGGGTGCATTCCCACCGCCGGGCGCAGGTTGCCCGGCGGTAACCCCGGGTTCGCGATGTCGTCCGTGCAGTGTACGTCCACTTCACACTGGCAGGAGCGTATGAGAGCGACCTATTGGCGTATCGTTCCCCTGATTGCGTTCGGCGCGTTGGGCCTGGCGGGTTGTAGCGACTCGAACTCGCCCGGGAACACGGCGCCGGTAGCCCAGTTCACCAGCTCCTGCACCGACCTCGATTGCACGTTCACCGACCTGAGCAGCGACACCGATGGGTCGGTCGACGGCTATGCGTGGACCTTCGGCGATGGGGGAACGTCCACCAGCCAGAACCCGGTCCATTCGTTCGCCGCGGCGAATACCTACGACGTCACGCTCACCGTGACGGACAACGACGGGGACGCAACCAGCAAGACGAAGCAGGTCACAGTGACCGCGCCGGCTCCCGGCGGTCCAACGGCCGACTTCGACATCTCGTGCAACTCGCTCGACTGCACATTCACCGACGCCAGCACCGGCAACGTCGTGTCGTGGGCGTGGTCGTTCACCGACGGCTTCACCGCGACGACCCAGGATGTGTCCCACACCTTCACGGCTTCGGGCGTGGCGACGCACACGGCGACCCTGATCGTCACCGACAACAACGGCCTCACCAGCACCAAGGCGACCGAGTTCACGGTCTCGCCGGCGGCGACGCTCCAGTGCGCCGACGCGGGCAACCCCAATCAGTTCGCCTCGTGCACCCTCAAGCTCCTCGAGAACAAGAAGGTGACCGTGACGCTGACGAGCCGGGAGTGCACGGCCCACGGCAACACCTTCGAGATCACCGCGCCGATCACGGAGACGCTCTTCACCGACGGCTGCTATAACCCGGCCGAGGGCACGTCGTTCGATCTGAACGGCGGAGCGGTGTTCGCCGCCAACACCGAGCTCCAGGCGCAGGTCATCTCCGGCTCGACCGAGCAGGTCGTGGCCCCTGCGCTGCACGTCGAGGGCTCGTATCCGACCTGGACGCTCAGGTTCGACGACGGCGAGGACGCCACGCCGCCGGAGCCCGACTTCAACGACCTGGTCATAACGGTGACGGCGCACGACTGACGCCGGACGATCACAAACGAACCGCCGGGCGAAGTCGCCCGGCGGTTTTGTTTTGGCGATTGGCCCTGGAGGATTCGAACCTCCATTGACGGATCCAAAGTCCGCTGTCCTGCCATTGGACGAAGGGCCAGTCGCAAGAACGTACACCGAAGGGTCGGCAGGGTAAACGGCGCCCACCGAGGTTATCCTCCTATCTCATGAAGTTCTCCGCACGCGGTGTCCGCCGCTGGATCCTCCTCGCTGCCACAGCCGTTCTTCTCACCTGTCAGGATGGAACCGAGCCCGGGTCGCCCGGTAGGGGAGCGTCACAGGTGTCGGTGACGTATGTCTGTGGGCGGAATTTCGACCTCGGCAATGCGGACTCGACCGAGATCACCGCCCGCTTCGAGGTCCAAGGCACAAGGGAGGCAGGTGAGCTGCTCCTGCCGGCGGCCATTGACGCCGGTACCCCGCGAAAGACCCGTCTCACCACCGTCACCCCCGGCGCCGTGACCGTCTCGGTTGGAGGAGTGGTCGCCGGGAGCGCGGATAATTCGGGCGCCGAGTGTCCCCCGCCGAACCCGGCGCCACCGGAGCCACAGGCGACGGTCGGCGAATGGAGCACGCCTTTCCCATGGCCCGTCGTCGCGGTGCATCTGCACCTCCTCCCTGACGGGCGGGTGCTCTCGTGGGGGCGAATGGGTCAGCCCCAGATCTGGGACCCCGCGACCGGCGGTTTTTCTGAAGCGCCGAGCGCGACCGATCTCTTCTGCTCCGGGCACACCTTCCTGTCCGACGGGCGGCTGTTGGTAGCGGGCGGCCACATCGACCAGGATCGCGGGCTTCCCGACGCGAACCTGTTCGACGTCTCGAGCAGCAGCTGGATGCCACTCCCGCCGATGGCCCACGGACGCTGGTATCCGACCGTCACGGAGCTCGCGGACGGCCGCGTCCTCGCCATAGCGGGCCGGAACCAGAGCGGCGCCGAATCATCGGTGCCGGAAATCTGGGATGGAGTCTCGTGGAGCCCGCTCACCAGCGCGGACCGCGTGCTTCCATACTATCCCCGCACGTTCCTCGCGCCGAATGGAAAGGTGTTCTACGCGGGCGAGCTCCCCCAGAGCAGCTACCTCGATCCGCAAAGCGGGACCTGGGAGGCGGTGGCCCAGACGCTGTACGGACGGCGGGAATACGGCTCCGCCGTGATGTTCCGACCCGGGCAGGTGCTAATCGTCGGTGGGAGCGATCCGCCCGGCGGACCACCGACCAGCTCGGCCGAGGTGATCGATCTCGCCGAGACGTCGCCTGCCTGGCGGTTCACCGGCTCGATGGCTGCGGCTCGGCGGCAGTTCAACGCCACGCTTCTCCCCGACGGACGTGTCGTAGCCACCGGAGGCACCAGTGCAGCGGGTTTTACCGACCCCGCCGGCGCGGTGCATGCCGCAGAGGTCTGGGATCCGTCGAGCGGCCAATGGACAACCTGGGCGTCGAATGCCGTCACACGGGTATACCACTCGACGACCCTCCTGTTGCCGGACGGCCGTCTGCTTCACGCCGGGAGTGGGGACGGCGCCTATCTCCCGAGGGAGCTGAGCGCCGAGCTGTTCTCACCCCCATACCTGTTCAGGGGCGCGCGTCCACGCATCGAAGCGGCTCCCAGCGCCGTCACATACACCGAGCGGTTTGAAGTGGAAACCGGAGACGCGGGCACGATCGTGCAGGTCAGTCTGGTCCGGCTGTCCGCCGTGACTCACGCGTTCGACCAGAGCCAACGGTACGTCCCACTCGCGTTCACTCGCAGCGCCGGAGGTCTCACGGTGATCGCGCCGGCGAGTTCCTCTGTGGCGCCCGCGGGCCACTACATGTTGTTCGCGCTCAACGGTGATGGCGTTCCGTCGTTGTCAAGGGTGATGCAATTCCATTGAATCAGCCTACTTCTCGTTGTGGCTCATCCTCGGCACCCCATCGGCACCAACCTTGCAATCTCCGATGATGGATTTTGCAGTGCCGATTCCTCTTCACATTCGCGTTTGGTCTGGAGTCGGTCATCAATGCGACATCGTCGTGCATTCGCGTTTTCGCGCCTGAGCGTTTCGTTGTGCGCGGTATCACTGCTCGTGCTGGCCGCCTGCGGCGAGGCTCCGGACACGAGCGGAGCGCCGCGGGTCGGCGGCGCGCCCGAAGGCAAGGAAGTCCCGGGGCCTATCCGCCTTTCGTACGTCTGCGGAAACCGGTTTCTCATCACCAGCGCCTACACGGTACCGGTGAGCATCACCTACCGTGTGCTGGACTCTGAAGAAGAGGGCGTGGCGAGCCTATCGGCTGCACCGCCTGCCGACCCCGCGTTCAGCGAGCGTCTGATCGAGACGCGCACGCGCGGGGCCGTCCAGATCTTCCTCGATGGCAGGCCCATCGCCTCACGGGACAACGAGGCGGTCCCGTGCTCGCCGGCCACGCCCGCGCCGGCGTTCCTGACTGCTTCGTCGTCGACCGCCGGTGAGTGGACCGCGCCGTTCGATTGGCCGATCGTCGCCGTGCACCTCAGTCTCCTCCCCACTGGCAAAGTGCTGTCGTTCGGAAAGGCCGGAACGCCCCAGCTGTGGGACCCGCAGACCGGCGTGTTCTCCTCGGTGCCCAGTCCCGTGTGGCTCTTCTGCGCCGGACACGCGCTGCTGCCGGATGGACGCGTCCTGGTGGCCGGCGGCCATATCAGCGACGACCACGGGCTCCCCGACATCACGCTCTTCTCATCCACTGCCGGGACCTGGTCATCGGGATCTCCGATGGTCAAGGGCCGCTGGTACCCGACGACAACGACGATGGGGTCCGGGGAGGTGGTGATCCTCGCCGGCCGGGACGAAGCGGGGAACGAGGTGACGATCCCGGAGGTGTGGAAGAACGGCGCACTGCGGCAGCTCACGGGCGCGGGGTTTCAGCTCGCGTACTACCCCCGCTCGTTCCTGGCCCCGAACGGCAAGATCTTCGTCGCCGGTGAGCAGCAGACGTCGCGGTTTCTCACCATCAGCGGAGCTGGCTCCTGGAAGAATTCAGCGGTCCGGAAATTCGGCGTCCGCGATTATGGGGCCGCCGTGATGTACGACGACGGAAAGATCCTCTACGTCGGTGGCGGTCACACCACCAACACGGCTGAAATCATCGACCTGAATCAGAGCCCACCCAAGTGGCAGTGGACCGGGTCGATGGCCTTCGCGCGGCGTCATCTCAACGCCACGGTGCTCCCCACCGGGGACGTACTCGTGACCGGAGGCGTGAGCGGCACGGGGTTCAACGATCTCAATACCGGAGTGACTGCGGCCGAGCTCTGGAGCCCGTCCACCAGCCAGTGGGTCACCCTCGCCAGCAGCATCGTGACGCGCGGCTATCACGCGACGTCGATCCTCCTGCCCGATGGCCGTGTGCTGCATACGGGCAGCGGTGACGGCGCGACGGATCCACGACAGTTGAACGCGGAGATTTTCTCTCCGCCGTACCTGTTCGCAGGCACAAGACCCACGATCGGATCGGCTCCGGTCACAGTTCGGTACGGCACCACGTTCGCGGTGCAGAGTGCCGACGCGGCCTCGATCGACAAGGTCAGCCTGATCCGTCTTGGCTCGACGACGCACTCGTTCGACATGAATCAGCGCTACCGGACCCTGCCGTTCACCAAGAGCGGAACGACACTCACGGTCACGGCCCCGACGGTTCGCAACCGGACTCCGCCCGGGCACTACATGCTGTTTCTGGTGACGAGTGCCGGGGTTCCGTCGGTTGCGAAGATCGTGCGGATCAAATAGGGGAACGTTCTCGCCGCAGCGTGGTGCTGCGGATGCGTGATCACCCGTTGACCGGAATGTGTGACTCTGACTTTATTTCACAAACGCGCGGCTACTCTGTCGCGACGTTCCCCAAACAATTCAGTCCCCGCGTCGGGGTCGAGGTGCGTGATGAGGCGTGCCCGTGCCTGGACAGGCAAGCGCCCGAGTGTGCTACTCGGCGTGATGGCGGTCGTGTACCTGGTCGGCTGTGGGGAGGGACCCGGCGGGGACGGCGACACCAGGGGAATTGCGCCGCCGCTCGAGGACGCTGAAGACGGGCCCATCGCGCTCGAGTACGTCTGCGGCAACCGGTTCTTCATCACGAACTCGTACAGTGTGCCGGTGAGTCTGCTCTACCGCGTCGTCGGATCCACAGAGGAGGGAGCGGCGGACCTGCCCTCCGCGCCGGTCGACGAGCCCGCCATGAGTGAGCGGATGATCGAGACGCGCACGCGGGGCGCGCTTCAGCTCTTCATGAACGGGAAGCTGATCGCGGTGCGCGAGAACGGTGCAATTCCTTGCAGTCCCGTCCCGGCGAACGCTGACTTCGCCTCGGGTGACCCGTCAAGCGCGGGTGAGTGGACCGCGCCGTTCTTCTGGCCGATCGTATCGGTCCACCTGAGCCTGCTGCCCAATGGCAAGGTGCTCGCGTTCGGTCATCACGGGTCGCCGCAGGTGTGGGATCCTTCCAGCGGGGACTTTACCGCCGTTCCGGCACCGGCCCTGTTGTTCTGCGCCGGGCACACATTCGCGCCGGATGGCCGTCTCATCGTGGCCGGCGGGCACATTTCGAACGCGCACGGCATACCGGACATCACGATCTTCGGGACTGGCGCGCCGTCCTGGACCACGTCCACCCCCATGCAGCTTGGCCGGTGGTACCCCACGAACACTCCCATGGGGAATGGCGAGATCGTGATCACCGCGGGCAAAGACCAGAACGGGAAGCAGGTCAAGATACCCGAAGTGTGGTCGCCCTCGGGCCTCAGGCAGCTCACGACCGCGAGTATGGCGCTCCCGTACTACCCACGTGCGTTTCAGGCCCCCGACGGCAAAATGTTCGTCGCGGGCCCCAATCAGGCGACCAAGTGGCTCGATATCTCCGGGACGGGTCGCTGGACCAATGGACCGAAGCGGCTCTTCGGCAGCCGGGAGTATGGCGCGGCGGTCATGTACGACGAAGGAAAAATTCTGTATGTAGGCGGCGGCCACACGACGAACACGGCCGAGATCATCAATCTGCGGGACGGGTCACCCCAATGGGCTTGGACCGGGTCGATGGCGTTTCCTCGCCGGCACGGGAATGCCGTGATCCTGCCCACCGGCCAGGTGCTCGCCGTCGGCGGAGTGAGCGGCTCGGCGTCCAACGATCTCTCGACGGCCGTCCACCCCGCCGAGATGTGGAATCCCGCCACGGGTGTCTGGACGATGCTCGCCGGTAATACGACCAACCGCGGGTACCACACGACCGCGATCCTTCTGCCTGATGGACGCGTGTTGCTGTCAGGGAGCGGAGATGGGGCCGGGGCTCCGAACGAGAAGAACTCCGAGATCTTCTCGCCACCCTATCTGTTCCAGGGTCCACGACCGAACATCGGCAGTGTCCCGAGCTCGATCGGATACGGGTCCAGCTTCGATGTGCAGACGTCGGACGCGGGGTCCATCGCGAGGGTGAGCCTCATCCGGATCGGCTCGACGACTCACGCCTTCGACATGAATCAGCGGTTCCAGAAGCTGTCGTTCAGCAAGGGCGGGAGCGAGGTCCACGTGTCGGCACCGGACGACCCCAACATCGCCCCGCCGGGACACTACCTGGTGTTTCTGGTGGACGACAACGGAGTTCCTTCGATCGGGAAGATCGTCGAGCTCAACTGACGGGCGAGGGTCCCGGGGCGGGTTGGGCGAAGGTCTCGACTGGTGTCAGGGCGCCATGCTTGCGCCCGAGCTGCATGATCGCGTCTTCGCGATCACGAGCGGATCGGTACACGGCGAAGAGCGTCGAGCCCGACCCGGTCATGCGGCACACCAGCGGTCGCGTTCCCGCCAGCGCCTCGAACGCGGTCCGGATCGCCGGGTATCGCCCGAAGACCGCTGACTCGAAGTCGTTCCCCGCCATGCGGCCCACATCTCCCCAGCGAGTGAGCACGTCGAGATCGAGCGCCACGGCGCCGCGGCGATCTCCCCTCTGTCGGGCGGCGTCCAGCCACCCGTAGGCGTCTCGGCTGCGTATCGGAGTCGGCGGAATGAGCAGGAGCGCGGGAGCGGGCGGGAGGGGGGGAATCCGGAGCATCCGCTGGCCGTGCCACCAGCCGAGAGCCAGTGGGGCACCGCTGAGAAAGAACGGCACGTCGCTGCCGAGCCGGGCAGCGAACTGCAGCAGCTCGTGGCGGGGGACGACGTTTCCCGCCAGGTGATTGGCCAACACGAGCCCAGCGGCCGCATCGCTTGACCCGCCACCCATCCCGGCGCCAACCGGTATGCGTTTCTCGAGTGACAGGTGAACCGCGAACCGGTTGCCGGTCGCCTCGAGCACCATAGCCGCGGCTCGGAGCGCGAGATTGTCCGCCGCCGGTCCGACGTCCCCTCCGGAAACCTCGATCGTCACGCCATGTCCGTCCCGCCGATCTGCCCGGAGTGTGTCGGCCAGGCTCACGAGGCAGAACAGCGTCTCGATGCCATGGTACCCATCCGTCTCCCGCGCCAGCACGCGAAGGAAGAGGTTGAGCTTGGCGTGGGCGGGCATCGCCACGGCGGCGGTCACGCGGAGGTCCGGCGGAGGTCCCCGATGGCGACAGGGCTCCGGGCGAGTGACCAGAAGCCGAGCAGCACGATGGGCAGGAAGGTGACTGCATGATAGGCGATGGCGTACGAAGAGGCGATTTCGTTGCCGACTCCGTACAGGGCCAGCGCCGCGACGATGGCCGCCTCGAACTGGCCGACGTACCCCGGGGAGAACTGGACGGAGATCCCGATCACCAGGACTCCTTGCAGGACCAGCGCACCCGCATAGTCCACGGGAATGCCGAAAGCCGCGAACGCGATCCAGAACGACGCCGCGTTCATCGTCCAGAGTCCCAGCGACCAGAGGATCACGCCGGCCAGACGCCCGGGCGAGCGAAGCGCCGACAGCCCCTGGCGTATTCCTTCGATCGCGCTCACGACCCGGTCCGTGACGCGTCCCGCCGGCAGGACCTGCCGAATGGCGCGTTCGGCTGCGAGCGGGAATGTGACAGTCAGGGCGGCCACGACGAGGGCGCACGCGGCGAGGGCTCCGGAGACCTGCGCCGCGTGAGCCAGTGACACACCGCCAAGCGCCACGTCGCTGGGAAGATCCGAGACGAGGAGGCCCACGCTCAGCAACCCGACGACCGTCAGGCCATCGAAGATGCGCTCGACGGCGATCGATGTGAGCACCGCGCCGAATCGCGCGTCGGTGAGTCGGGAGGCCGTATAGACTCGCACGAGCTCGCCCGCGCGAAATGGAAGGAGGTTGTTCGCCATGAAGCCCATCGCCACCGCATGCCAGAGCGGCATGGCGGGGAAGGTGCCGCCATCGTCGCGCCGCAGGAGGTAGCGCCAGCGGACGACTCGCAGCGGGAACGAAAGCGTCGCGAGCAGGGCGGCGGCGACGAGGGGCAGGGGTCGCGCGGCGCGGAGTCTGGTCCCCACCTCGGCGAGGTCCACGCCCCGGAGCGCCCAGACCAGCAGCCCCGCGGATATCGCGATCCCCAGCAGTGCGGAGAGAATCCGGCGGGACCCGCCCCCCGAAGGAGCCGGGGTCAACTCACTGTTCTGCAAGCGCGAGCGGCACCAGGTCCAGGAGCTCCTGGAGCAGCGGCTGGATGGAAGACTCGATGCCGCCGTGGCGGTCGATCTCCTCGGCAAGCTGTTGCTGGACCGCGACTGCCCGCTCCAACGCGGCGCGGCCACGATAGCAAAGGATACCGATCTCCACCGTCTCGATCTCGTCGCTTGATTGGACGGGTGGGGGCTCAGTCCCCATGAGTCGCTCGAGACTGGGGGGTGACGGCGACCGCTCGCGCCGCAGGCGATCGTAGGTGACGTAGCTCCGCTCCAGCCCGCTCGGCGGTGGCGACGCGGGCGCCGGCTCGGGCTCCGTCTCCGGTGCGAGCGATTCGATCGGGACTACCGGCTGCTCGTCCCGTGTCTCGGGCTTAGAGTAGAGGAGCGACTCGATGGGCACGATCTCGCTCCCCGATTCCATCGGTCCGGGATGCCGAATCGGAAGCGCCACCGTGGGCGCTGCCGCCTCGGCGAGCCGGAGGCCGTCGAGCTGATAGGCCACGTCCAGGATGCGTCGGGAGATGACCATACGGTCGTCCGCATCGGCGACCGCGCGCAGGAGCTCACCCGCCTCGCGCAGGCAGCTCGCGAATCCCTGGGCGGCGTGCGCCGCGACGCCGGCGGCGAGGGCCTCGCGGGCCGACCGGGCGAACACGCCGAGTGCCGCCCCGACCGGATCAGGCCCAGGGCCGCCGACGGAGCGGAGCGCACCGAGGAGATGGTAGAGCCGGAGATCCCGTTCAGTGGCCGAGCGGGCGCGGGCGATCAGATCGGCGCTTTGGCAAAGGTGCTCCCCATGACTCACGAGCTCGACCGGACCAAGCGGGGCCGGCGGCGCGAACTGGGGCTGGGACAGTGGCGGGGTGACCGGTTCGGGGTCCCCGGTGAAATACAGTGATTCGATGGATACGACGTCTCGCTCGACGGCAAATGCGCGGAGCAGCAGCTCGGTGAAGCGTCGAGCTTCCTCCGCGTCGGGGTCGGGGCGGCCTCGGTCGGCGATGTCACGGGAGATCCGCGTCAGCGCATGCGCCGCGGTCGACATCACCTCGTCCACGCCCGGCGGTGGGGCGAACAGGCGGGTCAGGTCACCGACCGCCATTTCGATGCCGTCGAGAATCTCGGGAAGTGGCGGCAGCTCGCCGAGCTCGGCGAGCCCCCGAAGCGACTGCATCTTCCGGATCACGGTGTAGAGAGGCTCGCGATCGCCGGGCGCAGCTTGAAGCGCGCGGGCGGCCCGATCGAGGGAGCTCGCGATGAGCGCCCCCTCGCGCGCGACAAAGGCCCGAACCCCCGTGTTTAGCTCTTCACGATCGGCGATGGCGGCGTCACTGGAAGTCCGGCCCGCCAGGTGGTCGAGCTCCTGTCCCAGCCGCATCGCCCGGCCGGTGTCGGTCTCGTCCCACTGGCGCACCCGCCGAACCAGCAGGCGGAAGTCCTCGATCGCCTGGCCGAGTCGCTCCCGAGTGATCGCATCCCACTCGGGGGTCCCCTCCCGACGGGCGCGGGCAACCGCCTCGAGACTGGCCGCCGCGCGTGCGATCTGATGATGGCCGGCCATGAGGGCCGAGCCTCGGAGAATCCGGACGGCCCTGAGTAGCTCCTCGGCTTGCGGCGGTGTCTCCCGGCCGAGAAGCGTTGCGAGACGGTCCAACGACTCTCCCGCCTCGAGGGCGAAGAATTCGGCGCTCGCAAGCGGATTGGTCATGCAGACAAGGTATCAGGACCTCGCCCCATGCACCAATACACTCATCTCGCTCACCGCCTGCCGCATGCCCACCATGACCGCGCGGCTCACGATGCTGTGTCCGATGTTCAGCTCTTCGATCTCGGGGATCCCGGCGACCGGCACCACGTTCCGATAGGTGAGACCGTGGCCGGCGTGGATCGCGAGTCCCATCTCCGATCCATGCCGGGCCGCCCGCCGGAGCTCGGCGAGCGCGGCATCGCTTTCGGTCCACGTGTGCGCGTAGCGGCCGGTATGCAGCTCGATCGCGGGGACGCCGAGGTCTTTGGCGGCGTCGAGCGCGGCGAGATCGGGATCGATGAAGAGGCTGACCCGAATTCCCGCCAATTCGAGCAGGCGGATCGTCTCTCGCAGGCGGGTATTCCCACGGCCGACGTCGAGCCCGCCCTCCGTGGTTATCTCCTCGCGGCGCTCGGGGACGATCGTGGCTTGATGCGGCCGGAGCCGGCACGCGAAGGTCACGATGTCCTCGCTCGTGGCGAGCTCGAGGTTGAGCACGCGAACCGCCGGCGCGAGACGCACGACATCGGCATCCTGGATGTGACGCCGGTCTTCACGCAGATGCACGGTGATGCCGTCCGCACCCGCGGCCTCGCAGAGTGCGGCGGCCTCGAGAGGATCGGGTTCATCCGTCCGGCGCGCCTGACGGACGGTGGCGACATGATCGATGTTGACGTACAGTCGGATCGGTCTCATTGCTCGCGGCCCCACAGCCGTTTAGTTTCGCAAGCTAACATTCGCCCAGCGAGAGACTTGTGAACATGCGACGGTGGATTGGTGGGGTCCTGGTGCTGGCCGCCTGCGGCGGTGGCACCACCGGAGGTGCGGGCGATGTGCGTCCCGCCGGCAGCGCGGCGTCGGCGGTGACCGAATTCCTCCGGGCGGTAAGCGATAGCAACCTCGACAAGATGGCCATGCTCTGGGGAACGACCGCCGGACCGTCGGGCCGCACCAAGCAGCCCCAGGATTATGAGCGTCGCATCGCGACCATGCAGGCGTATCTCCGCCACGACGACTCCCGCATCGTCACCGACTCACCCGACGCAGTCCCCACTCGTCATGCCGTGCAGGCGGAGCTCCGGCGCGCTGCGTGCACCTGGACGGTACCGTTCGAGGTGATTCAGATCGGTGACGGAAGCTGGATCGTCAATAAGGTGGACGTCGCGACCGCGGGGAATCCGGCCCGTCCCTGCAGCCCGAACGCGCCGACAACCGCGCCTGATTCGGCCCCCGCACCGGAGCAATAGCGGGCGCGGAACCTCCAGCCCTCATCTTTGTTATCTTTACTCGGTCAGCTCGAGCAGGATTCCCGCGGTCGCCTTGGGATGAATGAAGGCGATGCGGCGACCGCCGGCGCCGACGCGAGGCGTTTCGTCGATCAATCGGTAGCCGGCCGCACGACACGTCGCCAGCGCCGAGTCTAAGTCCGTGACACGATAGCAGATATGGTGAATGCCGGGTCCCCGGCGGGCGAGGAATTTTGCGATCGGGCCGTCAGGGTCACGCGGGGCGAGCAGTTCGACGTCGGATTCCCCGAGCGTGAGCGAGACGATGGCCGCGCCGTCGGCAGTTTCGACGGAATGGGGCGTGAGACCGAGGACGTCACGATAGAACGCCAGGGCGGCGTCCAGGTCAGGCACGGCGATACCGACATGCGCGATCCGGGGGCCATCAGCCACGCGGTCTCTCCGGCGAAACTTTGAACGGCAATGGTTTCAACCTCTAGGAGAATAACAATGGGCACGACGAACGCGCAGACCACCCACGTGACCGATGCCTCGTTCGCCAGCGAGATCGAACAGGCGAATGGGCTGGTCCTCGTCGACTTCTGGGCGACGTGGTGCGGCCCGTGTCAGATCGTCGCGCCGATTCTGGAGCAGCTCGCGACCGAGTATGCCGGCCGCGCCAAGGTGACGAAGGTCGATGTGGACGCCAATCAGCGGACCGCCATGCGCTTCAACGTGCGGTCGATCCCGAGCATCCTGTTTTTCAAGAACGGCCAGCACGTCGATACGGTCATCGGGGCCGTGCCGAAGACGACGCTCGAAGGGAAGATCAAGCAGCATCTGAGCTGAGGTCGCCGCGGCAACCCTCTTCGTCGTCGCCACACCGCTCGGCAACCTCGGGGACCTCACGGCACGCGCCGCAGAGGTGCTCCGAACGGTTCCCGTGGTTGCCGCGGAAGACACCCGCCGAACCCGTGGCCTGCTCACCCACCTGGGTGCGGCCCCCACAGTCCTCAGCTTTCACGCCCACTCCAAGCGCAACCGCCTCGAGGCCATCCTTGCGATCCTCGGGGAGGGCCGCGACGTCGCCCTCGTGTCCGACGCGGGCACTCCAGGGGTCAGCGATCCGGGAGCCGACCTGGTGGCCGCGGCCCGGGCCGCCGGCTTCACGATCGTCCCCATCCCCGGCGCCTCCGCCGTCGCCACGGCTCTCTCCGCCGCGGGCTTGGCCGCCGACCGATACCTCTTTCTCGGATTCATACCCCGGAAAGGGACCGAGCGCGCCCGTCTCCTGGCTCGTGCGGCCGCGGAGGAGTGGAGCGTCGTGTTCTTCGAGGCGGCTCCCCGGGTCGGCAGCCTGTTGCGCGATCTTGTGGTGGTGGCCGGGACCGATCGCCGGGTCGTGGTTGCTCGCGAGCTGACCAAGCTGCACGAGGAGCTCAAGGCCGGCACCCTCGGGGATCTCGCGGATTATTATTCGGAAATCGTACCCAAGGGTGAGCTCACGATCGTCCTCGAGGGCGCCGGGACATCCGCTGCCCCGGTGGATCGGTCGGAGGACGCGATGGAGCAGGCGACGGCTCTGCTCGCTGATGGGCTCAGTCGCCGCGAGGTGGTTCGCCGCCTCACCGAGACCATGGGAATCCCCCGTAACGACGCCTATCGGCTCGTGATGGAGCTGCCGTGATCGCACGAGCATGGTGGATGGCGCTTCTCGCGCTGGCCGCGCCGGTCCGCAGGGAGGCGATTCCGGTCATGACGATCGGTCGCCTCCATTACGATGGCGGCGGCGACTGGTACGCCAATCCGTCGAGTCTCCCGAATCTCCTCACCGCCATCCGCACCCGCACAAGTCTCCGCGTCGCGACCGGCGAGAAGGTCGTCACCCTCAGCGACGACGATCTCTGGAGCGTTCCGTACATCTACATGACCGGGCACGGCAACGTGCATTTCAGCGATCGCGATCTCGCGACGCTGCGGCGGTACCTCCAGCAGGGCGGATTTCTCCATGCCGATGACAACTACGGCATGGATGCTTCGATCCGCCGGGAGCTCGGACGGCTGTTTCCCGACCACCCGCTCGTCGAAGTTCCCCTCTCCCACCCGATCTACCACCTGGTCTTCGACTTTCCCAAGGGCATCCCCAAGATCCACCTGCACGACGGGAAGCCCGCGCAAGGCTTCGGGATATTTGTGGACGGCCGTCTCGCGGTCTACTACTCGTATCAGTCGGATCTCGGTGACGGGTGGGAAGACCCCGAGGTGCACCACGACCCGCCGGAGAAACACGAAGCGGCCCTCCGCATGGGCGTGAATCTCTTTGCCTATACCGTGGGATACGGCGGATGACGGCGCCGGCCACCGAGCAGGCGCTCCGCCGTCTCGCCAGTCCGCTCCGGCTGGTGGCGGGGGCAGGATGGATCACGCTGGCGCTCGGGGCCGCCGCTTTCGTCCTCGGTGTCGCCGCCTGGCTCGTGCGTCTTGGTCTCGTCGAGGCCCCATGGTGGGTACTCGCCGCCTGGAGTGTGGCGGGCGCAGGGCTCGGCACCATCTGCTGGCTCGCGTGGCGAGACCGGAGCCGCCTCTCGAGCGGTGGCGTCGCGGCGGCGCTCGAGAAGACCGGATCGTGGCGTCGTGGTTCCCTCACCTCTCTTCTCGACCAGGCTGCGGCCGGCACCAGCATCGCACTCCTCGCGTTGGCCGATCGGGCCCAGGCCGCGGACCTCGGCAGTCGGGGCGGCGAGGCGGTGGCGCCCCTGTCGCACGCGGTGCGCCTCCTCGGTATGGCAGGCGTCGCGACCCTGGTCACCGGATTGGTCGCGTTCGTATCGGCCGGCCCGGCTCGGGGTGTCGCCGCGGCGCTGTGGCATCCGGCTCGCGCGTGGGAGGCCACCCTCGCCCCGGTACAGATCAGGGCTGCCAGTGCACTGGTCAATCGTGGCGACTCGGTGGATCTGATGGTACAGGCGATCGGCCGGCGCGCGGCGACCCTCTGGATCAGAGTGCCGGGTGAAGTCTGGCGGGCCAGGGGCGTGAGACTCGATTCGACAGGCCGCGCCACCGTCTCGAGCGGCGCCCTGCGCAGCGATGTCTTCGCCCGGGTCACCAGCGGCAGCCGCTCTTCGGACACCGTACTGGTTCGCGTGCGGCTGCCTGTGTTCCTCGGGTCCGTGGCGGTCACCGCGCACTATCCGTCGTACCTCGGTCTCGATGCAGAACCGGTACCCACCGGAGGAGATACGCTGCTTCTGCCTGCGGGCACGCGGCTCGACACTCGCGGCCAGGCTACGGCCCCGCTCGCCCGCGCCGTCTGGTCGGATGGCAGGCAGACCGAAGCCCTGACCGTGACGGGCGGCCGCTTCGGCGGAAGCTTCGTACCCGCCAGGTCCGGGGAATTCCGTCTGGTCATGGCCACCGCCAACGGCTCCCCGCTCGCGGGAGACACGGTGCGCCTTCCCGTGCGGCTGGTGGCCGACAGTGCCCCGCGGGTGGATGTGCCGATCCCTGGTGCCGACACGATCGCGCCGCTCGATCTGCTCGTGCCGCTCGTGGTGGATGTGCGCGACGACCACGGGATCACCTCCGTCGTCCTCGAGAGCCGCCGGATCGGCCGGTTGTCCGGCCCCGACTCCGCCCGGCGCGAGACGGTGCCGCTTCCGCCCGACATCACCGACCGCGCCATTCTCTCACCCACGCTCGACCTCAATCGCCGCGGTCTGCTGCCTGGCGATACCCTGAAATATTTCGCCATCGCCACCGACAACACGCCGGGCCGGCAGGTCGGCCGGTCGCGGGAATTCGTGCTGCGGCTCCCGACGATGTCTGAAGTGCGGGCGGCCCAGCGGGTGGCCAGCGAGTCGGTGGGACAGCAGCTCGACTCGGTGGCGGAGGCGAGCAAGCGGCTCGAGCGCGAGACCGACGACCTCGGCCGCGGGCGCGTGCGGTCGGGAGACGGTCGAGGAGAAAAGAGCGCGGAGTCACTGACCTTCGAGGAATCCAAGAAGGCGGAGGCGGTCGCGGAGTCGCAGCAACAGCTGATTCGGCAGGCGGAGGATCTCCAGCGCTCGATCGAGGCTCTCCGCAAGAGCGCCGAGGCGGCGGGTCTGGCCGACTCCGCCTGGCAGCGGGAGCTGTCGGAGATCCGGGAACAGATCGATCGCGCCCTCACGCCCGAGCTTCGGGAACGCCTCGCCGCGTTGCAGCAGGCGCTCAAGGATCTCGATGCCGGTCGCGCGAAGGACGCGCTCGAGCGTCTGGCCGAGGCGCAGAAGGAGCTGCGTGAGGCGCTGGAACGGAGCCGTGAGCTCTTTCGCCGTGCGGCGGTCGAGGGAGATCTCGCCAATCTCGGCAAGGAGTCCCGTGAGCTCGCCCAGGAGCAGCGCCAGTGGAACTCCCGGATCGCCTCCGCCGACAGCGCGAAGGCCGCGGCCGAGGAGCGGGACCTTGCCGCACGCGCCGATTCCCTCGCCGCCGCGGTCGGTCGGCTCTCGAAGGGAATGGAGGAGGAAGACCGCAGGGCACGACTCGATTCAACCGCGGGTGGCGCGCGAAAGGCGGGCTCCGAAATGAAGGGCGCCGCCTCATCGAGTCAGCGCGGGCAACGAAGCGAGGCAGGGCGCCAGGGCGAACAGGCGGCGCAGTCGCTCGACCCGCTGAGCGATCGGCTTCAGCAGGAGCGCGCGGGCCTGCAGCAGGCGTGGCGCCAGGAGGTCACGGGCGCCCTCGATCAGGCGCTGGCGGAGACGAGCCGTCTCGCCGAACGGCAGCTCGCGGTCCAGGAAGCGCTCGAGGCCGGCACCGAGCCGGGCAGCACCGTGCGGGCCGAACAGAGCTCGATCGAGGAAGGCGTCCAGCGTCTGGTGGAACAGATGCGGAAGGTCTCCGGCAAGAACGCCCTCGTGCCATCCGGCATCGGCACCGCACTGGGGGGAGCGCAACAGCAGATGCAGCGCGCCCGCGAGGCGATCTCCAATGCCGCTCCCAACACGCGGGAAGGCGCTGAAGAAGCCGGCGGCGCTGTGGACGCGCTCAACGCTGCCGCGTACCAGCTCCTCCAGGCCCGGGGCGATGTATCGGGCGCGGCCTCGGGCTCGGGTCTCGCCGAGGCGATCGAGCGCATGAACCAGCTGGCGCAGCAGCAGGGAGGGCTCGGCCGCCAGAGCGCCGGCCTGTTGCCGATGGCCGGGAACGGCGCGATCCGGGAGGAGCTGCAACGCCTCGGCAACCGGCAACGCGCCTTGGCGGAGGAGATGCAGCGGCTCCGGGCGCAGGGCAACATGCCCGGCGCCGCGGAGCTGGCGGATGAAGCCAAGGACCTCGCGCGGAAGCTCGAATCGGGACGTCTCGACCGCCAGCTCGTCGAGCGGCAGGAGCGGCTGTTCAGACGGATGCTCGATGCCGGGCGCACGCTCCAAGGGCGTGAAGAGGATGAGCGGAAAGAGCGCCGCAGCACGACGGCGACCGACGACAGCGTACACCTCCCGCCGGCGCTGCGGGCCCGTTTGACCAGTGAGGACGATCGTCTTCGCGTGCCGTCATGGGAGGAGCTGCAGCGGTTCTCTCCGGAAGAGCGCCGATTGGTCGTGGACTATTTCCGGCGTTTGTCCGAGGGTGGCGGCCGATGAGACGAACGATGATCGTGCTCGCCTGCGCGCTGGCACTCGTCACCGCGCGTTCGGCTGCCCAGCAGGGCGGGATGGCGCACGCGTTCGAGCTCGAGCGTCGCGGCGAGTACCAGGCAGCCGCCGACGCTTACCGCGCGGTCCTCACCGCGAAGCCGGCCGATCCCGCCGCCTTGCTCGGACTCGAGCGCGTGCTCGTACCGCTCAACCGGGCTGGCGACCTCCTTCACGAAGTGCGCGCGGCCCTGGCCAGCAAATCGGTGACAGGCGTCGTATACGGCGTGGCGCTCAGAACCTGGGCGGCCGCGGATCAACCCGACAGCATGCGAGCCGTCGTCGAACGCTGGGCGGCGCTGGCTCCCGCGGACGAAACGCCATACAGGGAATGGGGCGCCGCCGCGCTCGGCCGGCGCGATCACCAGGGGGCCGTGGCGGCGTACAATCTCGGTCGGCAGCGATTGCGGAAGCCGGATGCCCTGGCCGCCGAGCTGGCGCAGCTCGCGGTGATGGACGGGAACTACTCGGAGGCGCTTCGCGAGTGGTTGGCGGCGGTGCGCCGGCTTCCGGGCTATCGAGTCTCCGCCGTCGGCACGCTGAGTCAGGCTCCGGTGGATGCCCGCCAAAGCCTTCTCCGCGACCTCCGACGGGAAGACGATTTCGTCGCGCACCGACTCGAGGCCGAGCTGCGCGTGCGCTGGGGAGATCCGGCGGGTGGGCTTCGCACGCTGATGGACGCGTTACCCCGGGAGCGCGCACCCGCGGCTGAGGCGCTTCGGGCGCTGGTCGACCAGCTGAGGGTCCAGCAGACTCCCGAGGGAAGGCTCGCATTCGCGCGGGGGCTCGAGGCCCTCGCCGACCACTCGCTGGAGCCGGACCGGTCGCGGCTTCGTCTGGACGCCGCGCGCGCCTACACCAGCGCCGAGGATCGCGATGCCGCACGGCGCATGCTGGCGGGGCTCACCACGGATTCCTCGGCGTCGGGGCAAGTAGCGGCGGGCGCGTCCGCCGCACTGGTGCAGGTCCTGATCGAGGAAGGCCATCTCGACGAAGCAGGCACCAGACTCGCCGAGGCGGGTTCAGCACTCTCGGCGGACGAACGCCAGTCGCTCAGATTGCGTCTCGTGGCAGGATGGCTGCGGGAGGGCGATCTGCCCAAGGCCGAGACCTCCCTGGGTCGCGACAGCACGGTGGAAGGGCTCGCGCTGTCGGGGAAGATCCACCTCTTCCAGGGTGATGTCGCGGGAGCGGTGGAGCGCTTCAGCAAGGCAGGTCCGTACGCGGGTGATCGCTCGGAAGCAACAGGGCGAACCTCTCTGCTCGCGCTGCTCCAACCCATCGACGTGGATTCGGTTCCGGCGCTCGGCCGTGCGATGCTGCGTCTCGAGCAGCGCGACACGTCACGAGCCATCAGCGGGTTGGAAGAGGCGGCGGGGAGTCTCCCGGTATCCAGGGGCGGCGCCGGTGTCGTATTCTTCGCTGGGAGGCTCGCGGCGGCATCCGGCAACCGGGCCGATGCGGAGCGATTATTCCGCTCGGCGGCCGTGAAGGAGGCGCCGGCCACCGCTCCGGCAGCCGAGCTGGCGTTGGGTGAGCTGTTAATGTCGCAGAACCGCGCATCCGAGGCAGTCACCCAATTGGAGCACTTGATTCTGACCTATCCCGAGAGTGCCCTCGTCCCCCAGGCTCGCCGCCGTCTCGACCAGGCGCGCGGCGCGATTCCCAAGACGTGAAACGCCGGGAGTTTCTCGCCCGGGGCGGCGCAGGATTGCTCGCCCTTTCCCCCGCCAGCTCCCTGGCCCGGTTGTCTTTCGGCAATTCCTGGCTGCTCGTGCCGATGGACGATGCCCAGTCCGATCATCTGAAAGCGTACGGTCTCGCGTACCGGCTTCTCGAGCGAGGTGGCCGAGCCGAGTGGCTGCTCAACTACCGGAGCGGATCGTTTCTGTTTCCGGCCGACGCCGCGACGACGCGTGATGCGGCGCTCAATGGCATTACGACGGAGCCCCTCGACGACGGCCAGGTCGTTCAGCTGCGTGGCCAGCTGCAGGAGGGGAACATGGACGCCGTTCCCCTCGAGAAAGCGCCGAAGGTGGCGGTGTACGCGCCACCCAACGCGGCCCCGTGGGACGACGCGGTCACCATGGCGCTCAACTATGCCGGGGTGACCTTCGAGAAGGTGTGGGATGCCGAGGTGCTGGGGGCGAAGCTGCGGACGTACGACTGGCTGCACCTGCATCACGAGGACTTCACCGGCCAGTACTCGAAGTTCTTCCTCAACTACTCCGGCGCCGCCTGGCTGCGGGAAATGGTGGATCGGAACCGCGCCATGGCCAAGCAGCTCGGGTTCGCATCGGTTCCCGCGGAGAAGCGGGCCGTTGCCGTGGCGATCGCGAAGTATGTGGAGCGCGGCGGGTTCCTCTTCGCCATGTGTACGGCGACGGAGACGCTCGATCTGGCCCTCGCCGCGGACGGCGTGGACATCGCGGCTGCGTACGCCGACGGCACGCCGATGGACCCGAACGCATCGTCCCGCATGCGCTGGGAAGAGGCCCTCGCCTTTCAGCAGGCCGAGTTGGAGCTCAGCCCCACGATCCCGGCGTATTCGGACATCGACGGCCACCAGGTCAACTCACCCGAGCGACGCCAGCCGCTCGGCTCGTTCACGCTCTTTAACTTCAGCGCCAAGATCGATCCGGTGGCGACGATGCTGGTGCAGAACCACCGTCAGGTGATCCCCGACTTCTACGGACTCACGACCTCGTTCACCCGGAAACGGCTCAAGCCCAGCCTCACGGTGCTGGCCGACGAGCCGGGCGCGCCGTGGGTGAAGTACGTCCATGGCGAGCACGGCCAGGGCACGTGGACCTTCTTTGGCGGACACGATCCTGAAGATCCGCAGCACCAGATCGGCGACGTCCCGACCGATCTCTCGCTTCACCCCCACTCGCCGGGCTACCGGCTGATTCTCAACAACGTCCTCTTTCCGGCGGCAAAGAAGAAAGAACTGAAGACGTGACCGACCGGCTCGCCCCCGGCGTCCGGGCCTGTCTCGCGGAAGAGATCGACGCGGCAGGCGGACGCGAGGTGTCGTTTCTCGCGCAGGTGGATCGCGATGGCGTGATCACCGCGGTGCGGACCGTCGCGCGCGGCACCGTGGACATGGTGCTGGCCCTGCCAGGCGCGGCGGTCCGCGGCGAGATGCTGCTCCACAACCATCCTGGCGGGCGGCTCGATCCCTCGGTGGCCGATCTCAACGTCGCCGCGCGGCTGCACGACGGCGGCGTGGGGTTCGGCATCATCAACAACGACGCGACGGAGATCTACGTCGTCGTGGAGGTGCCGCGCGACCGTCCCGTGACGCGCATCGAGCCGCTCGACGTCGTGGACCTCCTGGGAGAGGGCGGCCCCATCGCCGCGCAGCTCGGACAGTACGAGGACCGGCCGAGCCAGCGGGACATGGCGGCGTACGTCGCGGACGGATACAACGACGGCGGAGTCCTCCTGCTCGAGGCGGGGACCGGCGTGGGCAAATCGTTCGCGTACTTGCTCCCCGCGCTCGAATGGGCGCGCGCCAACGGCGAGCGGACGGTGGTGAGCACCAATACTATCAACCTCCAGGAACAGCTGGTGGGCAAGGACCTCCCGCTGCTGCGTCGAGCGCTCAGCACCGAGGATTACACTCCCACGTTCGCTCTCCTCAAGGGGTGGCGGAACTATCTCTGCCTGGCACGGCTCAACATGGCGGTGGGGGCGCAGCGTACGCTGCTGGAGCCGGAGAAGCTCGACGAGCTGCTCTCGATCGCCGAGTGGTCGAGCCACACGGCCGACGGCACCTTGAGCGACCTGCCTGTGGTTCCGGCGCCCGAGGTGTGGGACGAGGTGAGTGCCGAACCCGATTTGTGCACGAGACTCAAGTGCGAGCACTACGATCGCTGTTTTCTCTTCCGGGCGCGGCGGCGCGCGGCGGAGGCCGACGTGGTCGTCGTGAACCATCATCTCCTCGCCGCTGATCTCTCAGTCCGCCAGGTGCAGGACAACTGGGAAGAGGCCGCGGTGCTGCCGCCGTACCGGCGGCTCATCCTCGATGAAGGGCATCACCTGGAGGATGTTGCCGCCAGCCATCTCGGCATTCAGGTGACGAGCCGGGGAATTCGGCGCCTGCTGTCCCGCTTCGAGCGCAATGGCCGTGGTCTCGCCCCGACCCTCGCGGCCGAGCTGGGAGCACGAAACGATCTCTTGAGCCGGGCGAGCCTCGACCTGCTTCGGGATCGCCTCCTTCCCGCGCTCGCCGACGCTCGACGCGCGAGCGACGCGATGCTGACACGGCTCTATGCGCGACTCGACGACGTTCCCGCTGGCCAGCTGCGGCTGGACGACGAGTTCGGCGGCGACCGGGTATGGTCGGAGGGGCTCGCGTTCGAGCTGGACGCGTCGCTGGGTGCGTTCCGAACGCTGTCCGAGACCGTCGAGACCATTGCCGACCGGCTGGCCGAATCCGAGGAATCGGAGCGCCAGGGCCGCGTCCTGCAGGAGCTGCGCGCCGCGCTCCGGAGGCTCGAATCGGTTTCGGACGGTCTCAACCGGACGCTCCGTCCCGTCGCCGGGGGGCCGCACATGGTGCGATGGATGGAGCGCACGCTGCGGGGACAGCAGGTGGGCCTGCACGCCGTGCCACTCGATCTCGCGCCGATCCTCCGAGAGCTGCTCTTCGATCGCCTGGAGACCACCGTGCTCACGAGTGCGACGCTCGCGGCGGGTGGCGAGTTCGATTTTCTCGAATCACGGGTCGGTCTCGCGGGGCCGGACTCGCCGGTCACGGTCAAGGAGATCCTGCCGTCCCCCTTCGACTATCCCTCGCAGTGTGTCTTCGGAATACCCGATGACATGCCAGGGCCCAGGGAGGACGAGCACGCCCACGCCACGGCGGGCGTACAGGTGGTGAGCGACCTCGCCTATGCCTCCGACGGCGGCATGTTCGTCCTCTTCACCAGCCATGCCTCGCTTCGCCGCGCGGCGGCGGAGCTTCGCTCCATTCTCGGTCATCGCTGGCCGATTCTGGTCCAGGGCGAGTCACCCCGGGATGCGCTGCTCCGACGATTTCGCGATGCGGGGAATGCGATTCTCCTGGGCACCGATTCGTTCTGGGAGGGAGTGGATGTACCGGGGCGCGCGCTCCGCACCCTCGTGTTGAACAAGCTACCTTTCAAGGTGCCGTCGGAGCCGGTCACGGCGGCTCGGCTGGAGCGCCTGGCGGAGGAAGGGCTGGACGGATTTTCGCACTATCTGCTCCCCCACGCAGCCCTCAAGTTGAAGCAGGGATTCGGACGGCTCATCCGGAGCCGCCAGGATTTCGGAGTTGTGGTTCTTCTCGATAGCCGGGTCGTCACCAAGTCGTACGGTCGCCTGTTGCTGAGCGGCCTGCCGAGAGCCGAGCGCGTCGTCGGAAGCTGGGCTCAGATCCGGACACGGTGTGAGGACTTCTTCGCGCGCCACGGCATCGGAGCAATGGCATGATTCCCGTTCGTCCGGGAAAGATCATCGGCATCGGCCGCAACTATGCCGCCCACGCCAAGGAACTGGGCAACGAGATGCCGGCGGTCCCCATCCTGTTCTTCAAGCCCACCACGGCTCTGATCGGCCCCGGCGATCCCATCCTCCTTCCCGCGGTGTCCCGCCAAGTCGAGTTCGAGGCGGAGATCGGCGTCGTCATCGGCACCCGGATGCGGAATGCGAGCGTCGAGGACGCAGAGCGCGGGATCGGCGGATACGTCTGCGTGAACGACGTGACCTGCCGGGATCTGCAGAAGACCGACGGCCAATGGGGAAGGGCCAAGGGCTTCGACACCTTCTGTCCGGTCGGACCGGACGTGCGCACCGGACTCGACTGGCGCGACCTCGAAGTCATCTGCCGGGTCAACGGCCGGGAGCGCCAGCGGGCGAAGGCGACCGAGATGCATTTCTCGATTCCGGAGCTGGTCACGTTCATCAGCGGGATCATGACACTGGAGCCGGGCGACCTGATCGCGACCGGGACACCGGCGGGTACCGCACCGCTTACGGCAGGTGACGTCGTCGAGGTCGAGATACCAGGCGTAGGCGTCTTGTCCAACCCCGTGCAGAATGGGACATCGAAATGATCGAGTTGAGTCGTCGGCTCATGGCTCTCCCGGGTTATCCCCTGGCGGAAATTCCCACGATCAAGCGCCGTCTCATCGAATCGGGCATGGACGTGATCGATCTCGGTGCGGGTGACAACGACACGCCACCACCTCAGGTGGCGGTCGCCACGATGGGGGAGGCGCTCCGCGATCCGGCGTATAGCAAGTACGGCTTCCAGCAGGGGCTGCCGGAGTTCCGCCAGGCCGCGGCCCGCTGGGTCGAACGGCGGTTCGGACAGCGCCTCAACCCGGCGACCGAGATCCTTCCGCTCATCGGGTCCAAAGAGGGCCTGTCGCATCTGCCGCTCGCCGTGGTCAATCCGGGTGACGTAACGGTCGTGCCCGAGCCTGGTTACCAGGCCTACCTCGGCGGATCGCTCCTGGCTGGCGCGGTGCCGCATGTCGTACCGCTCCGTCCCGACAACGGATTCCTGCTCGATCTCGACCGCATCTCGGTCGACGTGTTGCGGCGGACGAAGCTGGTGTACGTGAACTATCCCAACAATCCGACCGCCGCGGTGGCGCCGATGGAATATCTCGAGCGCACCGTGGCGGCATGCCGGCGATACGGGATCCTGCTCGCCTACGACAATGCGTACTGCGACCTCACGTTCGACGGGTATCGAGCCCCGAGCATCTTCGAGGTATCGGGCGCACGCGAGATCGCCGTCGAGTTCTTCTCGCTCTCGAAGAGCTTCTCGATGACCGGATGGCGTCTGGGGTTCGCGGTCGGGAGGCCGGATCTCATCGGGGCGCTGACGCGCATCAAGTCGTACGTCGACACCGGACCGTTCCTCGCCGTTCAGAAGGCCGGCGCGGCGGCGCTCGACCGCGCCGAGGAATTGGTGGAACCAATCCGGCTCGAGCTGGAGCGGCGTCGCGATGCCGCAGTCGCGGCTCTTCGCGCGGCCGGATTCACGCTCGACGCTCCGAAGGCGGCGATGTATCTCTGGGTGGCATTGCCCCAGGGTGTGGCGTCGGCGGAGTTCGCGACGCGCGCGCTCGAGGACACCGGGGCACTCGTGCTCCCCGGGAGCTCGTTTGGTCCCGCCGGCGAGGGCTTCTTCCGCATTGCGCTCACGGTCGGCCCCGATCGACTCCGGGCCGCGGCCGAACGTCTCGGACACACCCTTGCCGCGCTCCGGCGAGGAGACCTTGCGCCGACCGCCTGAGATCCTGCTTCCGCCAAGGCGGCGTTGGTCGCGTGTCGCGCTCGCGATCAGCGCCGCCCTGCATGGGCTCCTCTTCTTCGTCTGGATCGAGGGGCGGCCGCCGGTGCTGCCGCACCGCCCATCGCAAATCTTCTTCCTTGCCGCGCCGGCCGAAGGACCCAGGGTGGTTCCCATGCCCTTCCAGACGCCGCGTGCCGCCGGTGATGTAGGCACGGGAGCGTCGGCGCGCCGTCCTACCCGTCCGGCTATTCGCGATGAGCCGCAGGCCGTCGCGACGATCCCGGAGACGGTGCGCCCACCAATCGTTCCCGATACCGGAGCACCGCCGCCCGTCGCACGCACGCCGGTCGGCATCAGCGGCCCCGGTCTGGCGGAGGGCCGCTTGTGGGTTCGCCCGCTTCCGCTTCCACCCAGGGATCTCGCCAAGCGTCTTTCCAAGGGGAAGGCCGAGCTGCTGGACAGCGCCGTCACGGCCATCGTCCAGGGTTATCTCGACTCGATCGCCAATGATCCGTCGGGACGCAACGCCGCGCTGCCGATCTGGACCACGGAGATCGCGGGAAAAAAGTTCGGTGTGGACAGCAAGAACATCTATGTGGCGGGACTCAAGATCCCCGCGGCGGTGCTCGCCCTGCTGCCGATTTCGGGTGGGAACATCGATCAGAACCGGGCCTACAATCATCTGATGGACCTTCGGGCTGATCTCCAGTATGCCGCCCAGCGGTCGGCGAACCTCGCGGAGTTCAAGGAAATGATCCGTGAGATGCGGCTCCGGAAGGAGCGGGAGCGCGAGTTCGAGGCCAACCAGCGAACGGCACCGCCGCCGGAAAATCCACCGACCCCGTGAGCGCGAGGCTGACCCTACGATGAAGCTGGTCGACACCGAAGAAACGATCGTCCTGGTGACGGGTTCCTCGATCACCTCCGAGGAGCGGGATCGGCCGCTCGCCTATCGGCTGAAATCAGAGATCGACGGGCGCGGCATCGGGCACGCCTACCGGCGCGCGGTGGTGGTCGCCGACCTGTGGTATCTCGATAACCGGACCTTTCATCTCAATCCCACGATCGCCATCGGCGGCCCGGGGGCAAACGGCGTCACCCAGGAATTCTCCGCGTTTCTTCCCACGGCTCACTCGGTGGATGAGCGGGTGTTCGTGCAGCTCGATTTTCAAGGGGATCTCAAGCGGGCCGCGCTCTGGGGCGCCAACGCCGCCGGCACCGCAGAGGCTGTCGAAGCGTTCATTGGGCGCGGCTATCTCGACGACCTGCTCGGGCGGATCTGGCGGTTTCGGGCGGGAATCTTCGTCTAGCGCGGAGCCGTCGGGCGTCAGAGACCCAGGAGATCGGACAGCGCCCGGTCCACCACCTCCGACGTATCTCCATCAATGATCTTGCGGAGCACGTCCGCGGCCTCGAGCGGCAGACTCTCGGGGTGGATCCGATCACGATCGAACCGGACGATGTGCCCCAGTGGGATGGGGGCGACGGTTGGCTCGCCCTCCGACTCGTCCGAGGTCTCTCCGGAGGACTCGAACTCGGGCCGGGGGACGCTGCTCGCCCACGGCTCATCCGAGCTCTCCTCGTCGTCCTCCCCTTCCTGGGTCAATTCCACCATCGCATAGAGCTGGCACTGCAGACCCGGCGGCGCCGCCCGGGCGACGAGGACTACCTGAACCGGCTCATCGAAAATACGAAGCTCCTGGATCTGATCCCACGCCTCGGGCGGAACGACGGACCGGGCCACGAGCTTGCCGTCGCGATACGTCCCCATGCACACCATCCCCTCGGGGACTCGATCGTCCTCGACGAGGGCGACGCTCAGCTGCACCGGATCTTCCGAGGCGGCGATAGCGGCGGGTTGAGGTTCTTCAGGCTCCATCGAGAATCAGTAACCATGGCCGTGCCGACGGGGCAAGCTCACGGGGCGGGTCCGAGCGTGCCGTTCGGCGCGACCCGTGCCGCGGTCGGGCCGAAGTCCTCCGTGGAAAGCGTCCGTACGATCGTGATCGCGGTGCGCCGGGGATCGGGTCTCGTTCCCCGGACGGAGGACTGCCGCATCGGAATGAGTCGTGCCTTTTCGAGCCGGTGATTCGGGCCGTAGCTCAGCTGAAGGACCGCGGTGATTCCGAGAGGGCCGCGCAGGTTGAACCCTCCGTAGGTCAGGAAGTTTCCGAGCGAATACGCGATCGGCATGCCGCGATAGAACTCGATTCCACGGAGGACATGCGGCCCATGGCCGATGACCGCGTCGGCCCCGGCATCCACCATCGCGTGCGCCCAGCGGCGCAGCTCTCCCCTCGGCTCCTGGCCGAGCGATTCCGCTACCTCTCCGGTGTGGGCCGCCGCGATGCCTTCGGCCCCGCCGTGGAAGGTCACGACCAGCAGGTCGACGAGTGGCCGCATCGAATCGACCACGGCGGCGCTCCGGTCGATATCGAGCAGATCATACGCGAAGGGATAGGTCGTGAACCCGATCAGGCCGACGACGGTGAGACTGTCGCCGCGGCGGACCGAGTCCACCGCGATCCGCCCCAACGGTCCGTAGAGTTCGATGCCGAGCGCGGCGAAGGCGGAGTCGGTGGAGGCGCGGCCGGCGGGGCCGAAGTCGTTCGAATGATTGTTGGCAAGGTTGAGATGGGTGAATCCGGCTTCCGCGAGGCGCGGGGCGAGCGCGCCGGGTGTGAGAAAGGCATAGCAGCCCGGACCGGCGACACGTCGTCGGCGCGCCGCGGTTCGTCGTCGACGAGCCGGCTCAGGGCGAGCCAGGCTGTCTCGCACGTCCTGAAATCCGACCCGGCGTCCGTTCGCGCCGCACTTGTATGTGATTCCCGAGTCCCCTACCACTCCCTCGAAGTTGCCGACGACGAGATCGCCGTGGAGGGCGGGGCGGGCCGCGTCGAGTAGCCCGCGACCGCTGTCCGGAGGAAGGCCGCCGCGCTCGGAGAGGGTCCCGAGATTGATGTCGCCGACGAAGGCGAGACGCACCGGCGCGTGCAATCTCGCGGGTGGTGGGGTAACCGGCGGCGAGGGAGCGGCGGATGGTGGCGCGACGGGCTTGGCAGTGCTGTCTGGCACTGGAACCGGCGTCGGTTTCGGCTCGGGTTTGCCCCCGCAGGCCGCGGCCGCGATCGCGATCAACCACGGCCACCCTCGGGTCATGTGGTGGCTCCGGCGCCACCCCAGCGGTGCGCGACCTGGCCGAGGACCGCGAGACTCCGCTCGCGCCCGACGACCGCGAGCAGCTCGTTGACCGGCTCGGAGACCGTCGAGCCCGTGAGGGCGACGCGGATCGGCTGGAGCGCATCGCCGAGCTTGAGCCCGCGCGATTCCGCGACCCCCTTCAATACGGCCAGCAGGGACTCGGGCGTCCAGCCGCCGGCAGGGACCGCGTCCAGCGCCTCGAGGGTCAGGCGAAGGTTGGCCGAGAAGGCCGGACCCATCTTCTTGATCAGACCTTCGCCCTTCGCATCGAGCGGGGCACGCGAGGGGTCCAGCCGCACCGCCACTTGTTCCGCGACGTCGATGATCGTCCGTGACCGCGCCTTCACCGCCTCGATCACGGGGCGAACGTCCACGCCTCCGACGTCCACACTCATCTGCTTCAACTGGCGCAGCACGGGATCCAGCAGCTCCGATGAGGGCAGTGCCGAGAGATACTGCCCGTTCATCCACTCGAGCTTGGTCGTGTCGAAGACGGCCGCCTTCTTCTGAATTCCATCGAGTGTGAACAGCTCGATCATCTCGGCTTCCGGAAGGATCTCGCGGTCACCACCGGGCGACCATCCGAGGAGTGCCAGGAAATTCCGCATGGCGGCCGGCAGGATGCCCTTGTCCTGGTAGTCGCCCACCGCGGTGGCCCCGTGCCGCTTGGACAGCTTCTTCCCGTCGGTCCCGAGGATCATCGGCACGTGGGCGAACACGGGCAGATCGTGGCCCAGCGCGCGGTAGAGCGCGATCTGTTTGGGTGTGTTCGAGATGTGGTCGTCACCACGGATCACGTGGCTGATCCTCATCGCGATATCGTCGCTCACGACCGCGAGATTGTAGATCGCGCTTCCGTCGCTCCGGAGAATGACGAAATCGTCGAGGTCCCGGCCCTGGAACGTGATGCGGCCGTGCACCGCGTCGTCCCAGGCGATCTCGGCATCTTCGAGGAGAAATCGGATCGTGAAGGGGTCGCCCGCCTGGATCCGGCGCTGGATCTCGCCGGAGGTCAGTCGCAGGCAGCGACGGTCGTAGCGGAACGCGGTGCCCGACGCCTCCGCGGCCGTCCGTTGCGCGTCCAGCTCGGCACGGGTGCAGAAACAGCGGTAGGCCTTCCCCTCCGCGAGCAGGCGCTCGGCGTCGGCTTTGTGACGGGGCCCGTATTCTCCCTGGAACAAGGGGCCTTCGTCCCAATCGATCCCGAGCCATGCCAGGCCGTCGAGGATGACCTTCGTGTGGCTTTCCGTGCTCCGCTCGCGGTCGGTATCCTCGATGCGCAGCACCATGGTACCACCGGCATGGCGGGCGAAGAGCCAATTGAACAACGCCGTACGGGCGCCGCCAACGTGGAGATATCCGGTCGGGGAAGGGGCGAAGCGAACGCGGGGAGGGGTCATGAGCCCGGAGGTAGAGGCGTGCCCGGCTGGACGGAGCGGGAGGGATTCGAACCCTCGATAGAGGTTGACCCCCTATGCCGGTTTAGCAAACCGGTGCCTTCAGCCACTCGGCCACCACTCCAGCGTACTGCGAGGCCGGAAATTCGCACCCCGCGATGCCTTACGCAACCCCGCGCGACGAACGCGGGCACCGTCCGCGTTCGAGCTTGCGGCAGCCCAAGGGGTGCGCGACCTTACTACCCCGCCGGTCATGTCGCCGGCCGGTTTTCCCGCAATGGACTTGAATGACCGCCAACGCACCTCGCAACGGACTCGTGCCCGAGAGCTACACCGTCCTGGTCGTCGACGATGAAGAACCGGTGCGGCGTCTCGCGGTTCGCATGTTGACGTGGACCGGCTTCAAGGCGCTCGAGGCAGGTCACGGTCGCGAAGCTCTCGCCGCGATGGAGCAGCACGGCGAGTCGATCCACCTGATCCTCACCGACATCAAGATGCCCGGCATGAACGGTCGCGAGCTCGGAGCCCAGGTCGCTCGGCGCTGGCCGGGAAAGCCCGTGTTGTATATGTCGGGGTTCGCGACTGAAGTGTTTGCCGGGGGCCTGCTCGAGCCGGGCGCCCCGTTCCTGGCCAAGCCGTTCACGCAGGATGACCTGGCCGCCAAGATCCGGTCCCTGCTGCCCCGACTGGCCTAGTCCGGGAACCTGAAGAGGGTGAGCCGGACGCGCTCGCCAAGGCAGGCGAACGTGACCTCGTTCAAGCGGGTGGCCCCGGCCTCCTGACGGGTCCAGGTGAGGGTGTCCTGGACCTCCGGGAGGGCCAATTGAGAGGGCGGCGGGAGCAGGGCCTTGAGATTTCCCCCCACCACGTTGACCAGCTCCCCCCATGCATCGCGCACGTCATCATCGCTAAGGTCCTCAGCGGCACGCCCGTACATGTGGGCGGCCGCCTCCCTGGCGAGCGAAAATGGGACGCACATCACAACGGAGCCCTTCCAGGCACCCGAAATTCGGACAGAACCCGAGAGGAGGGGGTAATGGCGTGACTGATTGTCCAGGTCTTCGGCAGTGTCCCGGGCCAAGATGGCCGTGTTGAGGATAGAATCCCACACCGCCGCAACGAGTTGCACCAGCACGCGTTCGCGGTCGGCCGCCCGGAGAGCGGTCGCGAATGTGAACTCACCCGCAGGGCGAGCGGGGTCCTGCTGAGCCGCTGGAGTCGTCATAATGTGTTGTCTGCCAATAGCTTAATGACTGCTAGCTGAGGGAGGCCGGCAGAGTATAGCTTCGGCAGATGGACCAGGAGTCTTGAGCGTGGTGGGCTCCGACCTTGCCGACTCAAGGTGATACTGTAGGGTCAGGGCTATGTGAAGATTGGCATGGATGTTGAACCCTCGAGGGCGCGCGGCGAGCTACCCTCGTACTCACTACACGGATAGGGCATGTTCATGACCTCAGCCCCAGTCGGGGTCCTGGAGTCTTCCTCACCGGCTTTTCCGGGGCGGGCCACCGGCGGCGGGCTTCGCATCGTGTGCCCGACCTACTGGTATCCTCAGCATGCCTCCGACACGCAGGCGACGTACGTTCACGACATCAACCGTCACCTCGTCCGGCGTGGACATTCGGTCACGGTCGTCACCCCCGGACTTGCTTCATGTGCGGCCACGGACACCTTCGATGGCGTGGATGTCATCCGATTTCCGATGGACCTGCCGACCGACCTGACCTACGGCCGCGTTGCCCAGAGCCAGGTGAACGCGCTCGGCAAGGTCATTCGCATGCTGGTGATGGTGCATTATCTCGAGGCGCAGTATCGAGCGACGGTCAGGGTGGCCAAGAAGCTCAACGCCAATGTCATCCACGCGCACTGGGCGATCCCCACCGGCCCCGCCGCAGTGCAGGCAGCTCGGCGGCTCGACCTTCCGAGCGTGATCACGATGCATGGCGGCGACGTCTACGTGAATCCCTCGCAGGGCTACGATTTTCCGACGCGTTGGTACGTGCGCCGCCCCCTTCGCTGGACGCTGCAGTCCGCCGGCGCCCTCACCGCGATTACCGAGGACTGCCGGCGGCATGCGCTCAAGGCCGGCGCACCGGATGACTCGGTTCACCTCGTGTTCAACGGCACCGACCTCCGGCGATTCAGCCCGCTGGAGGGAGGACGCAAGGCCGAGACGCCGTACGGCCCCCACATGATCTTCGCCTGCCGCCAGCTTTTCCCGCGGAAGGGGATTCGCTTCCTGATCGAAGCCGCCGCCGAAATCAGGCCGCGCTATCCCGATCTCAAGGTCATGATCGCCGGGGACGGGTTCGAGCGGCCCGATCTGGAGGCGCTCGCGCGACGCCTCGGGATCGCGGACGCGGTGACCTTTCTCGGCTGGGTTCCCAATTCGGCGCTGCCGCCCTACTACCGCGCCGCGGCGATCTCCGTCATCCCATCGCTGGAAGAGGGGTTTGGAATCCCCGCCGCGGAGGCAATGGGCTGCGAGATCCCCGTCGTATCCAGCGATGCCGGCGGACTCCCCGAGGTCGTGGAGCACGGGGTCACCGGGCTCGTGGTTCCTGCCGGCGATTCCCATGCGCTCGCGGGCGCGATGGACTCGCTGCTCGCCGATCCATTGATGCGCCGCAGGATGGGCGTCGCCGGCCGCGAGCGCGCGCTCCGGCTCTTCGATTGGGATCGTACCGCTGAGCAGTTCGAGCGCATCTATGCGACCCTGGGGTCAAAGGCGCACGGGTGAACGATCGCCGCTTCGTGTTCCGTTGGGACGTCGACCATCGCGTATGCGTCACCGATGGCTTGCCGAAGATCCGCGCGGTGTGCCAGGACTTCGGCGTCGCGAATACCTTCTTCGTCAACATGGGACGGTCCACCAACCTCAGAGAGTGGCTGGGGAAGGGGGTCACGCGCTCCCGCGCCAAGCTGGCCGACCGCGAGGCGATTCATCTCATCAAGAAGACCGGGTGGAGCCGATTCATCCTCGAGACCGCGCTCGCGAGACCGGTGGGGCTCAACTTCGTCACCGTGCTCCAGGCGATGCAACGCGAGGGACACGAGCTCGGCCTGCATGGTGGCATGGACCACGTCGTCTGGAGCCGCCGGTTTCACGAGCTGGACGAAGACACCCTCACGGGCGACGTCGGCGAGTCGTACGCGCATTTCCTTCGGCACCTCGGTCGCCCGGCGGGATTCTCGTCTCCCGGCTTCTATTCGGACGAGCGGGTCATGCGTCTGCTCGACCGGCTCGGGTTCCTCTACAACGGGGACGGCATCGGCGGTGAGCCTCGGCGCGCGACCGCCACGGGCCAGCCCCTCCGGCACTGGACCATACCGGTGACGCTCGCCGGACCGCGCACCATCCCGTTTCTCGAGTATCACGGCGCGAAGCAGACCCCGGAGGCGGAAGTCCTGCGACAACTCGACGAGCATCTGGACTCCCGCGATCTCGTCGTGCTCTACGGGCACCCCTGCTACGAGGGTGTTCACGAGCCCCTGCTGCGAAAGGTCTTCGCGGCCGTGCTGGAGCGCGGATTCCGATTCGTGACCA
>DATBSO010000063.1:0-15341 GCA_036559745.1 Gemmatimonadales bacterium | reverse complement strand
TTGGGCGCCGGGATGCCCTTGCTGAAGTCGCTGATGGAGGTGACGTCCACCGTCTGGCCGGTCGTATAGAAGAAGGCCCGTCGCGGATCGTCGGCGGCGAAGCGATTGTAGGCCTCCGGCTTGAGACGCAGCCCGAACCAGCAGCCGTTGACGCCGTAAGTCACCGGATTCATGGAACCACCGCAGGACGCGTGAACCAGGAACGTCCCGCCACCCCAGGTCTCGGTGGTCTTTCCGTCCTGAATGATCGGGAAGATGATCTCCGGCGAGTTGTTGTTGTCCGCCAGGAAGATGTGCTGGAAGGTCGGGTCCAGCGAGAACGTCCCGGCGATCGCGGCCTGGGCCGCGGCCAGGGCTTCGGCGTAGTGCGGCGTGCCGGTGTACACCTCGCCGTTCAAATAGACGTGAGCCAGCAACGCCGAGGCAGCTTCCTTCGTAGCTCTGCCATAGGTCCCATCACTAGCCGGCGGCAGATCGGCCTGGGCAGCGGTCATCTCGCTCACGATGAAGTCGTAGATCGCCTGCCGGGTGCTCTGCGGCGGCGGGGTGGCGCCAATTGGGTCGGCCTCGGTCACCAGCGGGATGTTGCCGAACAGGTCGATCCCGTGCCAGTAGCTGAGCGCGCGCAGGAACCGGGCCTCGGCACGGAAGGTCTGAATCTCCGCCTTGAGCGTCGGTGAGACGTTGCGCTCGGCCAGCTTGGCGTCCGTGGTCTGCCGCAGGAATTCGTTGACCAGGCTGACCTGGAATGCGACCCGGTAGTACATCGAGACCACCAAGGTGTTGTTCGAGGCCCAGAGCTGGGTGTTCAACTCCGGCAAGCCAACGTCTCCCCACGCGATTACCGCCTCGTCGGCGGGCAGCTCCTGCATTTCCCAGAAGAGGCGCAGGTATTGCGAGAACCCCTCGTCGATCCCACTGATATCGGGGTTCCCGGACGGCCCCTGCTGTCCGCTGACCGCGAGCCCCGCGTAGATCTTCGCCAGGAAGGCCCGGTAGGAGCTGGGGTCATTGAAGTAGTTGGTGTCGGTGATCGTACTCGTCGGCAGCTCCTTGGTATCGGTGCAGCCGATCGCGCCCAGGATCAAGAACGTGGCGGCAATGAGCCCACGACTCGTGTGACGATTCATGGCTCGGTTCCTTTTCTGGTGTATGCTTCCATAGTCGGTCATCTTGGGCCTACAACCTGAGGCTCAGACCGCCACTGAACGTGCGGCTGCGCGGATAAATGTTGTTGTCGATCCCATTCACCGACGACGTCGTCGGGCTCGGCGCAATGTTCGCGGCGGGATCCACGCCGCTGTAGCCGGTGACGGTGAACACGTTCTGGACCGTCCCAAAGAGTCGCGCCTGCTGTCCCCGCAGGTTGAAGTTGTACCCGAGCGTGATGTTGTCCAGTCGCAGGAAGGACGCGTCTTCCACGTAAAAGTCCGACTGCAGCTGCTGGGTGACGAACTGGGTCTCGAGCACCGAGCTGTGCAGGTTGTAGGGCGATGAGCCTGCAAAGAGCTCCCGAAAATCCCCGTTGGCCGACGCCACGTTGTTGTAGGCGTAATTCCCGATGTAGGCTCGGAGCGTGAAGCCAAGGTCCCAGGCGCCCATGGCCAGGTACGACGAATGTCCCAGGATCCAGCTCGGCGCCGGATCGTGGAATGGCCGCAGATCGCCCTGGTTGATGATGCCGTCCTGATTCACGTCCACGTACAGATCCTGATCGTTGATGACGCCGTTCGGAATGCCGTTGACGCGGTCCCCATTGACATCTTTGTAGATCGGCTTCCCGTTCTCCCGGATGTGGGTATAGACATAGAACGAGTTCACGGGCACACCAGGCTGCAACACCTGGATAGTGGTGCCCACGCCACCCGAGACGTTCCCGACCAGGATCTTGAGTGCCTCACCGCCGAACGGCGTGATCTGGGTGAGCTCGTTGTTATTGTGGGCGGCCGTGAAATCCATGTTCCAGTTGAGCCCGTTCTTCGCGCTGCTCTCGATCACCCTGGCGCTCAGATTGAACTCGATGCCTCGATTCTTCATGGTCCCGATGTTGGTGGTCACGAAGTTCGACAGGTTGCTGAAGGCCGCCACGGGCACCTTGAAGAGCAGGTCGCTGGTCTTCTTGGTATACCAGTCGATGGAGCCGCTCACCCGCTGATTCGCGAACCCGAAATCGAGACCGATGTTGAAGGCCCGCGTCTCTTCCCACTTGATGTTCGGGTCCACCGCGCTCGGGCGACTGGTCGTGAAGACACTGTCGCCGAATTGGTAGCTGGACAGCCCGTCGCTGAGCTGGTACGAAGAGTACGCGAGATAGTCCCCGAAGGATTGGTTTCCCGTCTTCGCCCAGGATCCTCTGAGCTTCAGGTCGGACAGCCCTTTGACTCCCCGCAGGAACGGCTCCTGCGAGAGCCGCCATGCGACGGACACCGATGGGAATGTACCGTAGTCATTCGCGGACCCGAATCGAGACGACCCGTCGCGCCGGACGCTGGCCGCGAGAATGTACTTGTCGTTGACGTTGTAGTTGGCCCGGCCGAAGAAGGAAATCAGCTTGCTCTCTTGTACGAACAGGTTGTTCTTGACTCTGGCCGCGACGGCAAGGCCGTCGTTTCCCAGCTCGTCGGTCGAGAGTCCGTCCCCCTGATAAAACACTGAGTCGGTGTGGCTCTTGCTCCACGAGTAGCCACCGGTGAGATCGAGCGTGCCCGGACCGATGGGCTTCGGCGTCGTGTAGTTGAGGAACGTCTCGAGCACCGTATTCGTCTGAGACGGCGTAAAGCGAGTCTGAAGGCCGCCGTTGCCGGTCTTGGACTGCGCGTGCACGACGCTTGGCTGGAAGTTCTGCCGCTCGGCCCTGGTGATGTCATAGCCGAGGTTGATGTTGGCCCGAAGTCCGTCGATCCAGGGCAGGTTGTACTGGCCCTGCACGTTGCCGACGCTGCGATAGGTCGTCGCCTTCTCCTCGGCAAGCGTCAGAAGCTCCAGCGGATTGTCCGCCGAGGTGAGACTGTTGTTGGGCCAATTGTAGAAGCCCGTCGGTGAGTTGGGGTCGAAGACCGATTGGGTGGGACCGAACTGGGCCGCGTTGGAGAGAACGCCGAGCGGCACGAACTCGCCGTCCTCCCGTGTGCCCCGCACATTGAAACGTAGCGTGATGCGGTCACTGGCGAGCCGCTGATTGTAGTTCGCCCCCAGGCCAATGCGCCGGGTCTTGTTCTTCTGAATGATGCCCCTCTGGTCGAGGAAATTGCCCGAGATGCGGTAGTCCATCGCCGAGCCGGCACCTGATACCGCGACGTTGTGCTCCTGGCCGAACCCCGTCCGGTCGATCTCGCGGAACCAATCGACGGCGGCGGTCTGTAGCTGGCCCACACTTCCCGGCGCGTATTGTGCCACTGCCGAAGCGAACTGGTCGGCCGTGAGCATCGAGGGGACCTTGGTGACCCTCGAGGCCGACACCGAGCCGGTGTACTCGAACTTCGGTCCCTCGCCCTGCTTGCCCCGCTTGGTGGTAATCAGCACGACGCCGTTGGCGGCGTTCGTCCCGTAGATCGCCGCGGCGCCGGCGTCGCGCAGCACCGAAATGCTCGCGATGTCCTCAGGGTTGAGGAAGTTGAGGGGGTCGCGCCCGAGGCCGGTCACGCCACCAATGGGCAGCCCGTCGACGACGTAGAGCGGCTCGTTGCTCGCGCTGGTGGACGACGGACCGCGAATCCTGATCGAGGTTCGCCCACCCGGCTCGTTGTTCTCCACAACCTGAACGCCCGGGACCTTGCTCTGGATGAGCTCGGTGGGGGTGATGACGCGGCCGGTGTTGAACTCGCCGGATGTCACGTTGGTCACGGCACCGGCGATGTTGCCCTGTCGCTGTTCGCCGTAGCCGACCACCACCACCTCGGCCAGGTTGACCGCCTGGACCGTCAGGCTGACGTCGAGGTCTATGGTCTGCCCGGCCGCGACCGTCACGCCCTGCGACACCGGCGCGTACCCGATCAGGCTCACGTGGAGCGAGTCGGTGCCCTCTGGGACGCCTTCGAGGAGGTAGACGCCATCGGCCCGGGTCTCGGTCCTCAGGGCTCCGATCGCGACGATCGCTCCACGGAGCGGCAGCTGCGACGACTCGTCGCTCACCCGCCCACGGACCGTGCCGGTGGATTGCGCGGAGAGCGGGGCGATCCAGACCGCCGCCAGAAGCAGGCCAATGGTGCAGCGTAGCCCTCTCATGATGCGTACGTCCTTTCAGATGCGGACGAAAAGAGGAGGTCCTTCACAGCGACGGTGGAAGGCATACACGACATCAGGAGTGACGCCGGCCGTCAGGGAGCCGTGCGCCAAACGTTTGCGTCGGAATCGGGATACGGGGTGAACCCCGGGCCGGAGCGGATCTCTCCGGAGGGGTGATGCATTTCTCACTGGATTCTCACAGGAGGAGCCGGTCGGGAAGCGGCGGCGGCTCGAACGACGTATCCGCAACCGGCTTGACTACGAATATTCCGGCCGAAGTTGAGGTCGTCAAGAGGCCCGTGAGAGGGTCAGGCGGGGATGCTCGACCGCTGTCGCCTCTCCACGAAGGCAGCCACGTCGTGCACGCTCACCTGCCACTGGGTGATCCGTCGGCCCTCGATCGAAACCTCCTGGCGAGGCCCCGCGTGGACCTCCGGATACTCCGGATCGAACGACCCGTTGAGCTGCTCGCGCAAAAAGAGGCGTTCTTGAACGTAGATCTTGTCGCCCTCTAGCCAGGCGGACCATCCGAGATGATATGCCGCGTCCGGCCGCACCATGTGGGTCAGGAAGACGACCACGGGTGCGCCTTTGACGAGGCGTTGGGCCGACTCCAGCCAGTGGGCGGCATAGTCACCCGGGGCCCACTCATACAGGGGAGCCTGAAACTCCTCTCGAAAATGTCCCAGCGTGAGCCGGCCCCAGTTGAACAAGCCTTCGCCCTTTCCTTCGGGCGGGCCGAGCAATTCGATGTCGAACATGGTCGAGATCCACCTCCGTTTCCGACCAACATAGTACAGACCCCCGCATCACGCCTCTGGGCGCCAGACCCACGAGGAGTCTCCAGTGGCCGGAGGCCGTTCTATCTTCCATGCTGACCCGTGAAAACCCACACCGTGTCGCATGGACGATAGAGCCGGAACGCCGGGGATTCCCGCCGGCCTCGCCGCGGCCACCGCGGACCGCTACCGTATCGAGCGCGAGCTCGGCCACGGAGGCATGGCCATGGTGTACCTCGCCGAGGACCTCAAGCACCACCGCCAGGTGGCGCTCAAGGTCCTGCGTCCCGATCTCGCGGCGTCGCTCGGACCAGAACGGTTTCTGCGCGAGATCGAGACCACCGCCGGGCTCCGCCATCCCAACATCCTCCCGCTCTACGACTCGGGCGCCGCCGCCGGCGTCGTCTACTACGTCATGCCGTTCATCGAGGGGGAGTCGCTTCGTGACCGGTTGCTTCGCGAGAAGCAGCTGCCGCTCGACGACGCCCTCCAGATCACCCGCGAGATCGCCGACGCGCTGACCTACGCGCACGGCCGGGGTGTCGTGCACCGGGACGTCAAGCCGGAGAATATCCTGCTCGAGCGGGGTCACGCGGTCGTGGCCGACTTCGGGATCGCGCGGGCGCTGAGCAGCGCGTCGGAGGAGCACCTCACCAGACCGGGCATGGCCATGGGAACGGTACCGTACATGAGCCCCGAGCAGGCGGCCGGTCAGTCCGAAGTGGACGGCAGAACCGACATCTACGCCCTCGGCTGCGTGTTGTACGAGATGCTCGCCGGGCAGCCGCCGTTCACCGGTCCCACCGCGGAGAGCATCGCGCGGCAGCATGTGCTGGCCCCACCGCCGTCCATCACCAACTTCCGCCCTGCCGTGCCGCCGGGAGTGGCGGCGGCGCTCCACCGGGCGCTTGCCAAGACCCCGGTGGACAGGTTTGCCACGGCGGCGGACTTCATGGCAGCGCTGGAGCAGAAAGGGGTAGCGGCGGCGCCGTCAGTGTCGCCACCTCGTCGTCCGCGTCCCGTCGTCCCCGCAATGGTGATCGCCCTGGCGTTACTCTCGGCCGGAGCTCTCCTGTTTTGGTATCGCTCCCGGCTCACCGGCGCGCGCGAGTCCTCCGGACCGGTGACGATCAAACAGGTCACGATCTCCCAGGCGGTCGAGGAATATCCGGCGCTCTCCGCCGATGGGCGGAGGCTGGTCTTCAGTCGCGACGTCGCGGGCCGCCGGCAGCTCTTTCTGCGGGACCTTCCGGACGGACCCGAGCGACAGCTCACGCAAGGTGAGTACGACAACATCCAGGCGATCTGGACTCCCGACCAACAGGCAGTGCTCTTCGTCCGGGCCAACCGCCCGCTCACCCGGCTCCAGCCGGGCGACGTGTTCGGTCAATTCGAAGGCGGAGACATCTGGCGACGGAATGTCGAGAGTGGGGCCGAGGAGCGGCTGGTCGACGACGCGTACAACCCTGCGGTTGCATCCGATGGGCGCATCGCATTCGACGCCACCCGTTCGGGGACCCGGCGCATCTGGATCACGGACGATCGCGGACGGAATGCCCAGCAGGTGTCGCTCGACAGTTCCGAGGCCGTCTCCCACGTGCTGCCGAGATGGTCCCCGGACGGGAGGCGCATCGTCTATCAGGAGATCGAGCATACCCGGTTCGACATCCGGGTCGTGGACGTCACCACGCGGGCGACGCTCTCGGTGACCGACGACGATTTCCAGGACGTGAATCCGGTGTGGGACCAGTCCGGCCGGGCCATCTACTTCTCGTCATACCGGGCCGGAGGGATGAATGTCTGGCGCGTGCCGGTCGCCATTAACGGGAAACCGACCGGACCACCCGCGCAGATCACGACGGGGGCGGGACAGGACGTCCAGCTGAGCATGCCGTCGTCGGACGGGCGGCTCGCATTTGCTGTGCTCCAGCTCAACGCGGACCTGTGGCGGTTGCCGATCGACTCGGCGTCGGGCCGGTCACGCGGCGCGCCGGAGCCTCTCGTTGCCACGACGCGGGAAGACAGCCGGGGCGCCTGGTCTCCCGACGGGCAGTCCGTCGCGTTCAACTCGGACCGCGCCGGAGACATGAACATCTGGATCCACTCGCTGTCCGATGGCACAGACCGACAGGTCACCCGGGGACCGGGAGGCGACTATCAGCCACGCTGGTCTCCGGACGGACACCGTCTCGCCTTCTTCTCCGCCCGTGGTGGGAACGCCGATGTCTGGGTCGTCGAGCTGGCCGACGGGCGGCTGACGCAGCTCACGACGACACCATGGCTCGACATCAACCCGGTGTTCTCGCCTGACAGTGGCCGGATCGCCTTCCAGTCGGATCGGCAAGGACGGATGGAGCTGTGGATGATGAATGCGGATGGGACGGATCAGCGCCAGTTGAGCACGGTCGGCTCGACCGGTCACTTCGAGATCTGGGCGGCCGACGGCGGATCCGTGCTCTTTCATCCTTCGAGCGGCGGCACCGCGGCCGCACGACTCACCATCGCCGACGGCGGTCTCGCGCCCCTCGACGTCAAGGGCGGCAGCCACATGTCGTTCGGTCCCGGTCAGCGACTGATCGCCGACGTCGTCGGACATCGCCAGATCTGGGTCTCGCCCCTCGCCGCCGAGCCGTACACGGTCTTCGAATTCGAGGACCCGGACATCCGTATCGATTACCCGATGTGGTCTCCCGATGGCAGGTGGCTATTGTTCGACCGGGTGAAGCCGGAGGGCGGCGACATCTGGCTGCTGGAGCGCTCCCGACCCGCCCGATAGCGGCGGCCGCCTATGTCAGCGTCGCTCGGCGATGCAGCGGCGGACTTCGGACACGAGGCGCTCGGGTGTGAAGGGCTTGGGGACGACGGTGCACGGGGCCGCGATGCCGCGTTGTTTCAGCTGCTCGACCCCGTATCCAGACATCAGCACGACGGGCAACCCGGGGTGCGACACGGACAGTGCCTCGAGCAGATCGATGCCGGTGACGCGCGGCATGACGATGTCGGAGACGACCGCGTCCACCGCGCTGCCCACGGTCTTGATGATCGCCAGGGCCTCCTGCCCATCGCTCGCCTGGTCTACCAGATACCCCTCCTCAGCGAGAATCCGAACGGCCAAGTGTCGGACGCCGGGCTCGTCATCCACGACGAGGACTCGATGAGGGGCCTGGTTCTCGCTCCCCGAGGGGCGACCGGCAGAGGTCTCCATTACGGTCACGCGCACTGTCCGAGTGTTGGGATTGGTTGAAGGTAGCACCAGTCCCGTATCCGCCAAATGGCCGGATGCCCGAGGACTAGGGACTGTCTAGATTGCTCCGGTCTCCGACCCCGACGAGTGTCCATGGTCTCACTGCTGTTCGTTCTCTCCGCCGCCACCCTGGTCCAGGTGGCCGCGCCGCGCCCTCCCGTGCACGTCGTCCGTTGGAAACGAGAAGCCCAGGCGGTCACGATCGTCCGGGATGACTGGGGCATCGCCCACGTCCACGGGAAGACCGACGCCGACGCCGTGTTCGGCATGATCTACGCCCAGGCGGAGGACGATTTCAACCGGGTCGAGATGAACTACCTGAAGTCGATGGGGAGGGTGGCGGAGGCGGAGGGGGAGGACGCGATCTGGCAGGACCTCCGGATGAAGCTTTTCATCGATCCGGCTGCGATGAAGGTGAAGTACGCCCAGAGCCCTGCCTGGCTCAAGGCGCTGATGAATGCTTGGGCTGACGGGCTCAATTACTACCTCTACACCCATCCCAAGGTGAAGCCGCGGGTGATCACGCGGTTCGAGCCGTGGATGCCGCTCACCTTCAGCGAAGGGAGCATCGGGGGCGACATCGAGAGCGTCGATCTCGACCAGCTCCGGGCGTTCTACGGCGACAGCGCCAGCCGGCCGGTGCCGCCAGTGGCGGATACGATCCTCCGTGAGCCGAGCGGATCGAACGGCTTCGCGATCGCACCGAAGAACACGGTGAACGGCCGAGCCCTTCTCCTCATCAACCCGCACACGTCGTTCTTCTTCCGCTCCGAGCTTCAGATGACGAGCGACGAGGGGCTCAACGCCTACGGCGCCGCGACGTGGGGACAGTTCTTCCTCTATCAGGGGTTCAACGAGCGAGTGGGGTGGATGCACACGTCCACCGGCGCGGACGTGATCGACGAATTCGCGGAGCCGATCACCCGACGAAGGGACGGCCTTGTAACCAAGGGCCCGGAAATGTGTATGGCGAGCCTCGGCCGTGCTGTCTGCAGTCCGGGCTCCGTTACCGTCAGGATCTCGCGAATCGTTGTTCCTTATCGGACGGCCGCAGGTATGAAGACGAAGACGTTCACAACATATCGGACCTGGCATGGACCCATCGTGCGCTCGGCAAACGGAAAGTGGATCAGCGTCAGTCTGATGGAGAGACCGGTCGAGGCGCTCAGCCAGTCCTTTCTCCGGACCAAGGCTCGGAACCTCGCCGAGTATCAGAAGGTGATGCAGCTCCGGGGCAACTCGTCGAACAACACGGTGTATGCGGACGCCGACGGCCACATTGGCTACTTCCACCCGCAGTTCGTACCGAAGCGGGATGACCAGTTCGACTGGACCAAGCCGGTAGACGGAGCCCATACCAAGGCGGACTGGCAGGGGATTCACGAGCTCGCAGAGCTCCCCCACGTCATCGACCCGCCCAGCGGCTGGATTCAGAACACCAACGACTGGCCCTACTCCGCCGCGGGACCCGACAGTCCAAAGCAAAGCACCTTCCCGAAGTACATGGACATGGTCGGCGAGAGTCCGCGGGGACTGCACGCGATCCGCGTGCTGGAGAACAAGAAGGACTTCACCCTCGACCGCCTGCGCAATGCGGCCTACGACAGCTATCTCACGGCCTTCGACCGGCTCGTGCCGGCGCTGCTGGCGGCTTACGACTCGATCCCGGCCAATGACTCGCTCAAACGGGCGCTTGCCGAGCCGATCGCGGCGCTCAAGGGGTGGGACTATCGCTGGGCGTCCAACAGCGTGCCCACGTCACTCGCCGTGTATTGGGGTGACACGCTGATGGCCCTCACGCGGGGCGACGTGGACGAGTTCGGGCTCGCAGTCTACGACCACATGGTCACGGGGACCACGGCGGCCCGGAAACTCGAAGCGCTCGCGGCCGCGGTCGGCCGGCTCACCCGCGACTTCGGCACCTGGAAGACGCCGTGGGGAGAGATCAACAGGTTCCAGCGCCTCACCGGCGACATCGTGCAGCCGTTCAACGACCAGCGCCCCAGCAATCCGGTGCCGTTCACCTCGGCACGGTGGGGCTCACTCGCGTCGTTCGGCGCCAGGACCTATCCGGGAACTAGGCGTATCTATGGCACTTACGGGAACAGTTTCGTCGCGGTCGTCGAGTTCGGGAAGGACAGCGTGCGGGCGAAGGCGGTGACCGCGGGCGGGCTGAACGGAGACCCGCGGTCGAAGCACTTCAACGACCAGGCGGAGCGCTACGCGGCTGGGGACCTGCGGGATGTCTACTTCTATCCGGGACAGCTCGAGGGTCACACGGACCGGACGTACCACCCGGGCGAGTGACCGCCGGGACCGCCGGAACCGGGCGACTCCCCCGGTCCGCGAGGGCGATGGCGAGCACGGATGTCTGAAAGATCGAAGGGCGACAGGACATGAAAGCCTCCAGGATGGGCCAGTCTATCCCGGAGCAATCAAGCGGATATCAAGCGGGGGTCTGGCTTCGCTATAGCAGCCCGACACTCACCTCCTTGAAGTACACCGTATCCCCGCTCGAATGATTCTGCAGTCCGATGTAGCCATCGTCTGGGCGGGGGCCCCGGTCGGGCTCCCAGTCCTCACGCTTGGGTGGTGTCGGTGAGCCTTCCGTGTAGTCGGTTACCGTGGCGCCGTTCAGTTTCACCCACGTGCGCCGTGCATCCAATCCGATCTCGAGCTCGTTCCACTCGCCGGCTCGTTCCGCGCGGACCATCGCCCTGGTCAGGGAATACAACACACCGGTCCGATGGAAATCGTCGCCCGAGTCGTCGATCTGCACTTCGTACCCACGATGGACGGGCATCCAGGGCTCGGTCGGCCTCTCGGGAATCCGGATGAAGACCCCGGAGTTGCCCCCCTGCCCTCCCGTCCGGAAGACGACCCGCAACCGGCACTGACCGAGCTTCCGAGGCTCGAACCACAACAGGCCCATCCCGCCTTCGGTCTTGAGCAGCCCATTCTCGACGACGAAGCGTCCGGGGCCGACGTGTTCCCACCCAGTCAAGTCGCGACCGTTGAAAAGTGGCGTCCACGCGGCTGTGCTGCTCAATGATGCTTAGCTCGTCCGGTAGACGGCCGTTACCACGCCGATTGCCCCCGCTGCGATCAGGCATCCTGCCCATAACAGATCCAGGTTGAGCCAGGCGCGCTGCAGGAGTCTGAGCCCGAGGTAGCGGTAGACGATCCAGGCAATGAGTCCGCCTGCCAGGACCATGGCCGCCGTATGGACCAGCGCGACCATGGACGCCGAGACGATCCCTGCGCCCGCGAGCTGCGTCATCGCGGCGTGCCCGGACGCGCCGCCGTGCGAACTCGGTCCGAGGCCGAGAAACACCGGCACCAGCATCAACCCCGCCCCGTGCGCGGTGGCCATGAGGAACGACCACAAGACCAGGTGCTCCGGGCCGATCCGTGCGAGGAAACGCGGATGGCGACGGTTCATGAGCTTGTAAAGCCCGAACCCGATCAGGAGACAGCCGGCGACAAAGCCGAGCACCTTCACGCTCTCAGGCGACACGGACACGACGGCGAACGGCAGCAACACCGCAGCCATTGCCAGGACGTGCCCGGCGGCGATGGGAGGCACTGCCGCGAACACGGCACTCCCCCGCTTCTCCTGCATGCCGTTCGAGACCGCGAACAGCCATCCCATGCCGGGATTGATGCCGTGATAGCACCCGAGGCCCACGATCGCGAGCCAGGCACCCGGGTGCTCGAAGAAGCTCATCACAGTGGAGCCCCTATGACGGGAAGCAGAACGAGTCGGTCGAGCAGTCCCCACCCTCGAGACGCACCTGATGCGACCGGTACCCATCCTCGAATTCCACGAAGAACCCCTTGTCCAGCTCGATCCCGCCGCCGGGCTTGGCGTTGGCCATGACCTGGATCCCCGGCACGCCCTGGGGATAGAACTGATCGTCCCACGTGCTGTAGAGCGAATTGGTGAAATACACCCGCTTCCCGTCGCGGCTGATCTCGACCATCTGGGGGCCGCCGCCGAATGCTTTCCCATTCGGGTGTGGTATGTGGTTGGCGATGCCCCCGACCTTCACCGAGCCCGACAGTTTGGGCTTCATGGGATCCGAAACGTCGTACTGCCGCATCTCACCCGTACCCCAGCAGGCCACGTAGAGATGCTTGTCGTCGAGCGAGAGGTCGATGTCGCTCACCAGCGGCGGTACCGCGCCGAAGCCCTTGAGGAGATCGGGAAGCTTGGCCGGGTCGGCAGGCTCGGGCGGGATGACCGCGGTCTTGGCCGCCTTGAACGTCCCGTTCTCACGATACCAGGTCCAAATGGAGGCTTCGAGGTTGGTGGTGTCCACCACAACTCCGACGAATCCGTAGTCCTTGCTCGGATCGTGTGCCGGACGGATCTCGAGCGGCATCTGGTGGTTGGCGCCGAGGTCGATACTCTGCACGTTCTTCCGGGCGCGCAGATTCCAGAAGTGGAGCGTATGGCCGTAGCGGTTGCTGAGCAGATCCTCCGCGACGATGCCGTTCTCGAACTGCGGCGGCAGGCCCCATTCACTCGACACCATGTAATCCTTGCTGATGTTCCACCAGAAATCGTAGCTCATCTTCTGTGGACCGCGGTCCATCTCCCATGGACCGATGATCTCGAAGTTCTCGCAGTCCATGAGAAAGACACCCGGCACGCTTTCGGTACCGTCCTTGCCCTTCCCGCCAAGCGTGCTGATGTAGATCCCTTCGGGACCGCAGTGCACCGTATGCGGCCGGGAGTATCCGGTCTTCGCGATGACCTCTTCCGGCTCGATGACCTTGACGATCTTGGCGCGGGTCGGGTCCGGCTTGGTATCGATGACGTAGATGCGCGACGAGCGCATCCCCGGGACGATCAGATAGCGGCGCTCGACATGGGGGTGCGCCGCCAGGGGGCAGAGCATCGAGCTGCAGGCGTTCCACCCGAAGTGGTGCAGCTCGTCACCCTTGCGGGTCAGCTCGATCTTGTGGACGACACGACCGAACGTCTTGGACTCGCGGGCGACGTCCACGACCGCGATTGCATCGGGTTTGGATCGGTCGGGACGGAGGAGCGCCGCGTAGGCGTAGCGCTCGGTGGGGCCCGCCATGGCCAACTTGGGGGATGGATAGAACGTGGGATCGGGTCGCAACGTGGCTGGCATGGGTCTCTCCCTTGGCTCAGGATCGTGCTACTCATCGGACACACGATGCCCGACAGGTATTCTAGTCCAAGGCTACAGCAGAGGAACGCGAGGGGTCAAGCAGAGGTGAATCCGGCCGGCCGGGAGCCGGGACCTCTAGAGATAACTCAGCCACCAATCGTGGCGCTTCGCCTTGATCTCCGCGAACCAGCGACAGACCGGGTACAGCCCCACCACGATCAGCACCCAGACGAGATAGACAACCCATAAGTCGTAGCCGAACCCCGTCGGAAACTGCTCGGCGGGCCCTCCCATCGACGGCAGCGGCTGGAACATGAACGATCGGGCGCCGATTCCGTACCTGAACAGGGCCAGGATCACGGCCGCGGCATGCGCCGCATAGAAGTGCAATACGAAGTAGAACAGGGGCACGCGCCCGAGCACGACGAGTGGGCTCGACCGCCCGAGCCCCGGTCGATCGAGCAGGGCCAGGGCAAGCAGCGCCGGACCCAGGGTCATGAGGAGAAACGAGAGCGAGGGCGGGTACTTGGTGGTATTGAGGAAAGAAAGGACCGTGAGGGCCGGCGAGTCCTGCGATACCCAGGGCGCCGGATCGCCGTAGATGTTGACCGCGCGGACGATCACGAACCCGGCAGTCGCGGCCAGACCGAGCACCGAGAGGTCCCTCCGCCGGACCGCCGGCTCGAGGAGAAAAACCGGCCCGAGGCAGAATCCCAACGCCATCACCGCAATCCAGGGGACCAACGGATATCCCACGATGACCATCAGCCCCGCGACGGGGAACGCCCCGGACTGGTGCAACACGTTCCAGACCGGGGCGCCGCCGCCGAACGTAACCGGGGTCACGCCATCGAGGCTGTTGTGGAGCACGATCGTCGCGAGGCTCACGATGGCCAGCGCGGGTATCGGCAGCCAGATCAGAGCTGCCAATACGATCATGCACGCACCCAGGGCCCAGAGAACCAGCAGGAGGACGGGATAACGCGAAGAGAGATTGAAGTAGTAGGCCAGTTGCATGACCGTCACTTCAAGGAAGATCAGCCACGCGCCCCGGGTCACGAGAAAGGTCGAGAGCTGACTCTTGGTCCTGCCGCGCTGCCACCAGAGAAACGCACCCAGTCCCGCGGTGAGCATGAACGTGGGAGCGCAGAGGTGCGTCACCCACCGGGTCAGAAAGAGCGCAGGTGTGGTGGTGGCGAGATCGGTGGGCGAGCCGGACATCGCGCCGCGATGGACGAAGTCCCTGACGTGATCGAGGGCCATGAGGACCATCACCATGCCTCGAACGGCGTCGATCGACTCGACGCGACGCGACGCGGTGGTGGTTCGGCTACCCATGCTCCGAACATCCTCGTCGAGAAAGGAGGATGCAACGGGACAGTGGACTTCCGATTGACAGAAACTGGTCAGAGTATGGGAATTGCCCGGCTACTTCTGAACTCCGGGAGCCAGATGTAAAGCTGCGATCCACGCCCCACGTATTCCCTCCAGCGATTCGCCGGCGGCGGACTCGAGTGCGGCGCGCCACGTTCCGCGCGGGATCCGCGGAAAGAGCCCGACGACGGCCGGGAGCCCGATCCGCGCGACCACATGCTTGGTGAAGGACTGGCTGCAGGCGTAGTACACCGGTGCCACCTCGTCGCGGTCGGTGGTGAAGAGCGCCGCCAGCCGTCCCGGGCGCCCGATCCGATCGCGAATCTCCTCCTTTCGATTGCTCGCCGAGAGCCGGGCAGCGCAGACGCTGTCCACCTTGGCCAATCCCCCGATTTCGAAGACGTCGCCCTCGTGAAAGCCGGTCGCGTCCGCCGCTGTCTGGGCGAGGTAATCAGGCAGCCCCTCACTCAGCCAGAAGGGGAACGCCGCTGCCGCCCGTTCCTCGGCCATTGAATCCGAATGCTCGAAGGGATAGAAGGGGGCCGGAGGCACCAGGAGCTCGTGGGACGCCTCGTG
>DATBSO010000062.1:0-26880 GCA_036559745.1 Gemmatimonadales bacterium | reverse complement strand
CCCGAGCGCAGCTGCGTGTAGGTATCCGCGATCCACGCCATTTCGCGCGGGCCGGTCCCGACGTCGGGTGCCGGGACATCGAGGCCGGGGCCCATGAAATTCTTGCGCACCAGCTCGAACACGTAGCGCCGTGTGATCCGCTCGAGCTCCCCGACGGTATAGGTCTTGGGATCGAGACGGATCCCGCCTTTCGCGCCCCCGAACGGCACGTCGACCAACGCGCACTTGTAGGTCATGAGGGCGGCGAGCGCCTGCACTTCGTCCGCGTCCACCGCGAGCGCGTACCGGATCCCGCCTTTGCAGGGCAGCTTGTGATGGCTGTGCTCGGCTCGCCAGGCATGCATGACCTCGATGCTGCCGTCATCGCGCTTGATGGGGAAGCTGGTGTAGAAGAGGTTCTTGCAGGTCTTGATGTTGACGAGGAGGGTGGGGTCGTGAATCGTATACCCGGCGGCGCGATCGAAGGCGTGGTTGACCTGGTCGAGGAAACTGGCGCCCACGGACATGAGGACTCTCCTGGTTGAGTCCCCAGAATCTACGTTCCACTCGTCATCGTGCCACTAGCGGTCTCCGAGCACCTCGACCCGCTCGATCCGGTCCGCCTCCAGAATCCGCTCCGCCACGTCCTGGCCACCATCGAGCCGCCCGAAAATCGTGAACTCGTGATCGAGGAGTGGATTGTCGGCCAGGTTCAGGAACCACTGCCCGTCTCCGGTATCGCGTCCGCGTGCCGAGATCCCGAAGGTGCCACGCGCGTGGGTCCTGAGCGTGAGCTCGTCGCGCATGAACGTCGAATCGCCGACGTATTCGTTGGCGTCGGGGCCGCCGCCCTGAATCACGAAGTTGGGCTCGACGCGCTGGAAGGCCTTCCCGTTGTAAAACCCCTCCCGCGCCAACCGCAGTACTCTCGCAACGGTCGCGGGTGCCTCGTCGGGGAAGAGCTGGACCGTGAAGCTGCCGCCACCGGCCGAGCGGGCCATCGTCACCCGGAGCCGAATGTCGTCGCGCCGGAACATGTCGGCTAGTGGCTCCGGGCGGATCGGCAGCGGAGCGGGCCTCGTGGCCACTCGCGCGCCGGTCCACTTGGTCAGCATCGTCGCGGCCATGGCGGCGACAGTCGTATCGAAATCGGCGAGATAGGGTCTGATGCGGGAATCATTCGTCGTCGTGCCAAGTTCCCCGATTCGCTGGAGCATCGCCACGCGCGGGTCCTTCGCGTTCTCGCGTCGGCCGGTACTCAGCCGGTCGAACGCGTCGAGCAAGGCCGGGAGAGCGCCCGGATCGGACGATCCCTCGAGCGCCTGTGCCGCGGCGAGCGCCACCTGATATCCGCTCGAGCCGAGCGCGCGGATGTACACGCTGTCCGCGTCGTGGCGAGCCGTCGTGGCGAGCCCGGCGATGGCGGCCTCCTCCACATTGTGGTCGCTGTCGGCCGCGAGTCGAAGGAGCACCACACGATTCCCCACGACCCCCGCCGCCCGGGCGGCATACTGTCGCACCTCCCACCGCCCCGACGACACGGCCTTCGGCAGGAGACGAGCGACCGCGGTGCTGTCGAGCCTCGCGAGAGTGAAGAGCGCGTGTGATCCCCACTGCCAGCGATGGTCGGGCGGTCCTGTCGTGACCGGCGTCGATGCGAGCCTCCCAAGCTCTTTGACCGCGGCGCCGCGGTCGGCGCACCCGCTACCCAGCGAATCGATGGCGGTGAGCGCGACATAGGGATCACGATCCCGGGTCAGGGCCAGGATCGGTGCGCAATCGGGAGGCGTGGCGCCGAGTCGCGCTGCCGCGATCGCCTCGATGCGAACGATCCTGCTCCGGTCCCTGGAAGCTCGGCGGACGAGCGACGCGCGAAGTGCCGGAGAGAGCGTGCCCGAGCCTCGGAGCGCCATGCGGCGGGACTCGTCGTCCTTGTCCATGCTCACCCGCACTGCCGTCGCGCTGTCGAGCCCTTCCGCGCTGGCGAGCGTGAGGAGCGCGAGCCGGCGGACCATCGTGTCGGGCGACACGACCGCGGCACTCCGGAGGAGGCGCACTGTTTCGGGCTCGACATTCCCTGTCGACCTCCGCGCCCTGGCGATGGTATACAGACCGTGGACGACCCCGGCCGTTCCACGGGTCGCCAGCCGGGTTCGTATCGTCTGCTCGGCCCTCCGCGTCTCGGCGCTGTGAGGAAACGGCAGGCGCCCCAGCGATTGGGCCAGCGCGTCGATGGCGGTCGAATCCTTCTCGGACTCGAGCGCCTTCGTGAACGACGAGGCGGCAGCCGGAACGGTCAATGCGGCCGTATCCGATGCGGCCACGCCGCGCCGGACCCGGCGGAGCGACTGGGCGATCGCATTCGCGGCCTCGGCGCGGATCGACGGGGTCGGGTCCTGGAGATAGGGAAGCAGCAGCCGGCCCAGCTCGGGCCGCTGAAATCGGCCCAGGCCTCTGACCGCCACGCGGCGCAGGAGCGAATCACCGCCTTTCAGCGAGGCGAGGAGGGGGTCGAGACCCTCGGGGCTCGTGCCGCGCGCATCCTCCGCGACCAATAGTCGCTGGAGTGCGGTGTCGGCCTCGGTTCGCCCCGGCGCCTGCGCAACGGCCGGGGTGGAAGACAACGTCAGGGCGGCGCAAACGGCGAGACGGTGGCAGCGTGCGGACATTGCGAATCCAGGGGAAGGAATCGGATGCACTACGCGAGGAGCCCGCGGGAGTTCCAGGAGAATCGTACTATCCTTAAAGGCAACCGCCGGGGTCAGTCCCCGGCCATCGTTCGGAGGAAGGCCCAATTTGACACTTTCACACCTTCGTGGCATCGTCACTGCCCTGACAACCGCATGTGCAGTGTCGGCGTGCGGGGGCTCGACGGGAAATGCCATGCGGACCGCTCCCGAGCCCGCGGCCGGGACTCGGGGAGATAGTATGGCGGTCGTCAAGGCGAGAGCCGATAGCGCCCGTTACCCCTACACCGAAGCCGACGTCCAATTCATGTCGGGCATGATCGGCCACCACGGACAGGCCATCGTGATGTCGGGGTGGGCGCCATCCCACGGCGCCAGCCCTTCGGTCCGCATTCTGGCGGAGCGCATCATCAACGCCCAGCAGGACGAAATCGCCACCATGCAACGCTGGCTGCGTGCCCGGCAACAACCCGTGCCCGACTCCGGTGGCGCCGGGAAGTCGATGCATCACGGCCATGACATGCTGATGCCCGGCATGCTCACCGCGGACCAGATGAAGCAACTCGACGAAGCGCGAGGGCAGGACTTCGACCGCTCGTTCCTGACCTTCATGATTCAGCACCACCGGGGTGCCGTGACCATGGTGAAGCGCCTGTTTTCGTCGTACGGCGCCGCGCAGGACGAGACCGTCTTCAAGTTCGCGTCGGATGTCAATGTCGATCAGTCCACCGAGATCGCGCGGATGGAGCGAATGCTCGCCGCGCAGCCACCCGCAGAGCACACACCGTGATGTTTCGGACCTCACCCATCTCTCCCCCACCTTCCGATCTGCCAAAGGAAAACGCAATGCGATCCGCCGCTTCGAAGCTGTCGCTGGCCGCCGCCGTCCTCATCGCGACGGCGTGCGCCCACTCGACTTCCAGCATGTCCACGACCCCGCCGAGCCCGGACCCACGTGTGGGACTCCGTGCCGGGACGTGGGATGCCGCTGAAGCGGTGTGGAACCTGAAGGTGGTTTCGCAGAATCGGCCGTCGGCCCAGTTCATCGGCCATACCAACTCCGACCTCTCGTTCACCGGTCACTACGCGATCCAGGGCAGCTACAACGGATATCAGGTCTGGAACATCTCGAATCCGGCCAAGCCCACGCTCGAGACCGCCTACGTCTGCCCGGCGTCGCAGAGCGACGTATCGGTCTACAAGAACCTGTTGTTCGTCTCGGGCGAAGGTTTGTCCGCACGCCTCGACTGCGGCTGGGAAGGCGTGAAGGACACGGTGAGCTCGGACCGGTTGCGCGGTCTCCGCATCTTCGATATCAGCGACATCGCCCACCCGAAGAACGTGGGCAACGTGCAGACCTGTCGCGGGTCGCACACCCACTCGGTTCTCGAAGACCCGAAGGACCCCGAGAACGTGTACGTCTACATCTCGGGTTCCTCGGTGGTGCGATCCCCGCAGGAGCTCGCCGGCTGCGTGAACGACCTGCCCGCGAACGATCCCAACTCCTCCCTGTTCCGTATCGAGGTCATCACGGTGCCGCTCGCGCACCCGGAGCAGGCCGCGATCGTGAGCTCGCCCCGGATCTTCAACGATCTGACCGCCCCGGCCCGCCACGGTGAGACGGCGGCCGATAGCGCCGCCAATGCCAAGGAGGTCGCCGAGGCGCGCGCGGCCGGCGGGTTCGTCGTGTCGATGCACGGGCAGGAGCGCGTGCTTCCCCCCATGTGGGCGGGTCCGCTGCTCGACAGCGTCGCCAAGGCGCGGCACGGCGACAGCGTTGCCACCGCCGCCGACAGCGCGGCCCTGCGTGAAGCGCTTCCGGCAATGATCAAGGCAATGATGGGGGCGCCTCCGCCGGGATCCGAGAACCTCGGACCCACCCAGTGCCACGACATCACCGTGTATCCGGCCATCGGACTGGCCGGTGGCGCCTGTGAGGGATACGGACTCCTGCTCGACATCAGCGACCCCGCCCACCCGGCCCGCATCGGCGCCGTGGCCGACTCCAATTTCTCCTACTGGCACTCGGCGACGTTCAACAACGCCGGCACGAAGATCCTCTTCTCCGATGAGTGGGGCGGCGGCGGCCAGCCGAAGTGCCGCGTCACCGACAAGCACGAGTGGGGAGCGGACGCGATCTTCACGATCAGTGACCGCACCATGCAGTTCCAGAGCTATTACAAGCTTCCCGCGCCGCAGACACCCGAGGAAAACTGCGTGGCGCACAATGGCTCCCTCATCCCCATCCCCGGCCGCGACATCATGGTCCAGGCATGGTATCAGGGCGGCATCTCCGTGTTCGACTGGACCGACGCCGCGCATCCCAAGGAGATCGCATTCTTCGATCGCGGCCCGATGGATTCGACCCAGATGGTCGGCGCCGGCTCCTGGTCGGCCTACTGGTACAACGGGGTCATCGTCAGCTCGGAGATCGCCCGGGGCCTCGACATCTTCGAGCTGGTCCCGAGCGGCTTCCTCTCGAAGAACGAGATCGACGCCGCGAAGACCGTGCGGCTCGACCACCTCAACGTGCAGGGACAGCCGAAGTTCGTCTGGCCGGCGACGGTGTCGCTGGCGCGTGCTTACCTGGATCAGCTCGAGCGATCCAAGGGACTGGACGAGGGAGAGATCGCCTCCGCGCGTCGGTCACTCGATCGGGCCGAGAAGGCGTCGGCGACCGAGCGGCGCCTGGCGCTGACCGAGCTGGCGGCGAAGCTGGATGGCGAAGGGAACGCCGCGGCGGCGGGTGCGAAGGTCAAACAACTTGCCGGTGTCGTCAGAGATCTTGCCGAGACGGTGAATCTGGCGGGGCGTCCGTAAGGAGGGAGGAAACGCCTACTCGGCGGGGACCGGTTCGAACAGGATCCCGGCGCGGCCGGGTGTGTCGAGGTAGTGAAATCGAACCCAGGAGATCTGCGGGCGGCTGAGCTGCCGTGCCGCGGATCTCACTCTGGGTGAGAAATCCGGAGCCAGCAGTATCAGTCTCGGCTCCTGAGAGAAATTGACGGGCTGCCCGCGCAGCATGCGTCGAAGGTTCGGCACGTTTCGCGTGGCCCAGTCGTAATGCCCGAGTCCGCGAATCAGGAGGTCGTCGCTTCCGGTCGTGTCGAAATCGATGATGGTGAGCTGGCTGGCCCGGTCGATGGCGAGGAGGTCGATCTCGCCGCTGGGCTCGCAGGGAATCCTCGCGTCGATCGCTCTCAGCCCCGCCTCGATCCCACCCTCGAATTCTCTCAGTGTCGCGGCGATCTGCTCCCGTGTGACGGCCGTGGCCGGCCGGAGCAGCAGCGCTCCCGGGCCGGCTCGATCGCGCGGCGGCGGCCGCCGCTCTGTGGTGGGCGGGGGACCCTCCGCCTCGGACTTTGGAGACAGAAAAACGTGCGAGACATCTTCGAGTCCGCGTCCCAGCGGCCGCTCCGAGCGGCCGGCATCGGGAGGGGTCGATCCGCCGGGCTCAGGTGAGCCCATGGTCCATTGCCGGAGAGTCGACGAGATCGGACGCGTGATGCTCGCCCACCACGAGGAGCGAGTCGTTGCCGCCGAAGGGGCTCGGCTCGAAGGCGCTATTGTAGGGATCGCACCGCCAGTGTCCGTCCACGACGTAGCGGTAACGATAGCGCCCGGGAGCCAGTCTCAGGGTCTTCATCCAGATGGCCCCCACCAGCTCCATCTCGTTCCCCTCCGGCGTCCAGTCGTTGAAGTCTCCCGCGATCTGGACTTCGGACGCCTCGGGGGCGTCGACCGTGAACAGGATCCCGTCGGGTGTTTCGAAAGGCGCGGCCGCGACGACGGGAATGTCGATGAGGGTCGCGGGCGCCTCGGGCTCCTCGACAATCGGCGCGGGCTCCTGTTGTAGCACCTCGTTGGCCAGGGCCTGGTAGTCCTCGTAGCCCGCGGAGCGAGGCGCATACTGGGTGATCGGGACGCCGTGGCTCGCTGCTTCGGCGAGCTTCACGCTCTGGCGGATGACGGTCGCGTAGTGCTCGCCTTCGAGGTGGCGCTGCACCTCGTCGAGCACCGCCCGCATGAACGTGGTGCGTCCCGAATAGAGCGTCACCAGCACGCGAGCCGATATCTGGTGCCCGGTCTCACGCTCCAGCAGCTCGATCGTCTCGAAGAGCTTGCCGATGCCGTGCAGCGAAAAGAAGCTCGGGTCCATCGGAATGAGCGCTTCGGTGCATGCCTTGAGCGCGTTGAACGTGAGCTGGCCGACGTTGGGCGGGCAGTCGATGATGACGTAGTCGTAACGATCGGCAAGATCCTCGACGGCCCGACTCAGCGTATTCTCCCGCCCGGCGATGCCCGCGAGCGATTCCGGAATCGCGCTCAGCCGGATATCGGCCGGCGCCAGATCGAGGCCAACGGCGACGGACTTCGCGATGTCGGCGATGCCCATCTGGACTCTGCCGGGGCCGTCGAGCAGCACGTCGTACATCGATCGGGCGGGAGACCACCCACCAGGGGAGAGTCCGAGCGTGGAATGACCTTGCGGGTCCATGTCCACCAGCAGTACACGTCGGCCGGCTTGGGCAAGGAAGGCGGACAGGTTGATCGCCGTGGTCGTCTTCCCGCATCCGCCTTTTTGATTCACGATTGCAATCGTCCGCATCGTGCGCTCCTCGGGCTGACCAAGTCGAGTCTTTGTTACCACCGCGCCCGGGAATTGTCAACATAGAGTAACGCGTCGGTCATCGGCCGCGTCGGGGTCACGCCGCCATGCGGGTCGCGGCTGAACTCCGTCGACGCAAGACCATGACGATGGCGACTGCCGCGACCAGAAAGCCGGCCAGGGTCAGCAGCCCGCCGGCGAAGCTTCCCGTTCTCTCCTTGACGGCGCCCAGCAGATAGGGTCCTACGAAGCCCCCGACGGCGCCCATCGAATTGATCAGCGCGATGCCACCTGCCGCGGCTTCCTCCTTGAGGAACCTCGTCGGCATCGACCAGAACGGGCCGAGCCAGCCCAGAACACCGAATGCCGTCAGAGAAAGTGCTGCTATGAGCGGGCCGGTGGAGCCGATGCGGGTCAACAGGACGAATCCCAGCGCTCCGGCGAGCGCGGGAATGGCAAGATGCAGATGACGCTCCCCAGTGCGGTCCGATCGCTTCCCCACCCAGACCATGCCCGCGGCGGCGACCGCGTAGGGAATCGCCGTGATGACCCCCACCTCGAAATTGGAGAACGCCCGGGTCGCCTTCACGAGCTGGGGAAGCCAGAGCGCAAACCCGTAGAGAGCCACGACGAGGAGGAAATACATCCCGCCCAGCCACCAGATGACGGGATTACGGAGAGCCTTACCGAGGCCGGCGGCGTGTCCTGCCGCCGGATGGGCCCGCTCCGCTTCGATCGCGTTCTCCAGCCACTGCCGCTCGGCATCGGGAAGCCAGCGAGCGTCTCTCGGTCGGTCGGGCAGCAGAGCCAGGACGAGAACGCCCACAATGACCGACGGAATGCCCTCGAGCAGAAAGAGCCACTGCCAGCCACGCAGTCCGAGCGCGCCGTCGAGCCCGAGAAGCGCCCCGGAGATCGGACCGCCGATGATGCCGGAAATGGGGATTGCCGCGAGAAACGACGCATAGGCGCGGGCCTGGTCGCGGCCCGGGTACCAGTAGGTCAGATAGAAGATGATTCCGGGAAAGAATCCCGCCTCCGCCACGCCGAGGAGGAAGCGCAGGAGAAAGAAGCTCCATGCCGTGTGCACCAGCATCATCGCTGAGGCGGCCAATCCCCATGTCACCATGATTCGAGCGATCCAGAGCCGCGCCCCCGTGCGATACAAGACGAGGTTGCTCGGGACTTCGAAGAGACAATAGCCGAGGAAGAACACGCCGGCGCCGAAGCCGTAGACGGCGGGTCCGAACCCGAGGTCCCGGTTCATCTCGAGGGCGGCGAAGCCGACGTTGACCCGGTCGAGGAAGTTGAGGATGTAGAGAAGGAAGAGAAACGGAATCAGACGGCGGGAGACTCGCGCAATGGCCGCCGCGCCCGGATCGCGCACCACCTCGGGCTCCCTGGCCCTCACGCCGACGTCGAGGCGGGGAACCCCTTGTATGCAGCCCTGCCCAGCCAGACGAACATCACCAGCACGATGAGCTGTCTTACGACAAAGGGAGGCTCTTTCTGTGTCGGAGCGGCGCCGAAGTTCATGGACCTGTCCTCCTGGGCCTGGGAAGCTGCTGGCTTATGTGAGCCCGAGTTCTCCTGCGGTCGTCAAAGCCACCACTTTTCTGCCCGCACGCTCGAGCACTTCCCTGCCCCCCTCCCCCCGATCCACCACCGCCAATACTCCAAGCACGATTCCACCGGCTGACACTACGGTCGAGATCGCCTTTTCCGCCGAGCCGCCGGTGGTGATCACGTCTTCCACCACCACGACCTCCTCCCCGGCCGTGAAGTTCCCCTCGATCTGGCGACCGGTGCCGTGCGCCTTCGTCTCCTTGCGCACGCTGAAGGCATCGACCTGCAGGTCGGTTCCCCGGCTGGCCGCCGCGATCGCGTACGCGACGGGATCGGCCCCCATGGTGAGACCGCCGATCGCTTTGGGCCTCCAGTTCGCGTTCCTGATGGCCTCGAGACCCAGTCGCCCCACGAGCACCATTCCCTCGGCGCTCATCGTCATGAGCCGGCAGTCGATGTAATAGGATGAGCGTTGACCCGAGGAGAGGATGAAGTCGCCCCGTCGCACCGACCGCTCGAGCAGCAGGCGCGTCAGGGCCTCGCGGTCGCTCATTTCCGGAAGAGCGATGACAGAAAGCCGCCCTTCTTCGTGCCCTCCGCCCGGACCGCCGTGCAGAACTGGGTGGCGAATTCGTCCACCGTCTTGGAACGCTTGGAGAGATCACGATCCAGCCCGTGCATGACGGCGGCTTCAATCGCCGGGCTGAACTTGAGCCCTTTGGCCGCCTGATTAAGCGGGACAGGTGGTTGGCTTAGTAGTTGCTGAAACAACTCCCTCGGGCTCTTCCCCTGAAACGGAAGCTCCTGGGTCAGCATGTAATACGTAATCGTCGCCAGGCTATAGACATCCGCCTGTTCATTCACCAGCTCGCCGCTCAGCGTCTCCGGGGCCACATACTGCAGCGTTCCCACGAAGAAGCCCGCACGGGTCAGTCGTTCGTCTTGCTTGAGCTCGGCGTCCCGCGCGATGCCAAAGTCCAGCAGCTTGGCCGTCTGCGAGGCCGGGTCGTACATGATGTTGGCCGGCTTGAGGTCGCGATGGATGATCCCCGCCTTGTGGGCGGCGGCCAGCGCGGCGCCCAGCTGCTCGATGATCGTCGCCACCAGCGTGGGTGCCAGCTTGCCCGACCGGTTGATGAATTCGGCCAGGGGCTCGCCCTTGGCCCACTCGAGCGCGAGGTAGTGCAATCCGTCCGCGTCGCCGAAGTCGTACGTCTTGACGATGTTCGGGTGATTCACCCGGGAGCCGTACTCGGCCTCGCGAAAGAAGCGCTTCACCGCGATCGGATCCTGCGCCAGGCGCTGGCGCAGGATCTTCACCGCGGCGGTGCCGCGCTCGGGATGGTCGGCGCAGTACACCGTCGCCGTACCCCCCTCGCCGATGTACTTGGCGAGGTGGTAGCCCGCCACCGTTCGGCCGACCAGATTGTCCGCGTTCATGGACCGCCAAGCTACTGCTTGACGCCTCTTGCTCGCAACCACTAACCTTGTGCCGGCCTGCAATCCTGCGGGCCATGTCGGCTCAGCCGGGAAGGCCCAGATGCATCGGCTTCTGTCTTATGTGGTCCTCCTCGGCGCCCTTGCCGGATGCGGGAGTTGGAAGCGGGTCGGCAGCCAGAGCCAACCCGCGCCCTCCGAAACGCTCACCCGGATCTTCAATACCACCCAGTTCTATCAGAAGCTTGGACGCCTCGCCGCGGGCGATCCGCTCCCGTTCGTCGGCACCGTCGCTTTCGCCGCGGGACCCGCCGATTCCGTGATCGCGATCGTCGGACTCTCCCTCGAGAATCGGGCGCTGGCCTTTCAACGTGAAGGCAACGTCTTCGTCGCGCGGTACCGGGTCAGCCTCTCGCTGCAGCGCGAAGGCTCGCCATCGGTAGACCTGTCGCGCGAGGAGCTCGTCCGGGTCGCCTCGTTTCAGGAGACCCTCCGGGCCGACGAAAGCATCCTCTTCCAGCAGGTCCTGCGGATCGTCCCCGGCACGTACAAGGTGAACGTGACCGTGCGCGACGTCGGCTCCACCTCCGAAAGCCGCGCTACCCAGAGCTACACCGCGCCGAGCTTCGGCAAGGGGAGCGTCAGCGCACCCATCCTCGCATATCAGGCGACGGGGCGGGGAAGCCTGTCCGATGCGCTGTCGCTCGTGCTCAACCCGCGCGGCGCGGTCGGGTATGGAAGCGACACGTTGCTGGCCTACGTCGAGGGGTACGACTTCGCGACGCCCACGACCGTCCCGTTCAAAGTGCTGGACGAGCAGGAGCACGCGGTCTACACCGACTCGCTCCGCTTCCGCGGCGGCCGGCCGGTCGAGAGTCAGGTCGTTCGCCTCTCGCCCGACAGCGTGTCGCTGGGCGAGCTCAAGCTGGTGATCGGAAGCGGGGCGGGGGAGCGCACCATGTCGGCGCTGGTGTCGTTCACGCAGGCCTGGGTCGTGACGAACTTCGACGAGATGCTCGATCTGCTTCGCTACTTCGGGTACGAACAGAAGATCGGAGCGATGAAGAAGGCGCCCGAGTCGGAGCGAGCCCGGCTCTGGCGCGAGTTCTACGCCGAGACCGACCCCAACTCGGTGACGCCCGAGAACGAAGCGCTGAACCAGTATTTCAGCCGGGTCAATGCCGCCAACCAGCGCTTTACCGATGAGGGCGTACCCGGCTGGCGCACCGATCGCGGCGAGGTGTTCATCAACCTCGGCGCTCCGGATGAGAGCGTCGAGAGCTCTCCGGGCACTGGAAACCGCATTGTCCGCTGGACCTACATCGACCTTCGGCTCGTGGTCTACTTCCAGGATGAGACCGGCTTCGGCCGCCTCCGTCTGACCCCCAGCTCCAGGGCCGAGTACGAGCGGATCGTCATCCGTCTTCGACGGAAGAATTGAGGCTCGAGGCTGCCTGACGCCCGCCCGCGGCTCTTTCTTCTCGACGGCTACGCCCTCATCTATCGCGCCTTCTACGCGATGATCGCCCGGCCCCTGCGCACCACCAAGGGGGAGAACACCTCGGCGGCCTGGGGCGTTGCCAACTTCCTCCTCCGGCTCCGCGAGAAATACACACCCGACTACGTCGCCTGGATCAACGACGCCGGCAGCTCGTTCCGTAAGGAGCGCTATCCCGATTACAAGTCCACCCGGGAGAAGCTCGACGAGGAGCTCCAGGCCGACTTCGACCGGTCGGTCGAGCGCATCATCGAGCTCCTCGCCGCCTTTCGCGTCCCCCTGCTCACCGTCCCGGGATACGAAGCCGACGACGTCATCGCCACCCTCGCCACTAAGGCCGTGGCCCGGGACCTTCAGGCCGTGATCGTCTCTGGCGACAAGGATTTCTATCAGCTCATCGCGCCTGGCGTTGCGCTGCTCAACCCCGGGCGGGGAGGACAGGCCGGGGTCGAGGAAACCTGGGTGGACGAGCGCAACGCGTCCGAGCGCCTCGGCGTGGCGCCGGCGCAGGTGGCCGACTATCTCGCGCTGGTTGGTGACAGCAGCGACAACGTTCCGGGGGTGAAGGGCGTGGGTGGGAAGGGCGCCCAGAAGCTGCTCGCCGACTACGGCGATCTCGACACCATCCTCGCGCGGGCTGGTGAGGTCAGCGCCAAACGCACCCGGGAGGCGCTCCTCGCCGGTGCCGACAACGCGCGGCTCTCGCGCGAGCTGGTGACCATCAAGCGTGACGTCCCTGTCGAGCTGGATCTCGAGCGCATGCGCGTGAACGAGCCGGACTTCCCCGTGCTGCGACGGATCCTCACCGAGCTCGAATTCTTCTCGCTCGCGAGAAAGCTGCAAGGGCAAGGAGAGCTCGCCGGCGATGAGACGCCGTCGGTCGTGGTCACGGGTTCCGGCGACGCCACCGGAAACGCTGGGGTCACGCCGGTCGTCGCGATAGACTCGCTTCCCCCGGTCCAGATCCGGATCCTCGACGACCCCGCCGATCTTCCCGCCCTCGTCGCGCGGCTCCGCGCGGCGCCCATCGTGGCGATCGATGCCGAGACCTCCGCCGTCGAGCTGCGCGACGCCGACCTCGTGGGATTGTCGCTCGCGACGGGGCCGAACGAGGTCTGGTACGTCCCGTTCTCGCACCGCCACAACGATGCCGGGGAGCTGGCGCTCACTAGTGGGCCGCCGCGCGCGGCGATCAGGAACCTTCCCGCTATCACGACCCCCGAGGCAGCGCAGCTTCGCGAGCTGCTCGAGGATCCGACCGTCCCCAAGGCCGGACACGACATCAAGCGCGACTGGCTCATCCTGCGCGCGGCCGGTGTCGACCTGCGAGGTGTTGTCTACGATTCGATGCTCGCGAGCTTCGTCCTTGATCCCGGCCGGCGCTCTCACGATCTCGATACCCTGTCGCTCGAGCACCTCGGGCGTCCGATGCGCACGTATCAGGACGTGACCGGGAAGGGAAAGTCGGGAATTCCCTTCGCCGAGGCCACCGTCGCCGTCGCGTCCGCGTACTGTGGCGAAGGGAGTGCCGCCGTTCTCGCGCTGAGGGACTTCTTCTCCACCGCGATCGCAGGCCTGAATCTCGAGCCGCTCCTGCGCGACATCGAGCTCCCGCTGGTCGAAGTGCTCGTGGACATGGAGTGGGAAGGGATCGCCATCGATCAGGTGGTATTCGACCGGCTCGGCGCGGAGCTGGGAAGCGACATGCGGCGACTGGAGGAACGGATCACCGCGGCGGCGGGTGAAGCGCTCAACTTCAACTCACCGAGACAGCTCGCCACCGTGCTGTTCGAGAAGCATCAGCTTCCCGTGGTCAAACGCACCAAGACCGGCCCGTCCACCGATGCCGATGTGCTCGAACAGCTTGCCGGCATGGGACACGAGCTGCCGCAGCTCATTCTCGAGTACCGCGAGCTCCAGAAGCTCAAGAGCACGTACGTGGACACGCTGCCGACTCGGGTGAATCGGCGGACCGGTCGAATTCACACCAGCTTCAATCAGACCGGCGCGGCGACGGGACGTCTCAGCTCGTCCGAGCCCAACCTGCAGAACATCCCGGTCCGGACTCCGCGGGGCGAAGAGATACGACGGGGATTCGTGCCGCGCGCGGGCTCCCAGTTCCTTGTGGCCGACTACTCCCAGATTGAGCTGCGGCTCATGGCCCATCTTTCGGGAGACACGGCGTTCATCGAGGCTTTCCTGCAGGGCGGGGACATCCACCGTCAGACGGCGGCGCTGATCTTCGGCGTTCCGGTCGAGGCGGTAACCGCCGACATGCGCGCCCGCGCCAAGACCATCAACTTCGCCACGATTTATGGCCAGGGCCCGTTCTCACTGAGCCGCCAGCTCGGCATTACCCAGGAGGAAGCCAAGGCCTTCATCGCCGGGTACTTCGAGCGCTTTGCCGGGGTGCGCGCCTTCCTCAAGGCCCAGGTGGAGTTAGCCCGGAGCCAGGGGTACGTGGAGACTATCTTCAAGCGGCGTCGCTACATCCCGGAGATCAAGGACCGCAATTTCAACATGCGGTCGTTCGGGGAGCGTCTCGCCCAGAACTCCCCGCTCCAGGGCTCCGCCGCCGACCTCATCAAGCTCGCCATGATCCGAATCCACGCGGCGATCCGCGATAGGGCTCTCCAGAGCCGAATGCTCCTCCAGGTTCACGACGAGCTGATTTTCGAGGTCCCGGAAGCCGAAATCGAAACCATGCGCGTCCTGGTACGTACCAGCATGGAACAGGCGGCGGAACTGCGGGTGCCGCTGGTGGTGGATGTGGGGGTCGGGCCCAACTGGCTTGATGCGAAGCGGTGAGCGATGGCGGACCGGTTTCTCTGTAGCGACCCGGAGATAGGAGATCTGCACTTCGCGGATGTCGAGTCCATCCTCGATGCCCTCGAGGCGGCGCTCGTATCCGCGGATACCCCGTTATACGACGCGGCCCGCCTGAGCTGGCAGCCGGTTGGACTCCATCCCGAAGTCCGGGTCGCATGGGAGGCCCGGGAGCGGTTCCGGCCGCCCGACGCGTCCCGGCTCGTCATGCCGGCGCTGCCGGCGCCGAGCCTCGTCGAGGACGACGACCTCGTGCTTCGTCGTGCGGCCTTTGCGCGTGTCAGGACCGGGGACACACGGCACGACGAGCCGCCGGTGCGGAAGCGCCGGATCATCGCTGCCGCCGCGGTGGTCGCGGTGATGCTCCTGGCCGTGGTGGGATGGGCGATCGTCACGTTCGCGGTTCGGCTGAGTCAGTTCGCGGGAGGGCTGTTCGCCGTCGACAAGCGGTGATCTATTCTCGCTTCTCCCGCTTCCTTCCCCCTTCTCCCTTCTCCCTTCTCCCTTCTCCTATAACGCCCGTTGCTCCTGTGACTTTCTGGGTATTCGCCTCACTCCGGGCCACCAGTTCCACCGCCCCATGGCCTGCATGAACGCCGGCACCAGCACCATCCGGATCACGGTCGCATCGAGAAGCACAGCGACGGCAAGACCGAAGCCCAGGAGCTGCATCGCCAGGACCCGCGCGAACGCGAAGATTCCGAAGACCAGAATCATGATCAGCGCCGCCGACGTGATGACCGACGCCGTGGCGCTCAACCCCTCCATCGTCGCGGCCGTGTTTCGTCCGCTCCGGTCGAACGCCTCCTTGATCCGGCTCAAGAGAAAGACCTCGTAGTCCATGCTGAGCCCGAATACGACCGCGAAGACGAGGACGGGTACCGCGACGAAGATCGCCGACGTCGGTCCGTCGAGCCCGAAGACTTGCGACCCCACCCCGTGCTGGAAGACCAGGACGATCAGCCCGAAGGTCGCTCCGACCGAAAGCGTGTTCATGATGATGGCCTTGATCGGGACGAGCACCGATCGGAAGGCTATCGCGAGCATGACCGCCGTCGCGGCCAGGATGAGCACCACGAGTAGCGGGAAGCGCTTGAGGAGGTCCTCCTGGAAATCGAGGGCCGCGGCGGAATAGCCGCCGACGGTGATCTCCATCCCCTTGGTCCCGCGGAGGCCGGCCTTCGCGAGCTGCCGGGCGCGAAGGACGACGTCGGTGGCGGAGGTGAGCGAGGTCGTATCGCTCAGGATCACGTCCATGAGGGTGATCCGGTGGTCCGTGCTGAGGTACGCATCGAGAAAGTCTCCGTATCGTTGCCGAGCCTGCTCGAGGTCGCTGTAAAGGACCGAATACCCGAGGAGCGAGCCCTTCGAATCGAGGTCCACCAGGCTCCGGACCTCGCGCACGCGAGGGTCGGCACGCAATGAATCACGGAGCGTCATGAGGCCCCGGAGCGACCCGGCTTCGATGGCGGTGCGACCCGTCGAAACCTGCACCAGAACCCGGATCGGCTGGACGAAACCGGCGACGCCCATCCGTCCGAGTGCGTCCAGCCCTTCGCCCGCCTCGGTGCCGGTCGGCCACCAGTGCCGCGACGGAAGGCCGATCTTGATCCACGCGAGCGGCAGGGTGAGGATGGCGATCACGACGCCGCCATAGGCGAGCGCCCGGACGGGATGACGCGCGAGGGTACGAGCCCACTTCTCCCAGATCTGCGGCGAGTGATACCAGGCGAGCCGGCGCGCCAGCCACTTGGGCCGGTCGATGTCGCGGCCGATGATGGCGAGCAGGGCAGGGAGGAGCGTGATCGACAGCAGCACCGCCACACCCACTACGATGAGCCCGCCGAGTCCGACGCTTCGTGTCTCGATGAGCGGAGTAAAGAGCAGGGCGGCAAACCCGACGACCACAGTGAGCCCCGACGTGATCACCGCGACCCCGGCGGTGCGGAGCGTGCTCATCGCGGCCTCCCGGCGATTGAGCCCCCGCGCCGTCTCCTCCCGGAAACGCGTCACCACGAGCAGCGAGTAGTCGATCCCGACGCCGAGCCCGATCATCGTGGTCATGTTGAGCACGAAGACGGACATCGGCGTGTAGTGCGCGATGACTCCGATGATCGCGAGGGAGATCGTGATCGCGAGCACCCCCACCACGAGGGGGAGCAGCGCCGCGACCAGCGCGCCGAAGGCCAGGACGAGGATGATCAGCGTGAGCGGGAGGAGCCGCTTCTCCCCGTCGGCACTGTCCCGCGCCACGACCGTGCGGACGTCGAGGTCGAGCGGCGCTCGGCCGGTGACCCTCGCGCGGTAGGCCGCCGCGTGGGGCATTCCCGCCAGCGTCTGCTGCACCAGCTGTCGCACGGGTACCACAAGAGCGCCGGAGCTGTCGCCCCTATTTGCTTTCAGCGCAATGAGAAAGAAGGTGGCACGCCTATCGCGGGCCAGGAACGTCGAGTCACCGGTACCAGGCCAGGACACCAATCCGCGCACATAGGGCTGTCCGTCGAAGGCGGCGAGCAGAGTGTCAAGCACTGCACGCGGCCCGGGTTGATCGAAGGGTGTCCGGCTTTCGAGGGTGACCGCGAAGAACTCGCCGATGGGGCGGCTGAAGCGGGCGTTGAGGAGGTCTTCGGTGCGGGAGGCCTCGGTTTCCCGCTCGCTTCCTCCGCGAATGTTGAGCAGTCCTGGCGTCGCGGGGGCCCGAACTGCGGCGACCGCTCCGATCACTGCCCACACGACCAGCACCACCCATCGCCAGCGCACCAGCGCTCGGGCGAATTGATCCATCAGCTTCAGCGGGTCCTCCGGATCTTCGGCGCCGCCGTGGTCCGGTTCCCGGTCGAAGGCGCAGGTGGCAACATCTTAGATGGCCCGGCGGCCCCGCGCCAGCCGGGTTCTGGCAGTCTGCTTTTTCGAGGTCCATATTTCATGATGCGCCGCGGCATGCTCCCCCTCGTAACCATCGGCCTCCTGGTCGTCGTCATCGGCGACCGCTTTGTGGAGGCGCGTCGTCGTGCCGAGCCGCTCGAGACCGCCAATCAAACCATCTCCGCCACCCACCGGATCGATCCCGACACCGTCGAGCTCGCCAGCAGCCACACGGTCCGCGCCCCTCGTCCCCCCGTGGACCGCGTCGCACGCATGGCCACCCGGCAGCAGATCAGCCTCGAGGCCGGCGCCACCTATCTCGACTCGCTCATGCTCAGTACCGACTCGGTGGTCCGCCGCTGGCCCGACCGGCATGGCGTGCCGATCCGCGTCGCGATCATCGAGGGCGGCCCCACGGGGTACGCGCCGCGGATGGGCGAGTTCATGCACGAATCGCTCGAGCGCTGGGAGGCGCTCGGCATCGGCGTCCATTTCGAGGTGGTCCGGGATACGAGTGATGCCGCCGTCGTGGTCCGCTGGATCGATCGTTTCGACTTCGACCGCGCGGGACAGACCGACCTCACCTGGGACCAGGCCGGTCACGTGCGCCGCGCCGTCATCTCGCTGGCGCTCCACACCAGTACGGGCGTGCCGTTCCCCGACAGCGCGCTGCTGGCCGTGGCCGTCCACGAGGTCGGCCACGCGCTCGGCCTTCCCCACTCGTCCGACTCGAACGACGTCATGTTCCCCGCTACGCGCACGAGCGTGCTGAGCGAGCGCGACCGTCGGACCGCGTCGGTGCTGTATCGTCTTCCCCCCGGCCCGGTGCGCGATGTCCTCGCTGATGGCAGGTAGCTAGCGCGCCGGCCGCCCTTCATGCGACCTTGAGACATGGTCGCGCTCCGCAAGACCGCGAAACGCCTGTCCGTCCTCGTCGCCATGACATTCGCCACCACTTCCGTCCCGGTTGCCGCCCAGTCGGTCGCCCAGGTGGACGACGCGATACGGGCGGGCATCGCGCGCGGGATCTATCCTGGCGCCGTCGTGATCATCGGCCGGCGCGATTCCCTGCTCTATGCGCGCGGCTACGGCCACCTGACCTGGGATCCCCGCTCTCCCGTTCCCTCGCCCGACTCGACCATCTGGGATCTTGCCTCGATCACCAAGATCGTCTCCACCATGAGCTCCGCGATGAAGCTGGTGGATCAGGGGAAGCTCGATCTCGACGCGCCGGTCGCGAAATACCTCCCCAGGTTCACTGATGGACTCAAGCGACGGGTCACGGTGCGGATGCTGCTCGACCACACGAGCGGCCTGAAGAGCTACGTCCCCTTCTACCAGCGGGTGCACAGCCGGTCCAGGGCGATCGACATGCTCTACGAGCAGCCGCTGCTTCGCGCGCCAGGAGACTCCGCTGTCTACAGCGATCTCAACGCCATCCTGCTCGGTCTTCTGGTCGAACAGGTGGCGGGCATGCCCATCGATCGCTTTGCGGAGCGCGAGGTCTTCGCGCCGCTCGGCATGCGTGAGACAATGTTCAAGCCCGGCCGGAAACTCCGGAAGCGGATCGCCCCGAGCGGCATGTGGCGGGGACACCCGATCGCCGGAGAGGTGAACGACCAGAATGCCGTCGCCTTCGGCGGGGTCGCCGGGCACGCCGGTGCGTTCGGCACCGCACGTGACCTCGCGCGATACGCGCGGGTGTGGCTCAACGGCGGGGTCGGCTCCGAAGGGCAATGGGTCAAGTTCGAGACGATGGCGACGTTTCTCTCTCGCGGGACCAACACCGGCTCCCGCCTCCTCGGCTGGGATACCCGGGAGCGGATCCTGGGCGAGCTCAGCGTCTTCGGGGACCTGACCAGCGACGCGACCTACGGCCACACCGGCTTTACCGGAACGCTCCTCTGGATAGACCCACCCAGAGATCTCTTTCTCGTCTTCCTGACCAATCGCAGCTTCGATCCCCGGGTCGGGGAGTCGGTAAAGGAGCTCAAGACCGTCCGTGCAGCGGTGTCGGACGCCGCGGTTCGGCTGGTCCCCCACAGCTGCGGCCAGGATCTTATCTCGAAGTGCTGACCGGTTAGGTTCCATGGTATGACGACACCCGCCCCCGGCCCCGTTCCGACTCCCGAGACCATCCGGAAGGCGCTTCGCGCGGTCAAAGACCCCGAGCTCAACCTCAACATCATCGACATTGGCCTGATCTACGACGTCGAGGTGAGCGACGCCGGGGCGGTTCAGGTCCGGATGACGCTGACCTCTCCCGGGTGCCCGGCGGGGACCGAGATCATCGACGACGTGAAGCGGGTAGTGACCGAACTCGATGGGGTGACGGGAGTCGAGGTCGAGCTGGTCTGGGACCCGTATTGGACGCCGGAGAAGATGGACCCCCGGGTGAGGGCATTCCTCGGGTTCTAGCGTGGGTATTGGGCCGCCGCTGGAATACCATCATCGCGACACAATCAAGCCACTAAAAATGAGCTGAGCCCGTAAGCAGGCTTCTTGACACGGGCTCGTCAGCGTCATAATATGTGACCTAAAGGTCACATGTCATCACTTGCGCCCGACGCCGTCTTCCGCGCTCTGGCCGATCCCAGCCGGCGCCGGATGCTCGACCTCCTCAAGGCCAGACCCGGGCTCACTGTGGGCGAGCTGGGTGACCGGTTCGAGTTCAGCCGGTTTGCCGTGATGAAGCACCTCAAGATCCTGGAGCGGGTTGGCCTCCTGATACCGCGGCGGGAAGGAAAAACCAAGCGGCTCTATCTCAACCCCGTCCCGATCCAGACCATCTACGATCGCTGGCTCTCGAAGTACAGCGCCCTGTGGGCGTCGCAGTTGACGTCACTCAAATACGAACTGGAAGGGGAGGATCGACCGATGACCGCCGCCGTCGCGCAGCTGCAGCATGTCCACGTCGTCCATATCCGCACCACGCCGGAAAAGCTGTGGGCGGCGCTCACTCGCCCGGAGCTGACCCGTCAGTACTTCCACGGCACCGATGTGGTGACCGACTGGAAGGTGGGCTCCACGATCGAGTACATCCTTCCGACCATGGAGGGGAACCAGGTCGCGATCACCGGCAAGGTGCTCGAGTTCACCCCCCACCGGAGGATCGCACACACGTTCTCCTTTCCGGATACCGGTGACGAACCCACCAAGGTCACCTACGACCTCGAGCCCATTGGTCAGATGGTCAAGCTGACGATGACGCACGAAGGATTTACCGGGGAGACCAAGACGTATCAGGGGATCCGGACGGGATGGGCCCCCATCTTCGACGGCCTCAAGTCGCTGCTGGAGACGGGGAAGGCGCTGGACTTTCCTTCGATGTAGGACTTCCGGGTTCCCGCCGGAGCGCGTCGAGCAGCTCTCCGCCGATGGCGGAGAGTTGCCAGCGTCTCAGATCGGGGGTCGCCGCCAGCGCGTCCAGGCTTCCGGGATTCAGCCGCGCGATCGCCTCGAGGGTGCCGTTGGGGCACAGAACACCTGGTGCCAGATCGACTTTCATCGCGAGCTGGTTGCGAGCGGTCTTCAATCGCTCGAGCCGGGCATCGAACGCTGGATCGTGGGGACGCCTCGGAGAACGAGGGATCCGGGGCACCTCGCCCTCCGGTACGTCGAGACCGCGTTGCACCGCCGTCAGAATCTCCTTCCCCCGTCGCTCAGCTTGCTCACCGCCGATGCCGGGGATTCCCTTGAGGGCCGCCATGTCTGCCGGCGGCGTCTTCGCCATGGCCAGCATGGGGTCGTTGTTGAGAATCCGGAACGTGGCCTTGTCCGCACGTTGCGCGACGCCTTCCCTCCATTCGTAGAGCGCCTGCAGGATCGCCAGCTCCCTACCCCGTAAGGCCTTCGCGCCCTTGATGCGGAGAAAGGCCGGCTCGCCCCCGTCCGGGGGGGTGAATCGGATGGATGAGAGGAGCCCGAACTCCTCCTCGGCCCATGCGAGCCTGCCGAGCTCCCCGAGTCGGTTCCGCAGGATGTCGCGCAGCGCCGGGAGATGGGTGGTATCGCTCGCGGCATAGTCCAGCATGCTCTTGGAGAGCGGCCGAGCCGACCAGTCAGCCCGTTGGAAGCGTTTGTCCAGCCGCACGTCCAGGTACTTCTCCAGCAGTGCCGCGAGGCCGACGCCCGGCTCATTGAGAAGTTGAGCGGCAATGCGGGTATCGAAGAGGTTGGTGGGGCGGAGTCCGTATTCGCGATCGAGAAGGCGCAGGTCGTAGTCGGCATCGTGAAACACGATCTCGATCGCCGGATTGGCGAGGATCGCGCCGAGCGGCGCGAGTCCTCCCGTCGCGAGGGGGTCCACGACCGCGGTTTCGGTGCGAGACGAGATCTGAAGGAGATAGACGCGGTCGCGGTACCGATGGAAGCTCGCCGCCTCGGTATCGACCGCGAGCAACGGCTCCGGTCCAAGGCGCGTGAGCAATGCCTCGAGGTCGGTGACCGTCTCGATCAGCGTCACCGTGCAGCTCAGTCGGCTTTCGACACCAGCTCGAGCCCGGCCGCGATCTCGTCGAGCGCCTTCGATAGGGTCTTGAAGAATTCCGCATCGGGTTGCGGCATGCCGCCCATGGACGCGTCCATCTGGAGCTTGCGGGCGAGTCGGGCGGCGTGGCGGATGTAATCCGTGGGTGGTTTCATGGAGGCTATGGGCTAGGGGCTGGAGGCAGGAAGCTAGGAGGCTAACGGCTCCGCTGGGATGTAGTATATCTACCTCGCTTGCCTTTAGCCTCCAGCCTCGAGCCAATGACCATCGACCTCACCGTATACCCGGACGAATGCGACGCCTTCGGGCACCTGAACCAGGCGTCCTTTCTGAGTCTCTTCGAGCGGGCGCGGTGGGAGATGCTCGCGCGGGGACCGGGGATGGACGTGTTCACTCGGGCTGGTGCCTGGCCGGCGGTGAGGAAGACGGTGGTCGACTATCACGCCGCCGCTTTTCCCGGCGACGTGCTCCGGTTCGAGCAGACCCTCACCCACCGCGGACGCACCAGCTTCACCATGCGGCAGACCGCTCGCCGCACTCGGGACGATACCCTCATCGCCACCGCGGAATTCGTCTTCGTCTGTGTGGACCACGACGGCCGCCCGATCCCCGTCCCGACGGACTTCGGATCATTCATGGAGGTCCGCCGCGCCGACGCCGGGGACGTGCAACGCGTCATGGTGAACGGCGTCAATCTCGCTGTCGAGATCCGTGGCGAAGCCCGTGAGCCGGCGATCCTCTTCATACACGGGTACCCTCTCGACCACACGATCTGGGCCGATCAGCTCGAGGGACTTGGTGGATACCGGCGGATCGCGCCGGACCTTCGTGGCATGGGGCGAAGCGACGCGCCCGATCTGGGCTACGGGATTGGTATCTACGCCGCCGACCTGGCGGCGCTGCTCGATGCCCTCGGTGTGGACGACGTCATCCTTTGCGGCTTCTCACTGGGGGGATATGTAGCATTCGAGTTCCTCCGCCGGTGGCGCAGCCGGGTGCGCGCGCTGGTGCTCGTGAGCACACGTGCCGAGGCGGATACCGCCGACGGACGCCGCGCGCGCGATGCGGCGGCGGCCCTGGCCCGTGAAAACGGCTCGGGTGCCATCGCCGACGGGATGATCGGAAAGATGCTCACGGCGGAGACCCTGGCGGGCTCACCCGAGTTTGCCCAGCAGGTGCGGATGCTGATGGCATCCGCGCCGGTGCCCGGGATCGTCGGAGCGCTCGCCGCCATGCGCGATCGGCCCGACAGCATGGGCCTGCTTCCCATGCTCGAGGGGATCCCCGCGCTCGTGGTAGTCGGAGCCGACGACCAGCTCACCCCGCCGGACCGGGCGAAGGCCATGGCCGATGCCATTCCGGGCGCCCGCCTCGACATCATTCCCGGCGCGGCGCATCTCACGGTGATGGAAAAGCCGCGTGAGGTGACAGCGGCGATTCGGAGGTTTGTTGAGGAGCTAAAGGCTAGCCTCTAGCCTATCTCTGCGGCCTTCCCGGCGGCGTGTCGCTGGCGAATACCTCCCGATTCTTCTCGATGAAGGACGTCTGGTTGGGCGGGACGTCCTCCTCAGGAAAGATGGCGGTCACCGGGCATTCGGGCTCGCACGCGCCACAGTCGATGCATTCGTCGGGGTGAATGTAGAGCTGATCCTCCCCCTCGTAGATGCAATCGACTGGGCAGACGTCAACGCACGCCCTGTCCTTCACTCCGATGCACGCCTCGGCGATCACATACGTCATTGCGGCCGTTCCTCCCAGAAGAAAGCGGCCGGTGGATCATGCACCCACCAGCCGATCACTCATGCGAGTAGGTATACGAAGCTGAATGGGGTGGCGCAAGGGGTCGTTGTATCTTCCCCCCCGATGCGCTCGCGCCTCTCGCAGCTCCTCTCGCCCGCCCTCATCGCGTGCGTCTTTGTCGCGCTGGTCCGGCCCCGGATCGAAGCCCAAAGTTGCCGGCCACCACGCACCGCGCTCGTCTTGTCCGGCGGCGGCGCCAAGGGGATCGCGCACATCGGCGTGCTTCAGTCGCTCGATCGTCTGGGCATCCGGCCCGACCTCGTCGTCGGTACCAGCATGGGGGCGGTGGTCGGGGCCCTGTATGCCAGCGGCTACACTGGTCGCGAGCTGGACTCGCTGGTCCGCATCGTGCCGCTCGCCGATCTCTTTCGCACCTATCAGCCCCAGGTCCCTCGGTCGCTCGGCATCCTCCAGCCGCTGGTCGTGTGGGAGCAGGGGGAACGTGGTCTCGCCATTCAGCGGGCGGCAGTCGTCGAAGGCGAAGCCAGCGCGCTGGTCAATGCCGGCATGTTGCGGGGCAATCTCCTCGCCCGTGGCAACTTCGATTCCCTGCCGATCCCCTTTCGGGCCGTCGCCACGGACCTCGCGCATCGGGAAGTGGTCGTCATCGACTCCGGCGACCTGGCCCAGGCGGTCCGCGCGAGCGCAGCCGTTCCGCTGCTCTTCGCCCCTGAGGCGCGCGACGGCCGTTTTCTCGCCGACGGGGGCCTCTCGGCCAACATCCCTGTCGCCGTCGCCCGCGCCGCGGGCGCCGAGCGCGTCATCGTATCGGATGCGACCGAGCACCCACCCGATTCCCTGGATGTGCTCTCGCCCATCCTCATCGCCGATCGTCTCATCCAGTTTCTCTTTCAACAGACCGCCGACTCACTGCGCTCCGGTGACCTGTTGATCCGTCCGGGCGTCGAAGGCTTTTCGACGCTCGATTTTTCCGGCCGGTCGATCGGGAGACTCCTTAGCCTCGGACAAACGGCCGCCGATTCGGCCTTGCCCCACCTCGAGTGTCCCGGATTACGAGCATCCCCTGAGGAGGCCCGATACCCGCGATACGTCAGTGACGTCGTGGTCGAGGGCGCCAATCCGTCGGAGCGCCTGGCCCTCACGCGGCTTCTCGGGCTCGAGGCCGGGGACTCGCTCGACCTCTCACTGCTGCGGTCTCGGGTCCGAAACCTTGCCTTGGCCTCCGATGCCTACGAGGCCGTGTGGCTCGGACCGTCGGGAGAAGGGGACTCGGTCCAGTTTCATCTGATTCTTCATCGCGCGGCACGGCGCCTGGCAGGCATCGGCATCGCCTACGACAACGAGCTCGGTGGGCGGATGTGGGCAGGGCTGGTGGACCGGCGGCTGTTCGGCCGGGCGCTGGAGGGGAGCGCCGCCGTGTATCTCGGTGAGCTGCGGCGGGAGGTCTACGCAGGCGCACGGCGGAATTTTCAGCTCGGCCACCAGCTCCTGAATCCGGCCCTGACGATGCGCATTGCGGAGGAAGAGATCCGGCGCTTCGATGCCGACGGCAACGAGCTGAACGAAGCCAGGACGCGAGAGGCGATCGGGTTTCTGGGCGCCGAGCGGGGGCTGGCACATGGATGGCAGCTTGCGCTGGGCATCGAAGGCCGCGCCTGGCACGAGCCGGGCGTCGGCGACCGCTCGGCTGCCGGCATCGTGGCCAAAGGGTCGCGCGCGAGTCGCGCATGGGGACGTGTGTTCTCCGCCAGTGTGGCGTGGACCGGCATTTATCACCGCGCGGTGCTGGATGGCACCCTCGTCACGCGCGCGGGGCGGGTCCGACTCTTTCCTCGCCTCCGCCTCGGGTGGGGTGAGCATCTTCCTCTCCAGCTCGGCTTCCCGCTCGGTGGCGACGATGGATTTCCCGGCCTTCACATCGGAGAGCGTCGCGGCGACCGCGAGGCGATGCTGAGCGTGCTGGCTTCGACGCCGATCAACGGGGCGCTGCTGGCGCGAGTCGAGTTAGCCGCGGGGCGCACGGGAGTGGGCGGACCTTTGTTCGATTCGGAGGGATGGTTGGCCGGTGTTCGCGCCGGTATCGGTGCGGAGACGCCCCTGGGGCCGGTCCGCTTCGAATACGGCTTGGCCACGAAGGGGCGGGACGCCCTGTTCGTTCGGCTGGGTCGTTGGTTCTAAAGCGACTGGATCAGATCAGCCCGGTGAGGGGGGTGGCGTAGCTTTCGTTGCGCGCCTCCGGCGGCCCGAAACGATGCGGCCCGTGGATCCGGTGCCACTCCTCCCGGAGACAGAACGGATCGAGCCCATGTGGCCGGTCCACGGCAAGCACGCCATCCAGATGGTCGATCTCGTGCTGCACGAGCTCGGCTCGGTCTCCCTCGAGATCCACCTCCGACCAGGCTCCCTTGAGGTCCTGGTACTTCACCCGGATTCGGTAGGCGCGTGAGACGCGGACGAGCAGGTTGGGGAAGGAAAAGCAGTCGTCCCACACCGAGAAGTCTTCATTCCCGATATCGACGATCTCCGGGTTGATCAGCGGCCACGGTTTGTCCATCTCGATGTACACCATGCGGACGGGCGCACCGATCTGCGGTGCGGCGATACCGCGGCCACTCCCGAACCGCGATTGCCAGTCTCTCAACGTTTCCCGCATGTCGTCCAGAATCACCCGGACGGCAGTCGAATTCGGCTTGGTGATGGGCTCGCAGCTGGCCCGAAGGATCGGGTCACCCAACAGTCGGATTCGATGAATCGTCATCGGCAACCTCGTGGCGATGCGGCGGAGGATTCCGCGGTGGGTTCCAATATGTGAATAAGGGTACGATCAAGCCAGTAAAATCTTATAGCGATGAGAGATGATCGTCGACTTAGGAGGAGTATAAGAGACAACTACTAATTGAAATTGGGACCTCACATGCGGCTAAGTGCTGGTGGCTGAGGCTCGCCGCGCACCAGAACCGTCCACCAGGGGCCTTCCAATTACCTACGGGTCGCTCGGAGTCGTTGCCACAAAGCATTGTCCTTATTGATGATCCAAATTCGCACCAATCTTCTTGTACGATTTGACAATCCCGACTCATTTACTTACCATTCGGCCATGGGCGCACTCCTCCCTCTCGCACAGGTCCCCGGATCTGCAGACATGCCTATCGGCCACAAAGGG
>DATBSO010000061.1:0-5571 GCA_036559745.1 Gemmatimonadales bacterium | reverse complement strand
CATGCCGAAGAGCTCGGCGCCAACGCGATCGTGGGCATCCGCTACGACGCGACTGAGGTCATGCAGGGGGTCACCGAAGTGCTGTGTTATGGGACAGCGGTGGTTGTGGAATCGGTGTGACCGCGGCCAGGCTTGACGAGGACCCAATCAACTTTATACTATAAAGCACTTCATGGCCTCCCCCCAGCGCGTCCCGCCTCCGCACGCCGACGCCCCGGCGCTCCACGCCCGGGCGATGGACAACCTTTCCTTCATTCGGGAGACCATGGAGCGGGCGACGGCCTTCACGGCGGTGCCCGGATGGGGCGGGGTGGGGATGGGAGTTCTGGCGCTGGTCGCCGCCGGCATCGCGCACACCCGACTGACGCGAGACGAGTGGCTCTTCACCTGGCTCGGGACGGCCGTCGTCGGGCTGGCGTTGGGATCCTGGGCGATGACCGTCAAGGCGCGGCGTGCCGGCACCCAGGTGTTCTCCTACTCGGGTCGGCGATTCGTGCTCAGCTATCTCCCGCCGCTCGCGGTCGGGGCGTTGCTGACCGCGGCGCTGGTGCGGGCGGACGCCCTGTGGGCCCTCCCCGGAACCTGGCTTCTTCTGTATGGAACGGGCGTGGTCACCGGAGGCGCCTTCTCGGTCCGGGTGGTGCCTCTGATGGGTCTCTGTTTCATGGCGCTGGGCGCGGTCGCGCTCTTCGCTCCGCCGAGCTGGGGCACGACGCTCATGGCGGCGGGATTCGGCGGACTCCACATCGTCTTCGGCCTCGTGATCGCACGGAGGTATGGTGGCTAAATCCAACCTGGCGCCCAAGAAGACCCACGACGGCGCGGCACAGCCGTTGCTGGGCGTGGAGGGCGGCGTCTCGACCGCGGGAGCGCTGGAGCTCGACCGGCTGATTCACGAGCGGATGCGTCTCGCCATCGTCAGCTCGCTCGCAGTCGGCGATTCGCTGAGCTTCAACGAACTCAAACGCCTGCTCGAAACGACCGACGGAAACCTGAGCGTCCACGCGCGGAAGCTCGAGGAAGCGGGCTACATCACGTGCACCAAATCGTTCGATGGCAGGGTGCCGCGCACCGAGTACCGCTTGACCGCCATCGGACGGCGAGCGCTCGAGCGCTACCTGGCGCACATGGAAGCCCTGATCCGCCGCACCCGCGAGCGGTAATCGTTTTTTTTGAGGTGCGACTTTATGAAGCAAAGAGCTTCACACGCCTCCATCCCGGCCGGGCTTCACGTCGGCATCATCATGGATGGCAACGGACGCTGGGCGGAGAACCGGGGGCGGTCCCGCTCGGCCGGCCATCGCGAGGGTGCGAGGACGGTGCGCCGGATCGTCGAGGCGGCGGCCGAACGAGGGATCGGCGTGCTCACGCTGTTCGCTTTCAGCGCGGACAATTGGCGCCGGCCGCCCTCGGAGGTCACCTGGCTGATGCGCCTGTTCAGCGAGTACCTCAAGGCCGAGACCGCGCGATGCGTGGCCAACGGGGTGCGGATGGAGATCATCGGGCGGCGGGACCGTATCGGTGCCCGTCTCCGCCGGGCGATCGAAGATGCCGAGCAGGCGACATCCGCCGGGACCCGTCTCCATCTGCGGATTGCCCTCGACTATTCCGCCCGCGATGCCATTCTCCGGGCCGCGCAATGCGTTCAGCCCGCGTCGGTGCCCTCTCGCGACTCTTTTGGCCGGTTGCTCGCCATCGTCGACCATGGCACGCCCGTCCCCGAGCTGGACCTGCTCATCCGCACCGGAGGGGAACGTCGGCTGAGCGACTTCCTCCTCTGGGAAGCCGCGTACGCGGAGCTGTACTTCACCCCTCTCATGTGGCCCGAGTTCGGTCCCGGAGAGCTGGAGACGGCCCTCGCGGACTTTGCCGCCCGTCAGCGGCGGTTTGGAGGCGTCGGGAACCAAAACCCGATGGATGGCGTTTGGGCGAATGCACGGAAAGTGTAAGCCCGAACTGCTTCTGCAGGACCGCATTGGGAGGAAGTGCATGACCAACCCATCCGACCTCACCTGCATGGAGGTGTTCAACCGCCTCGACGATTATCTGGATCGGAATCTCTCAGACGCTGAGGTGACCCTCGTCCGGCGACACCTGGACGAGTGCGCGGTGTGCGCCGGCGAATACCGGTTCGAGGCCACCGTGCTCGAGGGCCTCAAGGCGCGCCTTCGCCGCATCGACATGCCCCCGCACCTGCTGTCCTCGATCCTCCTCCGTCTCCAGGCCGAACCCGACAACGACTGAGTCTTCCGGCAATCGGAGGGACGGAACCTTTCCTTCGCAGGTCGCGTTTTCTCCCGCGTCAGTCGTATGCACGTGGTCGGAAGCGGGACGCGGGCTGCCTGCATCAGGAGGGGAATCGTGGCTGGAGCAGAGGCGGAGCGGCTGGCGCAGGATGCGCGGCGCGAGCGGAACTGGAAGCGTTGGGGCCCGTATCTGGCGGAGCGGCAGTGGGGGACGGTGCGTGAGGACTACTCCGAATACGGGAATTGCTGGGAGTATTTTCCGCACGATCACGCGCGAAGCCGGGCGTATCGATGGGGTGAAGACGGTCTGCTGGGCATCACCGACCGGCAAGGCCGGCTCTGCTTCGGGCTGGCGCTGTGGAACGGGCAGGACCCGATTCTCAAGGAGCGGTTGTTCGGGCTGACCGGTCCCGAAGGCAATCACGGGGAGGACGTGAAGGAAGCGTACTTCTACCTCGACTCGACCCCGACACACTCCTACCTCAAAGCACTCTACAAGTATCCGCAGACGGCGTTTCCCTACGATGACCTCGTCCGGGTCAACCAGAGGCGGTCCAAGCTGGATGCCGAGTTCGAGCTGGCCGACACGGGCGTCTTCGACGAGAACCGCTACTTCGATGTTTTCGTGGAGTATGCCAAGGCCGACGACGACGACATTCATATCCGGATCACGGTCGCCAATCGTGGGCCGGACGTGGCGGTGGTTCATCTTCTCCCGACCCTCTGGTTCCGTAACACCTGGAGTTGGGGTCGCACGGGCGAAGGGTACTGGCCACGCCCCCGGATTCGAGCCGCTGGTCCGACGCGCGTAACCACGGAGCACGACGGCCTCGGTCGGTACTCCCTGGAAGCCGAGCCCGCGACCGGCACAACTCCCCGGCTGCTGTTTACCGAGAACGAGACCAATCTGACCCGCTTGTTCGGAGCTCCCAATCCACAACCCTATGTGAAGGACGCCTTCCATCGCGCCATCGTGAACGGTGAGGAAGGCACGGTGAATCCGGCGGGAGAAGGCACCAAGGCGGCATTCCACTACGTCCTCGAGATTCCCGCCGGCAGTGAACGGACCGTCCGGCTGCGCCTGTCGGAGGCCGGCTCGGGGCCGTCCGCCTTCGGGTCCGCATTCGACCGGGTATTCCAGGACCGAATCAACGAAGGCGACGAGTTCTACGAGGAGCGGACTCCCGCGGCGGCCACGGCGGACGAGCGCCGAGTTCTCCGGCAGGGCTACGCGGGTCTGCTCTGGAGCAAGCAGTTCTTCCACTACGTCGTCGCCCATTGGCTCGAAGGCGATCCCGGGCAGCCACCGCCCCCGACCAATCGACGGACAGGGCGGAACACGGAGTGGGGGCACGTGTACAATCGCGACATCATCTCGATGCCGGACAAGTGGGAGTATCCGTGGTACGCCGCGTGGGACCTGGCGTTCCACATGATCCCGTTCGCCCGGATCGATCCTCACTTCGCGAAGGAGCAGCTTTTGCTCTTGCTCCGCGAGTGGTACACCCACCCCAATGGCCAGATCCCTGCGTACGAGTTTGCCTTCGGCGACGTGAATCCACCGGTCCACGCCTGGGCCTGCTGGCGGGTGTACAAGATGACCGGGGCCAAGGGACGACGTGACCGGCTCTTTCTCGAGCGCGCGTTCCAGAAGCTCCTGCTCAATTTCACTTGGTGGGTCAATCGCAAGGATCCCGAGGGAAGGAATCTCTTCTCCGGTGGGTTCCTCGGGCTGGACAATATCGGCGTCTTCGATCGCTCGAGGCCCCTGCCGACGGGCGGGCATCTCGAGCAGGCCGACGGCACGGCATGGATGGCGTTCTACTGCAACACGATGCTCTCGATGGCTCTGGAGCTCGCCAGCGAAGATCCGGCATACGAGGATCTCGCCTCCAAGTTCTTCGAGCATTTCATCGCCATCGCCGATGCGATCAACCATCTCGGCGGCTCGGGACTCTGGTGCGACGATGACGGGTTCTTCTACGACCAGCTTCACGTGGATAGCCAGCATCGCGCCTTGCGGGTCCGTTCGCTCGTCGGGGTCATCCCGCTGATCGCCACCGAGGTGCTCGAAGAGGCGAAGTTCGATCACCTGGAGGGATTCAAGAAACGGATGAACTGGTTCCTCGCCAATCGGCAGGACCTCGCCCGCAACATCGCCTGCATGAAACCCAGGATGGGGGAAGAGGGCAGCATCCGCCGCCTCCTCGCGATCCCGTCGCGAGAGCGCCTCGAGCGCCTGCTCCGTTACGTCCTCGACGAATCGGAGTTCCTCTCTCCGCACGGAATTCGGTCGGTATCACGGGTCCACCTCGATCGCCCCTACGAGCTCGACGTCAATGGGGAAACGTATCGGGTGGATTACGTCCCGGCCGAAGGGAATACGGGGCTCTTTGGCGGGAATTCAAACTGGAGAGGGCCCGTCTGGTTCCCCATCAACTACCTCGTGCTGGAGGCCCTCGAGCGGTATCACCATTTCTACGGCGACGACCTTACCGTCGAGTGCCCGGTGGGTTCCGGACGGATGCTCACGCTCCAGGGTGTCGCCACCGAGCTGGCGTCGCGACTAGGCGCCATCTTCCTGCCCGACGCGGACGGGCACCGTCCCTGCCACGGCACCGATGGGCGCTTCGCGACCGACCCATACTGGAAGGACCTGGTTCTGTTCCATGAGTACTTCCATGGAGACACCGGGCGTGGAGTGGGGGCGAGTCATCAGACCGGGTGGACCGCCCTCGTGACCCGCTGCATCGAGGACTCCGCCCGCCGCCGTCAGGAGCAGGAGACGCCCGCCGCTCCTCGGCCATCGGGCCGGCTCGTCGGGAGCGGCCGATGACCGCTCCGATCGCACTGGATGACGGCACCGAGTGGCTCGAGGCCGACGGGCTGGGCGGCTTCGCATCGGGCACCACCGGTGGTCTGCGGACCAGGCGCTATCATGCGCTGCTGCTCGCTGCCACGACACCGCCGACTGGGCGCATGGTGTTGGTAAACGGGTTCGACGCCTGGATCGAGCGGGCGGATCGGCCGGAATATCTCAGCCGTCAGCGCTACGCGTCCGGCGTGGTCGCACCCGAGACCGGCGCTACGCTCGAATCGTTTGCCGCCGAGCCCTGGCCGACGTGGACCTGGCGGCTGCGCGATGGGCACCGGGTGGAGCAGGAGCTGTTCGTGACTCATGGGGCGCCAGTGGCGGCGCTCCGGTGGAGGATGGTCGGAAAGCCGGCGCCTCTACGCTTGGCCATTCGCCCTTTCTTCTCGGGGCGCGACTCCCACTCGACTCACCACGAGAATCCGGCCTTCCGATTCGCCGCTGATGAGACGG
>DATBSO010000060.1:0-45150 GCA_036559745.1 Gemmatimonadales bacterium | reverse complement strand
TGAGTGAGATGCGGCTGCACAGATCCGCCTCCCGGAGACCGTTCGCGTCATCGTAGCGGAACGCGATCGAGCGCACCTCGGTCTTCGCGCCGATGTGGGTCAGCGACTCCTGGGCGAGCGCCGGCGTCGTGAGACACACCGCGATCGCCGCGAGCGCGCTAATACGCATAGCGGCCCCGTAAGGAGAATCCGGGAGGCAGACTCCCACCACGCAGCCCAGCTCGTAGCCACCTTCGCGCCGAGTACTCCAGCTCAAACCCGGGCCCGAGGTTCGCGCCAGGGTCGGCCGAAGCCGAACCGCCGCCGAGCGGAAGCTTGAGATTGAGGAAGAACCGGTCGGACAGATATCGCCCGGCGGTCAGATTGAGACCGCGAGTCCCTTCCTGCTTGATCTGGAAGACGTCGAACCCCAGGCCTCGCCCAGCCGAGCCCGCGATTGCCTGCGAGAGCTGACCGAACGCGATCTGCTTGCCGGATGTCCCCTGCCCCGCGCCGCCCTCCAGCAACGCATTGTCGGAAGCGGGATGGCCGGTGACGATATAGGAAAGCACATCCTCCTGGCTCATCGAGGGCTCGGAGCTGAACTCGAGTCCCAGACTGTCGAGCTGCCCCTTGGCCACTACCGAGATGAGGACGCCCTCGTCCTGGCCACCACCCTGGGTCGGGACCTGGTATTCAGCGGTGACGTCGAGGTTCGTCGAGTCCACGGGCCCGTTGAGGTTGATCTCCCCACGGGTGAGCCGAAACGTCCGTCCCGAAAGATCGAGGGTTCCCCGCCCCGGAACCGGGCTGACCTTACCGACGAACTGCATCTCACCACCCGGCTCCTGCTTCAGGCGCATCTGGCCGGCCAACTCGATGTCGGCCTCGGGAGACTTCCGGCGCCGGATCCACACACGCCGCGGCAAGCGCAGCTCGATATCCATGCTCACCCGGCTCATGAGGCTGGGACCTTCCTCGGTCTTCGCCAGCACCGCGGGGCCGAAGTCGCGCGCGAGCTTCCTCAGGTCTTCGGTGGACAACTCTACCGGCTTCACCTTGGCCGCCGCCGCCTCGGCGCCGACGAACACGTCGGTCGGACCGAGGTTGAGTCCGCCGGTGACGGAAGGTTTGTTGACGCTGCCGGTGAGCTGAAGCCTCCCGGACGCGATCGTCCGAAGGGTGGGCGAATCGGAAATCCGGAAGTCGTGCAGGTCGGCCGTGAGCTCCACCCCGGGGTCCGTGAGGGGACGGAGGTGCACGATGCCCCGTGCGATGAGCTCCTCTTTCTTTCCGGTCGTGAGCCGCAGCCGCTCGATGCGAAGATCTTCCCCCTCGACCCTGCCGGACAGCTCGCCCTCGCGGTAGCTCACACCGAGAGCCGGCAACGTGAGGCCTGCACCCTTCAAGGCGACGGTTCCCGTGGCTCGAGGAGCATCGAGCCGGCCGCCGATGTGTCCGCGCGCAACGAGGACGCCCGCAAGATCCCGAGCGGCATCGGGCGGGAGGAGCGGCTGGAAGAGGGCGAGGTTGAAGCTGTCCGCCTTGATGCTGATGCCGAGCGTATCCACCGATCCGCGCTCGACACCGACGCGCGCTGCTGTATCCGGTGGAGCAAGCGTGAACCGATAGGGAAGCATTCCCGCGACCGTCACCCGGCCACCAGCCGCGGGAGCCGCTTCGGCATCGAGGAAGAGTCCCGTCCCCTTCCACTCGAGATCGGTCCGCACGCGTCCCGCGACCTTGCCTGACGAGTCCAGAATCGCGAGGCCGATTTTCCCGGTCAGGGTAGGCGCCGACGCGGGTCCTACGAGATGGAGCTCGCCGTCGAGCTGCCCACCCACTGGAGATAGACCCGCGGACCGCAACCCACCGAGATCGAACCCGACAATGCCGATCCGGACGTCGCTCGAGTCTCTCCGGTCGAAGACGCCCGAGGCGGTGATGTGACGGTCACCGGCGCTGAGCGACAGGCTGTCCAACCGCACGCGGCGGCCCAGTTCGAGTTTGGCCGGCCGGTCGAGCGCCCAGTGCCGGCCGCCCTCGGTCAGGTCGAGTTTCTGGAGCGCGGTACGGACTGTGTCCCCCGCGACCATGCCCCGGACGGTCGTCGTGAGGCGTAAGCTGTCGCCTACCTGCATGTCGGCGTCGAGCGCAACGAGAGAGTCATAGCGTGCGACCGCGCGCAGGTTGGGGACCGAGATCTTTCCCAGTGCCGCATCGACAACGCGCAGCTCGCCCCTGACGCCAACGTCTCGGGTGCTGTCGATCGTGCCGGACGCCTCGAGTGTCATTCGCTCGGCCAGATTGTCGGCGAAAAGCAGCCCGTGCGCGTCCAGCCGGCCGCCGTAGCGCCAGCGAGATGCTGGACCGGCCAGCTCGAGGGCGACGCTTCCAGAATCCATCGAGACTGTATCTCCGGTCAGCGCCGCCAACGGCGCGAGGTCACCCAGTCGCCCGAGGATGCGGAGGACACCAGGAGTCGACTCCTTCCGCATGGCGACGGTGCCACGACCAGCGAGATGAGCGACGTTGCTCCTGATCTCGATCGTGTCCACCCCGATGGCGCCTTGAACCGGGACGAGTACGAGACGCGCTTCCTCGAGACGAAGGCCGCCCACCCCTCCGACTGCGCCGACCGAGCCCCTGATGGTACGAAGCCCGCCACTGTCGGTTACTGCGTCGAGCGCGAATTCGGTCTCGAGCCGTCCCTCCGCATCCTTCCGACCGGTCCACCGGGCAAGGTGCTCGATCTGCAGGTTGCCTTCGGTGTGAAGCGAAGTATTCGTCCGCGCAACGGTGCCATTCACTCCGATGGCAACTTTTCCGTCGGGGCCATCGAGCCCGAGCCGGCCCGACACCTCGCGACCGTCGAGCTGAAGGCCCAGTTCGCCGGACTCGAGAGAGGCTCGATTCACCGTGGAGGGAAGAAGCGCAAGATCGAGCCGACTCGTGCTCGAGTCGCCGCGCCCGGCATGAGAGGCGGCAAAGGTGGCATTGAGATCGCTCCCCACGGCGGAGTTCCCCAGCAGGTCGCCGACGTCGAGCGCTTCCACGCGGCCGTTGCGCACCACCATCGCTGCGGTGGAGTCAAAGGGATGGACGAGGACATCGGCGGTGACTCTGCTGCGCCCCAAGGCCAATCGCAGGCCGGCGTTCGCCTCGCCCCGGCGCAATGTCGCCTGCACCGATGCGCTGTCGAGCCGGCGTTCCCCGTATCGCACCGGTCCGAGGATCAGCTGACCGACCACCTGTGCTGTGGCCGGGGCGGAGCCGAAGCCGCTGAGGCTGAATTGGCCACCGACCGGGCCGGCAAGCGTGTCTCCGAGTAGGCGACCCAGATTGACCGCGGTGATTACGCCGCGGTCGATCCGATACGTGAGCGTGTCGCCGAGATGGACGTCGGCCACTGCCGTCACCTGCCCGCCACCGACCGCGAGGTCGGGTCGGGCAATGAGACGGCTGTTCGCGAGAGAAATGGTCGTGTGCCCGAGTGGGAGGCGCTCGCCCGACCCACGCAGCGCGTCGAAGGTGAGACGCCCCGTGACCTTGGCGGCCGATATGGAGAGCCCGTGTCCCCCGAGATCGAACGACACCTCGAGCACGGAGTCGGCTTCGGCACCGGTCAGCGCGCGAACGGCCGGCGCCGATCCGGCAATGCTGGTTGCGGAGCCGTAGGCCCGATAGGCGGGAATCGAATCGAACGGCGTGACCCAGCCATCGGCCGATACCGATGCCGCGGGCGTGACGCCACGGGCCTTGAGCGTCGCCCGGCCGCGCTCGACATCGCTGTGGAGGTCGAAGCTCGTGAGCTTGGTGGTCCCGATCTGCGAGCTGGTGAGCCGGAGGTCGACCGTGCCCGTGGTCGTATCGAGAGCGCCACGAAGAACGGCGTCGAGTGTCCCCTGAATTCGGCCCGCGGGCGCGCTCGCGGACACCTTCGAGGGATCGAGGCCGCGGAGCTTTGCATGAAGGCGCAGATCTTCGGGCTTGCCGCGCTCGATGGGGGTACTGGCGTCGAGGGTAAATCTGCCCCCACCGATGCTCGCGTCGATCTTGCCGGTGACCACGTTCCCCTTGGCACTGGCCGACGCGTCGAGCGCGATTTCCCCATCCCTGGTGAGAGAGGGAAGCATCGACGAGAGATCGGCGAGGGCGACCGGGGCGCCCCTGAAGCGCAGGTCGAGTCGCTTGAGGAGACGCGAGTCGTCGAGCCGCCGGGGGATCGTCATCCGACCTGCGATGGTACTCCGCTCGGTCTGAATCCGTATCGGGTCAAATCGATAGAAGTCGCGGGAGACGTCGCCTCGAGTCGAAAAGGCAAACCAGGGACCGGACGGAGGGGAAAAAGCGAGATTGGCGCGGTCTATCCGGGCAGTCAGCGGCTCGCCCATGTCGAGATCCCGCACACGCGCCGTCAGCCCGCGTACCCGCAACAAGGAGTCACGTGAAAGGACCGCGACGACCGACACGTCACGAACGTCGACGACGTCGATCCGTATGCCCTTCCCTGCCGTCGTGTCTGACGACTTCCGCAGCGCCTTCGCGAGATCCCAGGTATCGCCCTCACGGCGCGCCGTCGCGGTCACACCCTCGACATCGATCTCACGCACTCGAAGGGGAGAGCCGCGTAGCTCACCGATGGTATACCGGGCCCGGAGTCGATCGACCCGTGCCAGCTCTTTGCCTTCGCGTACGAGCGCCACCTCTTCGGCAGCGAGTCCCCCGAACCAGTTCCCACTCACCCGACCTACCCGGAGGTGGTATCCCGGGTTGAGCGGCACCAATGCCACCAGGCGACGAGCAAGCCACGTTGCGACCGGCGGCAGCTGCAGGACCCCAACCGCCACGGCGGCGAGGGCCAGCAGAATCACTGCCGCAATGCGTGTACGGCGAAACCGCCGGGCCTGCGCTGGGGACGACATGAGTCTATTGAATCACGGGTTTTCTACAGGGACTGGCGGTGAGCGGCGTCACCTCCACCGCGCTCACAATCCCATACCCTTCCCTCGACGAGCAGCAATCGACTCTCGCAGAGGAGGGCTCATGCCGGACAATCGCACCTGGATGCAGGAGGACGCCTGGTGGCGGGAAAATTTCTCGGTACGTCCGTACGCGGCGGGACAGGCTTACGACGAGTTCCAGCCAGCATATCACTACGGGTTCGAATCTGCCCGACAGCATTCGGGCAAAGGTTGGGGCGAGGTGGAAGAGTCGTTAAGAACGGGTTGGGACAAGTTCGAAGGGAAGCGGGCGGGTGGCGCAGCCTGGGAAAACATCAAGGATGCGGTCAAAGACGCCTGGCACCGAGCCATCGGTGCGCACGGCGTCGATTCCGAGAAGATGGCCGAGTTCGAGAAGCAACGCCTCGCCGGGGGTGTGCCGACCGGCGGCAGGAACCAGCGGTAGGTCTACCCGCCGTTGCGGGGGGAGAGCGGCGCAGTCATCTCCGGCGCCTGGAGTCCACGAACGGCCTGATCCAGCGTCCCGGTCTCCGTTAACTCTCCCGTCGCGACCCCCAGCTCCTTGAAGCGCCGAGCAGACACGAGGACACGCGTCTCCAACGATCCAACGGCATTGTTGTAACCCTCGACGGCGCGCTCGAGACCCCGCCGCACTTCGTCGAAGTGTCCGGCGAGGGTTCCGAGCCGGTCATAAAGCGAGCGCCCCAGTTCGCTGATTTCCTGCGCGTTCCGGGCGATCTGTTCCTGGCGCCACCCGTAGGCGATCGCGCGCAGAAGAGAGATCAGCGTCGTCGGGCTGGCAGGAATTACCTGCTGTGACACGCCGAACTCGATCAGCGACGGGTCGTGCTGGCAGGCGGCGCTGAAGAAAGTCTCACCCGGAAGGAACATCACTACGAAATCGGGCGCCGGCTGGAATTGGGTCCAGTATCCTTTGCTGCCGAGGGCGATCATGTGATCGCGCACCTGCCGGGCATGATCGCGCAACAGCGATTCTCTCGCCCCGTCCTCGAGATCGCTCTGGACGGCATCAAGATAGGCCGCGAGAGGCGCCTTCGCATCCACGACGACTGTCTTCCCGCCCGGCAACCTGATGACGAGGTCTGGCCGTAACCTGCCGTCTTCCGCGGTGACTCCGGCCTGCTCTTCGAAGTCGCAGTACTCGAGCATGCCCGCCATTTCCACCACCCGACGGAGCTGAATCTCGCCCCATCTGCCGCGCACATGCGGCGTGCGGAGCGCCTTCACCAGGTTGCCGGTCTCGGCATGCAGTGCCTGCTGGGTGATCGCCATGGCCTTCACCTGTTCGACGAGGCCCGCATACGAGGCGATGCGCTCTTTCTCGACTTCAGCGATTCTGGTGTCCACCCGACCCAGCGCCTCCCGGATGGGCCGTACCAGCGCATCCACGCCCTGCCGCCGTTGTTCCAGATCCGACTCTGCGAGCTCCAGAAATGAGCGGTTGTTCTGCCGGAGTGCTTCGGCCGACAATGCGCCAAACGCCTCACGGAGCCGCCCCTCGGCGCGGCCGAAGAGCTCGAGCTTTTCGGCGGAGGAACGACGCTCGGCTTCTACGCGCTCCTCGAGCCGGGCGAGCCGGGCTCGAAGCGCGAGCCACACGAGCAGCGCGCCGAGGACGAGACCGGCTATGGCCGGCACGATAGCGGAGAGCGTCATGCGGGTTAACATACACAGGATGACACACGAACCAACGGAGAAGTGATCATGTCCTCGATACCCCTGCGCCCGCCGACGGCTCGACCCGCCATCGCCAGCGGGACTTTCTATCTCGCGAGCGACCTCCCCGTCCGCCGTCTCGGTTTCGGCACCATGCAGCTGACGGGCCCCGGAGTCTGGGGTGAGCCCGCCGATCGTACCGAGGCCATCGCGGTGCTGCGCCGCGCCGTCGATCTCGGGATCACACTGTTCGACACCGCCGATTCCTACGGTCCGGAAGTCGCCGAACGACTGGTGGCGGAGGCACTACATCCCTACCCCAAAGGGGTCGTGATTGCGACCAAGGCCGGCTTTCAGCGACCCGGCCCTGGGAAGTGGATGGAGGACGGACGCCCGGAGCATCTGCGGGAGGCATGCGAGGGAAGTCTCCAGCGGCTCAAGCTCGAGCGCATCGAGTTGTTTCAGCTGCATCGGATCGACCGGAAGGTTCCAATGGAGGATCAGATCGGGACGCTCACACAGCTCCAGCAGGAGGGCAAGATCCATCACATCGGACTGTCCGAGGTGACCGTCTCTCAGATCCAGGCGGTCCGGCGACTCACGCCGGTCGTCTCGGTGCAGAACAGATACAACCTGGTGGAGCAGCAGTCGGAAGACGTGCTGAAGTACTGCACCCGCGAGGACATCGGCTTCATTCCCTGGTTCCCGCTCGCGACCGGAAACCTGGCCAAGCCCGGCGGGCCGCTCACTCGCGCGGCGGAGCGGCTCGGCGCCCTGCCATCTCAGATCGCGCTCGCCTGGTTGCTCCGGAAGTCGCCGGTGATGTTGCCCATTCCCGGGACCTCAAAGGTGGCGCATCTGGAGGAGAACACCGCGGCCGCGTCGATCACGCTCGACGAGCGGACGATGCGTGAGCTGGAGCTGCACACGGCGTCCGCGTAGACCGCGCCGCCTACTTTCCCGCGCGCCGGAGCTTCTTCTCCTCGGCGATCTCCTCCATGGTGCGGCCGGTCGCCGCCGAGGTCGTAAGCTCCTCGACTACGTCTGAGCCGGGCTCGGCGTACTCGTCCCGATGCTTGATGAGGAGCCACTGCACTCGGCTCGAATCGCGGCGCCGAGTGCGCACCAGGACCCATGAGCCCTTCAGCCTCTTCCCGTGCAGCACGAACTTGAAGTCACCCTTCTCGTAGCCTCGCCGTAACCCCTCGATCGGATCCTCGTCGCCCCCGCCATACGTGTAGGTACCCTGGTCCCAGATCATGACGGTTCCGCCGCCGTACTCGCCGGCAGGAATGGTCCCCTCGAACGCGTTGTACTCGATGGGGTGATCTTCGACCGGCATGGCGAGGCGTTTGACCGCTGGATCGAGGCTCGGGCCTTTGGGTACGGCCCAACTCTTCATTACTCCGTCGAGCTCCAGACGCAGATCGAAGTGGAGCCGGCTGGCCGCGTGCTTCTGGATGACGAAGGCGAGCTTCGTCGCCCGAGCCCTCCGGCCGCCGCGTGGCTCCGCGGTGCGCGTGAAATCCCGTTTCCGCCGGTACTCCGCAAGTCGTTCCTTCTTCGCGACCATACACCCTCTTCGCTGAGGAGCTCGAAAATTTGATCGACCCGCATGAGGGGGCCGTGCGCGTGCTCACGGGCGCTGGCAGGCTGCCGGACTGGCGAGTGCTCGACTTTCGGGTTATGTTCGGGGTGAATTCGCACCGAGGATACCACCCGTGCCCACACGCGATCCAGCCCGCCGTCCCCACCGCTATGCCGGTCTCCGGCGAGCCAGCGGTATGCAGCTCAAGTACTTCCTGCGTTACCACCGGCTGGCCGCCGGGATGCACGACGGCCGCGCCCAGGTCATCCAGCGGGTCCTCGACTACATCGAATCCGGGAAGTTGCCCGCCGAGATCGTCGATCGAGCCATCGTCGAATTTCTGGAGTACCGGAACAAGCGGGTCTACCTGTATCAGGCAGATCCTTCGACCCTGGCGCGACTCGACGAATCTCGCTTCTCGCGCCGGATCAGCAGCTGGGCCGACGCCGGCATCGACCCGATGCCGGATGCGCCACGTCAGAACTACGCCTATGTCGATTCCGGCCACATCAGAGTCACCTTCAGCGAGACCCATCGTCATCCCGCTATCCGGATCGCGGATGAGCGGATGGGCTGGCGGCGGGTGGGCAAGGTCGTGGTGCTGGATGCCGACCGCCGCAGCGGCTTCGTCACGTTGAGCTACGACCCGCCGGGGCGCATCCACCCGCACGGGCGCCGGCCGCTCGACTACTTCACCCACTATCGCGCGACCGCCGAGTCCATGCTCGGTGGCTCTCTGGCGCCCTTCCCTCTGCATCAGGCGCTGAAGGCGCTCGAATCGGGCGACCTGGTCCGTCTCCAGCAGGGGCGCGGCTCGACCGTAGACGGCCGGGTGGACATTGTCGCGCTCGGTCTCGACGTCCGGTCGATGCCGGCATTTCAGGCCGTCAAACCGAGTATCGCCGTCCGAGACTCTGGACGATACGTATGGCTGCCGGAAGGGGAGAACGGCAACGGCGGAACGCGTCTGCTCCGGGAAATCCCGACGGACATCTACGCCGCGACCAGCATGGTCCGTTTCACGCGCGACTCCCTGGTGCAGGAGGTCCGCTACGTTCTCGGTCAGATTCAGGCTCACGCCTGAGGATTCGGTGGGCGTTGCAGGGAACCGGGACCTGATGCGGGTGCGCGAGGTGATCAGGAGCGCACCGACCGGAGCGGCACTCGATCCGCGGGTTGTGGCCGAGTCGGTCGGTCTCCCCATCGGACCGACGATTGCGCTTCTGCAGATGCTTGCCGGCACCCAGGAAGGACGACTCGAGCTCCGTGTGGTGGATCCACGCGGCCTGGAGGTGGCCACCTACCCCACGCTCCGCGACGTGCCGGCTGCCGTGACCGACGAATTCGGAGATCGGATCGCGGTCGGTCCTGAGAACGTCGAGCTGATCTTCCGCGTGACGCGATGAATCTCGCCCAGCTCCCTGACCTGCAGCGCATGCGTGACGAATGCGGTAACCCGCGTCTGAAGCGCTATTACGACGAAGCGATCCGGCAGACCCTGGCCGGAGCGGCGGATGAACGCCTTCCCCATCAGTTCATGCGGGCACTGCTTTGGGTGCTCCTGGTCTTCTTCTCCGTCACCGGGGCGATCGGTGTGCTTGCCGCGGTGGAGATCGTGCGGGTGAACGGCGCGGGCCTCGATCTCGTCTGGAAGACCTTCGTGACGAGCGTGGTCGGTCTCGCGGTCGCGATCCTGCGATCGGCGCTGATCGATCGCAAGGCCCGACCCGGCTGAGACTCCAACCCGCTGGGACGGTTGATTCCCCGGCCCTCAGATATACTATCCCTCACGGGTTCCGCACCGTGCGCGTGCCGGCTTCACCCATCCAAGGATCGAACAGATTCTGTCCAGAGCCACGAGTCGTCTGCAGCGGGCGCTCTCGTATCTCCTGACCGTCGCCCTCCTCGCGGCGATCTATGCGCTGATGGCACGGGTAGGACTGAGCTTCGCCTCCATCGGGCATAGCGTCTCCCTGGTCTGGCCCCCCACCGGGATCGCCATCGCCGCGCTCACTGTCCTGGGATACCGGGTCTGGCCCGGTGTGCTGGTCGGTGCGTTCCTCGCGAATGCGTCCACCCCGATCCCGCTTCTCGCCGCCTCCGGCATCGCCGTCGGGAACACGCTCGAGGGTCTGCTCGCGGCGTTCCTGTTGATGCGGGCGGGTGGACAGCGGCCCCGCCTCGATGCGGGCTCCGTGGTTCGAACCCTCGTCCTCGTCGCGGCGCCGATCGCGGCACTGGTGGCGGCCACGAACGGCGCGACGATGCTCTGGTTGGCGGGCGAGATCGACACGGGACGAATGGCCGAGACCATCGGCGTCTGGTGGACGGGTGATCTCCTGGGAGCATTGGTTGTCGCCCCGGTCCTGCTCGCCTGGGGTACCCCCGAGGTGCGCGGCGGCATCCCGCGCGGGATTCTCGAGATCACCTTGTTGTGTCTCGGGACCGTCGCGGTCGCCGAGCTGGCGTTGGGACCATCGGAGCGACTGCCGCTGCTCGGCCGGATCGAGTACCTCTATCTCCTGTTCCCCTTCGTGATCTGGGCCGCGCTCCGCTTCGGCGCGCGTGGGGCATCTCTCACCACGCTCACCGTGGCGATCGTTGCCGTCTGGCATACGACCAGCGGCGCCGGCCCCTTCATCACTGCATCGACCGCTGGGACACTGCTTGCGATCGCGTGCTACCTCGGCGCCGTCGCCGTCACCGGCCTCGCGCTCGCGGCGGCGGTCGCACGTGAGCGGGAGGAAGCGACAGACACCCTGCGGCAAAGCGACGAGCAGCTGCAGAGCGCGCTGGACGCGGCCAGAATGGGCATCTGGTCCTGGTCCGCCGAAGACAACGCCCTCGTGTGGGACGACGCGTTGCGACGGATCTACGGTCTGGCCCCCGGGGACCGGATTCAGGGATACGAGGACTTCCTCAGCCGGGTCCATCCGGATGATCGCGCCTTCGTGGATCAGACCGTGCGGCGGGCGATGACCGAGAGCGGCACGCTCGACTATGAGTTCCGCGTCGTTCTGCCGGACGGACGGATTCGATGGATAGCCGACCAGGGGCGGGTGATCTCGCTCGGGCCGGGCCGGCCGCCCGCGATGAGTGGTGTGTGTATGGATGTGACCGATCGCCGGGCGACAGAAGAGCAGCTCCGGCAGGCGCAACGCATGGAAACGGTCGGGCGGCTGGCCGGCGGTGTTGCCCACGAGGCCAACAATCAGATGTCCGTGGTCCTGGGGTCTTCAGATTTCATCCTGCGGCGCCACGACGTCGCCGAGGCGGTTCGCGCCGACGTCGAGAACATTCGAAGTGCCGCGCTGCGGACATCGGCGGTCACGGCCCAGCTCCTGGCCTTCAGCAGGCGCCAGGTGCTGAAGCCGCAGGTGCTCGATCTCAACGGCGTCATCACACGGTTCGCGCCTACGCTGCGCCGTGTCATGGGTGAGGACTGCAACGTCACCGTCCGATTGAGTCCCGATCTCGCTCCGGTGAAGGCCGACCCGGGACAGCTCGACCAGGTATTGCTCAATCTGGCGCTCAATGCCCGCGACGCGATGCCGCGCGGGGGCGCGTTGACGCTGGAGACGTTCCCAACGGAACTCGACCCGTCCATGTCGGGGCTCAAAGGCGGTGCCGTCGTCCGCCCCGGTCCATATGTCGTGCTCTCAGTGACGGACACGGGACATGGGATGGACCGGGATACGCTGAGTCATGTGTTCGAGCCGTTCTTCACGACGAAGGGGGTCGGCCAGGGAACGGGTCTGGGTTTGTCGACCGTATATGGCATCGTCAAGCAGTCCGATGGCTACATCTGGGCATATAGCGAGCCCGGCCAGGGATCGACGTTCAAGGTCTATCTTCTGGCCAGCTCGGAACCCCTGGATGCCGCCGAATCCGAGCGTACGGCAAGCGGCCGCGCGGCGGGTGAGCTGATTCTGGTCGTTGAAGACGAGAGTCCGGTACGGTCCGTGGTGGCGCGGGCGCTCGAGGAGGCGGGCTATCGGGTGCGCGAGGCGGAAGGCGGCCGGCAGGCGCTGGAGCTCCTCGCGGACGGTGGCGAGCGGGTCGCCTTGGTCGTCACGGATGTGGTCATGCCCGGTATAGGGGGGAAGGAACTGGCTGAGGGAGTATCACGGCTGAGGCCTGGAACGCCGGTCCTGTTCACGTCCGGTTATACCGATGGCGAGATCGTGCAGCGCGGTCTCCTGGCACCTGGCGCCGCCTTCATTCAGAAGCCGTTCACACCTGACAGGCTCGTCGCGGCCGTGCGGGAGCAGCTCGCGGCCGAGCGGAGGATCTCCGAACAAGCGACCCCGTGACCTCAGTCACAGCCGCCCGCGGCATGTCATAGCATCATATGACGTTGGCATTCGGCCACCTACGGAGGGAATCACATGCAGATGGAAACGACTCGTCGCCCGGCCATGGCCATGACGCTCATTCTCGCGCTCGCCTCAGGGGCGTGCCAGGGAGGGGCGGGCAATGGAAACGGCACCGAGACCGCGACGCGAGACACCACGACGCCTGCAGCGGATACGACCGCGGCACCTGCGCCCGCCCCCAAGGGTGGTCTCAGCGACGAGACGATTCTCGGCATGCTCGACAACGCGAACAAGGCAGACAGCATCGGCGGGGCGCTGGCGTCGAAGAAAGCCACCGATCCCGAAGTGAAGGCGTACGCGACGATGATGATGAAGGATCACCACGAGCTGCGCGTCGGCGGCGAGGAGCTGGCGAAGAAGCTGGGGGTGACCCCGAAGCCGCCGGAGAAGGATCCGATCGCCGGCTATGTCAATGCCGAGATGGCCGCGCTGCAGAAGGAGAAGAAGGGCGAGGACTTCGATAGGACCTACATCGACAACGAAGTCTCGGTGCACCAAGCGGTCCTCGACGCCGCCAACATGGCTCGCGTCAGCGCATCCTCTCCCGAGCTGAAGGAGCTGATTCAGAACGCGATCCCGATCATACAGGGTCATCTCGGGCAGGCGCAGGCGATCCAGAAGCGCCTGAGTCCGACCGCCTGACGAGACCCGAGATCGGTTCGATTCAGACGAGAAGAAAGTCGACCGTACCTTCGCCAACGGTCAATTCCACGAGCCCTCCCATCGCGGAGGGCTTCGTGTGAGGATGCTCCAGCCGGTCATCGATGTGCACTTCCGCGCCGGCGGCCATGATCGTGACTCGCTCGGCCCGGAGGGTCGGGAGATTGAGCTCGGCATCGCGGCCGGCGACCCGGTCGGCGAGATAACCCCGCAGTCGCGGGCGGTCGCTCTCGCCCACCAGCACGAGATCGAGTCGTCCATCGGCGGGGTCTGCCTCGGGGGCGAGTCGGAGGTTCGGGCCGATGCTCGCGATGTTCATCACCTCGCAGAGATAGTACTCCCCGGACAGGTTTTTCCCGTCCGCTTCGATCTGCCACGTCTTGGGAGGCATCCTGCGCAGAACCGCCTGCAGGTAGCGGAGATCGCGGGTGATGCCCCGGTCGTGATGGTCATCCCGTGCCTCGCGGTTGTCGCTCCGGGATTCAGCGAGACACATCGTCACGGGGAAGAGACCGACCCCCACACCCTCGAGAAAGTGGGTCTCCCCCCACGCCCCTTTGGCGATGCCGGCGTCGAATTGGCGGTGAGGAGCGGTGGCGATACGGGAGATCGCCGTCTGGATCGAGGTACTGAGATCGAGGGAGCGCGAGACGTTGTTCGCGGTGCCCAGCGGCAGCAGCGCCATGGGGATGCCGCGGCCGAGCAGAAGGCCGGCGACCTTCCTGACGGTCCCGTCGCCTCCGGCCACCAGGACCACGTCGCCCGGCTTCTGCAGGGCGGACTCATAGCCGCGCTCCCTGGTGGACTGGTAGGTGATGGAATGCCCTGCTTCCACCACCATCCGCACCAGGTCGTCGCGAGTGAGATCTCCACCCCCGGCATTCGGGTTGTGCATCAGAGTCACGCGCATGTGAAGATCGAATCGAGTGAGAGACGGGACGGGAGACGGGAAGGATGAGAATACTCATTACCAACGACGATGGAATCTATAGCCCCGGCATTCTCGCGCTGGCCAGAGCGGCGGCGCATTTCGGTGATGTGCTGATCGTGGCGCCCGACGTGGAGCAGTCGTCCATGGGCCACGCGATCACGGCGACGCGCCCGCTCACCTACCGTAAGACTGCCGTCGGCGACTTTCCCGCCTACCGCGTCAACGGCACGCCGGCCGACTGCGTGGCGCTGGGTGCCTACAACTGGGAGAAAGTCGACCTAGTTCTGTCGGGGATCAACCTCGGCTCGAACCTCGGAAATTCCGTGTGGCATTCCGGGACCCTGGCGGGCGCCAAGCAGGCGGCGCTGCTCGGCCTTCGCGGCATCGCGCTCAGCACCCCTGCCGGGCGGTCGGAGCCTGATTTCGAGCGATTGGCGCCGTGGGTACGCCGGGCACTGGAGACGCTCGTGCCCGATGAGTCACTCAAGCTGGTCAATGTGAACATTCCCCGGGATCCCCACGATCTTCGGTGGACGCGCCAGTCCGTGCGCCAGTATGACGGCGCGGTCGTTCCCGGCGAGGACCCCATGGGACGGAAGCATTTCTGGCTGACCGTCCGGGCACTCGAGGAGACCGAGGAAGGCACCGACCTCTGGGCGGTGCGCGAGGGGTTCGTGGCGCTTACGCCGCTACGTCTCGATCTGACGGACCATGCGGAGCTGGCCCGGGTGGCGGCGGAGGAAAGGGTGGCAGCCGCGCGGTCGTAGCCGCGGGTCCGAGGATCAGCCCTGCACCGGACCCGGCCCCACCGTAGCATCGAAGGCGGCCGTCTCCACCCGGCCGTCCCGCTTCACCTGCACCCAGATCCGGTAGCGTCCCGGTTGCGGGAAGGCATAGGGAAAGGTGACGTGCCCGTTCGGCATCATCGGACCCATGTTCATGTCCGCGGTTCTACCCGATCCTGGTGTCGAGAACGTCGCTTGCGACGCGACCGAGATGGTCCCCATCGGGTGCAGGTGAACGAACACCGACCCATCGTTCCGTTCCACCACCGCATGCGCCGCCATCCCGAGGTAGGGCTCGAGCACCGCAGGCGAGCCGTTGGACTCGCGTACGTCGAAGCTCAACCCTGCCGGTGACCCCGCAGCCAATGGGACTGCACTGCGGCGCCATGTGACGGTCGCCCCGTCAGGCAGCGTGTCGAGTCCCATGCCCGCTCCGCCCACGTAAACCGCGTCGTCGCCCGGCCCGATCGCCCGCCCGGACACGCGGTCGGACACGTCGAGCGAGGCCAGCAAGGTCTGGGTGAATCCGGTCGCGTGCACGATGTCCGCGAATACGCGGTACCGGCCCGCGGGGAGGGCAGACAATGTGTCGGAGAAATGGACCGAGTCGGTGGTGACCGGATGGAGATGGGCGAGCGATCCCTGGTCTCCCTCCCTCACGAGAAAGAGATGCATCAGCTTCCCGTGATCGGGCACGAGCGAGCTCCAGCGCGGCAGCCCATGGGCGCGCAGCCACACCGTGTCCTCGCGCCTCAGCCACACCGAGTCGGTGATGTCGAGATGGACGACGTCGTCACGGAGTGAGGCCACGGCGCTGAACGGTCGGTACATCTGGTTCTGGAAGACCCGGTCCTCCCCCGACCACCAGGCATTCCCCCCGTAAACCAGAAGCCCGGCGATGACCGCCGTTCCGACCATGACCCGCCGTGCCGAGCGAAGGCGCCGCGGGCTCGGCGTTTCTCCCGGGGGCAGGACCCCGTCGCGCACGGCGGCGCCGGCGATCGAGACGATACCGGCAAGGAGGAAGACGCCAACCCCGGCGAGGAGGAGACCCAGCCGCCGATCGAAGGGGAGCCGCCGATTGGCCACCGCCGTGACGGGAACGACGGCCGTTCCGCTTCCGCGGGCGCCCCGAACCGCCACCGTGACGCTGTTCGAGCCCGGCGCCATGATCCACAGCCGTGTCTCGTAGCCGTCGTTGAATCCGGTCGGCTTGGCGACATCGGGAGGAGGTGTTCCGGCGGTGGCCCCGGCGAGATTGACGACCGCGGTGACCTGCTCGGGCGTGTCGCCGACCACCCGCACGGTGATGTCGGCGATGCCGGGAATCACGCCCGGCACCTGGACATGCACGATCACATGATAGGGGCCTGCGTCTCCTTCGTACCAGACGTCGGGACTACCAACGTGTGCCGTACAGAGCAGCACCAGCGCGGCGAGACCACTGGTCCGCGCGATGGTTCGTCTCACCGCATGACTCGCGACATCCCGTTGCCACACCAGACACCGAGGCGGACCGATGCCATGGCGGTGAGGGCCGCAATGCCCAGACCGCCGGCGATCACGTGGACGTTCAGCTGTCCCGACGCCGTCACCGGCACGCCCCAGAACCGGTATTGCCATGGTCCGAGCTGGATGAAGTAGGGCCACTGGTCGGCGCCGAAGAACAAGTTGCGCGCATGGGGAGAGAGCAGGAACTCTCCGAAGAACCACTGCACGGCGAGCAGCAGCGCGATGAACACGAGCCCCGCGAGGAGGGTGCGCCCCCAGGTCCCACGCGCTCGCCGTCGCCCGATCAGGAGGTCGAGCCCCAGCGCGGGGACGATGAGCAGCAACGGAAAATGCGGGGGCACCATGTGGGTGACGGGGTTGTAGATCGGGGCGAGCTTCGGGTGCGCGGGAGCGAGCTGGAGAATCCAGATCATCGTGAGGACGATCAGCATGTAGATCCCGGCCGCCGTCGTGGCGGGAAGCCGGAGTCGTCCGGAGCGGGCGAACGCAGCGAGAAACACGGGGAACACGCCTCCCGCCACCTGATAGAATAGCGGGCTGTGCATCTGATTGGGACGACTGGCGTACTCGGTCACCACGGTGGCCACCATCGTGACCAGCACGCCTCCGGCAATCGCGTAGGCCCAACCCAGGCTATGGATCTCGTCCAGGTCCCAGGCCCGGTTCTGTGCGGCGAGCGCCATCAGCATCGCGCCGATCTCGATGGCGATCATCCCGAGAGCGAGCACCATGTGCGGCGGGCTCACGATCTTGACGTCGAGGCCGTACGCGTTGTGCCACCAGTTGTCGAATGGCGCCGACGCCACCATCACGAACGTCCCCCAGATGATGACCCAGGCGCCCAGTGGCCCGGAGAATCCCCAGAACCGTACGGAGGCGTTTCGCGCCTCGCGCGAGCCGCGGAACGTCGTGCGGAGCACGAGCCATCCGCAGCTCAGGCCCGCGACAACCGCGCCGAGCTGCTCCAGCAGGTGAGGCGGGCTCCAGAAGGTGTCGCGGCCGATCGTGCTGTGCCACGAGATGTCCCACAGCAACCCGATGACGATGCAGGCGGAACAGAGGAGGACGATCGGCAATGGGCCGGTAACCGACCCTTTACTCGACCTGAGGCGCATGGACTCGTCCAACCAGTCGACCGGTGTGACTCTGAATGTCGTCATGTCACCGTACCTTCTCTCCGCCCTTGAGGACCAGTCTCACCTTCCGCAACGCCCCGATGTCACGCGTCGGATCGCCTTCGACCGCCACCAGATCGGCGAGCAGTCCCGGCGCGATCCTGCCGAGCCGGTCGTCGAGGTGGAACGTCTTCGCATTGCCACTCGTCGCCGCACGGAGCGCGGTCAGCGGCGTCATCCCATACTCCACCATGGCTTCCAGCTCACGGACGTTGTCGCCGTGGGCGAAAACCCCGACGTCCCCCCCGAAGCAGATATTGACGCCTGCCGCGAGCGCGGCCTTGAACGCCGCGCGCTTGGCGACGAGTCCTGGAGTGGGCTCGCGCTTCCCCTTGACCCAGCCATCGAAGTAGGTGGCATACGCCTCGGAGGCCGCGATGGTGGGACAAAGCGTCACGCCGTGCTCCCGCATCAGGCGAAACACCTCCGGCGTGCCCTCGTCCCCGTGCTCGATGGTCTCCACGCCGGCAATGACGGCTCGCTGCATCCCTTCGGCGGTAGTGGCGTGCGCGGCGACGGGGCGCCCGCTCGCCCGCGCCGTCGCCACGAGGGCACGAAGCTCCTCGAGCGTGAAGGTCGCTCGCGACTCGCCATGAGGACCCCAACTGTAATCCGCGTAGACCTTGACCCAGTCCGCGCCGTGCCCGATCTGGCTCCGCGTGACCCGAGCGACCTCCTCCGCGCCGGTCGTTTCCTCGGCCCCCTGCGGCGGGTCGAATGCGTAGCCGGATCGCCGCGGACCGTAGCTCCCAGTCGCCACGATGGCGCGAGTGACGACGAGGAGCCGGGGACCCGGTACGATCCCTTCATCGATGGCACGGCGAAGCTGGACGTCGGAGTCGAACGCCCCCTCCGTGCCGAGGTCGCGCTCGGCCGTGATGCCCGCACGAAGGGTTGCGGCGGCGGCCGCGACGGCCCGTGCCATACGGAGGGCGAGAGGCTCCTTCAGGACCTGATCGTCCCAGAGCGTTTCACTATAGGGATGAAGAAAGAGATGCGAGTGGCCTTCGATCAGGCCGGGGATGAGCGTCGTCCCTTTGAGATCCACGCGCTCGGCACCGCGAGCTCCAAGGCGATCGACTGGTCCCACCGATTCGATCTTCGATCCGCGGACGAGTACGCCCCATCCCTGACGCGGGGCCTCGACGACACCGTCCCAGACGGCGTCGGGAACGAGCAGGAGCGCCGCAGAGCTGTCGGACGGTGCGGCGCGTTGTGCGGTCAAAGCCTGAGGCGCGGCGATCGCGCACGCGATCAGGACCCGTATGAGAGACATAGTCTGTGGGCTGAAGGACCGAGACCCGGTACCCGAATGAAGTCTACAGCCTTCTCGGAGGCAGTCCAAAACCGCCTGCCAGGTCGATACGTCTATCCCCACTGGCGGCATGGGTTTTTTTACAATCCGGCCCTGGTCCTCACGCATTCGCGCGCTGACCAGGGCCGGAAAGGACTTCAACGTGTACTTCAACAACGATCTCGCGGGACATGCCGTCAGGAACAGGATGCTGCTGCGCGAGATGCTCGGCGATCGTTCTGCCTAGGCACCCTTCTTCTTCTCGAACAGGCGGGCGTACTGGCCGTAGCCTTCCGCTTCGAGCTTGTTCGCCGGAATGAATCGCATCGCCGCCGAGTTCATGCAGTAGCGCAGGCCAGTCGGCCGCGGGCCGTCGTCAAAGAGATGGCCCAAGTGGGAATCCGCATGGGCCGATCGCACCTCGGTGCGCTCCATGCCGAGTGTCCGATCGGTATGGGTCTGGAGGTTGGACGGCTCGAGTGGACGGACGAAGCTCGGCCACCCGGTGCCGGATTCGTACTTGTCGAGCGAGCTGAAGAGCGGCTCGCCGGACACCACGTCCACGTAGATCCCCTCGGCGTGGTTGTCCCAGTACGCGTTGTGGAATGGACGCTCGGTGGCGTCCTTCTGCGTCACGGCATACTGCTCGGACGACAGCTTCTGCTTGAGCTCCGTCTCGGAAGGCTTCTTAAACGTCATCGGGTCCCATCCCGTCATGTGAGTCTGCGCCGTAGCCGAACCGGCGGCGGCCAGCATCACGACCACCGCGATCCCCAGTCTACCGACCCCCCTCATTTTGTCGACTCCTTGCTCAAGGCGACCTCGCCCCAGAGCTGCCGGATGCGCTGATTGCGCCCGCAACCGAGGACGTACGCCTGATAACTAACAGGGTTCTTCTTGTAGTACTGCTGGTGGTACTCCTCCGCCGGGTAGAACGGTGTCGCCGGCTCGATGGCCGTGACGACCGGCGTCGGGAACCGGTGCGAGTCGTCGAGCGCGTGCTTCGAGGCTTCGGCGGCGCGCCGCTGCGCCGTGTCGGAGTAGAAGATGATCGAGCGATACTGCGCGCCATGATCGCAGAAGGCCGCGTCGAGCGTGAGCGGATCGATGTGATGCCAGTAGATGTCGAGCAGCCGCTCGTAACTGATCGCCCCGGGATCGTAGATCACCTTGACCGACTCGGCGTGCCCGGTCCTACCCGAGCCAACCTCGTGATAGCTCGGGTTCGCCACCTTTCCTCCCGCGTAGCCCGCCGTCACGCTGGTCACACCGGCGACGCCATCGAAGGCCTTTTGCATGGACCAGAAGCACCCGCCCGCGAAGATAGCGGTTCGCTCGGCACCTGGGGCCGGGCGGTTTCCGAGTGCGGCCACGGTCGCCAGCCCGAGAAGGGCGGATCCGGCAATACGACTGATCAAACGGTTCATTGGACGGCTCCAAACGAGGACACCCACTAAACGTCGGGAGACCCAAAACGGATCCATGAAAGCTATTCCCCCGCCAAGGGGTCGTTATCATCCAGGGGTCCCAGCCCCCCCAGCCGCATCCTCCACCCGGAGGTCGCCCTGGCCGCCGCTACGGTATACCGCTCCCTTCTTGTGCCGCTCGACGGATCGTCGTTCGCGGAGCAGGCGCTCACCTTCGCCATCGAAATCGCCCAGGCCGCTCAAGCGAGCGTCCGTCTCGCGCTGGTGCACCAGGCCCCTCCCCACCACGGTCGTGACCCGGAGGAACACGCAACCCAAACGCTGCTCGCCCTCCGGAAGGGGGAGCGGAGCTACCTCAAGGCGGTTGCGGCCAGAGTCCAGGAGCTGACCGGCACCAGGGTGACAGCCGTGACCCTGAAGGGCACGGTTGCTTCGGCGCTCAGGGACCATATCGACCGAACCAGTGTGGATCTCGTGGTTATGACCACGCACGGCCGCGGGGGACTCGAGCGTGCATGGGTCGGCAGCGTGGCCGATGCCCTCGTTCGCACGGTCAGTGTGCCGATGTTCCTCGTGCGGCCCGCGGAGGGGACGCCCGCCGCCGCAGGTTTCAAGGTGTTCCGCATCCTGATTCCGCTGGACGGCTCGACCCTTTCGGAGCAGATCATCCCGCCCGCCGTCGCCCTGGCGCGTCTGCTCGGTGCCGAGCTGAGCCTCGTCCGTCTGGTCGAACCGATCGATTTCCCGCCAGAGGTCGGTGAAAACGACAGCCGGGTGACCGCCTTGATGCAAGACCAAGCCACAGACTATCTCGACAGCCTCGCAGGGACGCTTCGCTCGGAGGGGCTCCGGGTTACCACCACGATTCCCGTGGCACCGAGCGTCGCGTCCGGTCTTCTCGACCTGGCGCGCGATCCCGGCGTCGGGATGATCGCGCTCGCCACGCATGGTCGCGGGGGACTTCGCCGCGCGCTGCTCGGCAGTGTGGCGGACAAGATCATCCGCGGCGCGCAGGTTCCCGTCCTCGTCTATCGCCCGAAGTCTGCGCCGAAGCGCTCGCCCGACACCGATACGTAACCGTGAAGATGGCTTCCCTGGTGGAAACCTCCCTGCGCGTCGCCGCGACGGCTGGGCGCCGGGACAAGGTCGCACTTCTGGCCGAATTCCTGTCGCGCGTTCCGCCCGCCGAAATCCAGACCGCCACCGCGTATCTCTGCGGCATCATTCCTCAGCGTCGGCTCGGCGTGGGCTTCGCCACCCTGCGAAACGCCGCCGGGGAGGTGGCCGCCGAGGAACCGACGGTCGAGCTGTCGCAGATCGATTCCGTGTTCCAGCAGGTCGCCGCTGTCGGCGGCAAGGGGTCGGCCGCGGAGAAGCGTCGCCTCCTCGCGGGGCTTCTCGCCCGGCTTACGAGAGACGAGCAGCGGTACCTCTTCGGCCTGGTTTCGGGAGAGGTGCGGCACGGGGCCCTCGAGGGCGTGGTGACGGAAGCCGTTGCGCTCGCGGCTGGACTCTCGCCCAAGCGGATCCGGCGAGCGGTGATGATGGCAGGGGATTTGACCGAGGTAGCCCGGGCGGCGTTACAGGAAGGTGAGACGGGACTCTCCCGGTACTCGGTTCAACTCTTCCGCCCGGTACAGCCGATGCTCGCGGGCTCAGCCGATGATGAGACCGAGGCGCTGGACGAGCTGGGGGAGGCGGCCCTCGAGTGGAAGGTCGACGGGGCGAGGGTGCAGATCCACAAGGCGGGCGACGAGGTACGGGTCTACTCCAGGGCGCTCAACGATGTCACCGCGGCCGTGCCGGAGGTCGTGGACATGGCGCGCAGTCTCCCCGCGCGAGAGCTGATTGTGGAGGGCGAAGTCATCGCTCTCCGTGCGGACGGCACGCCGCTTCCCTTTCAGACCACCATGACCAGGTTCGGTCGCCGCCTCGACGTGGATCAAGCGAGACAGACGCTACCGGTCACTCCTCTCCTGTTCGATCTCCTGTACCTGGACGGCACCGCGCTCCTGGACGAGCCCTATCGCCGCCGCTTCGTCCAGCTCGGCGCGCTCGCCCCCGAGCCCCTGGTCGTTCCCCGCCTCGTTACTGGCTCAAGGTCCGACGCCGCGGCATTCCTTGCCACCGCATTGGAACGGGGTCACGAGGGGATCATGGCCAAGGCTCTCGATGCGGCGTACGAATCCGGCCGCCGTGGCCGGCATTGGCTCAAGATCAAGCCGGTCAAGAGCTTGGACCTTGTCGTGCTGGCCGCCGAATGGGGACATGGCCGGCGGCAGGGATGGCTGAGCAACCTGCACCTGGGGGCGCGAAATCCGGTGGATGGCGGGTTCGTGATGCTGGGGAAGACATTCAAGGGCATGACCGACGAGATGCTGGCGTGGCAGACAACGAGGCTGCTCGAGCTCGAGGCCGGACGAGACGCCTGGACCGTCTATGTCCGGCCGGAGTTGGTTGTGGAAGTCGCATTCAACGACGTCCAGACGAGCACCCAGTACCCCGGTGGCGTGGCTCTCCGCTTCGCCCGAATCAAACGGTACCGTACGGACAAAAACGCGACCGATGCGGACACCATCGACCAAGTGAGGAAGCTATTGCCCCAGTAACCCCTCAGCGAGGTGCCACGCCGCCCGGATCAGATCCCGATCAGCGTTTCCCCGCCCTCTTAGCCCTCCCGTCCGACGCGCGATTCATCCCGACCGCATAGTTGGCGAAAACGACGGACTTGAGCTCGGGGGAGCTCATCGGCCGGGAAGCGTATTCCTCGCTCTGCCGGTCCAGCTCGCTCACCAGTCCAACCAGCTCGGCGTCCCCGTTGGCGTAGCCACGGATCTTGTTGGCCGTGGCCTGCAGCTCGCGCTTCGCGCCCTCCAGATCGCCTTCCCGATTGCGCTCCACTGCCTGCGAACGGGCCCGGCCGGCATACTGAGCCGCCACGGCCCGGTCCACCGCCAGGTTGCGATGCTGACGGTCGTTCTCAGCGTGCGAGGCGTACGTCCACTCGACCCTCCGCTCCAAGGCATCGAGGACGCCGTCGCGATCGCCGAGGGAGAGTGTGGCTTCCAGCCGTTGGCCCTCGTGTCCTCTCGGGAACGTGAACGCGAGGACCAGCTCCACTTCCTGCCCCGAAACGAGATCGTCGAGGACGATCGACGTCGTGCCCTGGTTCCGATGCATCCGGAGCCGGTTGAGCGGCTCTACCGTCACGCCTTCGGGTACCCTGACGTCGAGCGTCGACTCACGCGCCACTACCTCGAGCGCTTCGCCCATCTCGCTCGCCAGCAGGTCGGGGATCTGCGCCGCGTCCTGGAGATAGTAGAAGTGCCCGCCCGAGGCGTCGGCCATGCCCTGAAGCAGCCGCTCGTCGAAGTCGGCACCAACACCGAATGTCGATGTCGCCACGCCTCTCGCACGGAGCTCACCCGCGTGGTGGCGGAGCTGGTGGCCATCGGTGATGCCGACATTGGCGAGACCGTCGGTGAGCAGGAGGCAGCGGCCGATGGTGTCGCGGGTCATGCCTAGTCCGACCTGCTCGCAGCCTCGCAGCCACCCTCCACAGAGGTTCGTCGAGCCCCGCGGCTCGATCTCGGCCATTCGCTCCCGCGCGATGCGCCGGGCATCGGCTGTCGCATGGGTGGAGCCACTGACCACATCGATCTCGGTGTCGTAGACGACGACGGAGAAGCGGTCGTCGGACGTGAGCAGTTGGAGCGCCTTGTGAGCCGCCTGGCGGGCCAGCTCGAACTTGTCGCCGGACATCGACCCGGAGCGGTCGAGTACGAGGGAGACGTTGAGCGGCAACCGGTGTCGTTCGCGCGGGGCCTCGGGCGCGATGAAGCAGAATCGCACATACCTGGTGCTCGATGCACCGGCGCGGATGAGCGTTCGGTCGGTCTCGGCGGCGGGTTTTAGTCTCACGGCGTTTCCTCCTCCAGGAGTCGTCTGGCGTAATCCAGCAACTTCTCCACGATCTTGTTCTGTAGTCTCGATAGTGGCCTCCGCACGTGGAGTTCGATATCGGGGCTGAGCGTCATCCGGTCCCACTGCGAGCGCTCCGCCAGTGGAGCAGGCTCGGCGGCGGACGGGGCGGCCTTGCCCAGCGTGATTGCCCGTAGCGCGCCCACGGCGAAGGACGGCGCGACCCGCGGCGGAGCCTCCGCCTTTTCGGCTAGGACCTGCCGGACGTATTCGACAACCGGAGACCGGACCGGCGTCGTCTGCAATGCTTCCCGGACCTTCTCGTCACCCAGAGAGCGCAGCCGGCGTCGGATCTCGGAGAGCGGGAAGTGCTCCTGCTGAAGGCGCCGGATGAGACGAAGCCGCAACAGGTGCCCTTCCCCGTACTTCACCCCTGGTCCCGACGATCCCGGCGAGCGGAGCAACCCCTGCTGGATGTAGTAGCGGACCGTGCGCGGCGTGACGCCGGCGAGGTCGCTGAGCTCGTTCAAGTCGTAGGTGGCCGGCTCGCTCATACCTGTATTATGACAGTATAACGTTCCACTGTCAAGATTGCATGCCGCCAACGCCGCGTCGCTCGTCTGCTGGAAATCTTGGCAGGGGGTGTGACGACCAGAGATGCGCGAAGGGCGAATCGGAGCACGCGCAGGCACTGAGGGGGACCGAGGCGCTGCCCCGATCCCCCCATTCCCGACCACGGGCTAACCGTGAAGGGTCAGTCGATACCGACCCGCCCCTGCACCGACTCGAACAGCTTGGCGGAGTCGTACCCGATGCCGTCCTTGAATACCACCGTCGGATTTCGGATGACGGTCGGATCGGCGGTGAGGACGCCCTTGAGCACCACGAGATCGGCCATCTTCCCATTTTCCACCGATCCGAGCTGTTTGTCCACTCCCAGAATCTTCGCCCCGTTGAGCGACATGATCTGGATCGTCTTGCTGGGCGTGAAGCCGGCCTCGATGAGGAGCTCGTAGTTCCGCTGGTCACCGTAGCCCGCGAGCGCGCCGCCCACTCCCGTCGGATCAACGCCTGCCGCCAGCACACCCCCGGCGTCAACGAACCGCTTCTCGAAGGCCATGGTCGCCTTGAGGCCCTCGATGGGGATGAAGCCGTGCCCCGTCGAATCCACCTCGTGGCGGAACTTGACGTAGTCATCGCGCACTGCCGGCGCCATCGCGTTGAGGACGCGCGGCTCCTCGACGGGACGCTTGGCTACGAACGGCTCGAACACCGCCAGCGTCGAGGTCATCGGGATCTTCGCCTTGACCATGACCCGGATGACCGAATCGGCCTTCGCACCACCCGCGTCCGCCTTGCTGTTGTCTTCGAAAAGCGTCGCGGGACAAATGTCATTCTGCTTCGCCGACTCGAAGTCCGACGCCGTCAGGAATCCGTGCTCCAGGTTGTCGATGCCGAGCGCGATCGCCTCGCGGAACGAGACGGAGCAGAGGTGACCGGTGACCTTGATCCCTCGTTTGTGGGCCTCCTTGATCGCCGCGCCGAGCTCATCACGGGTGATGTCGGTGTACGCCTTGATCCAGGTGGCGCCCTCCGAGGCCCAGTATGCCACGAACCGGCGAGCGGCTTCGGGCGACGTGACTCGCGCCATGCTCCCACCGCCTGGCTCACCGGTGAGGTAGGGCGCGGTGAGATGGATCCTGGGTCCTGGGAGCGTGCCGCGATTGATGTAGTCGCGAAGGTTGATCTCGGCGTACGGCGCCCGGCCTCCGGTAGTGCGGATCGTCGTGACGCCCGAGGCGAGATACAACTTGGGGCCGGTGTAGGACATCTGCACCGCCCGGCCACCGGCCGCCGTGTAGAAGAGGTGATCGTGCATGCCGACCAATCCGGGCAGCACCGTGTGGCCCGTGAGATCCATGGTGAGCGCATCGTCCGGCACACGCACGGAAGCCGCCGCTCCTGTCTCCACGATCCGGCCATTGCGGAGCACGATGGTCTGGTCGGGCTTGGGCTCTCCACCGGTCCCGTTGAGGAGGAGAACGTGGGTGAGGGCAACGACCGACGTGTCGACCGTCACGTACTTGCGCACTTCCTGACCCAAGGAGTCGGGGCGCTGGGCGGCGAGCGTGTGAGTGAGGATGGAGGCCAGCGTCAGGACGGAGACGATCAGTCGCATGGAGCGGCTCCCAATCATTCCACGGTGAAAGGCAGCATCATCCCAGCCGAGAGGTGCTCGGCGATGTGGCAGTGCAGCATCCAGCGGCCAGGATTGGAGGGGTCGAGCAAAATATCCACCGCCGAGCCTGCCGGCAGCAAGACGGTGTCCTTCCACACGAGGTTTCGGTTGGGGACGCCGTTCACGGCGAGGACGAGGAATCGCTGGCCATGCAGATGAATGGGGTGTTGCATCGCGTGGAAGCTTCGCCGCTGATTCACCAGCCGGATCTCGACCGGCTCGCCGCGGCGGAATCGCCAGCCGATGTCCATGTTCTCGAGTCCGGTCTCGGGATCACGGAGAATCCAGCGGACCTGCCGTCCGGTGGAGGCCCAGTTCATCATCGGCATCGTCCCGCTCCACTCCACCGGCGCGAAGAAGATCGAGTCGAGCTGCATGAGCCGTCGTGTGACGACGGGCAGGTTCCTCGTCTCGAGTGAAAGCACAAGCGTCTTCCGTGGTGCCGTCTCCGCGAGCCCGCGAAAGCGCTCCAGCTCGGCGGCGGACGGGTCGGTGCGCAGCACCACGAAGCCGGGTTCCAGGTTCTTCGACACTGGATCGGAGGCGACGTCGATGAGCCCGAGCGTGTCTGTCTCCGGAAAGAATCGGCCGTAGAGGTGATCGAGCCCTCTTACCCGGTTGACCATCGCGACTCTGCCGGGCCGGTCGAACCGCACGTGAACGACGTATCGCTCGGCGGGGGCGATGACGACGCTCTGTACCCAGGACTCGCGCTCGTACGGCCCGACGTCGGACGCAACGAGCTTCATCTTCGCGCCGGAGAATGAGAGGTTGAACGTCCGCGTGTTGGCGGCGTTGGTCATATAGAATCGCACCACCTCGCCGCGTTTCACGGCGAGACGAAAACCGGGCTCCCCGTTCACCAGCAGCGTGTTGCCGAACCGTCCCATCAGCGCGTGAGTGGGCGACTCCTTTCCCAGTGGTACCGGCCCATCCTCCGTGGTCAGCAGGTCGTCCAGCATCAGGACTTCTTCGTGGTTGGCCGGGGAAGAGTCGCCGCCGGGAGACTTCACCAGGATGTTGCCGTAGAGGCCGAGCTCCTGCTGAACGTCCTCCCGGACGTGCGGGTGATACCAGTAGATGCCGGCGTCGGGAAAGCGGAGCCGATAGATGAACGATCCGCCCGGCATCACCGCAGGCTGGGTGAGGCCCGGGGTCCCGTCATTCGCGTTCTCCAGCCTGATGCCATGCCAGTGTACGGAGGTCGGCTGTGGGAGATGGTTGGTGAAGATGACCGTCACCTCGGCGCCGCGCCGAACCTCGATGAGCGGGCCGGGATATTGACCGTTGAAAGCGAAGGCTGTGTATGTCCGTCCGCCGAGCGTGCGGCGCACGACACCGGCATCGAGCCGGAGCGTGTCACCCTGTTGGAGCCGAACGATCTCGCGCGGGCGGGCCGCTGGGGCGTCGCCGCTGGGCAGGTACGGCGGCTCGTCCGGGCGGAGCGCCATCTCCGCGGGGAGCATCGTAAGCCGCGGCGGCATGGGAACGGAGGTCCACCGGAGCATGACTGAATCGCCGGTCGCCTCGTGTTCGCCATGGTGATGGCCGGTCCCGCCGGGGGATGGCACCGAACCGATGGAGAACTCCGTCAGGTCGGGCGGAAAGAGGCGTGTACTCGGGGATTGCCCCCGGAGAACCATGCGGCCCGCGGGCGCCTTACCGACGGCGTCTGCCTCCGCCGTTACCAGGATGACGAATTTTTCGAGGTCGATCGCGGGAAGTGTGGCCTGCCCGTTCCGGACTTCGCCGAGCCGGACGAAGGGGCTCATTGCAAGCGGCGTGACCCAGGCGACGTATCTGCGGTATGAACCGAGCGATCGAGGAGCGGGGAGACCGGTGACGGTAAGAACCGGCTGCAGGCGCATGCGGCCGTCTGACGTGACGGCGATGGTGAACGGTCCGGGAATGTGGGAGAGTTCGACCCGGCCGGCGACGCCCGAGATGCCGGGCGCGGCCACCAGCTCCATGCAGTAGAGGTCGCGGCTCGGCCCGAGTGTGTCGTTATGGGGAAGATCGCAGGGACGCTGGGCAGCAAGTGGAGCGGCCCACGGGGACAACAGGAGAATCAGCCGGAACACTACCGGACTTCTTCCCCTGAGCTCTCCGCGATCTGCGGCCGTCTGCGCCGACGGCTCCTGCCTCGCTCGGTCACGGAGAGAGATGCCCCCGGGACACCGCTCATGGCAAAATGCGCGCGCAGTGCGGGGGCGAGGGGCCGGCGGATCAGGCTCGGCTTGAGCTCGGCCACCCGATCGGCAGGCACCGACCCGAGCGGCTTCACCTCGCCCGCCACCAGCGCCAGGGCCGGCACGCCATCCTCGTAGAGAACCCGGTTTCCGGCGAGCGCGGGGATCCGGTCACCCGGGGTGACGATACCGGTGAGGTTGAGCGGATCGGCGGCGCTGATGCTGACGAGCGTCCCGGTTCGCTCGCTGCGGCGGATCGAACGGAGCTGTCCCACAGCACCAGGTAGCGCGAACTGCTCTCCCGACACTTCCGCGACGAAGCGGCCGCCGCGGATCTCGCCCCGCGCCTCCAGCCGGCGATAGACCATGAGGAGATCGCGCCAGGCGGGTGCGTTGGCCTCGCGATCGAGCAGACGGCGGAACACGATGCCATACCGATGGAGCAGGGTCCAGGCATAGGCGAGCATCCGTTCCGGCCGGTCGGGCTCGGTTCCCGCCTGGAGCAAGGACCAACGTCCGGCGCTCTCGATGCCGACCGCCACCGTGCGGTGCCGCCGGACGCCGCCGCCGAGCGGCTTCCGTTTGTGGGATGGCGTGATCAGCGCTCGAAGACCGGCGAAGCCGTCGGAGGTGATGACTCCGAGGCCGGCCAGTTCTGCGAGACCCTGCTCGACCTGGGACACGAGCAGGCCCGATGCGGAGACGATCTCATGCAGGAACGACGCGCCCCGGCGCTCCAACACCTCGAGGACGGGCAGAGCGATCGAGGAGAGCACGCTTCGGTCGAGCGCAGGTCTGCCGGACAGCCACTCGTCGAGATGCTCCCGCAAGCAGAGCGCGATCGGTGAAGTCCGGATCGGACCTCCTCCCGTCGTGCGTGAGACGCCGTCGCTCAACCGGCCCCAGGCGACGCGGCCGGTGAGGCAGAGCGTGTCGAGCAGCGTTGGCACGTACTCCTCGCATCGTGCGGAGAGCACCTCGGTTTCCCACGCTCCCGCCGGGACCTCGAATCCGTCCAGTTGCTCGACGACGGAGGCGAGCCCATCGAGCCCTGTGGCATGGTTCTCGGCGTCCACCCGCTGCCAGGCGAGCAGGAACCGCATGAAGTCGCCTGTACTCACGGGCTCGATCTCGGCACGCAGGCGGTTGAGCGTGTAACGGTGGATGCGGGCCAGGAGCCCGCGCTCGCACCACTCGAGCGCGCCATGCGTGTCGAGATCGGGCGTGAACCGGCCGCGCAGGATCACGCCCTCTGCCTCGAGCGCGATCATCGCCTGCTCCGCCTCCGCTTCCTCCACACCGAGCGACGCCGCGAGGGCGGCGCCGGTCGTAGGACCGAGAATTCCCACGCGTCCCCGCAACAGCTCCCGGATTGCGGTCTCCCGTTCCGCGCCGTCACTCGGGTCCCGAACAGCCACGACCTCGGCGAGCCGCTCGGTGGCCACACATAGCTCCTCACTGCCGTCCGATGATCCCGCCACGCTGGTCGCGCGACCAGATGCCTGAAGCGCCTCCCACCATGCCATCCACGACGTGTCCGCACCGCCCCTCTCGACTTCGGCCTTCGAGAGGTACCCCGAGGTCAGAAGCGCGTCATGCAGCTCATCGGCGTCACGAATATCCGGCCATGCCTCGCCCCGAACCCGCTCGATGGCCGACGCGTCGAGCACGCCGAGGTCGTCGGCATTGCTCGCTTCGAATGCACGACGCGTGTACACCGCCAGTGTGCGACGTTCTTCGGCAGGCGCGTCGTCCAGGAACGCGTAAGGACGTGCATTCAGGATTTCCGCCGCAAGCGGCGACGGCTCGGGCAGGTCCCGCGCGACGCACTGGATCTCTCCCGCCCTGATCTTCTCGAGGATCACCTTCAGCCCCGGAAGATCCATGACCAGGTTGATGCAGTCGTCGATCGTCTGGCGGACGAGCGGATGGTCGGGTATCTCGCGATCGCCCGGGATGTTCTCCAGGCACGCAGCTGCATCCGGGAAGGCGGCGGCGAGAAGGTCTTCGGCCATCATGCGCTGGAGCTGTGGCGGCATCTTCTGACCGTTCCGGCTCCGTGGAATCGCCAGCGCGATGGTCGCGTTCCAGCGCCAGTGGGTACCGAACATCGGCGCGTCGAGGAGCGCCTGCACCAGGATGTTCTCCACGGTCTCCGGCTGGAGGAACCGGAAGACGTTCTCCAGCGGAAACGAGTGCTGGGGGCCCAATGACAACAGCACCGCTTCTTCGGTCGCTGCGGCCTGAAGCTCGAAATTGAACTGCCGGCAAAAGCGCTTACGGAGCGCCAATCCCCAGGCGCGATTCACCCGGCTGCCGAACGGCGCGTGGATGATGAGCTGCATCCCACCGGCTTCGTCGAAGAATCGTTCCGCGACGATCGTGTTCTGCGTGGGCAGCGTGCCGAGCATTCGTTTCGACTCGGCGAGGTAGTGCACGAGCTGCCCGTCAGCGGTGTGCGCGTCGGGCTCCTGAGGGTTGTCCGCGATCCGCTCACCCATGTCGCGGCGCAGGTTCGACACTGCGGCTGATAATTCGTCACTGCGTGCGGGCGCTTCGCCGAACCAGAATGGAATCCCGGGAGGCTGTCCGTGTGCGTCCTCGACGCGTACGGTGCCCGTTTGCACCCGCAAAATCCTCCACGACAGGTTGCCGAGCTGGAAGATGTCTCCGGCCGCGCTCTCGATCGCAAAGTCCTCGTTGATGGTCCCGATGAACGTGCCTTCGGGCTCCAGGATGACGCGAAAGTCCGACGTATCGGGAATGGCCCCACCGGATGTGATCGCGAGCATGCGCGATCCCCGCCGCCCGCGAATGCGGCCGTTCACGCCGTCGTGGTGAACCAGCGCGCCACGCCGCCCCCGGCGGGTCGAGAACCCCTCCGCCAGGACCTTCACGACTTGGTCGTACTCTTCCCGCGTGAGGTGGCGGTATGGATAGGCGCGGCGGAACAGGTCGAGGAGCGCCGTCTCGTCCCAGTCTTCGGCCGACGATTCGGCTACGATCTGTTGCGAGAGCACATCCAGCTGTTTTTCACGGATCACCACGCGGTCGAGGGTGCCCTCCTGCACCGCGCGCATGACGGCGGTGCATTCGACAAGCTCGTCGCGGGTGAGCGGAAACAGTCTGCCCTTCGGAGTGCCGCGGACCGTATGGCCCGACCGACCGACTCGCTGAAGGAACGTCGCGATTCGCCGGGGCGACCCCAGCTGACAGGCGAGGTCCACGTGCCCGATATCGATGCCCAACTCCATTGAGGCGGTGGCGACGAGCGCCTTGAGTCTGCCTTCCTTGAGCCTCGCCTCGGCATCGAGTCGCACTTCCTTGGAGAGGCTTCCATGATGCGAGGTGACCGCGTCCTCTCCCAGCCGTTCCGCCAGGTTCCGAGCCAAACGCTCCGCCAGACGTCGGGTGTTGACGAACACCAGCGTCGTGCGGTGGGCCTGGATCAAGTCTGTCAGACGGTCGTATACCTCGGTCCACACCTCGTGAGACATGATCGCCTCGAGCGGCGACCCCGGAATCTCGAGGGCGAGGTCCAACGCGCGGCGGTGGCCTTCATCGATGATGGCCGGCGCATTTCGTCCGCCCACGAGCCACTCGCCGACGTCCGCGATGGGCTGCATGGTGGCCGAGAGCCCGATCCGCTGCACCGGCTGCTGTGCGACGTGCGCCAGCCGCTCCAAGGTCAATGCGAGATGGGTCCCACGGCGGGACTCGACCACCGCGTGAATCTCGTCCACGATCACCGTGCGGACGCTCCGAAGCATCTCGCGGCTTCGTTTGGCTGTGAGCAGCAGATACAGCGACTCGGGTGTGGTGACGAGGATGTGCGGCGGAGTCTTGAGCATGGCCGCGCGCTCGGCGGCCGGGGTATCGCCCGAGCGAACGGCGGCGGTGATGCGGGGCGATCCGAGTCCCATCTCCTCGGCGATCTGACGGATCTCGCGCCGGGGCTCGGCGAGGTTCCGATGGATGTCGGCACTCAACGCCTTGAGCGGGGAGACGTACACCACCCGCGTCTCGGCGGTCAGGGTGCCGGCGAGGCTCTCCCGCAGAAGCTGGTCGAGGGAAATGAGAAAGGCGGCGAGGGTCTTTCCGGATCCGGTCGGCGCCGAGATCAGCGTGTCCCGGCCGGCACGAATGGCCTCCCAGCCGCGTCGCTGCGCGGCGGTTGGCTCTCCCAGGCGCTCAGTGAACCAGCGGGACACGGCGGGGTGAAGGTGGTGCAGTGGCATCGGCGAAATATACCCCCGCTGTCTACTCCGACCCGGGGATCACCGGCTCCTCGGTCCGAGGACCGATGTGCTCGTCACGCGCCAGGATCCGCGCGCACGTGTTCCAGCGCAGGATGGCCTCGTCGTTGCCCGCGGGGCGCCGGGCCTCCGCCTTCTCGTACCACTGCAATGCCTCAAGGAGCAGGTGGTAGGCCAGCTCGCCGGACGTCATTCCCCCACGGCGCAGGTGCGCTTTGGCACAGCGCTCCGCGATGATCCCGGCGTAGTACATCTGCTTGTACTCGTCGTTGAGGCCGGGCAGCAGCTCCCGGGCACGCCGAGCCCCCTCTGCGGGGGCCTGGGTGAACTGATCGGTCGTCGCGAGGAGCAGGGTGATCAATGCCTCCTGATTTCGCGGCTCCACGGCGAGGACGTCGAGACAGATGCTCTCGGCGGACGTCGGGTCGTTGATGATCCGGTACCGCTCGGCTTTCTGCAGTGCGGCCGGCACGCCACCGCTCGAGATCCGTTTGAGCTCGTAGGTTTCGCTCACGCTTCCTCCCTTCGACTGAACACCTTCACCAGCGCCCCCAGCGGGTCGAAGAACTCGTCCACCACCCGCTCCTTCAGTGGAATGATCGCGTTGTCGGTGATGGTGATGTGCTCGGGACAGACCTTGGTGCAGCACTTGGTGATGTTGCAGAACCCGATCCCGTTGGCCTTCCGCAACGCGGGCACCCGGTCCTCGGTATCGAGGGGATGCATTTCCAGCGCAGCCACGTGCACCAGGAATCGCGGTCCGATGAATTCGTCATGCAGATGGTGATCCCGCAGGACGTGGCAGACGTCCTGACAGAGGAAACACTCGATGCACTTCCGGAACTCCTGCACCCGGTCCACGTCCTCCTGCGCCATGCGCCAGGTGCCGTCGGGTGCGTCGGGGGCTCTCGGCTTGAACGGGGCGATACCGGCCTTGACCCGGAAGTTCCAGGAGACGTCGGTCACCAGATCCCTGATCGGCGGGAATGCCCGCATCGGCTCGACCGTGACGGGCTGGTCGAGCGGAAGCTCGTTGAGCCGCGTCATGCACATCAGCTTCGGATTCCCATTCACCTCGGCGGAGCACGAGCCGCAGCGGCCGGCCTTGCAGTTCCAGCGCACCGCGAGGTCGTTCGCCTGCTCGGCCTGGATCTGATGGATCGCGTCGAGCACGACCATCCCGGGGGAGACCGGGGTGGAATAGTCGACGAACTGCCCGCCGGCTCGGTCCCCGCGCCACACACGGAAGGTGGCGGTGCCGAAAGGCTCCGTCTTCTGGCGAGGCGGCTTCTTCTCCTCGACGCCGCTCTCGACCACATCGGGCTTCAGGGCTTCGGTCACGCTTGTCCTCCTCGGCAACCTTTACGACCCGCGGGCATCAGATTCACCACGAAGGCACGAAGGACCACGAAGCCACCCCCTGTGCCTCTGTGGTGAACAGCCAGAGATGCTCGTCACTTCTGCTCTTCGATCACCCGCTTCAGCTCCGCGGGCATTTCGGGAACCGGCTCCCGGGTCAACTGCATGTCGCCCGAGGGCCCCTTCCGGATCACGATGTTGAACTTGGCGAACGCCGTGTCCTTGTCCGGGTAGTCGTCCCGAAAATGCCCGCCACGGCTCTCCTGACGCTCGATGGCCGCACGGGTGACCGCTTCGGAGACGGTGAGCAGGTTGTCGAGATCGAGCGCGGTGTGCCACCCGGGATTGTACTCTCGGTTGCCGGTGACGCCGGCCCGGGCGGCCCGCTCGCGGAGCTGAGCGATCCCTTCGAGCGCGCGCGCCATCTCCGGCGCGTTTCGCACGATCCCTACCAGGTCCTGCATCATCACCTGCAGGTCCTGTTGCACCGAATACGGACCTTCGCTGGTCGCCGCGGTCCGCGCCGCGCGCATGCCCCGCTCGAAAGGTGCGAGCGATCGGCGCACCGCATCGTCCACCTCGGACGAGGGAATCGTCGATGCTCCGCCCTCGCGGGCGAACCGCGCGGCGTACTCCCCCGCCCGCTTCCCGAACACCAGCAGATCCGACAGCGAGTTGCCGCCGAGACGGTTGGCCCCGTGAAGGCCGGCGGCGCACTCACCGGCGGCGAACAACCCGGGAACGGTGGACATCTGACTGTCGCCCTCGACCCGAATGCCGCCCATGACGTAATGGGTGGTGGGCCCCACCTCCATCGGCGTGGTCGTGATGTCGATGTCGGCGAGCTGCTTGAACTGGTGGTACATGCTCGGAAGCTTGCGCATGATATGCTCCCGCGCATTCGGCAATCGTTGCTTGATCCAGGAGATGTCGAGGAATACGCCGCCGTGGGGACTGCCCCGGCCGTCCCGCACTTCGCGCATGATGCAACGGGCGACGTGGTCCCGCGTGAGGAGCTCCGGGGGCCGCCGGGCGTTCTTGTCGCCCTGGGTGTAGCGCCACCCCTCTTCCTCGTTGTCCGCCGTCTGGCTCCGGTAGTTCTCCGGGATGTCGTCGAACATGAAGCGACGACCCAGGTTGTTGCGCAGCACGCCACCTTCGCCCCGCACGCCCTCCGTCACCAGGATGCCCCGCACGCTGGGCGGCCAGATCATGCCTGTCGGGTGAAATTGCACGAACTCCATGTCTTGCAGCGCCGCGCCTGCGTGGTACGCCAGTGCGTGCCCGTCGCCGGTGTACTCCCAACTGTTGCTGGTGATCGAGTACGCTCGTCCGATGCCGCCGGTCGCGAGCACGATGGCGTTCGCGCGATACAGCCGAAACCGGCCGCGTTCCCGGTCGTAGCCGAGCGCCCCGGCGATTCTTCCGCCGCTGGTGAACAGCCGGAGCACGGTGCACTCCATGTGCACGTCGATACCCTGGTGGATGCCGTGGTCCTGCAGTGTCCGGATCATCTCCAGGCCCGTTCGGTCGCCGACGTGCGCCAGGCGCGGGTACTTGTGGCCTCCGAAGTTGCGTTGGAGAATCCGCCCGTCGGGAGTTCGATCGAATAAGGCTCCCCACGCCTCCAGCTCGCGCACCCGGTCCGGCGCTTCCTTCGCGTGCAGCTCGGCCATGCGCCAGTTGTTCACGTACTGCCCGCCCCGCATCGTGTCGGCGAAGTGCACCTGCCAGCCGTCACGGTCATCCACGTTGCCCAGCGCCGCGGCAACGCCTCCCTCCGCCATCACCGTGTGCGCTTTGCCAAGGAGTGACTTGCAGATGAGGCCGACCTTGGCGCCGGCGCCCGACGCGGCGATACCGGCCCTGAGACCGGCGCCACCGGCGCCGATCACCAGGACATCGTGCTCGAATGTCTGGTAGTCGGTCACATGAGCCGCCAGTCGGTCCAGATGCCCATGGAGCAGAGCCGGACGTAGATGTCGGCGAAGGCGACCGAGAAGAGACTGAACCACGCCCAGCGCGCGTGGGCCCGATTGAGGCAGCTCGAGCAGTCATAAGCCAGACGGCGCACCGGGCGGCCGGCGAGCCGGTCGAGGTAGCCGCCGATTATGTGACGCATCGAGTGGCACCCGAGGGTGTACCCACCGAGCAGCACCACGTTGATGGCCAGAACCAGCGTTCCTACCCCGATGCCGAACGAGGTGTGGCCTGCGGCGTCGGTGAACCAGAGCGCTTCCCAGACATCATGCGCCAGCACCACCAGGAACACCAGCGAGGGATAGAGGAAATACCGGTGGATGTTCTGCAGGATCAGTGGAAACGACGACTCGCCCCGGTACGTCGTGCGCGGCTCGCCCACCGCGCATGATGGCGGGTCCATCCAGAACGCCTTGTAGTAGGCACCCCGATAGTAGTAGCAGGTAAGCCGGAAGATCCCGGGGATCGGGAGGATCAGCAGCGCCGGGGTGAACGGCAGCCACGTGGGCAACCAACCCGGCTTCGGTCCGAACCACGCGTGAGGCGAACTGCCCAACAGCTCCGGTGAATAGAACGGCGAGAGATAGGGTCCGTACGTGTAATGGTCCCCCTGGAAAGCCGCCCAGGTGGCGTACACGACGAAGCTCGACAGGATGAGGAATACGACGGCCGGTTGCAGCCACCATGCGTCGCGCCGCAGGGTGGCGCCGAAGCGGCGTTGCACAAGCGGGATCGGCGGGTCGGCCATCGGGTGAGTCCCAGGCTCGAGGAGATGCTTCGGGGATCAGATATTCAAGCGGCCGCCGGGGAGTGTGTCAATGCCGCTCGAGCTGTCCACCCCGACGCCGGAGTAGATTGCGACATCGGCGGCCGACGATCGCCCCCCTTCACAGAGCCGGATGCGGAGGTCCAGGAGCCCATGACTGCAGTCTTCGCGTTCCTCCTCGGTGGCGTCGCCGGTCTCCGCTCGATGACCGCGCCGGCGGTGGTCGCGTGGGCCGCGCGGCTCGGCTGGATCCATCTCGACGGCACGCCGCTCTCTTTCCTGGGACGTCCCGCCGCCGCCTACATCCTGACGGCGCTCATGATCGGCGAGTTGATCGGTGACAAGCTTCCCATGACGCCGAGCCGGACCAAACCGGGTCCGTTCATCGCACGCATCGTCACGGGTGCGCTGGCTGGTGCCGCGCTCATGGCGGGTCTGGGACAGCGTCTCATGCTCGGCGCGATGGTCGGCGCCTGCGGGGCGGTTGCGGGCACACTGGGCGGGTACCGGGCACGGACCCGGCTCGTCCCCGCGCTCGGCGTCAGGGACTACGTCGTCGCGCTTGCGGAGGACGTGGTGGCCGTGGGAGGAGGCTTTCTTCTCGCCTGTCTCGCCGCCAGGGCCGGTTGACCAGACCGACCCAGTGCAACATATTTGTTGCAGGCGAGAGGAGGTCGAGATGGCACGGCGACAGACATCCAGAGTCCCCAAGCGTGCGGCGAGTCCGCCGCGGTTGAGCCTCATCAAGGGGAGCGTCGAGGCCGGCGAGGTCGTGTTCGGCAGCCGGGCCGGCCTCGCCGAGTGGGCCGGCAGCCACCGAAGCCAGATCACACGGGCCGCCAAGGGCCAGGAGATCGGCGGCGAGGCGGGATGGCGTGTCGCGGGGCTCGGTGCGGTGGTCACGACGCTGCTCGGGATCTACGAGCCGCAGGCGGTGGCCGGCTGGATGCACGGCGCCAATCCCCACCTTCAGAACCGGCGGCCGCTCGATCTCCTGGCCGAGGGTGACGTGGCGGCCGTGATGGCGGCAGTGCAGGCCGCGCGCACCGGCGCGTATGCGTGAGCCTCTCCGGCCGGACCGCCTGGCGATGCTTCCCGTGGGATCCGGCCGCGCCTGACGGCGCGGCCTTTTCCAGCCGACATCTCGTGCCGGGACAGACCGTCGGGCGTTTCGACCTTCACGACCGCCCGCCGGTCCGGTATCTCGCGGAGTCTCCCGACCACGCCCTCGGTGAAATGCTGGCGCCATTCCGCGGCACCCGGTTTCATCCTTCGTACCTCCGCCAGTCCGGACGGCAGCTCGCGATGACAGAAGTGACTCTGGCCGACTCCCTCGCCGGGCGCATTCCAGACTGCACCGACCCGGAAGTGCTCACCGCGCTGGGCCTGCGGCCGGACGAGTTGGCCCATCACGACCGCACGGTCACCCAGTCGATCGCCCGGCGCCTGCACGATCGCGGCGCGGATTCGGGAAACCCCGCAGGGCTCCGCTGGTGGTCCGCCCTCACCGGGGCCTGGCACACGATCGTCCTGTTCACCGACCGCGCGCGCTCCGGCGAAGTGGTGTTCGGGGCGCCGCGCCATCTCGAGCCCGGCGACGCCGAGGTCCTGACAGCCGCGAAGGTGCTCGGGATCAGGACACGATAACTCGAGGAGAGCCTCTATGGTTCGCATTCCCGCCCTGCTTCCATTCGCCGATGTCGCCCTGCTCCTGATGCGGATTCTGGTTGGCGCGGTCTTCATCACCAGCGGCTGGAGTCACACCAAGGATCCCGTCACCCGGGGAAAGAGTATCGGGTTGAGCCCGGGCTTTACCCGCTTTCTCGGTCTCGCCGAGATCGCCGGCGGCGCAGGTGTCGCGCTCGGTGTGCTTCCGCAGCTGGCCGCATTGGGCCTCGTTCTCATCATGCTGGGCGCGATTCAGAAGAAGGTGTTCGTGTGGAAGACGGGTATCTGGGGCAAGCACGGTACCGATGGTTGGCACTACGATCTTCTCTTCGTGACCATGTGCCTGGTCGTCGCCACGACAGGCGGCGGACGCTTCGTACTGATTCCGTAATGCTCGAGTCGCTCACGCTGACCCTGATTCTGATGATCGCCCCCGCGGCAACGGCGCGGGACACGCGTTGGTGGGACCTGGGGCACCGCATCGTCGCACGGCTCGCCGACACGCGACTCACGTCACATACCCGCGCGGCGGTACGCGACATCCTGGAGGGCCAGAGCCTCGCGGATGCGTCGGTCTGGGCCGACAACATCAAGAACTACCGGCACGACGCCGACCCGCTCCATTACGTCAACATCCCGCTCGCCGACACCGCGTATCTACCCGAGCGGCACTGCCCACGCGGCCGATGCATCATCACCGCCATCGGGCACGACCGGCAGCTGTTGGCCGATCCGGCAACGTCTCCAAACGACCGCGCAGAAGCGCTTCGCTTCCTGATTCACTTCATGGGCGACCTGCACCAGCCGTTGCACGTGGGGGACAACCACGATCGCGGGGGGAACGACCGGGCGGTGACCCTCCTGGGCCATCCGACCAATCTGCACAAGGTATGGGATGGTGAGATGATCGAATCATTGGGGCTGAGTCAGGAGAGCTACTTCGCCTACCTCAGGACTCGGATGCGGTCGGTGAATACAAACGCGCTCGAGCGTGGGACCGTCGTGGACTGGGCGATGGAGGGACATCGAATCGCGGTGGCGAACGTCTACGGGCCGCTCCCGGCCGACGGGCGGATCGGGCGCGCGTACGTGCAGGCGAGCCGGCGGATCATCGACCGGCAGCTGATCGCGGCGGGCGTGAGGCTGGCGGGGGTGCTGAATCAGGCGCTCGCCGGGTATCGAGCGCGCTGACGGCGGGCGTTTCGCGACGCGGTTAGGGTGCTCCGCGGGAGAGGAGGGCGCCCTCCGGACGCCACAGTGGCCTGCGCCCGGGTGAGGAAGTGGGAGTAACTGGCGGCCCACTGAACGCGTCCGTCCGGGCACCCCCCTCTCCCGCGTCGCACCCCCGAGTATCGAACCCGCAAGACGCCGGTCCCGCCCGGAGCTCAAGCCCGGCGTCGCCGAAATCGGCACAATCGAGCCGAATGCGGAGATGAAATACAGCAGGAGGGCGCGGCTCCCGAGCCCCAGTGTGACAGGACTGGCTGTGGGTTCGTCCGACTCAGGTGGGGCGGTCAGGCGGCGTCGGAGTCCTTCGGCGGGATCTCGTGCTCACCCGTCCATTGATCAGCCCACTGGCCGATCGCGCAGAAGACCTGCTCCAGGGCTCGGCCCTTGTTCGTCAACTGATACTCCACCCGGACCGGCGTCTCGGCGTAGACCTTCCGTTCGACGATCCCTTCCTCTTCCAGCCCCTTCAATCGGGCGCAGAGCATACGGTCGCTGATGTCCGGGATAGCGTGCCGCAGCTCGGTGAACCGCTTGGCTCCCGCGAGCATCTCTCGGACGATCGCGCCCGACCACCGCTGGCCAATCAGCTCGACGGCGCGATGGAAGTCTGGGCAGAAGTGGGAGTTATACGTCATAGCTTGAAACTAGTTAGTTACTTACCTGGGCGCAATATCCTCGCACAGTCGTACCGACCGAGCGATCCCGAGTCCTTGTAGGTCTCCGTCTTACGCCTTATTACATGACTGTCTCTTGACTTCCTGAACGAACGCGCCATAATCTACTTACGCAGAGTAAGTGGAGCGAACGCCCGCTCCCACGCGCGTTTGGACCGGGCCGCCGGATGATCGCGCGAAACGAAAGCACCACCCCCGAGAGTCTGGAGATCGTGTCTCATGTCTCGCTCCACCTTCGCACCTCGCCGTGGCTGGATCGGGTCCACCGCCCTGCTTGGATCGCTGGTCATCCTCGGAATCGCGCTCGCGGCCTGGAAATCCTCCGAGATCAAGAAGTCCGCGGCGGCAGCGGCGAACCAGCCCGAGCCGATGGAGACGGCGACGTCGGCCGTCGCCACGAGTCGCGAATACAGGCCGACGATAACGTCCGTCGGCACCGTGCTGGCCATGCGCTCCATAACACTGAGCAACGAGATCGCGGGCACCGTGCGCCGGGTCGCGCTGACGCCGGGCCAGATCGTCGAGCCCGGGGCGCTGCTCGTCGCGCTCGACGTGTCGGTGGAGGAAGCGGAGCTCGAGGCGCAGAAGGCGGAGGCGGCACTGGCACAGACGACGCTCGCCCGGATGGAAGCGCTGAGTCAGAGCAAGGCCGTCGCGCAGGAGGAAGTGGACCAGGCGCGCTCGTCGCGTGATGTCGCCGAGGCGCAGATGGCGCGGACCAAGGCGGTCATCGCCCGGAAGACCATCCGCGCACCCTTCCGCGCACGCATCGGAATCTCGGACGTGCATCCGGGTCAATACCTGAAGGAGGGCACTCAGCTGACCACCCTCCAGGGCGTCGCTGATGTGGCGCACGTCGACTTCACGGTGCCCCAGCGGGTGGCCGCGGGTCTCCGCGTGGGCGACAAGCTCTCCGTCATCGGGACGAACGAAGCCGCGCCGATTCCCGCGCGCATCGTCGCGATCGACTCGCGGGTGGATCCGCAGACCAGAAACGCCACGGTCCGCGCGCAGATCGACGGCGCACGGACGGGGCCCGCTCCCGGGGCGTCAGTGCGAGTACAGGTTCCGGCCGGGCCCATGGGCAAAGCGGTCGTCATCCCTGTGAGCGCGCTGCGCAAGGGCCCCGGAGGAGATCACGTCTTCATTCTGGCCAAGGACAAGGACGGCAAGCTGCGCGCCCACGAGAAGCTGGTGCGGTCCGGGGAAGTGCTCGGGGACTCGGTCCTGATCCTCGACGGTGTCGCGCCTGGTGACCTCGTCGCGACATCCGGCTCGTTCAAACTGCGCGAATCGGTGCTCGTGATGCTGGCCGCCGACACCACCGAGACGGGTACGGCCCCGGGAGCCAAGTAACATGCGCAGCTTCACCGATACCTTCATCCGACATCCGGTCCTCGCGGCCGTCGTCAATATTGCCATCGTCGTGGTAGGCTGGCGCGCGCTCACGAGCCTCCCGGTGCAGCAGTATCCCAAGATCGAGCAGTCCTCCATCATCATCTCGACGGTGTACTTCGGCGCGAGCGCCGAGACCGTCCGCGGCTTCCTGACGACGCCCATCGAGCGCGCGGTTTCCGCCATCGGTGGCGTGGACCACGTCGAGTCCACCAGCCGGGCGGGCGTGAGTCAGATCACCGTCCACCTCAAGCTCAACCACAGCAGCACCGCGGCCCTGGCCGAGGTGACGGCGCGTCTCCAGCAGGTCCGTTCGGAGCTGCCGTCGGAGGCGGAGCCTCCGGTCGTGGAAGTCCAACGCGCGGACCGTCCGTACGCCTCGTTCTATCTCAGCTTCACGTCGACCGACCGCGACGTTCCCGCGATCACCGACTGGCTGTCGCGAACACTGCAGCCGCAGCTGTCGACGCTGACGGGCGTGCAGCGGGTGAGCATCGAGGGCGGGCGACAGATCGCCATGCGGGTCTGGATCGACCCGGAAAAACTCGCCGCGCTCAATCTCGCGCCCGGTGACGTGCAGGAGGCGCTCCGGCGGAACAACTACCTCGCCGCCGTGGGACAGACCAAGGGCAACCTGGTCCAGGTGAACCTCCTCGCCAACACCGACCTCCGTTCGGTGGACGAGTTCAAGAACCTGATCGTCACCGACCGGAACGGCGCGATCGTCCGTCTCAGCGATGTCGCCAACGTCGAGCTCGGGGCGGAAGAGGCCGACTTCGTCGCCAAGTACGGAACGAAGGAGGGCGTGTACCTCGGCGTCTGGCCGCTGATCGGCGTCAACGAGATCGAGGTGGCGCACCGCCTGAAGGCGGAGATGGAGAAGATCCGGCCCACGCTGCCCAAAGACATCGACATGCAGTTGGTGTACAGCGCGACGGTCTTCATGGAGGACGCGCTCACCGAGATCACCAAGACGCTGGGCGAGACCATTCTGATCGTCGGCTTCGTGGTGTTCCTGTTCATGGGGTCGGTGCGGACCGCGCTGGTCCCGCTCGTGGCCATGCCGGTCTCGCTCGTCGGCGCCGCGATCTTCATGTACGCCTTCGGCTTCAGTCTCAACCTGCTCACGATCCTCGCGATCGTGCTGTCGGTCGGACTCGTGGTGGACGACGCGATCGTGGTCGTGGAGAACGTCGAGCGACACGTGCGGGAAGGACGATCGCGCCTGGACGCGGCGATCATCGGCGCCCGCGAGCTGGTGGGCCCGATCATCGCCATGACCATCACACTGGCGACGGTGTACACCCCGATCGCGTTTCAGGGCGGCCTCACCGGCTCGCTCTTCCTCGAGTTCGCCATCACGCTGGCGGCAGCCGTCGTGCTGTCAGGCGTGGTCGCGGTCACGCTCTCGCCGGTCATGAGCATGAAGTTCGTGCACGAGCACGGCCAGGAAGGGCGGCTCACACGGCTGGTGAACCGCGCGTTCGACGCGGTGCGTCGCACCTACGGGCGGCTCCTCGACGGCGCGCTCCACCAGATGAAGTGGCCTATCGTCGCCGCCGCGGTGCTGGTGATGGCCGCGATCTGGCCGCTCTACTCCTTCTCGCGGCACGAGCTCGCGCCGGTGGAAGACCAGAGCCACATCAGCATGTTCATGCAGGCGTCGCCCGACGCCTCGCTGCCGGCCACGAACAAGGCGTCGCTCGAAGTGATCGATCGGGTCCAGAAGTTCCCCGAGGCCAAGTTCATGTGGTCGTTGACGACGCAGTGGGGCGGCTTCGGCGGCATGGTCGCGAAGAACTGGAAGGAACGGGCCCGTACTACCGAGCAGATGTACGGGGAGGTGTACGGCGCTGTCTCGTCGGTGCCGGGGCTCCGGGTGTTTCCCCGTCTCGATCCGCCACTCCCGTCTCCGGGGCAGTACGACGTCGAGCTGGTGCTCGAGAGTGAGGTGCCACCCGAACAGATGCTGCAGGCGGTGGGCCAGGTGGTCGGCGCGGGATGGCAGAGCGGAAAGTTCCTGTACGTGGACACCGACCTCAAGATCGACCTGCCTGAGGCGCGCGTGATCGTCGATCGGGACCAGGTGGCCGATCTGGGCCTCGACCTCGCGAGCGTGGGTCAGGAGCTGGGCACGCTGCTCGGTGGCGCCTATGTCAACCGGTTCAACTTCTTCGATCGCAGCTACAAGGTCATTCCCCAGATCGGCGAGGCCGACCGCGCCACGCTGGGCCCGTTGCTCGACCTCAAGATCAAGACGCCGAGCGGTGAGCTGGTCCCCGTCTCGACCTTCACCAAGATCGAGACGAGCACCGCGCCACGGACCCTCAACCGGTTCTCACAGCGGAACGCCGTGCGGATCTTCGGCGGCGTCAAGCCCGGCGTCACCAAGGAGGAAGGGCTCAACATCCTCGAAGCTGCGGCCCAGGCGGCGAGCATTCCGGGGATGACGATCGACTACGCTGGTGAATCGCGACAGATCCGGAAGGAGGGATCGGCGCTCACGGTCACCCTCGGCTTCGCGCTGGTGCTGATCTATCTCGTGCTGGCGGCGCAGTTCAAGAGCTTCCGCGATCCGCTGATCGTGTTGCTGGGCTCGGTGCCGCTCGCCATCTCGGGCGCGCTCCTGTTCAGCTTCATGGACATCACGACGATCAACATCTACTCGCAGGTGGGGCTGATCACGCTCGTCGGACTGATCGCGAAGAACGGCATCCTGATCGTCGAGTTCGCCAACCACCTGCAGGAGAGCGGGAAGGCCAAGCTGCAGGCGATCCTCGAGGCGTCGGAGACCCGGCTCCGGCCGATCCTGATGACCACGGCGGCGACGGTCGTCGGCCACTTCCCGCTGGTGATCGCCACCGGCCCCGGCGCCGGCGCGCGGAACAGCATCGGCGTGATGCTGGTCAGCGGCATGATCATCGGCACGCTCTTCACGCTGTTCGTCGTGCCATCGATCTACATGCTCCTGGCGCGGACGCGGGTCGCCGAGCCCGCGGCCGTCGAGGAGCACGCCGGCATCGAGGCCACGCCAGCCCTGGCGCCGTCGATGTCGATGTCGTCGTCCAGCAACGCGTGAGGTAACGCACGACAGGCCAGCACGGC
>DATBSO010000059.1:0-2691 GCA_036559745.1 Gemmatimonadales bacterium | reverse complement strand
TACAAGAGCCAGCGTGCGGCTCGCCTCGCCCAACGACGGCTGGAAATGACCCGTCCCGCCCGCTCAAGTCCCTTCCGTGCCAGCGAGCAGAAGCGGGTGCGCTACGTCGTGTTCGCCCGCCGGGACGGTGAGATCCACGGTACCTGACGAGTTGTGGGGAAAGAGACTCTGGTCGCGTGAGGAGACATCGTGCAGCTGGCACAGGTGAACATCGGCCGCGTGAAGGGCGAGATGACCGACCCGGTGATGGCGGGATTCGTCGCCCGGCTCGCGGATATCAACGCCCTGGCCGACGAGAGTCCGGGATTTGTCTGGCGGCTCCAGACCGAGGATGGCGACGCGACGGCGGTGCGGCCCTATGAGGATGCGCGGGTCCTCATCAACATGTCGGTCTGGGCCGATCTCGCCTCTCTCAAGGACTTCGTCTACCGAAGCGCGCACTCGCCGGTGATGCGCCAGCGCCGGGAATGGTTCGAGCGGTTCGAGAGCGTCTACGTGGCGCTCTGGTGGGTACCGGACGGGCATCGCCCGCCGGTGACGGAGGCAGTGGAACGGCTCGCCCATCTCGAGCGGCACGGACCCACGCCCGTGGCCTTCAGCTTCGCCGAGCCGTTCGGGCCCGACGGCGCCGCGGCTCCTCGCGAGCGGATCTCGCGCGACGACGCCTGTCCCGCAACCTGAATTCCCCACCTCGCCTTCCTGCCGTCGACCATCTCATCTGGGGCGGGCAGAGCCTCGAGACGGAGATCGATCGGCTCGAGAGGCTCACCAGCGTCCGTGCGACTCCCGGAGGCCGCCATCCTGGCGAGGGCACGCACAACGCGCTGATCGCCCTCGGCTCGACGATGTACCTCGAGCTCATCGCTCCAGATCCTTCACAATCGCCGCTGTATCGCGAGCGCTGGATGGGCCTCGACCGGCTCACGGAGCCCCGACTGATCGGGTGGGCCGCGAAGAGCGCCGATCTCGAACGTCAGGCCGAGTCGGCCAGGCTCGCGAGGATTCCGCTGGGTGAGGTGCGAAGTGGGCGGCGGGAGCGGAGCAACGGGGAAGTGCTCTCCTGGCGATTCACCTATCCCGGCACGTTGCCCGGAGACGGGATCGTTCCCTTCCTGATCGATTGGGGCGCTGGTCCCCATCCCGCCGATGCGGCTGCCGCCGGCGTTCGTCTTCTGCAACTCGGGGCCGAGCATCCCGAGCCCGACTCGATTCGTCGTCAGCTCCGGATTCTCGGGATCGAGCTCGGCGTGGCTGCGGGGCCCAGGCCGGTACTCATCGCCACCCTCGAGACTTCGCGGGGAAGCATCGAGCTACGCTGAGATGCACCATGCGAGGGCATCGTACGCTGCAAGTGATGGCACAGTCGATAACGTGATTTGACCACGCGGCTTGCCGAGGCAGTCGTCGGGGCGCGCGAGTTGCTGAGTGGGCGACGACCCGTCCTCCCTTCGGAGCTCGCATGCGCGTCCACACCGCCGTCGCATTTCTCACGACCAGTCTGCTGCTCACCGGGGTCATCCGCCCCGTGTCGCTCTCCGGCCAGAGTCTGTCCGGCCGACCGGTCCTCTTCGCGGACCCGGTGCCGGGTCGGGCGACCCCTGGGCGTGAGCTGGAGCTTGGATCCACGACGGTTGAGGGAGCCCAGCGGATCTTTGCCGTCGAGCTCGACCAGGCCGTCCAGGTGCGCCGCGGGTATTCGGGCAATCCTTCGCGCATCAGTGCCGGCACGGAGTGGCGCCTCATGGGCCACACGCTCCACCCCGCGCAGCGCCTCGATCTCGGACCCGACCATTACGCCCTCTACTTCGATACCAACCAGCGATTGATCGGTGTGTTCACGGATCGGCTGCCGCGGCGCGTGACGCGTGACGAGCTCATGATGCACTATCCCAAGGCCCGGCTCGAGCGACGGTGGCACAGCGGAGACGTGCCGTTCGATCAGCTCGTCGCGCCGATCGGGGATTGCGTGGTGCTGAGCGCGACCGTGCGCGTGGCCGAAGCGCGGGTCGAGCAGCTCGGGTACTACTTCACCTGTGCGACGAAGCCGTGAGCCGCGGCATCACTGGGATTGGGTAGGACGCATCGGGAGTGCAAGAATTTGCAATGCTTGTCTTTCCACTACCACTCGAGTGTGACGGCCCCTATGCTTTACATCGTCCCTCAAAGCGATCTGAACGACTGACGAACACGTGAGCGATTCCCGCGCGAAGTTTTCATCCCGGCCGCTGCTCCTTCTCTTCGTCCTGGCCGGCCTCGCGATTGCGGTGCTGTTGTGGAGACTCCCTTCCGGATTCGGGCCCCAGGCCTCCGCCTCGGCACGTGAGTGCCGGCTCCGATACGCGGCGGCGCGGTCCCTGAAAGACACCGCGAGAGTGGACGTCTCCTTTCCGTCGGCGTACCAGCGAGGCGTGTCAGGCTCAGGACCCGAGACGTGCAGGGTGTTCCGCTAGCCGCGTTGTCCCCTCGCGTCTAGTCCGGTCGTGCCGTGGCCCCTTATCATCCAGGGTCCCTGGTCCGATACGTTCGCGCCCCTCCGAGAAGACCTTCAAACCGATCGACCCCCATGACACCACACGAGCTGCTCGTCGCGGACATCGCTCGAACGGCCTCCGACCGGGCCGTGCGGTCCGCTATTCGAGCCCTTCAGCACCGGACCGAGGATCTGCACTCCGGCGACCAGAGCGGGCTGAA
>DATBSO010000058.1:0-14879 GCA_036559745.1 Gemmatimonadales bacterium | reverse complement strand
GAACGGCTCGATGTGGATGTCGCTCGCGCCCCGCTTCACCGCCTCGATCAGCAACCCGTTGATGAGCTTGACCACCGGCGCGTCCTCGATCTGCGCCTGCGTGGCGGTCTCTTCCTCCTGCTCCTCGACGACCTCCAGGTCCTCGCCCGCGGCCTCCATGTCCTTGAGGAGGGTATCGAGCTCCTGCTGGTTGTTGCCCGCCTGGTAGTGCTTCTCGATCAGCGCGCGCAGGGTGTACTCCCCGGCGATGACCGGGAAGAGATCGAAGCGCGTGATGAACTTGAGGTCTTCGAGCAGGCCGAGGTCGCTGGGATCGGCCATGGCGACCGTCAGTGTGCGCCCCTCGCGCTTGAGCGGGAGCACGACGCCTTTGGCCGCCATGTCCGATGGCACCAGCTTGAGGATCTTGGGATCGACCTCGAAGCGGGAGAGATCCACGGCCGGCATGCGATGCTGCCGTGCCAGGATCTTGGTGATCTCGATTTCGGGGACCAGGCCCAGCTTCACCAGGACGTAGCCGAGACGGTGTTTCGAGGTCTTTTGCTCGCTTTGTGCCTGAATGAGCTGCTCCCGGGAAAGCATGCCTTCCCGGAGCAGAACTTCGCCAAGCCGATCGGCGCCGCCAGCGGGCGCTGCGGTTGCCATGGTCGCGAGTGATCTCTCTAAGCTACATGGTGACTGGGGGTTACAATCTGGAACGAAGCCTGGGACGACCGCGAGTCGGAGGGATCATTGCACCCGAAGCAGGGTGCTCAGTCTCGCCACCGCGGCTGGCCCAATCCCCGGGATCCGGTCCAGGTCCGCGACCCTACTGAAAGACCCGTGCCGCTCGCGGTCGGCGACGATATTCCGGGCCCGCGCCGGGCCGATTCCAGGCAGTCGCTCGAGCTCGGCCTCGGTGGCGCGGTTGAGGTCGAGAAGCACGGGTGTGGACGGGGCAAGGGTCCGGCTGACGATGGCAGGAGCAGCACTTGCCGACTGCCGTGCTACTCCGCTGAACCCGAGATGCGGGCCGAGGGCACTGAGCAGCCCGGCGCCGATGCCAGGAACGCGGTCGAGTCCTTCGATGCCTCCGAAGGGTCCGTGCGCGTCACGGTCCGCGATAATGGTCTTGGCGAGCGCGAGGCCCACACGGGGAAGGCGGGCCAGCTCTTGGGCCGTCGCGCGGTCGACGTCGATCTTCTCATCCGCCCCGAGGGGGCGGGCGAGCGCGAGAATACTGTCGCGATGGGCGGAGGGGGATTGCGGAGGAAGGGTCTGAACCAGTTGCACTTCGCCGGGGGGCTGACCCGGGCGGGTGGCGAGCCAGCGGACCCCCTGGCCCACTAGCCCGAGCGATAGCAGAAGGAGAAGTGCGCGACGCTCGGACGACGACATGGCCGAGGATATCGCGATTGTGCGGCGATGCGGACACCCGGCCGCGCGTCCCGGGGCCAGGCTACGCGATAACGACTTTATCGAGACGTCAATTCACCACAGGCAGGCTTCACTCTTCCTTCCGCACCAGCCCCATCGCCACGTCACCCACTATCTGAAGACTCGCGCTCGAAACCTTGTCGATCGTGTCGTCGGGCGTGTGCCAGGAGGGATAGTCGAAATCCACCACGTCGATGGCGCGGATGCCGACCTTCTGCAGCTCCAGATGATCATCGATCAGCGTGTGCCTCGGCGTAGCAACGAATTGAGAGGCATGACCCAACTCGCGCGCCGTCTCCCACACGCGCTCCACGACTTCCGGCGCGCCCACGAGCGAGTTGCCTTCCTGAAAGATCTGGAGATTCTTGTCGGCAACGAGGTCCCACAGCACTGCGTAGAGCGGCGCGGGGCCCGGCATCTGGTGGGAGGCATAGTAGCGAGCCCCGATGAGGACGTCGTCCGCCGGCTTGGCCTCGAAGTTTCCGTAGTCCTCTCCGTCGTCGAAGAGCAGGTCCACCCCGAGCGTGGTGGAGTCCTTCTTGAGCGCGTCGGCTACACCCAGGAGTAATGCCACGCCGGAGCCGCCATCGTTGGCGCCTGGCACGGGCTTGGTCTTGTCCGGCGATGTGGGCGCGTCGGCCGTCGGGCGGCTGTCCCAATGGGCGAGGAAGAGCAGCCGCTTCTGGGCGGCGGGGTTGAAGCGTGCGATGAAATTGGTGAGGTGCAGCGAGTCACCCGAGGCCGTCACATGGTCCCACTTCTGGACGACGAGCGTATCGGACCGCGTGCGCAGCATGCTGTCGAGCCAGGCCGCCATCTTTCCGTGCGCTTCCGTGTTCGGAATCCTCGGCCCGAACGCCACCTGCGTCTCGATGTAGCGAAACGCCGAGGCAGCGTCGAATTCCCTGGGCCGGGGCGACTCGCGGCAGGCAGTGAGCAGTACAACGACTGCGACGAGAATGGGGCGCATAGGGGGCGGGGAGCAGGAAGCGGGGAGAAGGAAAGGGAAGAAGGGGAAACGAAACCCCGTGAACCGGCTCCGAACTGACGCGATGATGAAACTCCCTTGACGCCTGAAAGTCAACGAGGTGCGCGGATGCCTCCCGCTTCCCGCTACCTGTAGTCTCCCGCAAACAACGACAGCTGGAAACTCGCGATGATCGAGATCTGCGAGGTCCTTCGGCTCAGGTGACGCGCGTCGTTCACCGAGTAGCCGAGCTGGAGTCCTCCGGTCAGGGTCTGCAGCAGGTCGGTATCGAGTCCGCCGCGGAACTCCTGCCGCGTCACGTCCGACACGACGGTGCAATCGGCTAGCGTCCGCTGCTGGAGGCATGTCGTGGCCGTGGTGGAGAGCACGGTGACGGAGCTCCGGACCTGCTTCCGCGCCCGGCTGATCGACCGGGGCAGTCGGAACGCGTAATTGAACGAACCCGTGATATCGCGCTGATCGAGACGGGTCTCGTTGCCGTTCGACGCGTTTCGCTGCTGGAGATCGTTGACGCCTGCCGCCATCGTCATCCCGTTTCGAAGCGCGACTTGAAGGTCGGGCGTGATCGATGACGACGTGATGGCGCTCAGCGCCGGCGTGCCCGCCACGTTCGCCTGGACGGTACTTCCTTCGCGATGGCGGAACGATGTCCCGAGCGCGAGCAGGGTGAGGGCGCCCCGACGGAATGTCCGGGTCCAGCGCACGCTCCCCACCGGCCACTCTTCCTGTTTCGTCTCGGTCTGCACGAACCCGGTGCTCACCCGCTGGAATCGGGTGGTGCGGGTGAGCGCGTGAGAGATCGTGACCGCGATACCGAGAGGAAGGTCCGCTCCGGCGGCGATGGTCGCGATCCTCGACTCGGACGCGCCGATGGCCGAGGTGTTCTCCTGAGCGAGGAACCGATCGAGGCCGCCAAGGGCGAGCTGGTACCCGAAGCTGGGATCGAAGGCGGTGAGATCGAAGGTGGACGTGCGGGTGAGCCGCGTGCTCACGTCCACCGGTCGGGCCTTGCTCAGCATCTTGCCGAGCGCGCTGCTGTCGCCCACGAGCTGACGGAGTCCACGGGCGAAGTCGAGGGAGGCACCCAGCTCGTTCATCCTCGTGTTGTTGAGCGTCTGGGGCAGGATGAACGCGCCGCTGTCGCCGTCGACGCGCACCGGGTCGCGGCTCGAGAGGGTCCGGGAGAGGAGAAAGCTGCTGTTGGTGAGGAAGCGGGGCCGGAGCCACGACGAGAGGGCCGGCGTCAGCGCGAGGGCCGTCACCAGCGTGCGGTCGCGCTCCACCCCCACCGGCACACCCAGCAGGAACCTGCGCTCGCTGTAGGCGAGACGCCCGAGTGTCGTCGAGTCGGGATACACCCGAAGGTCACGCGTGCTCGTGAGGTCGCCGCTCAGGTTCAGCATGCCGAGCGGTTGCCAGGTGAGGCCGCCCGAATTGCGCCAGAGATGGGTGAGCGCCAGCGTCGGCCGGAAGAACGCGTCGTCGCTGCTCGCGACCGGAACCCTGAAGGCCGTCGAGTTCGCCTCGTCGCGGGTGAGCCCGCTGGTCAGCCGGATACGCGAGGGCACCAGGCTGAAGTCGGCTCGCTCGAGGCTCTTCCCCGCCTCACCCTCTCTGATCCACCTGGGAAGACCCTTCGCGATGCCGCCCAGTGGGAGACGGAACCCGCGCCGCCGCATCTGGAGCAGGTACGTCGCGTTGAGGGCATACGAGCTGGCCTCGGCGTTCGACAGATCCGTCGTGTTCCGTCCCTGCGTTCGGCTCGCGGTGATCGAGAGCGGATCCACGAAGCCCTTGGTGATCCAGCTCCTGCCGGGAACTTCGCGCCGGATGGAGAGGGAGTAGGTGGCGCTCCATGATTCCGGCTTCCGCAGCCCGGGGAGCGACGACGCCCGCAGATCGGTGCCGCTCAGCAGCTCCGGCTCGATGCCGGTGCGCGCGTAGGTGACGGTGAACGGCATCGCCAGACCGAGGGAGGACGGCAGGAACCGGTCGAGTCTCAGGTTGCTCCCGACCTGGAAGATGGTGCTCGCGCGATAGCTCGGGTCCTGGTTGATCTGGCGGAACTGGCCGTTCTGCTTGATGTAGGCGACCGCGATGCTGCCGATGTCCGAGGCGGTGAGACGCGCGTCCACCGACCCCGCCAACCCGGTCGACGCAACCGGCTGGCTGAGGCGGATGTCGTCCACCCAGAGCTCGAACTCGGTGCTCGTGACGTTTTGCGCCACCCGGTAGATGCCCGCGGAGATCTCCTGCACCGCCGCCAGATTGGGTGGATTCACGGCCGGATCGCGCACGTTCACGATGTAGGGGCCATCGCACGCCACATACGCATCGGGGGAGTCCACACCGCACGCCGCCGCCCCGGACGGCGGCTGGCCGCTGAGCCACCGGTTCTCGACGTCGGCCCTGAGCCGGCGCCAGATCTCCAGGTCAATCACGGCCTCGGGTACCCATGTGTTCGTCTTGGCGGGCGCCCGGTAGAGGTAGAAGTTGTTGTCGTCGCTTCCGAGCTTGATGAAGGCCTGAAGATCGCCTTCGTCCCACCCCGGCCCACGTCCCCGGAACCAGACCCGGAGCGTCCGATACGTCAGCAGGTTTTGCGGACCCGCCGGGAAGCGGAGGTAGGCTTCGGCGCGCTCGTTGAGCCCGAGCTCGCGGCCGATGATCCGGAGGGATTTCTCGTTGATTTGGGTGCCGGCAGTCTCCCGGTCACCACCCTGACGGTTTCCCTGGTCGATGATGCCGGGGGGCGACTCGTACCCGAGGTCGATCCGGTTCTCGGTGGAGACGACCGACGTGCTGATCTCGCCGTGCGGCAGGCCGATGGCACCGGTGAGCCCCGCAATCGGCGTCTCCGCCCGGCGCACCCAAGGCGAGCCCACGAAGCGGAGCCGGGCCAGCGCGAGCCGCGCGACGACGTCGGGATTCCCGATGTCCGGCGGGGTCGCGAGCGTGACCCGGAGATGCTGCACGAGGCGAAGCGTCGGCGTATTGAGCGTGTCCGTGGGCTGGCGGATGGGAACGCGGTAGAGCTTCCACACCGCGACGACGTTTCCCTGTGAGTCCCTGGTGGGAACCCCGTTCCGCACGAAGAAGTCGCCGTTCGCCAGGTTCACCACGTAGCGGAAGACGTTCTCGTTCGGGCCGGACGCGTCGAGCACTGCATCGCCGTTGAGGTCTTCGGTGTCGAGCACGCCGTTGCCACGAGTGCATCGGCTGCTCAGGTCGCCCCAGGGAAAAATCGGCACGGCGTTGGTCAGCACCCGGTTGCAGAGCGGCAGGGTATCGATCGGACCCTGTCCTACCTCTTCGATCCGGTCGGGCCGGTCCCCCAGGATGCCGATGTCGTCCACGTCGGCGTTGAAGATCCCGATGTCGGTGCGCTCGGTGTTGAGGTTGCCCACACCGACCAGCTGACGGCCGGTGAAGAGCGTATCGCTGCCGTTCACTGTGAAGCTGTCCGGCGCGACCGCGACAGCGTCTTCGCTGACGGTTCCGAGATCGATGACCAGCCGGAGTCCCGCGGAATCGGCCGGCGAGCCGGCCGGCTGAAAGACCCAGAACTCGAGGAAGTCGTCCCGGCTCAGATCGACACCGGTGGAGCTGAGCGACGTCACCATGGAGCGCCAGCGCGGCCGGAAGTCCCGCCGCGGGAGCGACCAGCGCGACGCGTTGTTCCGCTGCACGATGCCGCCGGCCGTGTCGGCGTGGAGCGCGAGATAGAGAATCGTCTCCGGACTCTCGCTCCGGCCCGCAGTGCGGATCAGGGTGTCGATGTCCTGCGGGTGCAGCTCCTGGGGCTGCGACGTGCCGGGAATCGGCACCAGGTTCTGCCAGGTGAGGGCCACCGCGTCATCGGTGTCGAACCCGCCGGCGAAGCCGATGTCCTCTAGGCCCGTGGCCTGTTGCGGCCGGCTACCGAATTCCCACGAGGACTCGCGGAGCGAGACGTCGACGCCGGCCTCCGCTTCGAACTCCTCGAGGAACGCTTCACCGCTCTGGTTCGGGTCCGGCTTGGTGAACGCGAACTCGGCGTTCACATCCACGAGCGAGGGGGCGGTCGAACGCTTGGAGACCAGCTTGTTCAGGAAATTGGTCACACCCGTCGGCTTGAAGCGCAGCTCGGTGTTGATCCCGCCGATGAGATTCGCCGTCGCTTCGAAGCCCAGCGCGGGGCGGTTGAATGCGCTCTGCTCCTTCTGGTACATGCCGATGAGGTTGATCGCGCCGTGATCGCCCAGGGAGTACCGGGTCGAGAGCCCCAGGATGTTGGTCGGGGCCACGGCGAAGAGCCCGCGCTCCTCGAAGCGCGCGGTGACCTGCGCCGACCCCTGCCCGAAGAGCGCGTCGGGATTAAGGAAGGTGACTTGGCCCAGGTCGTACGAGATCGAGTAATCGAGCCCGCGCACCAGCTTTCGGCCGCCGACGAAGAGCTGCTCGCTCCCGTCGCGCAGCTGCAGGGCATTCAGATTGAGCGTCGACCGGTCGCCCCCGCCGGTGGCGTCGTAGTGGAGTCCGAGAGCGAAGCGGGCCGGGGGACCCTCGCTCAGCAGCCGGAACAGCGGCGTTCGATAGAGCGAGTCCGACGCCTCGGCGGGAGAAAGCTTGGTGGGGTCGGCGAGCGGCTGGAGGTGGGGGAACACGATGTAGTAGTCGTGCACCACCTGCGCCGCATCGGGATCGCGCGACCGGGGGAAAAGACGGTTGTCGCGGTCGAAGAGGGTCGCGTCGCTCGGAATCGAGAGACCCAGGAGCCGAAGGTAGGTCTCGGCGGATCCGCTCAGGGGACGCTCGCTCCGGCTGAGCGTCAGTCCGACAGCGAGAGAGTTGGGATCGAGATCGGCGCCGGCCACCCGGTAGATCTGGCGCATCTCGTAGCGGAAGGTGGGCAGGTCCGGACCCTGCTGGGGCTGCACCACCAACTCCAGCGTGTCGAGCGCCACCCCGCCGGCGGTGCCGCGGTCGGCCTCGGGAAAGGTGCCGATCGTCGTTCCCGCCGCCGAGCGATAGCTCACCGCCAGGTAGTCGTTCTGGTCGAGCTTGGTCGCCAGGGTGATCCAGAGCCCCGAGGGGTCGAGGTAGTAATCGGTGCCCTGGAGCAGCAGCTCCCACTGGACCGGTCCGAATTGCTGGGGGCTGTCGGTGCGCCGGGCCAGCGCCGTGACGCCGCCGAGATTGGGGTTGACCCCGCTCTTGCTGTTGGCCGCCCGGTACCGGTAGACCCGCACCTGCACCGGGCGATAAGCCGGCGAGAGCGCGTTGGAATTGAGGTTCAGGATGTCGAGCGCCGGGAATCCCGGCAGACTGTCGGGGTCCACGACCCAGAAGAATCGTCCGCTCTCGAAATCGAGGTCGCGGACCTGCCGGTCCTGGGTCTGGCTGGTCGTCGCCCCCACGGTGTATACCCGCTCGGCCACCACACTCCCCTTCTGAGTAGCCGCGAGCGTCTGGATCTGGATCGGGCCGACCTCGAACGTGGCGTTGATTCCGAAGTTGTTCGCGGGAACGGCGGCGGTCAGGAAGCGTGATTGCGGCGGCTGGAAGGTCACCGTGCCGACGTCGATCCGCCGGACGATCTCGTCCTGGAGCCCCTCGTAGTAGATCTGGACGTTGTTGTTGCTGGAATAGTCGCGCTCGGTGTCGAAGTCCACGTTGACGTGAATCCGCTGCCCCAGCAGACCCGTCGACTTGATGTTGACCTGATTGTCCAGACTCGGGGCCTTGAACCCGCCGCGGCACCCCGAATTGGGATCGAGGAGAAGCACGGCGCTGCAGTGCTCCTCCCGAGTCCGGTCGGTGCGCACCTCCAGGCGCGCTTGGCCGTCCAGAGTCAGGTCGGCATACTTGGTGGGGAGACCTAGTAGATTCCTGCGAGGTGTCTCGGCGCCTTCCTCTTCGATGGCCACCTGTTCCCGAAGGGGTATTCCATAGAGGGTCCGGAGCCTGATCCCGACGCTCCGGTCGGCCCGCTCCGTCGCGAGGAGTGACGCCATCGCCGTGTCCCACGCGGCCATCCGGATGGCGGGCGCGCCACGCGGGGCCCCGAGCCAGGAAGCCCTGAGTGCCGCCGGCTGCTGGAGGGCGAGCGGAGGCTCGTGGAAGACGAGCCGCAGCGAGGGCGCCGTGGTGTCGGCTTGTGCGCTGAGTAGCCGGGGCAGCAGAAAAAGACAGCCCAAGGCGACCGGAAAGCGTATCACGCTAGAGGGTCACAATGATGCTTGAGGTGACGGATTCCGCAAATATAACCGACGAAACAACCCCTTACAACATGACGAGTTAGCCCCGTTGCGCCTGCTCGATCGCTATCTCCTCCGACAACTGGCGGCACCGTTCCTCTTCGGGCTGACGGCGCTCACCAGCCTCATGCTCCTGAGCCAGATCGCCAAGAAATTCGGCGCTCTGGTGGGCAAGGGACTGCCATGGACGGTGATCGGGGAGGTCTTTGCCCTGAGCGTCCCCTTCATCGTCGCCATGACGATGCCCATGGCCGTGTTGCTGGCCGTGCTCTACGCCTTCAGTCACCTGGCGGCCGACAACGAGATCACCGCAATGCGGGCGAGCGGGATCAGCGTGTACCAGATCCTCACTCCCGTGCTGGTGTGGGGCGTCTTCATGTCGGCGTTCAATTTCGCCTTCGTGGACCAGGTGCTGCCGCGCAGCAATGCTCGGCTGCGGAGCCTGCTGATCGACATCGGCCGGAAGAAACCGACCTTCGAGCTCCGCGAGCAGGTCATCAACGAAGTCCCCCCCTCCCAGTACTTCCTCCGGGCCGGCCGGATCGACGCCTCCACGGGCCGTCTCAAGGATGTGACCATCTACGACGTGGGGGGCGAGAGCAGTCGCCGGATCATCTACGCCGACAGCGGACAGATGGCCTACGCCGAGGGCCAGACCGACCTGAGTCTCCGGCTGTTCGACGGCGCCATACATCAGTTCCGCCCCGCCGAGCCTCAGACGTTCCAGCTCACCTACTATCGCATCAACGATATCAGGGTGAAGAACGTCTTCGACGAGCTCGAGCGAAACACCAGCGAGGCGGTGCGGGGTGACCGCGAGATGAGCACCTGCGAGATGCTGTCCGTCATCCACTCGGCCCAGAATGACCGGGGTGACGCCTCGCGCGACCGGCGCGAGCTGCTGGTCTCCGACCTGCGCCGCCTGCTCGATCTGCCACCGCTTCCTCCCCCGCCGCTGCCCGACTCGGCGTGGCGGCGTCCGCGCTACTGCGGCTGGCTCGAGTCGGTCCAGGAGTTGATCCTTCCGAGGACGGCCGAGGCGCAAGGGACCGCACAAGGCCAGACGCCGGCACAGGGCAAGCCGCCGGCGCAGGCCAAGCCGCCCGCGGTACAGAAGGGCCTTCGTCCGGTGCCGACCCCCCGGCCGGTGCCTTCGCCCGTCCTCGGGGCCGCCCCCAGGCTACCTCTCTCCAACTGGTCCCAGGTCGCCACGGCGATCGACCGGGTGAAGGACGCCGACCAGCGAACGGACCGTTTTCTGGTCGAGGTTCATAAGAAGTGGGCCATCAGCATGGCCTGCATCTCGTTCGTGATCATCGGGATCGTGATGGCGCTGCGGTTCCCGAGAGGCGGCATCGGCCTGGTCATCGGGGGCGGGCTGGCGGTGTTCTCCATCCATTATGTGGGCTTGACGGCGGGAGAGAGTCTGGCCGACCGGGCCCTCATCTCGCCCTGGGTGGCGATGTGGGCACCCAACATCATCCTCACGATCATCGGGATCATCGGTCTGGTGCGGGTGAGCCGGGAGAGCGGGTCGACCCGAGGCGGCGACTTCCAGGAAGTGATCGACGGCATCCGCCATCTGATCCGGCGCCTGCGCCGCCGGCGATTGGCTGAGGGCTGACCGTGCTCCGAGTCCCAAGCCTACCGAAGCTCCAGGCGCTCGGCGGCTACCTGCCGAGACTCGGGACGCTCGACCGGTACGTCGTCTCCAACTGGCTTCGGATCTTCATCCTGACCGCGCTCGGCTTCCCGATCGTCTCGATCATGATCAACCTCACCGACACGCTCAATCGTCTGCTCGATCGCGGCCTCACGATGAAGGAGATCGCGATCAGCTACGTCTACTCGATCCCGGAGAATGCCTTCATCGTGATGCCGGCGGCGGTCCTGTTCGCGACGGTGTTCACGGTGGGGGCGATGGGTCGGCACTCGGAGCTCACGGCGGCCAAGGCGGGGGGGATGAGCTTCTACCGCCTCATGCTGCCGCTCTTCGTGGCCGCGGTGGGAGCGTCCTTCCTCGCCTTTGCCGTGGGGGAGATGGCGCCCGGCGCGACGGCGCGCCAGCTCGAGATTCAGAAGTCCAAGCAGACCAGGCCCACCCGGTCGCGATTCAACTTCGTCTACCGTGGCGATGCCGGGTGGGTATACACCATCCGGTCGCTCGACGTCAGCACCCGGCAGCTCAAGCAGGTGATGTTCGAACGGCAGGGCTCCAGCGAGTCCTACCCCGACCTCATCATCACGGCCGACAGCGCCAGCTACGATGACTCGCTCCGGACCTGGCGGATCCGGGACGGATCGAGCCGGGTGATCGCCGGGCCCGACCGCCAGGCGATGTTCGCCTTCCGCACGATGAGCCTCAGGGACCTGAGGCAGACTCCCGCGGATCTCCTGGCGGAGCCCAAGGCCCCGGACGAGATGCGGTATGCGGAGCTGGGGCGATACATCGACGCGCTTAAGCGCTCGGGGAACGACGCCAACAAGCTGATCGTCGAGCAGGCGCTCAAGCTGGCTTTGCCGGCAACGTGCATGATCATCGCCCTCTTCGGCGCGCCACTGGCGGTGACCACACCCCGGGCCGGGGCGGCGGTCGGTGTAGCGATCAGCCTCGGCACGACCGTGCTCTTCCTTCTCATCACCCAGATCATGAAGGCAGTCGGTGCCGGCGGGGTGATCGATCCGACGGTGGCGGCGTGGCTCCCCAACGCGCTCTTTCTTCTTGCTGGGCTCGTCCTGCTCTCCAGGGTTCGGACATAGATCGAACCTGTTCATTCCACACGGAGATCACTGGCTATTCACCACGAAGGCACGAAAGGCAGAAGGTACACAGAGCCCAGCCGCACCCCTCACAAACAATTGTTGTGGGGTGGAACAGGGTGGCTTCGTGGTGCTTTGTGCTCTTCGTGTCTTCGTGGTGAACAATCAACGACTCTGTGCCCTCCGCGCCTCTCTGGTGAACAGCCAGAGATCTCTGTAATGAGCTGTCCGGTGATTATCACGGGGCGTAACGCCGTTATATTTGTGGGACTATGTCTCCCCCCCGCCCCGTTATTGTGGGTACCGGGATCGCCGGCCTGTGGACGGCCTGGCGTCTCGCGTCCGAGGGGCAATCGGCTGTTGTCGTCACCAAGGAAACCCTCGCCGACAGCGCCAGCTCCTGGGCCCAGGGCGGTATCGCCGTGGCGCTGGGGCCGGGCGACAGCCCGAGCCAGCACGCCGCGGACACCCTGGCGGCAAGCGATGGCCTGGCCGACCCCGAGGCCGTCAGAATCCTCACAAGTGAAGGCCCTGACAGGATTTACGAACTGCTTGCCTTGGGGGCTGTGTTCGACCGTGGCACCGATGGGCGGCTCCGCTTCGGCCTCGAGGCCGCCCACACCCGGCCGCGGATCATCCACGCCGGAGGTGACCGGACCGGCGCCGCGCTGATCGGCTGCCTGGCGCAGGTTGTCCGGCACCACCCCCTCATCGAGCTGATGGAGCACACCGAGGTCACGTCGCTCGTGACCTCCGAGGACACCGTGATCGGGGTCGCGACGCTGACCCATGGTGGAACCAGCCGACCGATTTTCTCGCCCGCCGTGATCCTTGCGACGGGCGGCGTGGGTCAGCTCTACGCTGTCACGACCAATCCGAAGGTCGCGACGGCCGATGGGTGGGCGCTGGCCCACCGCGTCGGCGTGAAGCTCCGGGACATCGAATTTCTCCAGTTCCACCCCACCGCCCTCAAGCTCCCCGGAGTGAACCCGGCGCCACTCATCTCCGAGGCGGTGCGCGGAGCCGGCGCCATCCTGGTCGACCGCGAGGGCCGACGCTTCGCGCTCGACACCGACCCCAGGGGGGAGCTGGCGCCGCGCGACGTCGTGGCGCGGGCCGTGGCAGCGGCGGACGCGGCAGGCGGAGCCTGGCTCGACGCGAGGGAGGTGGGCGACTTCTCGGTTCGCTTTCCCGGGATCACGCAGATGCTCTCGCGCCACGGTCTCAACCCGGCCACCGATCTCCTTCCGGTTGCGCCCGCGCTGCACTACGCCATGGGCGGGATCCAGACCGACCTCGAGGGCCGAGCCAGCATGCGGAGACTCTGGGCGGTGGGGGAGGTCGCGTCCACCGGAGTCCACGGCGCCAATCGGCTCGCCTCCAACTCATTACTCGAAGGACTGGTCTTCGCCGATCGAGCCGGTCGTTCGGTGATGGCGGCGATCCGCACTGCCGTTCCGCCCGCGGTGCTGCCCGATGTGCCGGAGCAGCACGACACCGGAGCAGACGAAGGCGCCGAGGATATCCGGCGAGAGATGCGCGTCATCATGACCGCCGACGTCGGCGTGCAGCGGACGGAGACCTCGTTGCTCCACGCCGAGCAGGAGCTTGAGCGCCTCACGGCCGCGACCCCGGCCGACGCGTGGCGCACCAGAAACCAGCTCCTGGTGGCGCGGCTGATCACGCAGGCCGCGCGCAAGCGCCGGGAGAGCCGCGGCGGCCATCGCCGGGCCGACTACCCTCCCAAAACGCTCAAGAAGGAGTCGGCGTGACGGGCCGGCGCGACGGCACTTCGATCGCCCTCCCCGTCATCGAGCAGCTCGACCAGTCCGCGAACGAGATCGCCGCGCTCCAGGCCGAGATCCGGGAGCTGGCGAGCCGCAGAAATGCCGTAGTGATCGCCCACAACTATCAGCGGCCCGAGGTGCAGGACGTCGCCGATTACGTCGGCGACTCGTTGGGACTCTCCCGCCAGGCGGCCAAGACCGAGGCGGAGGTCATCATCTTCGCCGGGGTGCACTTCATGGCGGAGACCGCCGCCATCCTCTCCCCCACGAAGCGCGTGCTTCTTCCCGACCTTCGGGCCGGATGCTCCCTCGCGGCCACCATCACCGCCGAGGACGTCCGCCAGTGGAAGGCGCAGTTCCCCGACTACATCTCCGTCGGATACGTGAATACGACGGCGGAGGTGAAGGCGGAGCTCGACTACTGCTGCACCAGCGGCAACGTCCTCGACGTCATCGACGCGATCCCCGCCGACAAGGGAATTCTCTTTCTCCCCGACTTCTTCCTCGGCGCGCACGTCAGGCGGATGCGGCCGGACCGCCGGGTCGAGGTGTGGATGGGGGAGTGCCACGTGCACAAGGGGATCCGCGCCGAAACCCTGAACGCGGCGCGCGCCCAGTATCCGGACGCCGAGGTGCTGGTCCATCCCGAGTGCGGCTGCGCCGGACAGCTCATCTACGAGATGGGTCTGGGTGACGTGAAGCCGGAGGGACTCCACATCGCTTCCACTGAGGGGATGATCCGCGCCGTGACGGAGCGGCCTGCCTCGCGCTTCATCATCGCCACGGAAACCGGGATCATGCACCGCATGCAGCAGATGGCGCCGCAGAAACAGTTCATCGCGGCGGACCCCGAGGCGGTGTGCGCGTTCATGAAGACCATCACCCTCCCCGGTGTGCGTGACTCGCTGCTCCACGACCGGTATCACATCACCGTCCCCGAGGAGATCGCCAACCGGGCCCGAGGCGCCATCGACCGGATGGTGGCGCTCGGCCGGTGACGCCCGAGGCCCCGCGCGACCGCATCGCGGCGATCGCACTGTCCGAGGACGGTGAGCGCGACGTCACCACGATTGTCACCGTCCCGGCCGGGCTCGACGCCGAAGGGGTGATCGAGTACCGGACCGGCGGTGTCCTCGCCGGGAACGCCTTTGCCGACGCCGTCGCCCAGGCATGCGAATGCCGGATCGACTGGCGGGCCCCCGACGGCCGGATTCTTCCCGCGGGCGCTATCGCGGGCGTGATCCGTGGTCAACTCACCCGGATTCTGCGGGCCGAACGACCTCTCCTCAACATCCTGCAGCGCGCGTGCGGGATCGCGACGCTCACCCGGGCGTACGTGGATGCCGTCGCCGGACTACCCTGCCACATCCTTCACACCCGGAAGACCGCACCGGGGCTTCGCGCCCTCGACATCGCGGCGGTCATCGCGGGCGGCGGGGCTCGCCATCGCGCCGATCTCAGCCACGAAGTCATGGTGAAGGACAACCATTGGCAGGCGTTGGCGCGGAGCGGCGGCAGCCTCGCGCAGGCGCTCGAAGACGCGCGGACGCTGGGCATCACGTCGCTGCAGGTGGAGGTCGAGTCGGAGGTTCAGCTGGAGGAGGCGTGCCGGGCGGGCGCCACTCGCCTCCTGATCGACAATCAGGCGCCGGCAACCGTGCGCGCGTGGGGCACCGAGGCCCGGCGGCT
>DATBSO010000057.1:0-2206 GCA_036559745.1 Gemmatimonadales bacterium | reverse complement strand
TGGCCGGGACCTTGGGCGGTGCGGGCGGGATGGCTGTTCGTTCTCGGGACCGTGATCTTCTCCGGGAGCCTCTACACTCTGGCGCTCACCGATGTTCGCTGGCTGGGCGCGATCACGCCGCTGGGAGGGCTGGCGTTTCTGACGGGGTGGACCTGTCTCGCGATCGCGGCTAGTAGAGCGTGATCGTTGCCCTGGCTGGTGCCATCCTGCTGGCGGCCGGGATGGCGCAGGCGGGCGCGAGCGGCGCCGACCCCCAGCGACCCAACGTGCTGTTCATCGCCGTCGACGATCTCCGCCCCACCATCGCCGCGTACGGCGACCCCTACGCGAAGACCCCGAACCTCGACCGCCTGGCTCGCTCGGGTGTCACCTTTCTTCGCGCCTACGCGCAACAGGCGCTCTGCAATCCGTCCCGAGCCAGCCTGATGACCGGGCTGCGGCCGGACTCGCTCCGGGTGTGGGACCTGGAGACGGACTTTCGATCCACCGTTCCCGACATCGTCACCCTGCCCCAGCATTTCATGCGGCACGGGTACCGGACGGTGCAGATCGGGAAGATCTATCACAACACGATCCCGGACAGCCGGTCGTGGCACGAGGAGATCCACCTTCACGGCTTCCCTTATGATCCCGACGCCGTCTACCACGGGCGCGAGAACCTGGCCATTCAGGAGGCGCGCAAGGCGAAGCTCATAGCGCAGGGCCAGCAGGACCGTGCCGTCGACCGGTTCGGCATGTGGTACCTGAAGGCCAACGCGACGGAGAGCCTCGACCTGCCGGACAGCGCTTACTACGACGGCGCGCAGACCGACCGGGCGCTGAAGGAGCTCGCCGCGCTCAAGGGGCGGCAGCCGTTCTTCTTCGCCATCGGCTACTACCGGCCTCACCTGCCGTTCAACGCCCCTCGCAGGTACTGGGACCTCTACGACCCCGACTCGATCGCGCTGGCGCCGAACCCCGACCCGCCGAAGGACGCGCCGCCCGTCGCCGGCAGCAATCTGGCCGAGCTGCGCGGGTATGCCGACTTCGCGACGGCGCCGGAGCCGTGGGAGGGCCGACTGAGCGAAGCCGACGCCCGCCGGCTCAAGCACGGGTACTACGCGTCGGTGAGTTACGTGGATTCGCAGGTCGGCCGGCTTCTGGAGCGGCTGGACGCCCTCGGCCTCGCGAAGAACACGATCGTGGTGCTCTGGGGCGACCACGGATACAAGCTGGGCGAGATGAACGGGTGGGCCAAGATGAGCAACTATCTCATCGATACCCGCTCGCCGCTCATCATTCGCGCACCGGGCAGCGTGCCGGAGGGCCTGCGCCTGGAGCAGCTGGTGGAGCTGGTGGACGTGTACCCCACCTTGAGCGAGCTGGCCGGCCTGCCGGCGCCGGCGTGGCTGCAAGGCACCAGTGCCGTCCCCCTCCTGCGGCAGCCGGAACGTCAATGGAAACGGGCGGTGTTCAGTCAGTTCTTGCGCCGGGGACGTTGGGTGGGAGCGGACAGCGTCGAAACCATGGGCTACAGCATGCGGACCGAGCGGTATCACTATGTGGCCTGGATGAACTGGGCGACGCGGCGGATCACGGCGCGCGAGCTGTACGATCTGGAGGCCGATTCGCTGGAGACCACGAACCTGGCGCCGCGACCCGCGGCGGGGCCGGTGCTCGAGAGGATGGAATCCCAACGCCGCCAGGGATGGCGCGCGGCCGAGCCGTGAGCCTCGCGTTGCGGAGTGAGTGAAGGCCCTTAGTCGGTGTCCTCCGATGAGGACGCCGTCGTCCCAAACCAGTAGTTCATCCAGGCGATCCTGGAGCTCATTCGCGCGCTCGTCCTTCACCTGCGGGAGGGCGATCATTTCCTTCCGGTGACGACGCGTCTGCGCAGCCTCCCCTGCTCTTCCTCTCCTTCACGTCCGTTCCTGATTCGTTGGTTCGACTCGCACCGGTGAGCGTGAGGCCGGATCGGGTCGCCAACGGTGTCGCTCATCATTCGTGCACGGTCGTTCATGCGTCAGCGCGGCGACGAAATGTGTCGCGTCGCGTGATCCAAGCGCGGAATTCGTTCGCTCCGGGCCGAGTGCGCTTCGCCCGTGCGATCACGCGGTCGTTCGTGCATCGCATCGGATCGCTCATGGGTGACGTGGGCTCGCGCAAGCCGGTGCCGCCCTCACTCAAGAGGATCGTGCGCTCGCTCATTCGCGTGAAATGGCAGGTG
>DATBSO010000056.1:0-2121 GCA_036559745.1 Gemmatimonadales bacterium | reverse complement strand
GCCCTCGCGGTCGAACGGATCCGAGCCGCGCGCCGGGCGATCGACGACAGCAAGACCGGGGTCCTTCTCACCGGCCGGTCGGAGGGTTTCATCGTCGGCCGCCCGGATCTCGCGGAGACGATCCGACGGCTCATCGGCTATGCGGAGGCGGGTGCTGACTGCCTGTATGCGCCCGGTATCCGGACCAAGGAGGAGATTTCGGCGGTCGTGACTGCGGTCGCCCCCAAGGCGGTCAATGTCCTCGCGTACGGCGACTTCACCACCGTCGCGGAGCTCGCGAAAGCCGGAGTCCGGCGCATCAGCGTCGGCGGGGCGCTCGCTCGGGCGGCCTGGAGCGGCTTCCTGGAGGCTGCTCGAGAGATCGCCGAGCACGGCACATTCACCGCGCTCTCGCGCGCGGTGCCGGGGACGGACATGAACCGATCGTTTGCGGATCCCATCCAGGCCGGCCGGCAGGGCTAACCGCACCACAACAAGGAGGACGAGATGAGACACATGATCCTGGTGCTGGCTCTGTGCGCGCTCGGCGCTGTCTCGGCGCACGCACAAGATGCGGTCAAGGTCGACCCCAAGCACTACAAGGTGGAGCTCGAAAACGATCAGGTGCGTGTGCTTCGCATCCAGTACGGGCCCCACGAGAAATCGGTCATGCACGCGCATCCGGCCAGCGTGGCGATCTTCCTGACGGACGCGCACGCGATGTTCACCACGCCGGATGGGAAGACCCAGGAGCAATCGCCGAAGGCCGGGACCACGATCTACAGTCCGGCCGGCGTGCATCTCCCCGAGAACGTCGGCGACAAGGCGTTCGAGCTGATCCTCGTCGAGCTGAAGGGGAAGCCAGCGGGCAAGTAATGATGGAGCTCGACGAAGACGCCGTTCGCCGCCTCCTCCATATGGAGGATCTCATTCCCGCCATGGCGCGCGCCCTGGCGGACCTTTCGGCGGGCCGGGTCATACAACCGGTCCGCCAGATGTTGTCGATCTCCGACCATCAGGGGTTTTTCGCAGCCATGCCGGCCTACAGCGGCGGGGCGCTCGGCGCCAAGCTCGTCACGTTCTATCCCAACAATCGAGGAATTCCCACGCACCACGCGGTGATTCTCCTTTTCCGCGGCGACACCGGCGCGCCGCTCGTGACCATGGACGGCCGTCTCATCACCGAAATGCGGACCGCGGCCGTCTCCGCGGTCGCGACACGATACCTCGCCCGGCCGGATGCCTCGGTTCTCGCGATACTGGGATCGGGTGTGCAGGCGGGGAGTCACCTGGAAGTGCTCACCCTGGTCCGGAACTTCCGCGACGTGCGCGTCTGGAGCCCACGCAACGCACCGGCCTTCGCCGACCGCCACGGCATCCGCGCGGCCGAAACCGCGGAGGATGCTGCCCGTGGCGCCGACGTGATCGTGGTGGCGACAAGCTCCCAGACGCCGGTGCTCCGTGGTGCCTGGCTGTCGCCGGGAACGCACGTCAACGCGGTGGGCGCATGCAGGCCGGATTGGCGGGAGCTCGACGACGAGGTGCTCCAGCGTGCCCGACTCTATGTCGAATCCCGGGAGGCGGCGACGAAGGAGTCGGGCGACGTGATCGCCGCCGGAACGGAGGCGATAGAGCTGGGGGAGGTCGTCTCCGGCACGCAGCCCGGCAGGCAGGCGTCGGACGAGATCACGCTCTTCAAGTCGGTAGGCGTCGCCGTCGAGGACGTGGCCTCCGCGGATCTCGTGTTCCGCGAGGCGTCCCGCGGGATCGCGAGGTCGTGAGCCCACCGATGGATCCCTTCATGCAAGCCGCGATCGACGAAGCCCGCCAGGGTCTCGAGGAAGGCGGCATCCCAATCGGCTCCGTCGTGGTCTTTCAGGATCGCGTCATCGGTCGCGGTCACAACCGGCGGGTCCAGGGTGGCAGCGTGATACTCCACGGCGAGATGGACGCGCTCGAGCGAGCCGGTCGCCAGCCTGCGTCCGTGTATCACGAGTGCACCCTGTACACGACCCTCTCGCCCTGCGCGATGTGCAGCGGAGCGATCCTGCTCTACGGCATCCCCAAGGTGGTGATCGGAGAGCATCAGACGTTCATGGGCGAGGAAGACCTGCTGCGAAGCCGAGGGGTGACGGTCGAGGT
>DATBSO010000055.1:0-11527 GCA_036559745.1 Gemmatimonadales bacterium | reverse complement strand
ATTCAGCGCGCGCCCTCACAGCCAGCGCCGTCCTCGATGTGTTCCATCCGCCTCGCAACGACTACCGCTGATGGCTGGGCAGTGCTTGCCGGATCGGCTTCTGACGCCCGTACGACGCAGCAGCCTAACCAGCGCATGCAGCCGACTGATGCGCGGTCGTTAGGCAGTCGCCACCAACCTGTGCCGCGGCACCGGCTTAATCGCGGACGAGATCCTGGTCGGGCGGTCGGAGGTTCGGGACTGGGTCCAGGTGGTCCAGGCCCACCGAATTCAGGAGGCCAGACAGGTCGGCAGCGTGCTCGGCCGTGTCCACGGCGATGTCCACGAACCCGTTCGTAACTATTGGAATCGCCCGTTCCGCGTTGCGACCCGGCCGCCGCAGGGATCGCCGGATTGGGTGCCAGGGCCCATCAAGGTTGTGGAGCTCCACCCCTTCGCGCTTGAGTTGCTCAGCAAGCGCGTACACTGGGGTGGGCTCATAGCGGCGGGCGCGAACCTGCTGGCTTGGGTGCTGCTTGAGAGAGGCCGAATCGGAGAGCTCGCCCGAGGTTGCCATGAAGACCTCATTTGACGGAGTCGTTTACCACAGCGCCCATCAGCTTCAGCTTAGGTCCACCCTTAGGGCCAGGCGGTGAGGTCGGTCACGCTCTGGAGAGAGCCCCGCTCAGGCGCTGCCTAACCAGCGCATGCGGCCGACAGATGCGCGGTGCGTTAGCCGGACGCACAAACGCTGCTGAAGGAGAGCACTATGCGACACATTGTTTGCCGCCCCCAGGCGATCCTGTTCTGCGGTGCGATGCTCCTAGTTGGGCGGGGTGTGGAGGGACAGGCCGCCACGTCGATCCGGGAGGCTGTGCTGGGCGAGCCGGGACAGCCGACTGCTGAGGTGTCAACAGCGGAGCTGACCCGCGTGCTCGGCGATCACAGCGTGATCGTGCTGGATGCTCGCCCAAACCGGGAGTATGCCATCAGCCACATTCCTGGCGCGCGCAACGTGGCTCCCAAACCGGGCGTGCCGGCTTCGGCCTATGTCTCGGATGTGGCCGAAATCGGCCGCCTGCTTCAGGCGGACCGCACGGCGGCCATCGTGCTGTATTGCAACGGGCCACACTGCGGCAAGAGCAAGCGATTGGCGGCGGAGCTCCTGGCGGCCGGGTACAGGAACGTGCGTCGCTACCAACTCGGGATTCCGGTCTGGCGAGCCTTGGGCGGGGTATGCGAAATCGAAGCGGAGGGAATGCGATACGTGCTCGATCACGATCAGACGGCGGTGGTGATCGACACTCGCACCGCGGCGAGCTTCGCGACTGGGTCGCTCCCGCAAGCGCGCAATATCCCGCGAGATCTCGTGCTTCCAGGGAAAGACACCGGCGAGGTACGCCAGGCCAAGGATGACGGGCGTTTGCCGATGGAGGACCACAACACGCGTATCGTGGTAGTCGGTCGCGACCCTCAGGATGCGCGCTACGTCGCGGAAGCCCTCGCACGAGAGGCCTTCCATAACGTGTCCTATTTCCCCGGCACCTTCGAAGCTGCGAGAACGGCGCTTCAGCCCTAGGGCGCCGCGCCGGCTAACCCGCGCATGCATTAGGCGGCGAGACGAGCCAGATCATGTCCACCATCGAAGCTGCTATCAAGCGGCACGCCGTGCTGATCTACTTCGCCCTCGTGTGTTTCATATCGGGCGGCGGCATTCTCCTTATCGTTGGGCCCGGAGGTTTCCCGCTCAACGCAGAGCAATTCGCGAGCTTCGGACCGTTGATGTACGCGGCGGCTCTGGCGGGGCCCTGCGTGGCCGGCATTGTGGTAACGGGCATCGTCGACGGGCGGCCGGGCCTCCGCGACCTTCTCGCACGGCTGCGCCGGTGGCACGTAGGTTGGACCTGGTACGCCGTCGCATTGCTGCCCGCTCTCGTAATGACAGCAATGGCTCTGCTGCTCCCCCTCATGTCCTCCGAGTTCCGCCCGGCCATCCTCGATGCCAACGACAAGTCCGGCATCCTGCTGGATGCCCTCGGCCCAGCCCTCCTGGTTGGCTTTCTTGAGGAGATTGGCTGGACGGGTTTCGCCGTCCATCACCTACGGTCGCGCCATTCGATACTCGTGACCGGCCTCATAGTAGGTGTCGTGTGGGGATTGTGGCACTTTCCGCTGTTCTGGCAGGCCGATAGTTTCTCCGGGGCACTCCCGCTCGTCTTCTTGCTGACGAGGCTGTTCTCCTGGCTGCCGCCGTTCCGGGTCCTCTTGGTCTGGGTGCACGACCGTACCCAGAGCCTCCCTGTGGTAATGTTGATGCACGCAGCCGTCTCATTCGTGGCGCTCACCGTCCGTCCCGAGGGGCTGACCGGTACGCGCCTCCTGACAAGCCTTCTTGTGTCACCGGCCACCATGTGGCTTCTCCTCGCGGCGGTCGGTATGGCAAACCGCTGGCAGCTCTCACGCCAACCGCTCCAGAGCCTGGTTTAGGGAGCGTTCGCGCACCCTTCGATACCTCTCCTGGTCTCGCGCGCTCCGGGTTAACCGCGTGAGCGGCGTGTGCTCTTACTCCCGGCTGTTCTATGACTGTCAATCACGTTGTGTCCAGAGATGGCACCAGGATCGGCTACTTGTCAGTTGGACGGGGACCGTCGGTACTGGTAATTCCGGGCGTCCTGTCCATGGCTGCAGACTACGGCGCGTTCGCACGCGCCCTCGCGGAGCATTTTACCGTCCACACAATCGAGCGCCGGGGCCGAGGTGTGAGCGGACCGCAAGGCCACGATTACAGCATCGTAAAGGAGTGTGAGGACGTGCTCGCCGTGAGGGCAAAGACCGACGCGTCTTTGCTTGTAGGCCACAGCTACGGCGGACTAGTGGCCCTTGAGGTTACTCGCAATCGCCCGGACTTCACAAGAATCGCCCTATACGAGCCCGGTGTGTCGATCAACGGAGCGATGCCGGCGAGTTGGATGCCGGGCTACGAGAAGAAGCTTGCGGAAGGAAGACGCGTTGATGCGTTGGTGGAATTCACTCTTGCCGACGCACCACCACGCATTCAGAGGCTTCCCGCAGCGCTGCTGAAGCTGATGGTCCTTATGCTCATGAGCGTCTCCAGGCACTACCGTCGGATGCTCCACCTCCTCGATCAGAATCTGCGCGAATGGCGTGAGATAACGAGGCTCGACAATACCTATCTGAACTACAGCCAGGTATCTGCGGATGTGCTGCTGATGTCCGGCGGCAAGAGCGACAGCAGGGCGGTCGATCTGGTTATGGCGCACCTCCCTGAGGTACTGCCGCACGCTGAAACAATGGTGTTTCCCAATCTGGACCACTTCGGCATTGAGCGGACGGCGCCACGGGAGGTGGCCAAGGCTGTCAGTGACTATCTGTCGAAAGAGCACCCGCATCTTAACGCCCCGTAAGCCGGGCGTTGCGGCGCAACAAAGCCGCCGCCTATCAAGCGCGTGAAGCTGGCGTCTCGGTCGCTGCGAAGCACGAAGCGCCACCGTGATGCCCTTAGACGGTGCGGGGTCGCCACGGCTCGTGCTCGTGCGCGAGCCAGACCAGCTCGGGATCGAGCGCGCGCACCCGCAGCTGGCCCTCCGTGACCGGCTCGTCGAGCTCGCCAAACCACACCGCCACGTCGCCGCCAACGACGACCGGGCGCGCGTCAGTCTGGACGACGACGACCTGCATGCCGCGTGTGTGACCCGGCGCCGGGACGAGCCGGAGCCCGGGAAGCAGCTCGAGTTCGCCGTCGACCGGCACGTACCGCAGGCCGGGCGCCTCGACCCACTCGCGAATGGTGTAGTCGTCCACGTTGCGCGCGTCGTCGAGCTCCCGACGCTGGACGTAGATGGGCCGGCCGGCGAAGAGGTGGTTGCCGCCGCAGTGGTCGAAGTGCAGGTGTGTGTTGACGACGATGTCGATGCCGGCGAGGTCGAAGTTCTGCTTGCTCAGTGGCCGGAGGCGCGGATCGAGGTCGGCCACCGCCGGGTGCAGCTCCGTCATGCCGGTGTCGACCAACACGCGCGCATCGGGGTGGTCGATGACGTGCACGTAGACCGGCATCCGCTCGCCCTCGGCGAGCAGGTCGGCGACGCGGATTGGCGAAATGGTGATCGAGGCGGCGGCGTTCATTGTCTTCCCTCCGTCAGCGTACCGATAGCCCAGGGCCGCCTGACGGCGCTGCATGTCGCGACTTCATCGCGAGCACGTGCTCCACGAACTGATCGACGGCGATCTCGGTGCCCTCGTAAAAGCCCGACGCTTTGTTTTTCTCGAGGTCCGCTTCATCCCGGTGCAGCGCCGTGAAGACGTACCGAGTGCCGGTTCCCACGGCTTCCATCGTCACGATGGCGGTGATCGGAATGTCGTCAAAGACAGCCGGACGATAGCCGGGGAACAACATGGAGGTCCAGACAAGTCGCTCCATCGGAATAACATCCAGGAAACAACCGAGGTTGGGAACCTCCTGACCGTCTCCCAGTGCGATGTCGATGCTGAAGATGCCGCCCGGTCGCACGTCCATTTCGGCTCGCGCCACACGCCCCCAGGGCTTGGGCATGTACCACTCCTTGAGGTGCTCCGGCTTCGTCAACGCTTCCCAGACGAGCCGCGTGGGGGCATCGATGAATCGTTCGATCGCGAAATCGAGTTTCGGATTGATCGTGAATTGTTTGCTCATGATTCTGATTCCTTCGCCTTGAGTCGTTTGACGTATTGGTCGAACCGGTCCAGGCGAGCTTCCCACAACTGACGACGCGCGGTCAGCCAGTCTTCAACGACCTCGAACCGTTCGGGTGCGATCTCATACGTCCGCACTCGCCCGCGCTTTTGCGACCTCACCAGTCGGCTCTGTTCGAGAATCGAGAGGTGTTGCACGAACGACGGGAGTTGCATGTCGAACGGTGCAGCCAGTTCGCTGACGGTGGCTGGCCCGACAGAAAGTCGCTCCAGGACCTTCCGCCGTGTCGGATTGGACAAGGCGTGAAAAACGTCGTCAGCCGCTGAGGCTTGGACCATTTCCGACACCATCCCAGTGCTGGGTTATTCGTCTGACCCTAAGGGATTCTACAGTCGTCGAATACTTTTGTAAATACCTAAGTATGTGACCGCGTCTTGGCCGCCTTGGAAACGCCAACCCCTCACCAGGAGTCGAGAACTTCGGCGAAGAAGCTGACAGAGTATCTATCGAAGCAACTGGCTCGTTTCAGTTGCCAGGTGCATTTTGTCTCATGGCTCCGGGCGGCGCTCCGAAGTATCAAGCAGGGTACAGGAGGACCACTATGCGAGCCTACCTACAGGTCTCTGGCGCGTTGTTCGGGCTCATCGCCTTGGCGCATCTAATCCGACTCTTCCGACACTGGGAAGTGGACGTCGCGGGATACCTCGTGCCGGTGTGGGCCTCGTGGATTGGACTCGCGCTCGCGGGCGTCCTCAGCATTTGGGCCTTACGCCTGATGCGGACGAGTTAGGCGTCTTGGGAGAGGAGAGACTTGTGATTGCGGCCCTCATTGGTGCAGCGGTTGGGGGTCTTACCATTTTCTCTGCGCGATTCATTCGTGGGGAACGTTGGTTGTATTCGTTGGGCCTGCTCACTCTGCCGGGCCTCTACGCGTTCTTCGCTTTTCGAGTAGGCGACCCGGCGGTGGGCGTCAAGGAAATGATCTACGGTGTTCCGTATGTCGTCGCCGGGCTGGTTTTCGCGTTTGTGGGCGTCCGCCAGTCAGCGGTAGTGGTCGGTGTATTGTGGCTACTGCACGGACTGTACGACTTGGTGCATAGTCAGCTCATCACAAACACTGGCGTTCCCGGTGGGTACCCCATCTTTTGCTTTGTGGTTGATGCTGTTATCGGCTCGTATCTTCTGTGGCTATCGCGGCGTGTTCCCGATGCCAATCTTCGCCAGGCGTAAGTCGAACCGTTGCCGCCCGTAGGAAGTCTGCAGAGGCGACTCGCGTGCAGCTGATGCGCAGTCGTTAGACCGCACCCGCGGAGGCGAATACCAATGAGCATCCGAGTTCTCAGCGCCATCGCTCTCGTGGTCCTTGCGATCGGCGCATGCTCGCACGACAACGACTCCTCGCAGGCCGGCGCCAAAGCGAAGGACGCTCCACCCCCCGACGCCAACGTCGCCGCCGCCGACATGGGCGGCGCTGTCGAGGAACTCACCGGCAACTACGGGCCGGGTTTCACCGGCCGGCGCCTGATCGATGGCCTCACCGATCCGAGCTGGAAGTGGTCGGAATGGTATAAAGAGGTGCCCTATCCGCAGGAAGTGCTCATCTCCTTCTACGAACGCCAGCCCGCACTGATCAAGGGGCTCACGATCGTATTGCCGGCGAGCGCGCCGGACACTGCACCAGCCACTGCGCCGGCGACTGAGCCCGCGCCCATGCCGGCGCCCAAGGACATCGAAGTCTGGACTGCGATGGACACTGCGACCGCACGCTTCGCCAAAGCGGCGGCCGCAACGCTCGAGGCGAAACCCGGCGAGCAGACAGTGTCCTTCTCGCCCGTCGAGGCGCGTTTTGTGAAGCTGCGAGTGCTCTCCGGCGCCGGGAAAGACGAACTCGAGATATCCGAAGTGCGCGTGATAGAAGCCGCACGAAACGGGTACACGCCGCTCTTCGTGCGCAAGCCCCGGGTGAAGGACTGGAAAGGCAGTCCGCGCGAGGCGGCGCAACGCGGTCTCGACTGGTTGCAGCACGCCGCGCCAACCTGGACCGGCACGAACCATTGTTTCGGCTGCCACGTGCAGAGCCAGGCGCTGATGGGCCAGGCGGTCGCGCTCAAGCAGGGCTACCGGGTCAATTTGCGTTCGGCCCGTGCCTTGAATGAATTCGTTCGCGGGCAGAACTCCTGGGGCAGCTGGTGGAGCCCCCCACTGTCCGCCTCGGTATTCGGTGCGATGGGTGTCGCCTATGCTGCCGATATTCTCGGGATCGCAAACGACAGTGGCTTTCCGGATATGCACCCATACGCCAAGGGCCTGCTCCGGGAGTCCTCCAACCGTTTGGTGGAGCGCCAGGAAAAGGATGGCGCATTTCCACTCGACCTTCAGGAGCCGCCGATCATCCAGGGCCAATTCATGACGACCGCGAACTCGCTGGTGGCCATCGAGCGCGCGGCGGCTCATTCCCACGACACGACGTACAAGAGGTACAAGCAGTCCGCCGAGCGTGGCCTCGCGTGGATCGCCTCGCATGAACCCCAGACGACGCAAGACAAGATCTTCAAGATCATCGCGCTCATGCACTACGGAACGCCCGATCAGAAGCGTTTGGCCTGGTCGGTCGTGGAGACGCTCACCGCGGAACAGCAACCCGACGGAGGCTGGAAAGAGAACACCGCGAGTGACGGATCGAATGCGATTGCCAGCGGCCAGGTGCTCTATGCGTTCAAGCAGGCGGGCATCAGCATCCACTCGCCGATGTTCCGTCGAGGCGTCGACTACTTGCTGAAGAATCAGGTGAACGACCCGGTGCCGGAAAACGGCTCGTGGAACCCCGTTCACACCGCGAGCAAGCGGCCGTCCGCGTTTGCCCACACGATGTGGGCGGTCATCGGCCTCGCCGGCGCATACGGGCCGGATCCGACGGGCGCGCTGCAAATCGTCAGGCAGCAAGGCGACAAACCGCCGTCACCCAATCTCGAGATCGTGCTCGACGTGTCAGGCTCGATGAACACGAAGCTCGGCGAGAGCACGCGCTGGAAGACGGCGCTCGACGTGTTGAAAGACGTTGTTGGAGCCTTGCCGGAGGATCTGAATGTCGGTTTGCGCGTGTACGGCCACCGCTATTCTTCGAAATCCGCCGAGACATGCAAGGACTCCGAGCTCCTCGTGCCGCTCGGGAAGCTCGATCGTGAACGCATTCTGAAGGTCGCATCGCGGTTGCGTCCGCGCGGCGAGACCCCCCTCATCCGCTCAGTACGACAGACGGTCGGCGACCTGCGTGCCGTGGGCGGCGGATCGGTAATCCTGATCACCGACGGCGAGGAGAGTTGCAAGGGTGACGCCAAAGCGGCCGCCGCTGAGCTCAAGGCATCCGGCCTCAACGTCACGCTCAACATCGTTGGATTCACGCTGACCGGCGAATCAGTCGAGGCGGAACTTGGCGCGCTCGCCGGTTCGACGGGCGGCCGATACTACGGCGCGCAGGACGGGGAGCAGCTCTCGCGTGCGGTGAAGCTCGCCGCCTTGCAACGCCTGCCGTACGACATCCTCACTGCATCGGGCCAAGTGCTCGTCTCAGGGCAAACGAGCGAGCTCAGCCGCGAACTGCCTCCCGGCAAGTACCGCATCCGCATCGACGCGCTCGGACAGATTCTCGAAGAGCCGCTGACCATCGTGGCAGACCAAACCACCACGCTTGGCCTCGGCGTCGAGGGCGACCGGTTCGTGATCCGACGTTGAGGCGCCCTCAGGTTCAGTGGTTCACCCTGATAAGTGGGGAATTGGAGCGTCCCCAATGACGATGAAGCGAGCCGACAAGCACTGGAAGGCCACGGACGACGCACCAGACCACTGTAATCCAGGCGCTGATTTGGAGGAGCGGCAGCGCCTGCTCCGCTAGCTGCTGCGCGGCCGTGTCGGGCCACTCCCGGAAGGCATGTGTGAGCGCGAGGCCACAGAACGTCGTGATCTTGCTGATCGAGTAGCCGATCCGCATCCACGGGGAGCCGACGAGAAACCGGCCGATGGTGCTCTCATGCTGGGTCAATGGTGCCCTGCCCTGACCGACCCCCAGGCTGCGCAGTGCGTCAGTGAGCACAGTGCGCGCGATGACGATGAGCGGCAGGGTTGTGGGCACGAGGCGGAGATCCGCCAACGCGACCCACAACGCGAGCTCGTAGAGTCGGTCCGCAGCGATATCGAGCACGCTGCCAAAGAGGCTCGTCTGCCCGGTGTGGCGTGCGACCAGGCCATCGAGGGTATCGAGCAGAAAGCCGAGGAGGAGAAGCGCCGCCCCGACGAGTTGCACGGGGGGCGTGCCCAGGTATAGGGCCCCAAGGCTCAGGAGCAGTAGGGGCAGTCGTGCAAGCGTAATCCAGTTGGCGAGCATGGGTTACCTCCAGAGGTCACCGACGAGGATATCGTCGTGGCGTCCTCTCGGCGTGACCTGGCGTGCGGCCGTAGGTAGATAGCCCGCACGATGAGCCACGGAGGCTCCCGAGGCGCCGTGTGACTTTACAACTGATCGCTCCAGGCTACTCCAGTGCCCAGCACTGCCGGAACCTCACTCGTGTAGGCCTCATGGTCGTGGCTGTTTTCGACGGTCGCCAAGAGTGGGGGCAGCCGCACGCTGGGCTGCAGCTTTACGGCATTCGACTTCGTTCTGCGGGTCGGGGAGACCCCAGAGGCCACAAGCGGATTTGCCGTTCTGCGGTTCTACCGGTTCATGCCAACACGGGTGAAGATTCTTGACGAGCAGGAATTCGGCGAGGACGTCTATATCACGGCAGAGGTTGCGATGTGACGGTGCCGAGGCCACGAGCGTGCGGGCCAACCATTCGTTAGGCTGCAGTCCGCGCTGAGGTGCAGTAAAACGGTACCGATCGAGGGAGGCACGTTATGGCCGACACTTCACTTCAGCCGCGGGATGGTTCGTCGTCCTTTTCCACCTTACTCGCCGACGCTCGCGTGGATCGCACCGTTGCGATGATCGCCTGCATCCCCGCCGCTTATCTCATCTATTGGCGCTTCCGAGAAGGCACTCTCGACATTGTTCGCATCAACCTCATTCTTCAAAGCCTACTCTTCATTGCGCTGATGGTCGCCCGACGGCCGCCCGTTCGCGTGACGCTCAACCCGTGGTTCTGGCTCCTGGCATTCGTTGCGACTTACTGGATACCATTCACGGCGCTTGCCGCTCCGGCTGGAACCCCAATTGTTCGTCGCTGGGTGACCCTCGCGCTCTCGTGGCTCGGGCTCCTCATCGGGATCTACGCCCGCTTCAGCCTCGGGCGTAACATCGGCATCGTACCTGCCCAGCGACGGATCGTCACGACGGGAGCGTACGGTCTCGTTCGACACCCGATCTACACCGCCACGTTCGTCAACTACGTTGCTCTCCTGCTCCTTCGGTACTCCCGCCTCACAGCCATACTCGTCGCGTTGGGCATACTCTGGTTCGTGGTCAAGAGTCTGGTCGAAGAACACTTTCTCCGGGCCGATTCTGAATACGCCGCGTACATGGCGCGCGTCAGGCGCCGTTGGATCCCAGGCCTCCTGTAGCGACGCGTTAGGCCGCGGCCACGAGAAATCAACTCGGATTGCGGACACGTGCCAAACGCTTATGACCTCTCAAGCAGAACCGCCGTCGTGACCGGCGGGGCACAGGGCATTGGCTGCGCCATCACCACTTGCTTCCTGTCCTCTGCAGGCGCTGACGCGCCGCGCGCCTCCAAGAGCGCTGCAGCCTAACCCGCGCATGCAGCCGACAGGCCGGGGCAGGCTCTGGGCTCCATTCGGTCTGGGGTACACCTCGTACGCCGCGGTCGCTCGTACTGGGCCCGCCACTTAACCAGGGGGGGGCAAGAATGAAGGCGTCTTTGTTTTATCGAACCGCTGCTGTTCTTCTGGTGTGTTTTGCGGCAGGACATACAATCGGTTTTCGCCAGTCTGATCCCAAATGGGGAGTTGATGCCCTTCTCAGCTCAATGCGGTCAATTCACTTTGACATGCAGGGGTTCGACCGCACGTATTGGGACCTCTTTGTGGCAGCCGGCTTCTGTGTCGGCGTGTTTTATCTTTTCGCCGCGATCTTGGCATGGCAGCTTGGTGGCCTTCCGACGGCGACTTTAGCGCACATGCGCGGCACGACGTGGGCGTTCGCGTTTTGCTTTGCCGCTATCACGGTTGTGAGCCTGAGATATCTCTTTATCATACCCATCGTTTTCTCAATCGTGATCACATTGTGCTTGACTGCGGCGGCATGGCTTTCAGCGAGGCAGGTGTCCGCGGCTCAAGTGGGATAGTAGGGCGAGTGACTGGACTGCGGCCTAACGCAGGAGGACGAACATGTACAGCTTCCGGCCCGTCCAGATCCTGAGCCTCTGCACCTTGCTGGGCGGGTGCACTGAGCCAGGCGGGTGCACGTTGGAGTTCAGGATAATTACCGCTGTGATCGTCGACAGCGCCGGGCGGCTGCTGAGTGGCGTGAGTGTCACGGATACCGTGCCCCGGACCGGAGCCGTGCTGGACGTGACGGGCAGCCTTGCGTCGTGGCATTTCGATGGCGTCCCCATCTTCAGCGACGGGTTTCAGCGGGAGATCGCCCCGCGCGGCGACGAGGTCATTGTGGTCGCCTCTGCCGCGGGCCGCTCCGGTCGCGCGACCTACCGATTCGGCGCGGATGCCTGTCACGTCCGCAAGCTCGCCGGGCCCGATACGGTCGTGGTCCCATGACTCAGCAGATAGCTCCGAGGGGCAACGCAGCCTAACCCGCGCATGCAGCCGACAAGCGCGTTCCCGCTAAGCTCTGTCGAGCGCGCCGTTCCGATGGCGGTTCAACGGACCGTAGGTTGTGTACGAGCGGGC
>DATBSO010000054.1:0-13103 GCA_036559745.1 Gemmatimonadales bacterium | reverse complement strand
CATACGCCCGATCGAGCCATGTGAACGCCTCGTCGCTTTCACCCAGCGCGGCGTGCACCATCGCGAATGCGACGGGCGAGATGTACCGCCCGCTCGCCCGCTCGGTCAGCTCGACCAGGACGGCGCGGGCTTCGGCATGACGTCCGCGCGCGGCGGCAACCGCACCGATGCCGGCGGTGGCCAGGGCGGAGTTCTCGGAGAGCGCGATGGATTCCTTGAACGCGGCGGCCGCCTCGTCGTACTGACCGAGCTGCAGGTAGGCCAGACCGAGCAGCCGGTGGTTCTCCTCCGCGGTGGGATTCATCGCGAGGGCGCGGCGGAGATGCTCTAGCGCCTCCTCGGGCTGCCGCGCGTAGTAGTGCAGCCATCCCATGCTCCGCCGGATGGACACCGACGCCGGATCGAGCTCGATGGCCAGCCGCCCCTCGGCGAGCGCTGCTTCCCGTTGCCCCATGGCGATCAGAAACCACGAGTGCCACTGACGGGCGACGGAATAACGCGGGTTGAGCGCCAGCGCGCGATCGAGCTCACGGCCCGCGCCGGTCCAGTCCCAATCGTACACGAAAGTCACCCACCCCAGCGATGTGTGCGCCTCGGCGAGACTCTCGTCGAGCTCGAGCGCGCGGCGCGCCTCCACCTTCGCACGCTCGAGTCCCTCGCGCACGGGGGCACCACGGTAGTCCACCTGCAACGCATAGGAATCGGCGAGCCCGGTGTAGGCCAGCGCATAGTCGGCATCCTCGGCGATCGCCTGTTCGAAGTAACGGATGCCTTCCGCGATCGCCTCCTGAGTCCTGCGATTCCACCAGAACCGGCCCTTGAGATAGAGGTTGTACGCCTTGAGGTTGGCCGTGTACCGCACGGGGACCGGATCGCCGAGATCCTTGAGCAGCGTGGTCCGGAGCGTGCCGACGATCGTCTGCGCGATCTCGTCCTGGATCGCGAAGACGTCCGCCAGCTCGCGATCGTACCGTTCCGACCAGAGGCTGCGGCCATCGGCGACGTTGGTGAGCTGCACGGTGATCCGAAGCCGATTGCCGGCCTTCCGAACCGATCCCTCGAGCACGGTGGACACATTGAGCCGGCTGCCGAGGGTGCGAACGTCCTCCTTGATCCCTTTGAGCGCGAAGACCGAAGTGCGTGAGGCGACGGGCAGCCCTTCCACCTTCGCCAGTGCGGTGATCAGCTCGTCGGTCATCCCATCGCTGAAGTACTCGTTCTCCGGGTCGCCGCTCGCGTTGACGAAGGGCAGGACCGCGATCGCCCGTGAAGACGTCCCCATCGCGGCGGGAAGGAGTTCCTGCGTCGGGTCCACCATCGCGGCGGAGAATTCCGACATGCCGGGAAATCGGTCGCCAGGCTCCTTGGCCAGCGCGCGCATGATGGCCCGCTCGATGGCGACGGGTACGTTGGGGCGCCGGTTCCTGATCGGCACCGGGGCCTCGATTGCATGGCGCGCCATGGTCGCGCGGGCACCCGTCCCCGCGAACGGAGGAGCGCCCGCGAGCATCTCGTACAGCACGCACGCGAGGCTGTATTGATCGGTGCGCCCGTCGAGGCCGGGCTCGGCGCTCGCCTGCTCGGGACTCATGTAGGCCGGCGTGCCGATGGCCGACCCACGGTCGGTGACGTACACGTTGTCACCGCCGGCGGCGGAGAGCGCCGTCGCGATGCCGAAATCGGCGATCACAGGCTCTCCCTCGTGGAGCAGAATGTTTTCGGGCTTGATGTCGCGATGGATGACGCCGAGCCGGTGGGCGTAGGCCAGGGCGGCGGCGACGGCGCGGGTGATACGCGACGCTACATCGATCGGAAGCGAGCCGTCCCGGGTGAGGCGATCGCGAAGGCTCTCGCATCCGGCGAATGGCATGACGAAGTACAGCAGGCCATTCCACTCGCCGGAATCGTGCAGCGGCAGGATCTGGGGATGCGCCAACCGCGCGGCAATCCCGATCTCCCGCAGGAACCGCTGCGGCTCGTACCCCCCGGGCCCCGGCCGGAGGATCTTGATCGCCACCTTCCTGGCGTACTTGAGGTCTTCGGCGAGGTAGACCGTCGCCGCGCCACCGCGACCGATCTCGTCCTCGATGACGTACCGGTCGGCGATCGTAGTCCGCAGTCGATCAGGTGTGTCGAGCACGCAATGGGCTCCGCCAGTGAATCCGCACGGCACGCTCCACGAAAGGGAACTCCATACGTCGGGAATGACAAGACAGTTCCGGCGGAGGGGAAATCAGGTCACGCGGGGTAGTAGCGGCCTCCCCGGTCGGCCATGTCGACCAGTGCCGCGGCCGGGGAGAACCTGGGTCCGAACTGATCCTCCAGCCGTCGAAGGGTTTCCACGACCCGTTCGGCACCGAGGTCGTCGATCATCCGAAGCGGTCCACCGCGGAACGCGGGGAATCCGATCCCGAACACGGCGCCGAGATCACCGTCCCGGCTGCTACGAACGACGCCGTCCGACCAGGCCATTGCCGCCTCGTTGAGCATGGCGTACACGAGCCGGCGCTCGACCCAGGTCGAGTCGCTCGATTCGACTTCGCGGCTGCCGAGGAGCTTGGGCACCGCGGGGTCGGGCTCCTTCTTGTGGCCTCGTTCGTACCGGTAGAACCCGCTCCCGGACTTGCGACCGAGCCGTGCCGCACCGAGCAGCAGCCCCACCGCCTCCGCCGGGCGCATGCGGTCGCCGAAGGCCTCATACATCACTTTCGACGCCTTTTGCGCGACGTCGAGACCCACCTCGTCCAGCAGCGCCACCGGACCCACCGGGAATCCCCAGGTGGTCATGGTCCGGTCGATGAGGCCGATCGGCACCCCCTCCCCAATGAGAAGGCCCGCCTCGTTCAGGTAAGGGGAAAGGATCCGGTTGACCCAGAATCCCGGAAGATCGGCCACGACGATCACGGTCTTTCCCATGCGGCGTCCGAAGCGGACGGCGGTAATGATCGCCTCGGGCGCGGTCGCGGCGGTGGGAATGACCTCGAGCAGCGGCATCCGATCGACCGGCGAGAAGAAGTGCATGCCGAGCACGCGCTCCGGATGCCGGGCCTCGGCCGCGATCTCACGAATCGGGATGGTGGAGGTGTTGCTCGCGAAGATGGTATCGGGTCGGGCGACCGCCTCGATGTCACCGAGCACGGCGCGCTTCAACGCGAGATCCTCGTATACCGCCTCGATGACGAGATCCGCGCGCCGGAAGCCACTGTAGTCGGTCGAGCCCGACAGAAGCCCGTTCAAGCGCTCGAACTGTTGGCGCGTGAGCCGGCGGCGCTGGAGCCGCTCCGTGAGGATGGTCGCGGCCGCGCGGAGACCCTTGCCCACGCGGGTGAGCTCCGAGTCCTTCAGCCGTGTGTCCACTTCGACGTTGAGCACGGCGGTGCCCGCGATGCCCGCTCCCATGAACCCCGCCCCCACGATGCCAAGGCGGCGCACCTGCCGTGGCACGGCCGTGCCGGGTGGAATGCCGTCGTCCTTCTTGAGCGCGGTGGACGCGAAGAAGATCTGCACCAGCTTGCGGGACACGTCTCCCACAGCGAGCTCCCCGAATGTCCGGTGCTCTTCCGACAGTCCCGCGGTGATGCCGTGCTCCAGCCCCACGCGCACGACCTCGAGCGCGGCCTGCGGCGCGGGATAGTGACCTCCTGTGCGTTTCAGCACCTGCTTCTCCGCCGCGCGATAGACCAGGCGCCGGCCCAGCGCCGTGCGATCGAGCAGGAAGCCCTGCACACCAGTCTTGGGTGAGCGCTTGGGCAACCCCTCGCGGGCGAGGCGGTCGGCGGCGACCAGCGCGGTGCGCTCGAGGATGCTTCGCGGCACGACCTCATCCACCAGCCCGAGCCGGAGCGCTTTCGACACGCGCTCGGATTTGCCGGTCAGGATCATGTCGAGCGCGGCGCGCGCGCCGATCAGTCGAGGCAGCCGCTCGCACCCGCCGGCCCCGGGGATGAGACCGAGCTGCACCTCGGGAAGGCCGAGTTGGGTCTTCGGGTGATCGGTGGCGATGCGATAGTGGCAGGCGAGCGCCAGCTCGAGACCCCCACCGAGACAGGCGCCGTGGATCGCGGCGACGACGGGCTTGGCCAGCGTCTCGATCCGGCTGAGGAGCTCCTGGCCCTCGAAGCTCAGCCGCTCGGCCGCACCGCGGGTCGTGAGCGCGGTGAACTCTTCGATATCCGCGCCGGCGATGAAGGTGTCCACCTTGCCGGAAATAAGAACCGCCGCGCGAATGGCGGCGTCGTCCCGCAGCCCGATGAGCAGCGCCTCGAACTCGACCTTGACCGCCGCATTGAGTTTGTTGATGGACTCGCCGGGGAGGTCGAAGGTGACGACAGCGATGCCATTCTCGACCGACGTTTTGAGGGCGGACACTAGGGGCGCTCCAGCACCATCGCGAAGCCCATCCCGCCCTGCGCGCAGATCGAGAGCAGACCGAACTGCGCCTCCCGTCTTCGCATTTCATTCGCCAGGGTGGTCACCACCCGGGCGCCGGTGGCGGCGAAGGGGTGCCCGATGGCGATCGACCCTCCCATGACGTTGGTACGATCCCAGTCTACCTGGCCCACCGGTCCCGGCAGACCGAGACGCTCGGCCCACTCGCGCAACCCCCACGCCTGCACGTTCGAGAGCACCTGAGCCGCGAAGGCCTCGTGGATCTCGAGGACACCGACATCACTCCAGGTGATTCCGGCTCGCTCGAGCGCCTTGGGCACGGCATACGCCGGCCCCATCAGGAGCTGCCACGAAGGATCGACCGCCGATACGGCGTAACTCCTGACAAGGGCCAGCGGCTCGTAGCCGAGCGCACTCGCTTTCGCGCTCGACATGAGCAGTACGGCAGCCGCGCCATCGGTGAGGGGCGACGAGTTCCCCGCGGTGATCGAGCCATAGCGTTTGTCGAACACGGGCTTGAGCTTGGACAGCGCCTCGAGCGACGCGTCGGGGCGGATCCCGTTGTCGGAGGTGACGACCTCGTCCATCTCCGCGCCTCCGAACCACGGCGCGATCTCGGCCGTGAGCCGCCCGTCGGCCGTGGCGGCGGCGGCGCGCTGGTGGCTCTGGAGCGCCAGACGATCCTGCGCGTCGCGGGAGATCCCGTTCTCCTTGGCCATCTTCTCGGCCGACTGTCCCATGGTTTCGCCGGTGGACGGCTCGGCGATCGCGGGCGCGACCGGACGCAGGTCCCGCGGCCGTGCCCGCGCGAGCGTCGCCACCCGCGTGCCCAGCGTGCGCGCCTTGCCCGCCTCGACCAGGAGCTGGCTGAATCGGGCGGAGTGGAGAATCGGAATGTTGGAGAGCGATTCGACTCCGCCCGCGATGATCGTATCGGCGTGACCGAGCGCGATCTGGTCGGCCGCGTTGGAGACGGTCTGGGCGGAGGAGGCGCAGGCGCGGTTCAGGGTATAAGCGGGGACACTGGGAAGGAACTGTGGGAGGAGACTCACCTCGCGCGCGACGTTGGGCGTCAGCACCGAGGGAACCACCTGCCCGAAGATGATCTCGTCCACTTCGCGGCCGTCGAGCTCGGTTCGGTAGAGCAGCTCGCGGGTGGCGTGGCGGGCCAGCGCCACGGCGGGAACGTCGCGGAACACGGTGCCGCTCTTGGCGAACGGAGTGCGCAGGCCGGCGACGATCGCGACCCGGCGCTCCGGTCGGGAGTCGTGCATGTTGCCCCGCGATGAGGATGAGTCGATCTTACTTACCCGTTCCTGGCGAGGACGCTGGCCACCGCCCGCCACCGCTCCGCATCCACCGGCTCGAGCACTTCGCGGCCGTGCAGGACCCGGAACGGCCTCACGAGACGAGCGAGTTCGCCCGGCAGGAGGAGATGGTGCTCCGACACCGGCCCCCAGCCGAGGTCGCGCTGGGCGGCGAGAAACGTTTCGATCATGAGGAGACCGCCGGGGGCGATGAGCTCTCGGATCTGTGGCAGCCTCGTCCGGTCAAGATAATTGAACATCAAAACCGCATCAAAAGCGCCGAAGTCCGGCCACGACCCTTCGAGATCCACCATGCGCCAGTCCACGACGAGACCCTTCCGCTCGGCCAGCCCGTTCGCTCTGGCCAGCTGCTCCTCGTCCCTGTCCACTCCCACGACTGACGCACCGGCGGCCGCCGCGGCGAGCGCATGCCGCCCGTCACCGCACGCCAGATCCAACACGCGGACCCCCGGCCCGAATCGATGAGCGTGCCAGACGAACCAGGTGCTCGGCCGAGGGAGTTGCGGGATGGGCGGCATGGTCACGGAGGGCATTCCTCGGAGAGAGCGACACTGGCGGAGATCGCCGCGGAGCCCGCGGACCTCCTGGTCATCGGCGGCGGGATCACGGGCGCGGGCGTGGCGCGCGACGCGGCGATGCGCGGTCTTCGGACGGTGCTCGTGGAGCAGAGCGATCTCGCCGCGGGGACGAGCTCGCGATCCAGCCGCCTGATCCACGGCGGCCTGCGCTATCTGGAGACCGGCGACATCGGACTGGTGCTCGAGGCGAACCGCGAGCGACGGATCCTGCTCCAGATCGCGCCGCACCTCGTCTGGCCCCTTCAGTTCATCTTTCCGCTGCACCGGGGCGACCGGATTCCCCGCTGGCGCCTGGCAGCCGGCATGTGGGTCTACGATGCCCTGGCCCTGTTCCGGAATGTGCGACTCCACCGGATGCTCGGCAAGCGCGCGCTCCTCGAAGCCGAGCCCATGCTGCGTGAGCGCGGGCTGCTGGGCGGCGCGCTGTTCTACGACGCCCAATGCGATGACGCGCGCCTGGTCGTTGCGACCGCCCGTTCCGCCATTCACCACGGTGCGCTGGTCGCGAACTATACAGCGGTCCGGACCCTGGAGCGCACGGCGGGGCGCATCGTCGGCGCGGAGCTGGAAGATCTGCTGACTGGCGAGCGCGCCGTGGTGCGGGCAGGCGTGATCGTGAACGCGACGGGGCCGTGGACCGATCGGGTGCGCTGGCTCGAGGACCCCGCGGCGACCCCGCTGCTGCAGACCACCAAGGGGGTGCACGTGGTGGTAGAGCGCGCACGCATCGACCACCACGCCGCGATCATCTTCACCAGTCCGATCGACGGCCGCATCCTCTTCATCCTGCCGTGGGGCGAGCTCTCCTATATCGGGACCACCGACACCGACACGAAGGACGCCCCCGATAGTGTCACGGTGGCGGAGGAGGACGTCGTCTACCTGCTCCGCTCCGCCAACGCGCGGTTCCCCAACGCGAGACTCCGCGTGGAGGATGTGCGAGGCTCGTGGGCCGGGCTCCGGCCGTTGCTCGCCGACCGGGGAGCGGCTTCGAGCAGGTCACGGGAGCATACGATCGTTCTGGGGCTGGGGGGGATGATCACCGTTGCCGGTGGGAAACTCACCACGTACCGGGCGATGGCTGCAGAGGTGGTGGACCGGGCGGTTCGGGAGCTGCGCTTCCGTGACGGGCGGCCGCGCAAGGCAGAAGCGCGCACCGATGAAGAGGCTCTCCCGGGTGGCGAAGCGGCGGAGCTCGCGACGTTCCGGGAGCGTGGGCTCGAGCTCGGCATGAGCGCGGAAACCGTCGAGCATCTCCTGCGGCACTACGGAACGGAATCGGCCGGGATCTGCAACGCCGCCTCGCGCGACCGCGGTCTCCTCCGGCGCCTCGCGCCGCCCCATCCGGCGATCGAAGCGGAGGTACTGCACGCGGTGCGGCGGGAGCTGGCGCAGCGGGTCGAGGATGTCCTGGTCCGCCGCACTCATCTGTATTACGAGCATCCCGACCGCGGAGTCGAGGCCGCCGCGCGCGTGGCCGAGCTGATGGCGGGTGAGCTGGGCTGGGGCGCGGAGCGTATGGCCACCGAAGCGATGCGTTATCGGGAGTTAGCCGCCCGCTGACTCCCCTGTTCTACTGCGTCGTTCCAACGATCACGATCCCCGACATGCCGATCCCGTTCGCGCCACCATGATTTGCGCAGTAGTACCGATACGTCCCTGGCGTCGTGAACGTGAAGCTGTACGTGTGCTCGCCGTCGGCCAGCGCGCCGCTCCCATCCGGATTGAGCCCATCATCCGCCACGACGTTGTGGCCGAGGCTGCCACTCGGCCAATGCCAGGTCACTGTGGTGCCAACGAGCACACTGACCGTGACAGGGTCGAACCGGTTGGCTCCTCCCGACGGGCCCAGTACCTCGATGGTCACGGCGGACGGCGGTGGCTGCTCGGGGGTCGCCTGGGCCGTGAACGCCAAGGGTGAGCCGATCGCGCCTGTTACGTTCGCGGTGGCGGCCTTCGTACCGGTGGTTGGCCCCAGGGTCCAGCTGGTCGCGGCGATCCCGTCAGCATCGGACAACGAGGCGGTGGGATTGAGAGCGCCCTCGCTGGTGAACCAGGAGACCGATACCCCGAAGGCCGGGTTGCCGTCGCGGGTGACGAGCACCCGAAGGTTATTGCCCAGCTTCGTCCCTACCGGGGCGGTCTGTTGGTCTCCGCTCTTCTGCGGCGCCTTTTCGATCGTGTACTGAGGCGGCGCGGTACTGTCGTTGCCGTTGCATGCGGCGGCGAACGCAACCAGGAGGGCGAGGCAAAAACGACGTCGGGGCACCGCCCGCATAGGTACCTCTCCAAGGCTAGAATGAAACGGACTCAATCGCGACTCGTCCGCGGCAAGACCGTAATGACGCCGGACATCCCGGCACCCCCGGCTCCGCCGTGGGCCATGCAGTGGTAGTGGTACACGCCGGGATCGTCGAACCGGAAGCTATGGAACTTGGGATACCCGGCCAGGGCACCCGACTGCGGCGGCGAGATCGCATCCGGTACCACATTGTGCCCCTCGACGCCCTCGGGCCAGACCCAATTGACCGTATCGCCGACGGTGATGGTGAGCTCGGCGGGGTCGAACCGATTGTCCCCGTTCGGGCCGACGAGCACGCTGTTCCAGGCCTCGGGATTCGGCGTCGCCACGGCGGTGAATCCGATCGCCGGAGCGCTCCCCTGCTCGATCGTGGCGAATGCCACTTGCTGTGCGTAGTGCAACATGAGCGTCCAGCGCGCCGAGCTGATGCCATCGGGACCGGTGATATCGGACGCGGGAGCGATCGACCCCTCCGGCGTCGTCCAGAGGACCGTCACTCCCTCGGCCGGATCCTCGCCGCGGGTCACGACCACGCGAAGGTCCTGCCCGAGCGGTCGTCCCGCCACACCGACCTGGGTATCACCGCTTCCGTTTTCCACCTTCGCGATCGACAGAGTCCCGGGGTCGGGGGCGGCACGTTCGCCGGCGCCGCAGGCCGTGAGAAGGCCGAACCCGAGGAGTGCCGCGGATGGTCCGTGCATAGGCTAGGAGACGTCCGTCGGGGCGGTCCCGCCACCAGCCCGAGGGCCATGCGAGCCGGGAGGCCATCCTGAAATCGCGAGTATATCTTTCGTACTCTCAGGCAAAGGTCTCCGCAAGACGGCACCTGCGGGTGCTATTCCCAGGGCGGTGAACGTCGTGGATCCCAACGTGTTCGAAACGGCCAACGCGGGCTTCGCGCAGGCCATGTACGAGGAGTTCCTCAAGGACCCCTCCACGGTCGGCCCCGACTGGCGCCGGTTGTTCGAGAGCGGTGTCGTTGGTGAGCGACCCGACGTCGGGGGCAACGGCACCAGGACGATGGACAGGACCGAGCCGGCGCCGCCTGCCGCTGGACCGCCAGCCGGAGCCATCCCCATCAAGGGGCCCGCCGGCAAGCTCGTCGCGAACATGGTCGAGAGTCTTACGGTGCCCACCGCGACGACGTTTCGCGTCGTGGCGGTGGGGGCGCTCGAGGAGCGCCGCCGTCGCATCAACCAGGGCCTGCAGACAGGCGGGCGGTCCGGGAAGATCTCGTTCACTCATCTGATCGCATACGCCCTCGTCCAGGCCACCAAGCAGCACCCCGTCATGGGCCACACCCTCGGCACCCAGGACGGCACGCTCCTGCGCCTGGTGCCGGAAGGAATTTCTCTCGGACTCGCGGTGGACGTGCAGCGCAAGGACGGAAGCCGGGGACTCGTCGTCCCGGTCATCAAGCGCGCCGACACGATGGACTTCGCCGCGTTCCACGCCGCCTATGAGGGGCTGGTCGACAAGGCCCGGAACAATCGCCTGCTGCCCGACGATTTCGCGGGCGCCACGATGTCGCTCACGAACCCGGGCGGACTGGGAACCGTCGCCTCGGTCCCGCGGCTCATGGCGGGACAGGGCAGCATCATCGCGGTCGGCGCCATCGGCTATCCGGCCGAATTCTCGGGAGTCGCCGAGGAGCGGCTCCGCGAGTTCGGCATCAGCAAGGTGATGACGGTGACGAGTACCTACGATCACCGGGTCATCCAGGGCGCGGAATCAGGCGCCTTCCTCGCGACGGTGGACCACCTGCTGCATGGTGCCGAAGGTTTCTACGATCTGGTGGAGGAGAGCCTCCAGCTCACGGACGTCAGCTACCAGGTGATCAAGGCCACGCCGGCGGCCAAGCGCGAGGAGGCGCCGGGGCCGGTCGCGCCGGACATGTTGTACCATGTCGCCGCGGCCATGGCGCTGATCAAGGCCTTCCGCATGCATGGTCATCTCGCGGCCCATCTCGATCCCCTGGGCGTACCGCCCATTGGCGACCCCGCGCTCAACCCCGGTCCGCTCGGTCTGACACCCGAGGTCATGACCGCGATTCCTTCCAAGGTACTCCGCATCGCGGTCCCCGGACGCACGCTCTCCGAATCGCTCCCGTACCTCCAGGCCACCTACTGCGGCACCATGGCGTACGAGATCGAGCACATCTCGACCCACGAGGAGCGCGTCTGGCTCAGGGAGAAAATCGAATCCGGTGCCTACCGCCAACCGATGAGCACGATCGACCGGTTGCGGCTGTTCCGACGGCTCACCGAAGTCGAGGCCCTCGAGAAGTTCCTTCACAAGGCGTACCTCGGGCATAAGCGGTTTTCGATCGAGGGCGTGGACATGCTCGTGCCGATGCTCGATCTCACCATCGAGCGGGCGGCGGAGTCGGGCGCACGCGACGTCGTGGTCGGCATGGCGCACCGGGGTCGGCTCAACGTGCTGGCGCATACCGTGGGCAGGCCGTACGAGACGATCTTCGCCGAGTTCGAAGGAGGGCGGCACGTCGAGGGCGGACAGCTCACGCCCGAGGGCGGGACGGGCGACGTCAAGTATCATCACGGTGCCGAGGGTGCATACGTCACGTCGAAGGGAACCGCCATCACCGTCACGCTCTGCCCCAATCCGAGCCATCTCGAGTTCGTGACGCCGGTGGTGGACGGCCGCGCCCGCGCCCGGCAGACGCAGCGGCGGGGCCAACAGGCGCACCACGATCCGAGCGGCGCGCTCCCCGTCACCATCCATGGTGATGCTGCGTTCGCGGGACAGGGCGTTGTCGCGGAGACGCTCAACCTCGGCGCGCTCAAGGGTTACCGGACCGGCGGTACGCTGCACATCATCACCAACAACCAGGTCGGCTTCACGACCGACATGGACGACGCGCGCTCGACCCGCTACGCCTCCGATCTGGCCAAGGGCTTCGACATCCCGATCGTACACGTCAACGCGGATGATCCCGAGGCATGTCTCTCCGCCGTGCGGCTGGGGATGGCGTATCGGGACAAGTTCCACCAGGACATTCTCATCGACCTGGTCGGCTACCGACGCCACGGGCACAACGAGAGCGACGAGCCGGCGTACACCCAGCCGGTCATGTACGAGCGGATCAAGAACCATCCGACGGCGCGCGAGTTGTATGGGCGCGTGCTGACGGAGACGGGTGTGCTATCGCCCGAGGAAGCCGAGAAACAGGTCACCGAGGCGTATCAGCGTCTGGTAGACGTGCAGCAGGGCTTCAAGGCGAGCATGGGGAAGGGCACGACGTCGGAGCACCAGGTCAAGATCACCGGTGCGGGGCAGGAAGTGGAAACCGCCCTGGCACCGGAGTTTCTGGTCGCGCTCAACGAGCAGCTGCTCTCCTGGCCCGAGGGGTTCACCGTTCATCCCAAGCTCAAAAAGCAGCTCGAGCGGCGCCGGGCGGCGCTGGGGCCGGAGGGAGGGATCGACTGGGCCCACGCCGAGATGCTTTCGCTGGCCTCACTCCTCACCGAGGGAGTGCCGGTCCGCCTCACGGGGCAGGACACTGAGCGGGGCACGTTCAGCCAGCGGCATCTCGTGCTTCACGATGCCGTGACCGGAGAGATTTTCGCGCCGATCCAGCGTCTCCCCGGCGCGCTCGCGCCGATGGAGCTGCACAACAGCCCGCTATCGGAGCTCGCGACGCTCGGCTTCGAGTACGGCTACAGCGCGGCGGCTCCGGAGTCCCTCGTACTCTGGGAGGCGCAGTTCGGCGACTTTATCAACGGCGCCCAGGTCATCGTCGACCAGTTCCTGTCGTCCGGGCTCTCCAAATGGGGGCTGACCACCCGCCTGACTCTCCTGCTGCCGCATGGTTACGAGGGCCAGGGACCGGAGCACTCGAGCGCCCGGCTCGAGCGCTTCCTCCAGCTCGCCGCCGAAGGCAACATCCGGGTCGCCAATCCGACGACGGCCGGCCAGTACTTCCATCTGTTGCGCCGCCAGGCCCGGCGCACCCGGCAACGGCCGCTGGTAGTCATGACCCCCAAGAGTCTCCTTCGCCTGCCGCAAGCAGGCTCCCGGCTGGAAGACCTGGCCGGGGGCCGGTGGCAGCCGGTGATCGACGACGCGTGGGCAGCCGATCGGCGCGACCGTATCGAGCGGGTGTTGCTGTGCTCCGGGAAGATCTACTACGAGCTGCTTGCCGAGGCGGAGAAGGCGGGCGACGCGAGGCCAGCGATCATCCGGATCGAGCAGCTCTACTCATTCCCGTGGCAGGAGGCGCGGGCGGTGCTGGCGCGGTACCCGAAGCTCAAGGAGCTCGTCTGGGTCCAGGAGGAGCCCCGGAACATGGGGGCCTGGTCGTACCTCGAGCCGAAGCTCGACGAACTGGCCCCGCCTGGGAGCACCGTGAGCTATGTCGGAAGGCCGGAGCGCGCGAGCCCCGCGGAGGGGTACCCTGCCGCGCACAGCGCGGAGCAGAACCGGATCATTCGCACGGCCATCGGGACGGCGCAGGGGTGACGGAGGAGTGGTGTAAACTCAAAGGGG
>DATBSO010000053.1:0-18069 GCA_036559745.1 Gemmatimonadales bacterium | reverse complement strand
GAATAAGCCCGGCTGCTGGCCCGAGGTGACCGCGAGCGCGCCGGGGAGACGAAGCCGGCGCAGGCCTTCCTCCAAAGCCGGCGACGGCCAGAACGCTTCGGCCAGACCGGCATCGAAACCGCCTTCTCTCGGCGCGGGGAGTTCGATCGGGGCATCGAGCGGCGTGGGAACGAACCGCAGATTCATTCCGCCCGTCCCACCAGTATCGTCCGCGCGGATGAAGGCGTCATGGCATGACCGTCGTAGTCACCGAAGCGGTGCTCGACCGAGACGCCGGCCTGAGCCAGCATGTCCGCGATCTCGTCCGGCTCGAACAGCCGGACACGCTCGACGAAACGCTTGCCGTTGGACCACTGGATCGCCTTGCAGACGGAGCGATGGTCGGCCGAGAGGGTGCGGGTCACGTTGGCGGTGGCCGTCGTGGTCTTGATCGTCTCCTGCGGAACGAGACCCGACTTCACGGCCGACGGATTCAGGAGGTCGATCACGAACCAGCCTCCCGGACGGACGGTCGTCACCATTTCGCCCAGGGCGCGGGCATGCTCCACGTCATGCTCGAAGTAACCGAAACTGGTGAACAGGTTGACGGTGAGCTCCATGGAGGCGGGGCGGACCGGCAGATAGCGCATGTCGGCCCGAATCAGCGGCGCGTCGGTCACGCCTCGTGCGATGCGAAGCAGACTGGCCGAGAGGTCGAGACCGAAGCAGCGGGCCCCCGCCGCCCGGAAGGCACGCGCGTGACGTCCGGCACCGCATGCCACGTCGAGCACGCGCCACCCGGGCGCGAACGGCACCGAGGCGAGGATGAGCGCCACCAGGCGGTCGGCGTCGGCGTCGTCACGATGGGGATAGAGCTGTAGATATTCTTCACCGAACCACTCTTCATACCATTCGGCCATAGGCTTTAGCCGCCCTTATGATACTTCTCTCCCGATAGAATCGTGCACGCGCGATAGAGCTGCTCCAGGACGACGACCCGGGCCAGCTCGTGCGGGAGCGTGATCGGTCCCAGACTCCAGCGGAACGAGGCACGCGCCAGCAACTCGCGGCCGAGGCCGCTGGACCCTCCAATCGCGAGATCGACGGGCCGCGCTGCGAGCTGCCACCGTCCGACGTGCGTCGCGATGTCGCGGCTCGTCAACTGTGTTCCTTCTCGCGCCAGCGCGACGAGCACCCCACCGCCCGCGAGTTTCGCTCCGAGCCGCCGTCCCTCTTCTTCCCGCTGGGCCTCGACCGTCGGCGCCCGAGCGGCCTCCTTCACTTCGACCTCGCGCACCCGCAGATACCGGCCGAGGCGACGGATGTAGTCGTCGGCGACCTCCCGCACGGCCGGCCGGAGCTTGCCAACCGCGAGAAGCGTGATCTCCACCTATGCGTACATGCCGCGGAGCCGGTGCACGGTCGCTACCCGTTCGATCGCCTGCATGTAGGCGCCGATGCGCATGTTGATGCCGTGGCGAGCGGCCATCTGCGCCACTTCCTCGAACGAGTGCACCATGATCTTCTCGAGCCGGTTGTTGACAGTCTCCTCATCCCAAAAATACCCGCCGCGGTCCTGCACCCACTCGAAGTAGCTGACCGTGACGCCTCCGGCGTTAGCGAGGATGTCGGGGATGACGAAGACGCCGTTCTCCTCGAGGATCTTGTCGGCGCCGGCCGTGGTCGGACCATTGGCGCCCTCGCAGATGATGCGAGCCTTGATGTCCGCGGCGTTAGCGCTGGTGATCACGTTCTCCGTCGCGGCCGGGACGAGGACCTCGCAGTCGAGTGTGAGGATCTGCTCGTTCGTGATGTGCTCGGCCTCTTTGTACTCGCTCAGGTACCGGTGCTGCCGCACGTGCTGCTGCATCTCGCGAATCTTGAGCCCTTTCGGATTGTATACCCCGCCCGACTTGTCGCTCACGGCGACAATCGTGAGCCCCGATTCCTCCATGAGCTGCGCGGCGATGGAACCGACGTTCCCGAATCCCTGCACGGCTACGCGGGCTCCCTCGACCTCCATGCGCAGCCGCTTGAGCGCTTCCCGGGTGACGATCGTACACCCGCGCCCGGTCGCCTCACGGCGGCCGAGCGAGCCGCCCATTTCAACCGGCTTGCCGGTGACCACCGCGGTCACGGTGTGGCGCTTGTGCATGGAATAGGTGTCCATGATCCACGCCATCATCCGCTCGTTGGTGTTCATGTCGGGCGCGGGTACGTCCGAGTCGGGTCCGAGGGTGTCGATGATGGCGGAGGTGTAGCGGCGGGTGATGCGCTCGAGCTCGGCATTGGAGAGGTTCGGCGGATCACAGACGACTCCGCCTTTGGCCCCTCCAAAGGGAATATTGACGACCGCACACTTCCAGGTCATCCACGCGGCCAGCGCCTTGACCTCGTCCAAGGTGACGTTGAGATCGAAGCGGATGCCGCCCTTGGCGGGACCACGCGACGTGTTGTACAGGACGCGGTAGCCGGTGTACACCTCCGTCTCTCCGTTGTCCCGCATGATGGGCACGGCCACGATGATCTGCTTTTCCGGCGACCGCAGCACCTTGTAGAGCCCGGGATCGAGACTGAGCCGCTGCGCGGCGTAGTCGAAACGGGACATCATCGCCTCGAAGGGATTGTCCTCGCTGAGGAAGCGGTCCTTGTCGGGGCGGATGAGCGCCTGAGAGGGTCGGGCGGCAGTGCTCATAGGTATTTCCGGGAATCTCCAGAGTGGGTGTTACAGACCTTCGATCGGAGTTACGACCGCGTCGAGGGCGGCGGTAATTCTGTCTCCCCCGTCCTCCCACACGAGGTCCAGCACCGCCACGAGCGGCTCGGGGGCGACGCTCGGCCAGCGATCGCGGAGCTTGACCGCGTCCTTCTGCGTGATCACCACATAATCAGCGCGTCGCGCCGCGTGGGCCAGCCAGGCTACGTCTTCGTCGCGGTACGCATGATGGTCCTTCCACGTCGCCACCTGCACGGCTGCTCCGGTGGCCTTGGTCTGCGCCACGAAGGCGTCCGGATCTGCGATCCCCGACGCCGCCACGACCCGCTTGCCGGCCAGACTCTCGGCCGGGTGGCGGGTCCCGGACACGAGCCCCTCGAGATGCCGCACGCCGAGGTAGGCGACGGCCACCGGTCGGCCGGTGCGTCGCCCGAGGTCGGCGGCGAGGATCAGCGCGGCTTCTTTGGTCGCGCGCTTCCGGGTGACGATGAGCGCGTCCGCGCGGTCGAGCGCGCCCCACCCTTCACGCCAGGGCCCCGCGGGGAGCGACCATCGAACGGCGCGCGTCGTCTCGGCGCTCATGACCGCGATGTTGAGATCGCGTCGTACGTCGAGCCGCTGATACGCATCGTCGAGGACCAGCACCTCCGCACCGGCAGCGACGGCACGTGCAGCGCCCGCCGCGCGGTCGGGGTTGGCGACGACGACGGCCTCGGGGACGTCGTGCTGGTGCACCAGCGTCTCATCGTCGCCGTATCCCCGGAGCAGGATTCCGGGCCGGAGGCCACGGCCCACGTAGTGGCGCGCGACCCAGATCGCGATCGGCGTCTTGCCGGAGCCGCCGACGGTGAGGTTACCGACCGCGACGGCCGGCAGCGGCAGATCCTGCACCGCGATCCACCCGCGGCGATACGCGAGGCCTCGTGCGGCCATCGCGCCCCGCCAGAGTCCCGAGACCGGCAGGAGGGCCAGACGCGCGAGGCGCGCGTCGGGGCGGCGGCTGGTCCACAGCCAGCGCAGCACCCGGTGGCTGTCTCCCCGTCGCGTCATTTTGCGGTTCCCGCGATCTCGCCCAACCTTTCCACGGCGTCTGCCACTCCTTGGGCCAACCCTTCCTCACCGGCCGCGACCTCGAACGGGCGGCCATAGACGATTCGCACCCGGGCGGCAGGCTTGGGGATCATGAGCCGGTCCCACGAATGTAACCGCCATGCCCGGCTCGCCTCGGCGTGCAGCGGCACCACCACGGCGCGTCCGCGTTGTGCCGCCGCGACCACGCCGGGCTTGAGCTCGCGTCGTGGCCCCCGTGGCCCATCGGGGGTAAATGCCACCGTGCGTCCTCCCTGCAGCTCGCGCACGGCACCGAGCAGCGCGCGCGCCGCGCCCTTGTGGCTGGACCCGCGCACCGCGCCGTACCCCAGTGAGCCGGCGAAGTCGGCCAGATACTGCCCGTCCCGCGCCGCGCTCACCACGATCGTGATCGCTTGATGTCGATGCTGCCACAGGAGCGGCAACAAGGCTTCATGCCAAAGCAGAAACACGTGCGTGCGGCGCGCCTCGTAGAGTGGGCGCCAGCGTTCCTCGTGCACGGTGCGGATCCGCCAGGTCGAGGCGAGAAGCTTCACGGCCGGTCCGGCGAATCTCCGGACGGTGGCCGGTGAGACTCTCACCCGCGAGTACCGAGCAGCTCGTCGGCCAACGCCACCACCCTCGTCGTCGCCCCGGGCGCACCGAGCCGTCGCCGGACGAGCGCGAGTCCATCCCGCTGGGCGATCGTGCGAGGGTCACGCGCATCGAGCAGTGGCCGCAGCGCATCGGCCAACGGACCCGCTTCGGCGCGGTCCTGCAGCATCTCCGGTACGACCTCCCGCTCGGCCACCAGGTTTACGAGGCTGACCCACTGTACCGTGCGGAGCCGCTGGAACATGAACCAGGTGAACGGGTGGACCTTGTAGGCGACGACCATCGGTATATCGGCGAGCGCCGCCTCGAGCGTCGTCGTGCCCGACTTGACGAGCGCGGCATCGGCAACGGCGAACAGCGAAAGCGGATCGTCCCGGATGATCTCGATGGGTCCCGGCCCTGGGTACTCCCCATCCACCGTTCCCGCGACCAGAATGCGGTCGCACCGGCCCTCCGCCTTGAGTGCAAGCGCCGCGTCGCGGAACGGGACCCAGAGCCGACCCACTTCCTGGCTTCGGCTCCCGGGGAAGATGCCCAGCACTTTGCTCTCGGGGGCGATGCCGAGCCGGGCACGCGCGGCGTCGCGAGCCGGCCACGACGGGCGATCCACCAGCGGGTGGCCGACGTATTCGCTCCGCAGGCCGAGGTCGCCGAAGAAGCGCTGCTCGAACGGGAGCACAACCGCCAGCCGGTCCACCGCCGCAGCGAATCGCCGGGCGCGGCCGGGGCGCCAGGCCCACAGTTGCGGCGCAATGTAGTAGAGCACTTTGGTTCCCGCCTGACGGGCGGCCTCGGCCACACGCAGGTGAAAACCGGGGTAATCGATGAGGATGACCAGGTCGTAGCGGCCGGCTCGGAAATCGTCGCGCAGGGCATGCAGGAGGCGAAGGTGGGCGCCCAGCTTCGTGACCACTTCCACGAGACCGAACGCCGACAGCCCTTCGATGGGATAGCGGATGGTGGCGCCGGCTTCCGCCATGCGCGGACCGCCGAGGGCCTCAATGGTCGCGTCCGGGTGCCTGGCGCGGAGCGCCCGCACGACGCCGGCGCCGTGAAGATCTCCTGATGGCTCGCCGGCGGAAATGAAAATGCGTGGAGAGGCTCGCGCGATCATCCGACCGTGGTGGCGGCGAGCGGCGAGGTCCGAACCGCGTCCGCCACGCGCAACGCGAGCGCAAGCGCCGCGCGCCCCTCCTCGCCGCGCACGACGACGTCCCGCCCGCCCCGCACCGCGTGCACGAAGCTCTGGAGCTCGAGCGCGAGCGCGTCGGCCTCCGGGGCCTCCAGGACGATCCGCTCCACGACGTCGGACAGCGCCTCGCCGGTTCCGGGCTGCCATCCCGGGCGCACCCGCATGAACTCCCCCGCCCCGCTCGCGAGATCGAGGGACAGATAGCCGTTCGGCTGAAACAGCCGCAGCCGGCGGACCCGCTCCCGCGAGACCCGGGAGGCGGTGGCAAGCGCGACGGCGCCATTCGCGAACTCGACCCGGGCGTTGGCGAGGTCGAGGTGAGAGGACAGGAGGGGAAGTCCGGACGCACGAACCTCGGTGGCTTCGGCGCCGCCGGTGAGGTGCAGCACCAGATCGAGATCGTGGATCATGAGGTCGAGCACGACGGCCACGTCAGTGCCGCGCGGCTGAAATGGCGCCAGGCGGTGACTCTCGATGTAGCGGGGGCCGTCGAGGTATGGCTCCGCCGCCCGGAGGGCGCGGTTGTACCGCTCGATGTGTCCCACCTGGAGCTGAACGCCGCGGTCACGAGCCCGCTCGATGAGCGCGTCGGCCGCCGCGAGAGAATCGGTCAGCGGCTTTTCCATCAGGACCGGCACGCCGTGCGCGAGGGCCTGAAGGCCGACGTCCGCGTGCGCCGGGGTTGGCACGGCTACCGTGACCGCTTCGACCTCGTGCAAAAGATCATCCAGGTCGTCGAAGCAGCGAGTGCCGAACTCCGCCGCGATCGCCGAGGCGCGCACGGGATCGATGTCGTAGATGCCCGCGAGCCGGGCGCCGTCGAGCTGGGCGAGATGCCGGGCGTGATGCCGCCCCAGCGCACCGACGCCCACGACGCCGACCGGAAGAAGGGCGGTCATGCCGGCACGCCGCGCTCGGACGAGGCGACGAACTCGAGGAAGTGCTCGACCTCGGGATACGGCGGGATGTCGGCGCGGGCGCGCTCCAGGGCCTGGGAAAGGTTGAGCTCGGAATTGAAGAAGAGCCGGTACGCCCGTTTGAGCGCGGCGACGGTGTCTCCACCGAAACCGGCCCGCTGGAGCCCGATCGAATTGAGCCCGTAGAGCTCCATCGGGTTGCCCACCGCCTTCACGTACGGGGGGATGTCCTGGTTCACCCGGGAGCCGCCGCCGACGAACGCGTGGGTCCCGATCGTGACGAACTGGTGGACCGCGTTGAGCCCGCTCAGCACCGCGCGGTCGTGCACGGTAACGTGCCCGGCGAACTGCGTGGCGTTCGCGATCACCACCTCGTCGCCGACGTGGCAGTCATGGGCGAGGTGCACGTAGCTCATGATGAAGCAGCGCGCGCCCACGGTCGTCTTGTAGCTCTGTGAGGTGCCACGATTGATGGTGGAGTATTCCCGGATGATCGTCCCCGGCCCGATCTCGACCCAGGTTTCTTCGCCGCGGTACTTGAGGTCCTGCGGGTCCCCGCCCAGGATCGTGCCGTCACCGACGCTCACATCGTCGGCCAGCAGCACGTTGCGCTGCAGGTGCGCCCGTGGCCCGATCCGGCAGCGGTCTCCGATGGTCACCTGATCACCCACGATCACCCACGGTCCAATTTCCACGCCCTCGCCGATCCGGGCCGAGGGGTCGATCATCGCCGTCGGGTGCACGCGCGTGGTCACCGGTCGACCACCCTCGCCATCATCTCGGCCTCCGCGACTACGTTGCCGTCCACGTACGCCACGCCCTTCATCCGGCAGGTGCGTCCCCGGTTCTGCACCATCTCCAGCTCGCAGCGGAGCTGATCACCGGGCAGCACCGGGCGGCGGAACTTGACGTTGTCGAGGGACATGAAGTACACCACCTTCTGCTCGGGATCCTCGATGGTCCCGAGCAGCAGCATCCCGCCGACCTGCGCCATCGCCTCGATGATCAGCACGCCAGGCATGATCGGGTGGCCGGGGAAGTGGCCCTGGAAGAACGGCTCGTTGATCGTGACGTTCTTGATCCCGACGATCCGCTTCGTGCCCTCCACCTCGAGGATCCGGTCGACCAGCAGGAAGGGGTATCGGTGGGGGATCACGTCCAGGATCCGGCCGATGTCCATCGCCACGCCTCCGTCGCGCTGTCCGGTACGGGTGAGCCATCGGGCCAGCGCGATATTGCCCTGATGGCTCGGTCTGGTCGCGATCACGTGCGCCTGCACCCGGCCGCCGGACAGGGCCAGGTCGCCCAGGATGTCGGCGGCCTTGTGGCGGACGAACTCGTCGGCCCACCGCAGCTCGCCGCCGACGAGTCCCTTCTCCGAGAGGACCAGCGTGGAGTCGAGCGCGGCCCCGAGGGCCAGCCCGCGGGACCGCAGGGCCTCCGCCTCGTGCAGAAATCCGAACGTGCGCGCCCCCGCCAGCTCACGCCCGAAGACCTCCGGGGTAATATCGTAGCTCCCGGACTGACGGCCGATGAGCGGGTGGGGCCACTCGATCGTGGTCGTGAGCCGGAGCGACTTCGCCGGCGCCACCACGTAGCTCGAGTCGGCCTCCACGAGCTGGAATGGGGCCAGTACACGGTAGACCACCGGTTCGCCCGGCTGCTCCACCACGCCAGCCGCTTCCAGCGCCTCGAGATACGGCGAGAACGATCCGTCGCCGATCGGCGGTTCCGGCCCGTCCAGCTCCACGATCAGGTCGTCGATCTCGAGTGCGGCGGCGGCGGCGAGCAGGTGCTCGACGGTCTGAACTCCTCCCTCGACGCTCCCCAGCATCGTCCGGCGCTCGGTGGACTGCACCTCGCTCAACCGGGCGGGAATCGTCGGCGCACCGGGAAGATCGACCCGGCGGAACACAATCCCGTCGCCCGACGGCGCCGGCAGGCATCGCGCGGTCACCATGCGTCCGGTGTGCAGCCCCTTCCCCCGCACCTCTGCGGGCCGTGCCAGCGTGCGCCTACTCATCCGCCTCCCGCTGCGGCACCAGTTTCTCGATCTCCGTGACGAGCGGGGTCAGCCGGTAGAGCGCGGCCTGGGCCCGCAGAAATTGCCGATGCGGGCGCGCCGGGTGCCCGCTGAACGAGGCGCCGGCGGGTACATCACCGAACACCGCACTCTTGGCCGCGATGCGGGCGCCGTCGGCGATGCTCAGGTGATCGGTCACGCCCACGTGGCCCGCGAGAATCACATCGTTGCCGAGCCGGGTACTTCCCGCCACACCGACTCCCGCCATCAGCAGACACCGTTCTCCGATATGCACGTTGTGACCCACGTGCACGAGATTGTCGAGCTTGGTTCCTCGTCCCACCACTGTGTCGTCCACGCTGCCGCGGTCCACGGTCGAATTGGACCCTATCTCGACGTCGTCCTCGATGACGCAGACGCCCACGTGCGGGATGCGCCGGTGGCCCCCGGCCTCAGGAAGGTAGCCGAATCCGTCTCCGCCGATGACCGCGCCTGCCTTGAGCACCACGCGACGCCCGATCCGGCTCTCGCGGTAACACACGACGTGGGGTCCGATGATGCTGTCCTCTCCAACGATGACCCCGTCGCCCAGCGAGACGCCATCGGCGATACGGCACCGGGCGCCGAGTCGAACGTTCCGCCCCAGCACCGTGAACGGGCCGATGGTCACGTCCGACCCCAGGATGCAGCCGGCCCCCATCCTGACCGTGGGGTCGATGCCCGGCGCTGCGCCAGCGGCGGGAAAAAGGGCGCTCATGACCCGGACGAGCGCGCCGTACGGATCGCGCACCACGATCCGCGTAGCGGGGCCGCCGGTCGTTGCGAGCGAGTCGGGAACGAGCACCGCGCCGGCGCGGGACGCCTTCAGCTGGTCGGCGTACCGCGGGGAGACTGCGAGCGACAGGGCTTCCGGGCCGGCGCTGTCGAGTGGCCGCACGGCCTGGAGTACCACCTCCCCATTGCCAAGCAGGCGGCCGCCGACCAGATCGGCGACCGCCTGCGCAGTCAAGCCCGTGGGCGCCACCGGATCAGGTGCCCGACTTCAGTTGCTGGATGACCTTCTGGGTCAGATCGAGCGATTTGTCTGCCGTGACGATTCCGCTGTTCGGCGCGCTGACGTCGAAGATCACCGCATAGTTACCGGCCGCGCGGATCCCCTCGATCACGCTGTTGACCTTGGTCTGGATCGGATCGAGAAGCTCGCGCTCCCGTCCCGTGGCGCGCTGCTGGAGCTCCTGGGTCCGCTCCTCCAGCTTCTTCTGCTGGGCCTCGAGGTCTTTCCGCTTGGTCTGGCGATCGGTCGGGCTCAGCAACACCGACTTCTGCTCGAAATCGGAGGCAGCCGAGTCCAGGCCCGCCTGCAGCTTCTGCACCTCGCCCCGATAGGTCTCGAGTTCCTTCGAGAAGGTCGACTCGGCCTTGGCGTATCCCGGGGTCGCCTTGAGGATCGTCTGCGTATTCACGTAGCCGATCTTGGCGGCCCCACCCCCACCCTGCGCCTCGGCCGGAGACGCGACCACGACGAGGGCGATCGCGACGGCACAGCTTCCCACGACGGACAACAGCTTCATGCTCTGCTCCCGATGAAAGGTGCGTGATACTTAGAAGAAATTGCCAAGCTTGAAGTGCAGTTGCCACCCCGGGGCGGGGCGACCCTGCCCATCCACCTTGTCGAACCCGTAGCCCAGGTCGACACCGATTGGCCCGAGCGGCGAGACCACGGCGGCGCCGAAGCCGGCCCCGCGGAACAACCGGGTCGGGTCCCACTGACGCGCGGACCGATACACGTTACCGGCATCGAAGAACGCATCCACGTAAAGCGACTGGCTGATCCGTGCGCCCGCCTCCACCGTGAAGGCGGCGTAGGACTTTCCGAACGCGTCCGCGCTCGCCGAATTGCTGCTGGCGTTGGGGTCGAACCCGTTGGGCGTGATCGAGAACTCGTCGTACCCCCGCAAGGGGATACCGTACTGTACGCCGCCCAGCGAATAGAGTTCCGTGAAAAACGGTCCGGCGTCGCCGAAGATGAAGCCGGCTTTGGTGGTGAGCCCCAATACGAACTGCACCCCGCCCCCGCCCAGCTGGGGTCCGCCACCGAGCGTGCCGAGGGGAGCGTACCACTTCCCTTCCAGATCCACTTTCCGGTAGTTCCCGGTGCCCCCGAGGAAGCCGCCGTTGAGCTCGCCGCTCACATTGGCGAAGGAGCCGCCCGTGGCGAAGGGGAGCCCGAACCGGGTATCGCGAAGCACACTGAGGCCGACGGAGGAGCGGCTGCAGGCGCTGCAGTTGAACCGCGCGCGCAGATCCTCCGAGCCGCCGCTGTACCGCACCCGCTGGTACGAGTACGAGGTAAAGAGACGGGTATAGCGCGACCCGAGGAACGGGAACCCGAACTGAATCGAGCCGCCGGTGCGCTTCTGTTGCCCGAGATCGCCGATGGTGTACCGGGCCCGCGAATCGAACAGCGACACCGTGCCCGAGATCCGGCTCTCCTTGATGGCGGGGTCGGTGTAGCTGAGCGTGAAGTCGTTGATGTTGGACCCGAATTGCCACTGCAGCTTGCCGCGCTTGCCCCGCCCGAAAAGGTTCGGCTCCTCGAGGCCGAGGAACCCGCCGACACCCGTTCCCTGCCCGAGCGACGCCCCGAAGTTGATGTTCCCGGTACGGCGCTCCTCGACCCGGAAGACGATGTCGACGTCCACGCCGTTGGCCGCCGGCTTGACGTCGGGCGACGGGAGCGGCTGCTGGAAGAATCCGAGGTTGGAGACGTTCTGATAGGAGCGGATGAGGCGCTCCCGGCTGAACAGGTCGCCGGGCAACATGACGATCGCCTCGCGGATGACGCGCTCGTGGGTCACATCGTTGCCGACGATCTCTACCTTGTTGATCGTGGCTGGTGAGCCTTCGCGGATGCCCCAACGGAGATCGATCACATGCCGGCCGTCGGGCGTCACGCGCCGGACTTCGGTCGGCTCTATCTGGGCGTAGAGGTACCCGTTGTTGGCATACAGGTTCTGCAGCTTCTCGGTCGCCGATTCCCACTCCGACCGGTTGTATGGGCGCGGACCCCCCGCGGGCGTGCCGTCGGGCTTGATGGGCGCGAAGGGATAGTAGACCTGCAGCTCCTCGCTCGAGAACCGGCGGTTTCCCTCGATGTCGAAGGTGCCCACCTGGTACTCCTGCCCTTCTTCCACCGCCAGGTGGAGCACGGCCTTGCCGGCGCTCGAGTCGGGCACCAGCGAGTCGTTCGTAACCTGGAAGTCCACGAACCCCTGATCGGCATACCAGCGCGGCAAACGCTCGCGGACGTCCTGGTCCACCTTGCGCTCGTCGTACTCGCCGTTCTGGAACCACCAGAATCCCTCGGGCCGGGTGGCCATGTGCTTCACCACAGCCTTGTCCTCGAACTTCTTGTTCCCGTCGATCACGACCTGACCGATGGCGACGCGCGCGCCTTCCTGGACGTCGAACACCAGTCGCACGCCGCTCGAGTCGGCGGGGATCTCGATCGTCTTCACCTGGGCGGCGTAGTACCCCGCTCGCTTATAGAGCGAATCGATGGCCGCGCGCGACTGCTCCACGGCGTTCCGGTCGATGGGTCGCGCCTCGCTGAGCTTGATCCGGCCCTTCACCTCTCCCTCGGAGAGCTTCTCGACTCCGCGCACCGCCCATTTCCGGAGCACGGGGCGTTCCTTCACCCGGAGGGCGAGCACCAGCTTGTCGCCCCGGGTGCGCTGCTCGGCGAGGACGTCGTCGAACTGGCCGGTGCGGAAGAGGGCCGTGATGGCGCGCTGGATGTCGCGGTAGTTGATAGGCTGATGGACCACGAGGCCCGCCGTCCCGATGATCTGGGCGGCGGTGAGCCGGGTGTTCCCTTCCACGGCAATGCTGTCGACGATGGCCGTGGTGGGTTCCTGGGCGATGAGCGCGGCCGGCGCCCCGAACATGAGCGTGACGGCGGCGACGATCGATGGGATTCGCTGCATCCGCACAGGGTGGAAGGTGAGAGCGCCGGCCGCGTTCGGCCGGCGCTCGGGGGGACTAGGCCTGGGTCCCGGTCAGCGCCCGGAACGCCAGCTTCTCGCCATCGGGCGCGACGTCCACTTCGATCTCGTCGCCGCGGCCGAAGTCGCCCATGAGGATTTTCTCGCTGAGCGGATCCTCGATGTACCGCTGGATCGATCTCTTGAGCGGACGGGCTCCGTAGCTCTGGTCGTATCCGTGCTCGACCAGAAAATCGACCGCGGCGGGTGTGAGCTTGACCTCGTCTCCCAGACGGCGCTGCACTTCGCGCAGCAGGATGGTGACGATCTGGGCGATGTGCTCCTTGGTCAGCGGATGGAAGACGATGACGTCGTCCAGCCGGTTCAGGAATTCGGGGTTGAACACCTTGTTCATCTCGTCCTTCACCTTCTCCTGCATCTTGTCGAAGCTGCTCTTGACGTCGGCGCCATGGAAGCCGAGCGACTTGCCCTGCATGATGTCGCGGGCGCCGACGTTCGAGGTCATGATCACGACCGTGTTCTTGAAGTCGATGACCCGCCCGTAGTTGTCGGTGAGATGGCCCTCATCGAGCACCTGCAGCAGGATGTTGAAGACATCGGGGTGCGCTTTCTCGATCTCGTCCAGAAGGACGACCGAGTAGGGCTTCCGGCGCACAGCCTTGGTGAGGGTCCCGCTGTCCTCGTAGCCGACGTAGCCCGGGGGCGCGCCGATCAGGCGCGACACCGAGAACTTCTCCATGTACTCCGACATGTCGACCCGGATCAGCGCTTGCGCGTCGGCGAAGAGGAACTTCGCCAGCGCCCGGGCCAGCTCGGTCTTCCCGACGCCGGTGGGCCCCGAAAAGACGAACGATCCGATCGGCCGGTTGGGATCCTTGAGTCCCGCCCGCGAGCGACGGATGGCCCGCGACACCGCCTTGATCGCCTCGTCCTGGCCGACCACCGAGGCATGGATCTCGTCTTCCATGCGGAGCAGTCTCGCGGTCTCCGCCTCCTGCAGTCGCGTCACGGGAATCCCGGTCCAGCGGGAGACGATGAAGGCGATGGCCTCCTCGTCGATCACCGGACGGCGGGTCTGGCGGTCCTTCTCCCATTCCTCGTTCTTGAGGCGGATCTGGTTCTGGAGATCCCGCTCCTGGTCGCGAAGGGAGGCCGCGCGCTCGAAGTTCTGGTCGCGCACCGCGTCTTCCTTCTGCAGGTTGACCTTTTCCAGCGCCGCCTTGAGCTCGGCCACTTCGGCCGGCGGGACCTGCGACGCCAGACGCGCGCGGGCACCGGCCTCGTCGATCACGTCGATGGCCTTGTCCGGCAGGAACCGGTCGGTGATGTAGCGCTCCGAGAGCTCCGCGGCCGCCGTGAGGGTCGCGTCGGGAATGCTGATCCGGTGGTGGTCTTCGTACTTCTTCCGCAGACCCTTCAGGATCTCCACCGTCTCGGGCACCGTGGGCGGCTCGACCACGACCGTCTGGAAGCGTCGCTCGAGGGCGCCGTCCTTCTCGATGTACTTGCGGTACTCGTTCAGCGTCGAGGCGCCCACGCACTGGAGCTCGCCGCGCGCGAGCGCGGGCTTCAGCATGTTGGAGGCGTCGATGGCCCCTTCGGCCGCGCCGGCGCCCACCAGTGTGTGCAGCTCGTCGATGAACAGGATGATCTGCTTGTTCTGGGCGATCTCGTTCATGACCGCCTTGAGGCGCTCTTCGAACTGGCCGCGGTACTTCGTCCCGGCGATGACCGCCGCCATGTCGAGCGAGAGGACCCGATGGTCCCGCAACACGTCGGGGCAGAGGCCGTTCGCGATCAGCAGGGCCAACCCCTCGACGATGGCCGTCTTGCCGACTCCGGGCTCGCCGATCAGTACCGGGTTGTTCTTCTTCCGTCGGGCCAGGATCTCCATGACCCGCTCGATTTCCTTGGCCCGTCCGATGGTCGGATCGAGCTGACCTTCGGCGGCGAGCTGGGTGAGATCGCGGCAGAAGTGGTCGAGCGCGGGCGTCTTCGACTTCTTCTCGGACTTGGGCGCAGAGGCCGGTTGGCCGGCGGTGGTGCCAGAAGAGGACGCCTGCGGCATGTCGCTGCCCAGAAGACGCAGAGTCTCCGCGCGCGACTGCTCCAGGTTGACGCCCGCATCGGTGAGGACCTGCGCCGCGATGCCCTTCTCCTCACGCAGCAGGCCCAGCAGGAGGTGCTCGGTGCCCACGTAGGAGTGGTTGAGCTCCCGGGCCTCCGTCATCGCCAGCTCGAGCACCTTCTTGGCGCGGGAGGTGTACGGGAGGTCGGGGCCCGCCGCCGCCGCCGCTTTACCCTTCTTGACCGTCTCCTCGATCTTCTGCTGAATGTCCTCGAGGTCGACGTTCAGATTGGTGAGCACGGCCGCCGCGACACCTTCCCCTTCTCGAATGAGACCGAGGAGGATGTGCTCCGTTCCCACGTATTCATGGTGCAGACGGGCCGCCTCTTCGCGGGCCATCTGGAGGACTTTCCGAACGCGGTCGGTGAAGTTATAACCGTTCATTGCGGTACCCTGCGTGGCTCCGAAGGCCGTCGGCGCGGCTTATCCGCGACGCCCTACTTCGGATTCTAACACTTTGCGCACGAACCGTGCCCGCCGTATGGGCAGATCTGCTTCGTCAGGCGCCACTCCTTCGGCGACTGCGAGGTGCGCCGGCTGCGTGTACACCAGCAGCTTGTTCAGCGTATACATCGCCACGTCGGGAATGAGCTCAACGCCGACCCCCAACCGCACACCGCTCAGCAGGTTCATCGCTTCTTCAAAGGACAGCGAGCGGGCATACCGCAGCAGCCCATAGGCCCGCCAGACCTTGTCTTCGATGATCGCAGGCGCGTCGCGCAGGAGGACTTGCCGGGCTTGCTCTTCGTAGTCCATGACCTGACGGACCATCTTGGCCAGGTGGTCGAGCAACTCGTGCTCGGAGCTTCCGAGTGTCGTCTGATTGGACAACTGAAAGAAGTTGCCGACGACCTCGCTGCCCTCACCGTACAGGCCACGAAACGTCAACCCGACCTGGGCCAGCCCCTGCAGGACCTTCGAGATTTCCTTGGTGAGGACCAGTCCCGGCAAGTGGATCAGTACCGACGCCCGCAAGCCGGTCCCGACGTTGGTCGGACACGAGGTAAGATAACCGAACTCAGGGTGAAATGCGAAAGCAAGTCGTTGTCCCAGTTCGGCGTCCAGCCGGTCGGCCTCGGCGTAGGCAGCGTCCAGCGCGAATCCCGAATGGAGGCCCTGGATCCGCAGGTGATCCTCCTCGTTCAACATGACCCCGATCCGGTCCTGGACCAGCAGCGTGGCCCCCGACCGCACCCGGCCGTCGGCGTCGAGCCCTGCCAATTCTTTGCTCACCAGATGCCGCTCGTGCAGCAACTGGCGGTCGATCCGATCCAGCCGGTCGAGCCGGAACTTGGTGGCCCGCCGCAGCAGGACCGTGTCCCGGGCGGCCTGCTCGACCGCGGAGAGGATCGTTTCCCGCTCCGTTTCCGAGTTGCGTCCTTGGAACACATGATCGGACAGGTTTCTGGCCAATCGGATCCGGGTGGACAGGACCAGATGACTGGCGGGGCCGCTGGCATCGAGCCAGCCGACACCGCCGTCGGTCAGGAGGCTGAGGTCGATCATTCCATCACCCGCAGTCGGTCGCGCAACTCGGCCGCCAGCTCGAAGTTCTCGGTTTCGACCGCCAGGCGAAGCTGCTCGCGCAGCTCCGCCGCCTGCGCCTGCCCGGCGCTTGGTACCGGCGCGGTCTCGGCGTAGCGCTCACCCAGGTGGTGGGTCGAGCCGTGCAACCGGCGGAGCAGCTCGCGCAACGGGGTCTCGAAGGCTCGCCAGCACTCCGGGCACCCCAGACGCCCGCTCTCGTGGAAATCCTTGAGCGACGCGCCACACCGCCCGCACGTCTCCGTCGAACGTGGGACCGGCGTGGTCTCCGGCAGCCCCTTTCCCATCGCCGCCAGAAAGGTGCCGAGGGGTGTCTTCGCGACGCCGCCGGGACTTTCGACCCCCTTTTCCGCGGCGCAACGCTCGCACAAATGGAGGGTGGTCACCTGCTCGTTCACGATCTGAGTCAGGTGGATGATCGCCTCCCGGGTGTGACACTGGTCGCAGGACATCAGGGCATCGACTCCACGCCCGAGAGCGGCACCAGATGGCCTCCCTCGAGCGATAACACACGATCGGCCCGCCCCGCCAGGTGGCGGTTGTGTGTCACTACGACGAGCGCGGTCTCGAACTCCCGGCTGAGGCGCGCGAAGAGGTCGTGCAGCCGCTCACTGTTGGCGTAGTCGAGATTGCCGGACGGCTCGTCGGCGAGGACCAGGACAGGGTCGGGTGCGAGGGCCCGGGCCACCGCGGCGCGCTGCTGCTCTCCGCCCGACAGCGCCGCCGGCCGATGGGCCATGCGGCCCGCCAGCCCGACCACCGCCAGCAGCTCCTCGGCACGGGACCGGGCCTTCGACTCGTCTTCACCCGCGATCAGGAGGGGCATCATCACGTTCTCGAGCGCCGTGAACTCCCGCAACAGATGATGGAACTGGAAGACGAACCCAACCTTGCGATTCCGGATGGCGGCCAGCTCCGACGGACTCTGCTCGTCGTAGGCGCGCCCGTCGAGGCGAACGGAGCCGCCCGAAGGGGTATCGAGGGCGCCAAGCAGATGGAGGAGCGTGCTCTTCCCCGAGCCGCTCGACCCCACGATGGCCACGAACTCGCCCCGGCTCACCTCGAGGCTCACCCCGGTCAGGACCTCGATGGTGGAGCCGTCCCCACCCTGGTACACCTTGCGCAGGCCCGCGGCCTCGAGGATCGCGCTCATTCGTGCCGTATCGCTTCGACGGGCGTCAGCGCCGCCGCCGATCGGGAGGGATAGAGTGTCGCCAGCACGGCGACGGCGAGGCTGGCGAATACCACGACCGAAACGTCGAGGGCCTCGACGTGGACCGGAAGGTGGTCGATGAAATACACGGCCGGATTGATCCTGATCCATCCCGACTTGTCCACGACGTAGGCGACGACGAGCCCGCCCACCAGCCCCAGTGTCGTTCCCACGACCCCGATCACCCCGCCCTGCAGCAGGAAGATGCGCGCCACGCTCGGCGAGGTCAGACCCATCGCTCTCAGAATCCCGATCTCCCGGGTCTTATCGGCCACAACCATGGTGAGCGTGCCGACGATGTTGAATGCGGCGACTACCATGATGAAAAAGATAATGAGGCCCATCGCGATCTTCTCGAGCTCGAGGGCGCTGAAGAGGCTCACGTTCTGAGTCTGCCAGTCGAGCGCGCGGTAGGGGTAGCCCAGTCGCTTCTCGAGCGCCTCGCCGATCTCGGGCGCGCGCGCCGGATCGGAGACCCGGACCGCCAGTCCCGACACCGCGTCGCCGAGTCCGGTGAACTGCTGCGCCGTCTCCCGCTTCATCACGACGAACTGATTGTCGTACTGGAACATTCCGGTTTCGAAGACGCCGCTGACCTCAAACTTCCAGAAACGAGGGACCGCCACGCCGATCGCGGCGTTCACCTTGGCCTGCGTCACGGGCACCAGC
>DATBSO010000052.1:0-26612 GCA_036559745.1 Gemmatimonadales bacterium | reverse complement strand
GGCCAGTAGCACGGCCAGCATCGATCGGCCCGACTGGTGCATCATCGATCTCGACCCGAAGGAAGCGTCGTTCGCGGACGTGATTCGGGTCGCGAAGGCTACCCACGCGTTGTGCGACGACATCGGCCTTCCCAGTCTCATCAAGACTAGCGGCTCGTCCGGTCTTCACGTGCTTGTGCCGCTCGGCCGCCAGTGCGGCTATGAAGAGGCCCGCGCCCTTGGCGAGCTTCTCGCCAGGGTCGTGGCAACGGAGCTTCCCGCCATCTCGACGATCACCCGACAGGTGTCTCGCCGGGGCGGAAAGGTGTATCTGGATTACATCCAGAACGGGGCAGGGAGACTGCTCGCGGCACCGTTCTGTGTCCGGCCCCTCCCGGGCGCGCCGGTGTCGACGCCACTCAAGTGGAGCGAGGTCAATGACTCGCTCGATGTCCGCAGCTTTACCATTCGGACCGTGCCGTCGCGCATGCGGAAGCTGAAGGTCGATCCGGTGGCCGACGTTCTTCGCATCGTGCCGGACCTTCCTCAGGCGCTCGATCGCCTCAAGGACCGTCTCTGATGGCCGATCTCATCGTGCGGCCGCCGGACGCCTGGGTGCTCTACGTCCTGGCGCACGGGGCTGGGGCCGGGATGCACCACCGCTTTCTCGAGACCATCGCTGCCGCCCTGGCCCAGCGGGGCGTCGCGACCCTTCGCTACCAGTTTCCTTATATGGAAGCAGGCGGCGGCCGGCCGGACCCGCCTGGAGTGCTCGAGGCCAGCGTCCGCGCCGCAGTGGATCGCGCCGGGGCCTCAGAACTCCCGCTCGTGGCGGGAGGCAAGTCTCTCGGCGGGCGGATGACCTCGTCCGCGGCGGCTGCATCACCTCTTCCCGGTGTTCGTGGGCTGGCCTTTCTTGGATTTCCACTTCATCCACCCGGACAGCCCGGGATCAAGCGGGCCGATCATCTCGACCGGGTCGGTCTCCCCATGCTCTTTCTCCAGGGAACTCGCGACACCTTCGCGCGGCTGGATCTGCTGACCCCGGTCTGCGAGCGACTGGGTGCGCTCGCCACGCTGCACCTTATCGAGGGAGGAGACCATTCGTTTGGGGTGCTCAAACGATCGGGGCGGACACCGGACGACGTGATGAACGAGCTGGCCGATACTTTCGTGGGATGGGCGCGGTCGCTGGACCTTGGCGGTGGGGTGTGAGTGAGGACGCGAGCTCGCAGCAGCGACAGGCGATCGAGGCGCCGATGGGCCCGGTGCTGGTCGTTGCCGGGCCAGGGGCGGGCAAGACCTATTGCCTGATCGGCCGGATCCGGTACTTGCTCGAGCAGGTGGGACTGTCTCCCAGTCGGATCTGCGCGGTCACATTCACCAACAAGGCGGCTGAGGAGATCGCATCCCGGCTCAAGGCATCGCTGAACCTCGGGCATGGCAGTCTCACGGGCGGGACGCTCCACGCGCTTTGTCTCGCGATCCTGCGGGAATTTCCTGCCGAGGCCGGCCTCCGCTCCGGCTTCGGGGTCGCCGATGAGGATTACCAGCGACGTGTGTTGCGCCGGTTACGGGTCCGGCCCGAGCGCCAGGCACAGGTACTCGTCAATTTCGGCCGCCATCGCCTCCAGGGACACCGCCTCACCGGTGGTGACCTCGAGCTGTACTCCGAGTACTCCGCGCTCCTCCGCGAACGCAATCTCGTCGACTTCGACGGCCTCGTGGCCCTCACCGAGGAGCTTCTTCGCACTCGAGAGGAAGTCTCGCGACAGGTGCGCTCACGGTGGGATTACGTCCTGGTCGACGAGTTTCAGGACCTCAATTTCGCCCAGTACGGGATCCTGAGACAGCTCGTCGCCGACCACCGCAATCTCTTCGGCGTGGGAGACGACGAGCAGTCCATCTTCTCCTGGACCGGCGCCGACCCGGGGATTCTCAACCGGTTCAGCGACGACTTCGAGATCCACGAGCCGATCATCCTGGAGCACAACAGACGCTGCTCGATACAGATCTTCGACTGCGCGAGACGTCTCATCGGTCACAATCCAGTGCGCTTCTCCAAATGCATCGAGGCGACCCGGGAGTCTCGCTTCGAGGTCGAGGCTGTGGTGTTCGCGGACGAGTATGTCGAGGCCGACTGGGTCATCCGCGATCTGCTGGAGGACCGCGAGCGCGAGGGGCTGCAGTGGGGCGACTTCGCGGTGCTATATCGGAAGCACCTGGACGGACAATTCCTCGAGGGAAAGCTCCTTGGCCAGCGGATCCCGTGCCGATTGGCGCGCGGACAGGCACTCATGGATGACGACGTCGTGGCCTACGTCATTACTTCTCTCCAGCTTGTGCGCGCACCCGACGACCCCGACGCCCTCGACGCTCTCGCCGAGCGAGTCCTGCCGCCCCCGCTCCTGCAGAGGGTCCGTGCGGGCTCACGGCTGGGAGAGGATCTCCTCGCCAGCCTCAGGTTGTTCGCCCGCCGCTGTCACACCGGCGACGCCGATGGCAAGAAGGTCTGGCGCTTCATCTTCCAGGTCGAGAACCTGCGGGCGCTCGAGCGCTCGCACGGCACCCTCGCGAGCATGGTGGCGGAGCTCCTGTCTCAGCGCGTCGGCCCCGCGCGCAATCCATTGGAGGAGCGGTACCAGGAGCTCACCGATCCGGCAGCATATCCCGGCGCCAGGACGCTGGCCGATCGCCTGCGGTCGGCCGGCGAGCGAGGCTCGCGCGTCTGGCTCGAGTGTGATCGGGGCGTGGAGATCGGATTGCTCGGGATGCTCCGCGGAGGAGGCGTGCCAACGGCCGCTCGTCTCCAGGCCGGCGACGTTCCGGCCGAGGGCGATCTCGTGCTCGAAACGACCAGGAACGCTTCCGGCGGATGGCCCCTGCTCGTTTTCAAGGCCCTTCAGCTGCTTCATCCTCCGGCCCAGCGCGATCAGCTTCAGGATTACGTCACCTTCGACCTCGAGACGACCGACCTCGACGTTGCGACCTGTGAGATCATCGAAATCGCCGCCGTGCGCGTACGGGACGGACGCGTGGTGGATCGCTTCAATTCGCTCGTGGGGTGCGTCGGGCCGATCAGCGCGGGTGCGCGCCAAATCACGGGGTATTCGGACGAGGACCTGCGTGACGCGCCCCCGTTCAGCGAGGTCTGGCCGGCGTTCCGACGGTTTGTCGGTCGGGACGTGCTCGTGGCCCACAACGGCCAGTTCTTCGACGTTCCGGTGCTGCGGCGGGCCGCCGAGCCGCTAGGGGGCGTGGACGACCTGGTCTTTTATGACACTTTGCCGCTCTGCCGGTCACTCATTGATGGAAGCGCTAAGCTGACCGATCTCGCCCGTCGCTTCGGTGTGGATGTCGGAAGGTCTCACCATGCCCTCGATGATGCTCTCATGCTCGCGGGCCTGCTTCCTCACCTGAAAACAGTCGAGGCAATGCGAGCCCGGAAGGCCGCACAGGTTCAGCTGCTCGACTTCCTGGGACTCTCGATGGCGCTCGATACTCCGCCCGAGCCGACGAAGGAGGAGCGGATGCTGGCCGATCTCGCCCGACCGTACGTTCTCGGGCGCTTCAGCGACTGCCTCGACTTCTACGCTTCCGAGCTCGGTCCCGGGCTGCCTGGCGCTCCGAGCCTCGAGGAGGTCATCGAACGGCTGGGCGGGCGGGCGCTGATGGACCGGATACGGGTTGATCGGTCACCGGCCGAGCGTTACCCGGCCGCGGCGGCCCGACTGGCCATGCTGATGGATGCGAGCTCTGGCGAGACGCTCCCGGATCGGATCGACGATCTCCTCGCCCGCGCCATGCTGTCGAGCAGCGAGGGGGTCGACACCGATCCCAACCGTCTCAACCTGCTCACCCTCCACTCGACAAAGGGGCTCGAGTTCAGCCGCGTGTACATCATCGGGGTCGAAGATCAGCAGATGCCGGGATGGAGGGCCATGCAGGATAGCTTGGCCCATGAGATCGAGGAGGCCCGCCGGCTGCTGTACGTCGGGATGACCCGAGCGAAGGACCGGTTGGTGCTGACCCGCACCCAGCAACGGGGGGGGAGACCGTCGGGCGGCGATCTGTTCTTCTACGAGGCCGGACTCCGGCGCTGAGAGGGCTGAAAGCGCGACAGTATTCTGCCCGGACCCTCGCACGTCACCGCCCGCCTCCGACCCCTTCCAGTCACCCCCTCAATCCCCACTCCACGACCTCTCCGGCGATCTCCCTTCGCGCCAGCGAGTTGGCCCGTGTCAAGGCTGCTTCCGATTGCACCGAGATCGATCCCACCTCCGGGCACATCCGTTGCATGCTCGCAGCGAGTCCCCTGCACAGTCGTTTCCACGCCCTGCATTACTCTGGAGCACCTTGCCATGGTGACGTTCCTGAAGGGCCGTCGGAGTACCGACGGCGATGCGGTGATCGCCCTGGAACAGGCCAATCGTGCCTCGGCCGCTGCCGCACTCGATCCGCTGGTGATCCGCGCCGAAGCCGCTGCCGAACAGTTGAGATCGCTCGCGTCGCTGCTCGACCGCGCGACCGAGATCGAGGCCCTTCGGGAACGTTGTATCGCGGCTGAAGAGAAGGTCGCCGCCATGGAACAGTTCGCCGCGCGCTTCGGCGCCGCGGAAGAGAAGGCCGATCGCATCGAACGCCTTGGCCAGGAAATGGGCCCCCTCGGCGAAAAGGCCGATGCCGCCCTTCGGCTCCAAGGCCAGCTCCAGGAGTTCCTCGGCAACGAGAGCCCGATGGCCCAGCTCCGGGACGAGACCGCGGGCCTTCGCGAACAGTTCGCCGAGTTGACCGAGAACATCGGCCGGATGCGGGGTCAGGCCGATGACGCCCTCCGCGCCCACCGGCACGCCACCTCCCGCCTCGAAGCCTTCGATCAGGACAATCAGGCCGCCACCGGCCGTCTCGAAGACGTCGTTCGCCGGGTGCAGAGCGTCGAGCGGGCTATCGAGCCGGTCAATCAGGCGGTCGCCGCCGTTCCCGATCTCCAGCACCGCCTCGCCGTCCTCCAGTCGCTGGCCGAGCAGGTGGCCCAGAAGAGCGGCCTGCTGGAGCAGCAGCGCGAAGCGGTGGAACGCGCATCGACCCAGATCTCCCAGCTCACCAGGCTCGACCGTGAGCTCGACGCCTGGCTCCGCCGCCAGGAAGAGCAGATCCGCCGGTTCGGCGCCATCGAGGCCAAGATCCAGGAAGTCCAGGCGATTCAGACCAAGGTCATTGCCCGGAGCGAGGAGCTTCAGGCCACCTCCCTCCAGAACGAGCACACCTATCAGGCCGCCAAGCAGGCCCTGAGCGACCTGCGCGAGCAGATGCGGAAGAGCAGCGAGGGTTTCGAGCTCGAGAACCGGGGGCTGCATGCGGTGAGCGAGCGGGTGGCCGACCTCCGCAACGCGGTGAAGGAGTGCGAAGGCAGGTTCGCGGTGCTCGACGCCGCCAGTCAGGGCGCCGCCGCCGTGCAAGCGCAGGTCCGTGCCCTGGGCGATCACTCCACCCAGCTGTCGGTCGAGCTCACCCGGCTGGCCGATGAAGCGGTCCGGCTGGCGTCGCTCCGGCAGGATGTCGAGCGGATCGGAGCCGTCACTGAGGAAGTCACCGGCCGGATGGATCGGATCTATCAGCTGAAGCCGGACGTGGACGAGGCGGTTCAGCATCTCGTCGCCCTCAAGGGCACCCACGAGCTCGTGGCCGACGGACTCGAGCAGATGCGGGACGCTTACGAGGAGATGTCGCGGCTTCGGGAGAGCCACGCCGAAGCCCACAGCCGGCTCACTGCAGCCGATGCCTGGCTCCGGAAAGTCGAAATGCAGGTCAAGGACCTTGGCGAGATGGAACCCGAGGTCGTGCGCATCCGCGACGAGATCGAGCAGGTAAAGGGCGCCATGGGCGAGATCGCCGCCCGGCGCGAATCGGTCGACGAGCTGGGAAATCGCATCGACGAAGTCGGCGCGACCGGCAGCGTGCTGGTCGACCGGATGAAGGGGCTCGAGGGTCGCGTGGAAGGCGCCGAGGCGCGATTCGTCCAGCTCGCCAAGAAGGCGGATGAGGCCGACAAGGTCGCTTACACCATGGCCGAGGTGTCCGAGTCGGTGGCCGAAGCCGATCGGAAGATCAGCGCTGTGGATGCATCGGTGCGGGCGCTGGAGAGCCGCACCAGCCAGCTCGACGAGATCGAGGGCCGTATCCGGATGCTCGGTCAGGAGCTGGAACAGCGTCGCGGCGCGCTCGAGAAGGCGAGCGAGCATCTCACCCACGCGACCCAGCTGCGGAAGCAGAGTGCCGAGGCCGCGCACCGGCTGGAGGAAGTGTCGCAGTCGATCACCGCGGCCCTCACCGACGCCGAGCAGCGCTCAGACAAGCTCACGCGAACCTCGAGCGAGCTCGAGAGCCGCGCTTCGGCCCTCAAGGCGATCGAGCGGCCCCTGGCGCACTTCGAGGAGCTGCTGAGCAGCTGGGAGTCGGCGCAGGAGGAGGCCGCACGCGCCCTGGAGCAGACGCTGGCCCGCCAGGCCGCGGTCGACGCACTCGAGGCGCAGGTGAAGCACGTGTTCGAGTTGGCGGAGAAGGCCGTGGCCGACGTGCAGGTCATCGGGTCGGCTCGCCACGAGATCGCCGAGACCCGCGAGCTGCTCGAGAGCACGCAGGAGCAGTTCAAGGTCACCGAGGGCGCGCTCGAACAGTTCGAGACCCGGAAGCGTCAGCTCGACCGCGCCGAACAGCGCCTCGCTCGGGCGGAAGCGCTCGCCATCGGCATGCGCTCGACCCTAGAGGCGCTGACTGCCCAGCGCGCCGTCGTGGATCACGCGATGGAATCCGCCAGCAGCCTGGCGCTGCAGATGAAGCAGGCGGAAGCACTGGTCGCCGCGCTGCGCAAGGAGCGCACGCTCGCCTGCGAGATCAAGGCAGCACTCGAGTTCGAGGAGGAAGACGAAGAGCCGCGCAAGTAATCGCGCGCTGAAATCCTTCGCATCACGCATCACGTCACGGGCCCCTAAGTGGGGCCCGTGCCGCTTCTTGCACTCTCTCCTCGCCCGTCTCTTGCTCCGCTGTTCACCGACCGCAGCACTGCCGCGACTTAGCTCTTTCTTCCTGTGACGCATGAGGTCAGCATGCAAGGCCAACTGGCGATTTGCGCGCGCGTGAGCGTGCTCGCTCTTGCACTCTTCGCGTGCAGCACTGACGATTCGACCGGCCCGACGGGTGGTGGGCCAACTCAACCGCCGATCGCGCTCACCAGCCGATGGTCCGACGCATCTTCATGGCCCGACGGCGTCGTGCCGGCCGCCGGTGCCGCGGTCACCATTTCCGCCGATAAAGCGTTGCTGCTCGATGTGAGCCCGCCCGCGCTCGCGAGTCTACGGATCGATGGCGCGCTGGTGTTCGACAACCTGGATCTCGCGATCACGTCGGGATCGGTCGTCGTCGGGGGCACGCTTCGAATCGGCACCAGCGGCTCCCCCTTCACGCACAGCGCGACCATCACGCTCACCGGTGCCGACGACGGGACCGACGTCATGGGCATGGGCAACAAGGTGCTCGGCGTCCTCCCGGGCGGCACCCTCGATCTGCACGGCGAGGCGCGCACCGGCTGGACTCGTCTCGCAGCCACGGCCTCCGCTGGTGCCAATCAGCTCACCCTCGAGACCGCCCCAGGCTGGCGCGCCGGCGATCGCATCGTCGTCGCCTCCACTGAATTCGATCCCAATCGAGCGGAGGTCGGGATCGTGCAGAGCATCAGCGGCGCGAACGTGACACTCTCCCAGCCGCTGCTCTACTCACACTATGGACAGCTGCAGACCTATGCCGGCACCACGGTCGATGAGCGCGCCGAGGTCGGCCTCCTGACGCGCAATATCGTGATCCAGGGTGACAGCGCGTCGAGCGCGGGCGGATTCGGCGGTCACATGATGGGGATGGGCGGTACCCTCAGGGTCGAGGGGGTCGAGCTGCACTTCATGGGTCAGAAAGGGAAGATGGCCCGGTACCCGATGCACTGGCACATGATGGGGCCGGTGGACGGACAGTATTTCCAGAACAGCAGCGTGTGGAAGAGCTTCAACCGCTGCGTCACCGTGCACGGCAGCGACAATGCCCACGTCGAGAACAACGTCTGCTACGACCACCTCGGCCACGGCTACTTCCTCGAGGACGGGGCGGAGACCGGCAACACCATTGCCGGCAACCTCGGCCTGGGCACCAAGGTGACCGCCGACGGCGAAGGCGTGCTTCCCACCGATACACGCGCGGCGACGTTCTGGATCACCAACCCGGACAACATGATTCACGACAACGTCGCGGCCGGGTCCCAGGCCTTCGGGTTCTGGTTCGCGCTTCCCGCGTCACCCACCGGGCTCTCGACCGGACAGCCGGACCTGCCGCGCACCAACCCGCTGCGCCAGTTCAGCGACAACGTTGCCCACTCCAACAGGCGCGGCGGACTCCAGGTGGACGACGGCCCCATGCCGGACGGGAACACCCAGACGACGTACTACAGTCCGCGCTCCGACCCGAACGACGGCGCGAGCGCCGTCGAGGCCGACTTCAAGAACTTCAAGGCCTGGAAACATTCGGGGCGCGCGGTGTGGCTGCGCGGGGCCAACCTCAAGCTCTCGGGCGCCGTGCTCGCCGATAACGCCATCGGCGCCACGTTCGCTTCGTATGAGACATCCGTCCAGGACGCGCTCTTCATCGGCGAGACCGGCAACAACACGACGCCGCTCTCGGCCGGAACGCCTCGTCGCGGCTACGAGTTCTACGACGGCACCGTCGGCGCCGACCGCGTGACGTTCGTTAACTACTCCGTGTCGGCCTCGATTCCCTCGAGCGCGCTCGGATTTCTGCGGAACAACGGATTCTCGGTGAGTACCGCCAACTACGCCGGTGACCTGGAGTTCGTGAACGCCAATCTGTACTACCTGGAAACGCCGCACGCCGACAAGGATGGGGACAAGGCGGCCGTATTTCTCGACCGGGACGGCAAGGTGTCCGGCAGCGCCGGCGCCTACGTCGTGCCCAACTCGCCCTTCCTGGCGACGCCCTCGTGCACGCTCCGGCCGGAATGGAACGCCTACGTCTGCCCCAACAGGTATGTAGGCCTGAGCGTGCGGAGTGACGTCTCGGACGTCGCGCCGCTCACCGTCGTACGCGATGATGCCGCGTCGTTGGGACTCGTCGGCGTGCCGGGTAATCCGGACGCCGCCTTCGCCTCGGTTCTTCCCAATCGGCAGTACACCTTGCAGTTCGGCGTAGCCGTTCCGGCCAAGCCGAAGCTCTATCTCGACAACGTCGCGACGGGAGAGTGGGTGCGCGTGACGTTGCCGTATCCGCAGGCGCCTGTGAAGCTGGTGCGCGACTATTGGGCGGGAAATCCAATGGGCGCCGTGGGCAGTCTGGGCGAGCTCGATGCCAGCGCGGGCGACAAGTATTTCTATGACGCCGGCACTACCATGCTGCACCTCAAGCTGATGCCGATGCCCGATCGCGATTGGGTCACGATCTTCGTCGATCCGTGATCGTGGGGTCCTGGTTGGGGTGTAAGATGGTTAAGTGCTTGTGGCAATAGTAGATACGCAATTTGAGGTGGTAGTGGAGCCGTTACCGCCGATCCATGGGTCGGCGAAGCGGCCCCTTGTCCTTAACCCCTACACCCAATACATTTGCGGCCATCATCAGAGTACGCTTACGGCTCCGATGTGGTCAGCAGGGACCGGCGTCAGCGCTGGTCCCCTTTTTGTTGGCCGATGGACCCCGCGTGAGGGTTGGAATCACGCAACACGAGTAGTCGGGCGGTGCGGCATTCCCGTACTCCGATTACACAATGATCAAAGGAGTAGGGAACAATGCGCACCACCGGGACGGTGAAGTGGTTCAACGACGCCAAGGGGTTCGGCTTTATCACCCCAGAAGGCGGACAGAAGGACTGCTTCGTCCATCATTCGGCGATTCAGGCCGAAGGATTCAAGAGCCTCGCCGAAGGTGACCGGGTCGAGTTCGACATCGTGCAGGGCCAGAAGGGCCCCGCGGCGGAGAACGTCGTCAAGCTCGGCAAGTAATCGCCGAGGTCGGTAATAGCGAGCGGCGGTCGAGTATCTCGACCGCCGCTTTCTATTTGCCCCCGGGAGTCCCTCGACGAACTCGCTGACCGCTTGACCGGGCTCCGCCATTGTCGCGCGTCAACAGGTCACTCCCCTTTCGCTATCCTTGGACCCATGTCTCCCGAGGCCTCCCCGCTCCCCCCGCTCCCGATCGAATCGTCGTTGCCGGCGATCCGGACCGCTCTTCGAGGCGCGGGCGGCGCCGTGCTCCAGGCGCCACCAGGAGCCGGCAAGACGACTCGAGTCCCCCTGGCTCTGCTCGATGAGCCGTGGCTCGGTGATCGCCGGATCGTCATGCTTGAGCCGAGACGTCTGGCGACCCGTGCAGCGGCTGCCCGGATGGCCCATCTCCTCGGGGAAGAGATTGGAGCGACAGTCGGTTATCGGATCCGCCACGATACGAGGGTGGGGCCGCGAACCCGAGTCGAGGTCGTCACCGAGGGCGTCCTTACCCGGATGCTCCAGACCGATCCCGCGCTGGAAGACGTGGCGTTGGTCATCTTCGACGAGTTTCACGAGCGAAGTCTGCATGCCGATGTCGGACTCGCACTGGTCCTCCACGCGAAGGCCATCCTCGGTACCGACACCCGCCTTCTCGTGATGTCGGCGACGCTCGACGGCGGACCGGTCGCGGAAATGCTCGGTGGTGTGCCCATCGTATCCAGCGAGGGCAAGAGCTGGCCGGTCGAGACGCGATACCTCCCTCCACGGCCAGGGGCCCGTCTCGAGCGCTCCGTCTCCGCCGCTATCCGGGAGGCGCTCGCCGCCGAAGCAGGCGATCTGCTCGCGTTTCTTCCCGGAGCCGCCGAAATCCGCCGGGTCGCCGAGTCGCTTCCATCCGCTGCCGGGGTCGAGGTGATCCCGCTCCATGGGAATCTCCCTCCAGACGACCAGGATAGAGCGATCCGTCCCAGCGCACCCGGGCGCAGGAAGGTCGTCCTCGCGACTTCCATCGCGGAGACCAGCCTCACCATTGATGGGGTCCGCACGGTGGTGGATTCGGGATTCGCGCGCGTGCCGAAGTACTCGCCGCGCTCGGGTATGACCCGGCTGGCGACGGTGCGGGTATCGCGCGCCTCGGCCGATCAGCGCCGGGGAAGGGCTGGGCGTGTCGCTGCCGGGGTCTGCTATCGCCTCTGGCCGAGGGAGGAGGACGCCCAGCTGCTCCCGGCGGCCCAACCCGAGATCCTCGAATCCGATCTGGCTCCGCTCGCGCTGGACCTCGCCGCCGCCGGTGTTGCCGATCCATCGACGCTACGCTGGCTCGATCCACCACCTTCCGGCGCGTTCGCGGAGGCGCGCGCGCTCTTAAGGCAGCTCGGCGCGCTGGATGCCGCTGATCGCGTGACCGACCACGGGCGCGCGATGGCGCGTCTCGCCCTCCATCCTCGCCTCGCGCATATGATCTTGCGCGGAACCGAGCTGGGAGCCGGCAGCGTGGCGTGCGACATCGCGGCGCTCCTCACTGAGCGGGACCTTCTGCGGTGGCGCGATGGTCCGCCGGAGGCGGATTTGGGCCTCCGTCTCGAGCTCCTTCGAGGCAAGATCGAGCGGGACGATGTCGATCGCGACGCTCTGCGCCGGGCGCGGGCGGAGACCAGGAGCTGTCAGAAGGGACGCAGGCCGGGGGCCGACGCGCTCTCTCCCGGTGCCCTCGCGGCACTCGCCTATCCCGACCGCATCGCCCACCGGCGCCGGGGCGAGGTCGGGCGCTATCTCCTGCGGAACGGGCAGGGCGCCAGCCTCGAGCCTCAAGCCCTGATCCGGGAGGAGTTTCTGGTCGTCGCCGATCTCGATGTGAGTGGACGAGAGGCGCGGATCCTCATTGCCGCCCCCCTCTCGCTGGAGGAGATCGAGGAGCATGCGGCCAACGGCATCGAGCCGGAGGATGTAATCGAATGGAACGAAGATTCACGTAGTGTGATCGCCCGGCGGCGCGTACGTCTCGGAGCCATCGTGTTGCGGGACGCCCCGTTGGAACATCCCGATCAGGAACGGGTCCTCTCAGCGCTTTTGGGTGGTGTCCGCCGGAATGGTCTCGCCATCCTCCCGTGGGATGACGAGTGCCGAACCCTTCGAGCCCGGCTCACGTTCCTCCATCGGCTGGACGGCTCCTGGCCCGATCAATCGGATGAAGCCCTGCTCGCAACGCTCGAGGAGTGGCTGGGCGAAGCGCTCCGCGGGATTCGCCGGCTGGATGACCTGGCCAAGGTCGACATGGGGGAATTGTTGCTCGGTCGGCTCACCTGGGAACACCGGGCGAGGCTGGACGAGTGGGCCCCGCGTGATATCCAGGTCCCGAGCGGATCCCGAGTTCGGGTGGACTACACCGACCCGGACGCTCCCGTCCTCGCGGTTCGGCTCCAGGAAATGTTCGGGTTGGTGGACACACCGCGTGTTGGTTTTGGCCGCATTCCCGTCACCCTTCACCTGCTGTCGCCGGCCCATCGGCCGGTGCAGGTGACGCGCGACCTCGCGGGATTCTGGCGTAACACGTATTTCGAGGTGAGGAAGGACTTACGGGGCAGGTATCCGAAGCATTTCTGGCCTGACGATCCCCTCACTGCTGAGCCCACCGGCCGGGCCCGGAAGAGGGGAAGTCGGCCGGGAACATAGGCCTATCAGGGCTTGTTCTGAATCTGCAACGGTTGGCCGGCGTCGTTCATCTGAGCCTTGAGAGTGCCGCCTCGCTCTGGAACGGCGGATCAGTCTTCTAAGTCATTGTCTCGGTGATAGATAGGAGTTACCAGTGCCCGTAAAGAAGCGGTCGGCAACTCGTCGCCGCCGGAACCAGGCCTCTCCGCTGCCCAAGGCGACGGAAGAGGGCCGGGAAAGCCTGGACTTCTACCTCCAGGAGATCAGCCGCATTCCGCTCCTGAATGCGGAGCAGGAGAAGGCGCTAGCGCGACGCGCGTTCCGAGGTGATCTCGAGGCCCAGGAGAAGCTGGCCCGCCACAACGTGCGGTTCGTGGTATCCGTCGCCAAGAAGTTCCAGAATCGCGGCGTGCCGCTGATGGATCTGATCGGCGAAGGGAACCTCGGTCTCATGACCGCGGCCCGGAAGTTCGATCCCGATCGCGGTGTGAAGTTCATTTCGTATGCGGTCTGGTGGATCCGTCAGGCCATTCAGGCCGCGCTGGCCCGCCATGGACGGCCGGTTCGTGTGCCGCTCAACCGCACCGCCGACCTCAATCGGCTCGGGCGTACCACGACGCTGCTCAACGAGCGTCTGGGACGTGCGCCGACGACCGAGGAGCTGGTGAAGGCCACCGGCCTCACCCGTGATGCCGTGCGCGCGCTGAGCGCGCTCCACGTGGAGGCAGTGCGGCTGGATCACCCGGTGCGTGAGGCGGATGAGCGGGGCCGTATGGAGCGTTTCGTTCCTCTCACGCAGGAAGGCACGGACGCGGCCATGCTCGCCAAGAGCCGGACCGACGATCTCGAGGAGGCCCTCGCGGCACTCGCACCGCGAGACGCCAAGGTTCTGCGTCTCTACTTCGGTCTGGACGATGGCAACAGCCACACGCTCGAGGAAATCGGTCGCATGATGGGCGTCACGCGGGAGCGCATTCGGCAGCTGCGCGATCGTGCACTGCGGCAGCTTCGAGAGGAGCACGGCGACAAGTTGCGCGACCTGGCTGCCTAGCGAGCACCGAGCAGGATCATCGATGAGAGCCCCGCCAATTCTTGCATGAGGCGGGGCTCTCATTTTTTGTCGGTGTCGCGTTTTTGGGAATGGACGCGGACATCGAACCCTCCGATTATTCGGAAACCCATCGCTCACAGTCAGTGCATTGAGGCCGCGGTGCCGAGATCTCCGCGTTTCAAGGACGTCGTCCGGGGAATGATCGCGGACCATTTCGAGACGGCTCTCGCGACGGTCGGCCTCGTCGTCGCCATTGTCGCCACTGTCGTCGTACTGGCTCGTGGCGACGAGAACATCGCGCTGCTCCCCGTCGTCTGGTTTCAGTGTCTGATCCTCTGGGCGGTACGGCACCACATCCGTCTCGGCCGCGAGCATCTCGTGCGGAAGATGCGGCTGATGCTCCAGGATCGAGTCAACAACCAGCTCACCGTGCTGGTCGGGCTCACCGACATTCACGCCAACGCCCCGTCCGACGACGACGAGGACGATGTGGAAATCGCGCTCACGGCCGCCCGCGCCGTCTCCCGGGAAATCGAGACGCTTTCCATCGAGTCCCTGCGCTCGTGGGAGGCTCGGTACTCCCGGCACCTCCCGACGCCCCTTCGCTGATACCAGACCTCTGCAAGTGCAACGCCGCGGGCATTTTGCCATGCAGAGACCTGCCTTTCTGTCATCTGACCAGTAGATGGACGCGGACTGGATATTGCTGAGTTTGGCACTGTTCATCCCGCGAGTGGGGGTCGCCCACATCCCAGCTGCAGCAGATGGAGTCGTGCATAGATGACGGTCCCCAGCCAGATGTCGCTGCGCCGGATCCCGGAGGCGTTGCACCTCCAGGTACGGATCGCGTACGCCTCGGCGTGGGAAGCCCTGATCGCGACGCATACGTCGGAAGCGCAGCAGTTCCTCTGTGAGTTCGCCTCGCGGGTGCCGGTGCTGGAGGGGATGGATCTGTACTTCCGCGTGACCGCTGTTCCGGAGGCGATGCAGGAGGTCGTCCGCTCCCGAACCCTGACGTCACTCGAGCTGGACTCCCTCCCGGCCCTCGTCACGATGCCGGTGCTGGTCGGGTGGCAACGGTTGAGGCTCGACCACCTGCTAGAGCAGCAGCGCTATCGCCGGAAGTTCCACGAGAAGACCGTCGAGCTTGCTCGAATGGTCGGGGCCAGGGCGGCGGAGGCGGTCGTCGCCACTCATGTGGAAAACGCGATCGGTCTCACCAGGCTGCTCAAGGGAGTCATGCCGGTAGGACAGGCCAGCGACCACTATCTGCGGGAGTTCAACCTTCCGGCGGGTGTTGCCCAGATGGTATCACAACGGGTACAGGCGCGGGTAGCCGGCGAGGAGTTGACGGCGCAGTACGACGATCCGGTGCCCGCTCCCATGCTCGAGACTTCCTCCTCGGCCTCCAGCTCGCCCTTCCCGGAAGCGGCGACCGAAGGATCCTAGTTTCCCCTCGTATCAGAACTCGAATCCCACTGCCAGATTGAGCTGGGTCGCAGTCAGGTCGCCCAGCGGGGCGGGGTAGCGAGTACGCAGGCGCCGCACTTCTCCACCGACCACCAGCGGCGCGAGTCGCCAGACGACGTGCCCTTCCAGCGCCACGTTTCTGAGACGCGCGGCGGGCGCATCGAGGTCGCCATCGTCGGGATCATCGATCCCTGCGCCCGCCCCGATCTCCCACATGGCCCTCGGACGAAGGTTGAGCTGGACCCAGCCGCCGCTCGTGCCCACCGGTACACTGTCTCTCCCAAAATTCTGTCCTATGCCGCCGCCACCGAGACCAGCGAGCGCTTCGCCCGTAAAGGCCTCCGCGCGGATTTCGAGATGTGTCACGAGCGGGGTCCAGAGACTCACCGCCACCGCCTGGGAGTGGGCCCGCCGGTCCGGTCCTACCGCGAGCCACCCGTAATGGCCGCCGAGACTCACCTCGCCCTCTTCCCCGGGTTGTCCCCATCGTGCGTGGAGCCGACCCTGCAGGTAGGGCCGGCTGCTCCGCTCGGCGATGTCGGGCTGGGTGAAGAACGCGGTCTGAGCTTCACCCGATGTGGGAGCGAGCACCGCTGCCTCCAGACCCAATCGGGTGGTCCCGCCGAGGTTGGCGATACCCTGAACCCGGATCTGCGGGATCCAGAGCCAGAGATTTCCAGCGCCGGCGAACTCGGGGAAGCCGATGCTCGCGAGACTCGATGGATTCACGTCCGCGATGGGTGGCGACTCCTGCCCGGCAAAGATCGATGCATGCTCCCAGGTCAACTCCGCGAAAGCGCGCCGCAGCCGAACGAGCGGAAACGTGCGTCCGCCGGTCGACGGCTGCTGGCCGCCGAAAAAATCCACGTCGAGTTCACCCGTGAGCGCACCGCCGGCAAGATCGGGGACCGAGGCTCGCACGGTCACCCTCGATTGGCGCATGGTGGCGCCCACGGCACTCGCCGGCGGGCCTCCTGGGGGGTCGGGCGGGAGGACGAACTGAGGAACGTCGCTGTTGTTGACCTTGTCGCTGATGTAGAAGCCGTTCATCAGGGCGAGCCCGAGGACCTGCGCATCGATGGCGGACGTTTGCGCAACCAGTGGCCGCGCACCGACGGCGAGCAGGGCGAGGGGAGCGATTGCGATTGCACCGCAGAGTGCGACACTTCGCGTTGACGCTCTTCGGGGTGGACGATAACCTTTGGACATGCCCGGAAGATTACAGGTCGCGTTGCTTGCCGCTACGGTTTTCGCTGTGTCGGCTCGGCATCCGCCCCCATTTGTCGGCGGCCACATCACCGTGCTCGACCGTGGTGATCATCCCGCGGACGACGTCGGGCAGGCGGTGGCCTGGCTGGAGTCTTCCCGCGCGATTCCGACGACCCCGGCGACGGCACAGATCGGGACCGAAAAGAAGGAGTTCTCCCCGCACGTGCTGGTGATCCCCGCAGGTTCGACGGTCTCCTTTCCCAACCACGATCCCTTCAACCACAATGTCTTCTCGCTGTCGGAGGAGGCGCCGTTCGACCTTGGACTGTACAGCAGAGGCGAAGCGCGTTCGGTGGTGTTCGCTCGCCCGGGCATTGTGCGGGTGTACTGCAACGTGCACGCACAGATGAGCGCCCTTGTAGTGGTGCGCGACAATCCGTATTTCACCCAGCCGGCCAGCGACGGCTCCTTCACGATCCCAGCGGTGGTGGCGGGGCACTATGTGCTCCACGTGTGGCACGAGCGAGCGCCGGAGGTGACTCGCCCGATCGACGTGCCGGCATCGGGGCTCGACGGGCTTGTCATCGAGCTGGACGCCCGCGGCTACCGGTTCAAACCCCACCTCAACAAGAATGGCAAGCCATATCCCCAGCAAGGCCGGCGATATTGAGGCTACCGACCACCGGTCTCGTGCATTCACGACTCGCCCGGAAGATTTTTCTCGGCAACGCCCTCGTGGTCTTGGTCGCACTCGCCACCGCCTTGATGGTGACCAAAGGTCGTGTCAATCGCGCGGCCGACGCGGCAGCGGCAAGGGCGCTCCGATCCACCCAGTCCGCGATCAACGACGCCCTCGTGGGCCGCAGCCACACCCTCGCCCGGCTCACGGCGGCTCTGGTTCAGGTTCCCGCATACGTCAGCAGGATCGGTGAGGCGGTTCGGACCGATGATCGCGCCAATCTTCTCGATCAGGCAGACGAGCTGCGGTCGCAGACCGGCGCCTCATGGGTACTGATCACGGACCCTTCCGGAGTTCTCAAGGCCTGGACTCTGGACCGCACCGCCTTCGGGGAGGACTTCTCGCAGGGCGCGCTCATCGGCCGGTCGCTCGAGGGCCAACAAACCGAGGGGATGTGGCTCGAGCCCGGTGACTCCGGGGACGTGGTCTACCAGGCGGTAGCCGTACCGGTGACCGACCCCGGGAGCAACAGGCCGTTCGGCGTGGTCGTGGCAGGGCTCGCGATCGACAGCACCCTCGCCGGAGACCTGAAGCGCCACACCGGCTCCGATATCGTCTTCTTCTCCCGCGACACGCTCGGCGCTCCGCACCTGACGCTTGCGACGCTGACACCCGAATCCCGGCGCGCGGCGGCCAGAACCCTTGCTCGCCTCCCCTCGCTCAGCGACACGACGCCGGCGCAGTTCCAGTTGTCGGGAGGCGGCGTCCTCTATGAGGGAACCACGGGGATCCTCCGCAGTGCGGACGGGACCCCTCTCGCCGGTTACGCCGGGTTGCACTCTCGGGACGCCGACCTCGCGGCCTACCGCCAGCTCAGCCGCCGGATCGGCTGGGCCTTCGCCGCGGGTCTTCTTCTCGCCACACTCACCTCCGCGCTCATCGCCGGTCAGATCACCCGGCCGGTGCAACAGCTCGTGGAAGTCACCGGGGAAGTGAGCGAGGGCCGCTACACCGGAAAGATCGCGGTCGAGAGTCGGGACGAGATCGGCGACCTGGCCGACGCGTTTCGCGGGATGCTCGAGGAGCTGAAGGAGAAGGACCGCCTGGTGGAGTATCTCCAGGCGCGCCCGACGGGCGCCGTCGAGGCGCCGGGGGCTGCCGCCGCAGCGGGAGGCGTCCTCGCGCTCGGATCGCGATTCGCCGGCCGTTACGACATCGAGTCGGTGCTGGGCGAAGGTGGCATGGGAATCGTGTATCGCGCCTTCGACCAGGAGATCGGGGAGACCATCGCCCTCAAGGCCCTCCGCCCCGAGCTCGGCAGCTTCGACTCCACGCTCCTCGATCGGTTCAAGCAGGAGCTTCGTCTGGCGCGGCGGATCACTCACCGGAACGTGGTTCGTACCTACGATCTGGGCGAAACCAACGGGATCCACTACATCACGATGGAGTACGTGCGCGGAACGTCACTCGCGATGCTGATACGGGAGGCGGGCACGCTCGAAGTGCCGGCCGCGTTGACGATCGGCAAGCAGCTCTGTCGGGCGCTCGAGGTCGCGCACGAGGAAGGCGTCGTACACCGCGACATCAAGCCCCAGAACCTGCTGGTCGAGCCCTCCGGGTTTCTCAAGGTGATGGACTTCGGGATCGCGCGGCTGGCAGAGGGGCAGAAGAGCGAGATGGGCGGGCTTACCGCAGTCGGTGTGGTGGTGGGGACTCCGCAGTACATGGCACCCGAACAGATCCTCGGAGAGCCGGTGGATGGGCGAACCGACCTGTATGCCTGCGGTGTGGTGTTGTTCGAGTGTCTGGTGGGTCGCCCGGTGTTCGAGGCTCCGAACGTCATGGCACTCGTGTCACGGCACCTCGATGAGACGCCTCCCAGCCCTTCGACGCTCAATCCCGCCGTCCCTCAGGATCTCTCGCGGATCATTCTCCGTGCGCTGGCCCGCCGCCCCGAAGACCGCTGGACCAGCGCGACCGAGTTACTTCGCGCGCTGGAGAAGCTCGCTACCTGAGTCCGGAGCGCAGGTGACATCGGGCCCCTTGAGGTGGGCAGTGGCCCAGCAGGTGAGCGCGTCGACCACCGTCTGGAGCTCCATGCCCGCCGGGCTCAGCGCATAGCTGGTGCGGGGCGGCATGACCGAATGGACGGTCCGCCGCACGATCCCCACCTCCTCGAGGCGCTCGAGCCGCTGGGCGAGCGTGCTCGGGTTGGCACCGATCGTTCTGCCTAGCTCGTTGAAGCCCTGGGGGCTCTGGAGAAGGGCCCTCACGATATGGAGGGTCCATTTCTCCTGGAGGAGGTCGATGGAGGCATAGACGGGGCAGAAGGCGCTATCGGGGCTCATGGGGGCCAAGATATGGGGTGCGCTACATTTATTCAAGCACTTGACAAAATATAGTGCTATGAATAGTATAGTGGAGCCTGCGTCACCGCCAACTCACAATTTGGAGTCTCCATGTCTTCCGGAACGAGTACCCCCGTCTCTCCCACGACCAATCTCACCCAATGGGAGATCGACCCCTCACATACCAGCGCCCACTTCGGTGTCCGCCACATGATGGTGAGCACCGTCCGCGGGGAGTTCACCAAGGTGTCCGGCACCGTCCAGATCGATGCCCGAGACCTCAGCCGCTCGTCCGTGCACGTCGTGATCGATGCTGCCAGCATCAACACCCGGGACCCGCAGCGCGACGCGCACTTACGTAGTGCGGACTTCCTCGATGTCGATAACCACCCGACGATCGAGTTCGACAGCACCCGCATCATCCGCGATTCCGGCTCGCTCAAACTGGTGGGCGATCTGACCATCCGTGGCGTGACCAGGGAAGTCACGCTCGATGTGGAAGACGCAGGGGTCGAGCTCAAGGACCCATGGGGAGGCGTTCGTCGGGGAGCCAGCGCGAAGACACGCGTCAACCGCAAGGATTTCGGACTCCAATGGAACGTGGCGCTCGAGGCGGGCGGGTTCGTGGTGGGGGATGATGTGCGGATTGAGATCGACGTGGAGCTGGTGAAGAAGGACTGAAAGACTCCGGCCGCCAGGTTTCCCCTGGCGGCCGGCGCAGTTCAGATCAGGCGGCCGCCTTCTTGCCGGCCAGCATACCCGCCAACATCTCCGACACGTACCCGAGCACCGCGCCCGCCACGAGGGCGATGATCGTCTTGCTCCAGGTCCCGTTGGCGCCCACCACGACGCTCACCGCGGTTGCCGCGCCGAGGAACGCGCCGGGAATGAAGCTGAGCACGGGGATCTTGGACTGCATGACCATGATCAGCGCCGCCACTCCGACCGCCACCGAGAGAATGGCCGTTCCGCCGCCGAATCTGGTAGCGGCCTGAAGCGCGAGAAAGGCCCAGAGCACACCTGAAAGATTCGACGCAATCGTCTTCGTCAGTCCGGTGGTCTTTCCGCCGGCCGCGAAGAAGCACCCCCACGCCACGATACCCGCCCAGACAGGAAGTGCCGCAGGGCCGAGCGCGACGTAGGTCCAACCGGCGATCAGAACGCCGATGCTGATGCCCAGCGCGAGCAGGAAATCCATGAAACACCTCCGGACGTTGAGGGGGACACGACTTCCCGTCCCGCGAAGAGCGGGCACCGGAAAGAGACAACCAACGCTGGGTCGCAACGAGAAGCGCCGCTCTGCATCCGATACCTCTTTCGAGGCAGACGGGCGATGGCACTATGATGGTGAGGAGGGAGGCTACGGTACGTCACCGATCTGGAACCGTCAAGGATCGTGGCAGTCGCCCGCCCGATCCGCGCCCTCGCGAAACGCCCGATCGGCGCCCTTGACTTGACTCACAACATGCACATAATCAATGACTTAAGCACTGGCCTACTGTTTGCTCTTTAGACAGTTGACCCTGGCTGTCCCCATTCCCCCGCTTTCCCGCACGAGTGGTTCAATGACCCGACGTCTGTACCGGACGCTGGTGGCCATTTGCCTATGTGCCCTCGTGCTCCCTGCCGCGCGGCTTCCCGCGCAGGGACTCACTCCGCGCGAGATCTCGAGCCTCGATGACTGGTACCGGCGCGTCAGCGGCCGCACCGCGGGAGGCGACTGGGGCATCGCGATCGGAACCATGGACGGCCGGATTCTCTGGAGCGTGAGCCCGGAGCAGCAACTCATTCCCGCCTCGACGACGAAGGTCTTTACCACCGGGTTTTCTCGCTCGCGCATGGGTTCCGCGGGCCGGATCAGCACACGCGTCGTGGGAGGCGGAGAGCTCGACCGCGGGTCCGGGCGCTGGCTGGGTACCTGGGCGCTGGAGTTGGGCGGCGATCCGACCCTCGAGCGCACGGGACGGAGCGGCCCCCGACTCATCGAGCTCGCGCGCCGACTCCGATCGCGCGGCGTGCGCGTGCTCTATGGTCCGCTCGCGCTCACCAGCCGGACCGGCCCGGCGACATCACGGTACCCGTCCGCCTGGTCGTCCTCCTTCGAGGGGCAGCTCTACGCCCCTCCCGTCGGTCCCATCGCGCTCCATGAGAACACGGTTTCCCTGACCTTCCGCCCCGGCCAGGAGGTCGGTGCCCCACCGACGCTGGTGACCGCCTATCCGCTCGGCGCGGAGCGACTGGTGCGGATCGCTGCGAGGACCGTCGATGGGAGCAGGAAGCGGCTCTCGCTCAGGCCCGACGTGGACGGCGGCTGGACCCTCACGGGAACCGTCGGGATGTACCGCCGGACCGCTGGGCTCTCCGCGGTCGCGCACGATCCCTCCCGCATGCTGGCGGCAGCGTGGGCGGCCGCGCTCGAGCGTGCAGGGATTCGATGGGTGAACCCGGGCGGGCCGGTTGCGCTCGCGCCTCAGGCGACGCGGGTCCTCGCACAGGTGGAATCGGAGCCGTTCGACAGCGTGGCGATCGAGGTGAATCGCCGGAGCCTCAACATCGGGGCGGAGCTGCTGCTCCAATGGGCGGCGGGGAGCCAGACGTCCGGACCGAGCCTGGTCACCGAGCACGTGCGCGAAGTCGTCGGACCCCAGGCCCGAGTGCGCTTCGTGGACGGCAGCGGACTGAGCGAGCTCAACCGAATCAGCCCGCTCACGCAGGTGCTGTACCTCGCCCGCTATCCTCAGCTTCCTGGGAACAGCCGGTTTCCGTTGCTGCTGCCGGCCAACGGTACGGGCACCCTCCGCCGCCTCCGTGGCGGTATGGGACGCGGTGTAGTACACGCCAAGACCGGCACCCTCGATCGCGTCGCGACGCTCGCCGGGTATCTGGGACGCTCGGACGGTGTGCTGGTCGTCTCCCTCATGTACAACGGCCGGCGCATTCATCAGGCGCGCGCCGCCGAGTGGGAATTGTTCCGCCTCCTCGGGGCTGAGGGCGTGAATCTGAGTGGCGCGCTCGAGACCCAGATGGGCGGTGACAGCACGAGGAATGGGGACTAGTCTCGCCTAGGGCAGCCTCAGGGTCACCCCACGATCGATCGAATCACCGTCTCTGCCGCGGACTGATCCGCGACGGTTCCTTGCGCGAGACGGGCATTGCCTCCGCCCCGGCCTGCCACCTGGTCCAGCGCGGTCTTGAGGATTCGCCCGGCATCAACCCGCGAGTCGGCAGCCGTGGCCAGGAGGACCGTCGGCCGATCGCCAGTCACCGCGATGAAGATCGCGCCCGGCAACCGAGCCACGGCCTGGCCCAGCATCCTCAACTGTTCGATTCCGCCCGTTTCACCCCTGAGCACGATCGTCCGCCGCCCGTTATCGCCCGGGGAAGCCGAGGCGTACAACTCGGCAGCGCGGTAGCCGGCGAGCCGTTCCCCCAACTCCCTGGCCTCCACGGTGGCCCGTTTGAGCTCGGCTCGGTGGGCCTGGATGAGCGCCGGTACTTCGGCCGGGGTTGCCGTCAGTGAGGCGGCGATCGCGGCAACCAGGTCGTGATCTCCCCGCGCGCTCCGCACCGCGCGGGCACCGCAGAGGAATTCCAGCCGGACCTGCTGTTTGACCCGTTCGACTTTCCCTATGAGGATGAGGCCGATCTCGCCGGTCGCCGCGACGTGGGTGCCGCCGCAGGCGCTGCGGTCGAAATCTTCGATCGTGACGATGCGAAGAACGCCCTCGCGATCGGACGCCTTGCGGAGCCCGCCCGCGCCGCTCGCGTTCTCGAACGAGACGCGTACCGGCCGGTTCTCGGTCACGACTTCGTTGGCACGCCGCTCCGCCTCGACGACCCGCTCGGGCGGAATTGCGTCGGTATCCAGGTCGAGCGTCGATGTCTCCGGCCCGAAATGGACGCCGACAGTCTGATGTCCCATGAGATCGGCGAACACGGCGGAGAGAAGGTGCTGGCCGGTGTGCTGCTGCATGTGATCGAACCGGCGGGCCCAGTCGATCCGGCCGGTTACGCGCGGGTCACCATGTGGTGCCGCGAGGACGTGCACGATCCGGTCGCCTTCGTCCACGACGTCCACCACCGGCACGCCGTCGAGCGACCCCGTATCGAACGGCTGCCCGCCGGAGGTGGGATAGAACGCGGTTCGGTCGAGGTAGAGGCGCGTTCCCTCCGCGCTGCGGTCGACCACCATTGCCTCGAACTCGCGGAGGTAGGCGTCGGTGTAGTACAATCTCTCGGTCAACGCTAACGGGCGCCGAGCGCGCGGGACGCCTTGGCGTAATCGCTCTGGCGCACCCAGAGGATCATGCCGTATCGTCCCGCCCCCGCGGCGATGCCGGTCGCGGCGGTGACTCTCACTCGGGCATCGGCCAACTTGGTCAGATGACGGTGCACGGCGCCGGGCTTATCGGATCCCTGGATCAGGAAGGCCCGCTTTACCGAACTGAGGCGCCAGCCGTTCTTGGCGGCAACCTTGCGCACCGTGGCCATGTCGTCGGTGAAGAGATCCAGCTGGGCCTTGCCGCCGCGGGCCGGAAACCCGTGGAACACGAGTAGATCCACCCCCGCCGCCTTGAGGGCGCCGAGGACGCGGGCACCCTGCCCGGCGCGATGAGGAACGGTGGGATAGCAGTAGCTCACCTTGCGGACGCGGTCGGCCATGGGACGCCTCCTGTCGTGGGTTGACGGATCCTTCTCGCCGTCCGAGGGCAACACTACGCATGGGAACCCGTGATGACCAGACCCCACCAGCAAGGCCCCGCCGCCGCGACGCTCGGTCGGATCGGTTTGCCCGAGCCGGTGCGCGCGCTCGCGAGTCGGTCGTGGGACGTCGTCATCGTCGGGGCGGGGCACAACGGACTTGCCTGCGCGGCGTATCTCGCTCGCGCGGGCAGGCGTGTGCTCGTGTTGGAGTCGCGGGATGGCGTGGGTGGGGCGTGCACGCTCGACGAGCCCTGGCCCGGTGTCCGCATGTCGCCGTGCGCCTACGTCGTCGGGCTCCTCCATCCGCTGGTCATGCGCGAGCTGGACCTGCCGGGCCATGGATTTCGGTGGACCCCGGCCGACGGCGGGCTCTTCGTTCCGTTCGAAGACGGGACGAGCATCCAGCTCTGGAACGACGACGACAAGTGCGAGGAGGAGATCCGGCGGTTCGCGCCCGCCGATCTGCGAGGCTGGCGCGAGATGCAAGCTGTGAAGAAACGTTTGCGCGACTGCCTGCGGCCCGACAGCGAGGCCGACGTCTGGATCGGGCCCTCACCGACGCGTGAGGCCATCATCGAGCGGCTCGACGGTGACCGGGAGGCGGAGGCGCTGCTGTTCGAATGGTCGATGGTCGAGATGGTCGAGCGATATCTCGCCGACGAGCGGCTCCACCTCGCCTATCTCGGACAGGGCGTGATCGGCACCAACGCGAGTCCGCACGATCCTGGCACGGCATCGGTCTACTTCCATCACGCCTCGGGACGGATGGACGGTCTTGCCGGCACGTGGGGATACGTGACCGGCGGGATGGGGATGGTTTCGTTCATCCTCTGCGACATCGCACGCGAGGCGGGGGCGGTCGTAGGGGCGGGTGTGCCGGTGGCTCGCATCCTTCCGGGTGAAGGCGTCGAGCTCGAATCGGGAGAGCGCATCCACGCGCCTCAGGTCATCTCCAATGCCGATCCGCGTGTCACGCTTCGCCTCCTCGGTGAGGCAGCCGATCGGGCATGGGCAAGCCGGGTCCTGTCGACTCCGATGGAGAGCGTCACGGCCAAGGTCAACTTCATGCTGTCCGAGCTTCCCGACTTCACCGCCCGGCCCGGCGCGCCGGGTCCGCATCACACGGGCCAGGTCAATACGCCGCTGTCCAAGGAGGAGTGGCGGGCGCACCATCGCACCGCGAACGAAGGAGAGATGCCCCCGCGAACCTGGAACGAGCTGTATCTCCAGACGGTGTTCGACCGGAGTGTGGTGCCGGACGGGATGCATACCCTGAGCGTGTTCACACAGTACGTGCCCAACCATTTCAAGGAGGGCAACTGGGACACGCGGCGGATGGAAGTCGGGAACGTGGTCGTGGACTCGATCGCCCGCTTCTGCAGCAACCTGCCTCACGCCATCGTCGCGATGGAAGTGCTGGGCCCCCCCGACATCGAGCGGCGGGTGGGACTCACCGGCGGCCAGATATTCCAGGGAGAGATTCTGCCTGCCTATATGTGGGACCGCCGGCTCGCGGCGAGGACGCCGATGGCGGGCGTCTACCTCTGTGGTGCCGGCACCCACCCGGGTGGGAGCGTGATCGGGATCAACGGGAGGAACGCGGCGATGGAAGCTTTAAAGGACGCATAGGACGCAGAGGACGCAGCGGACTCAGGTCCAGCCTCGCAGCGCCCGCACGAAATCGTGCAGCACCAGAAACTTCTCGTAGAGAATGACGCCCTTCCGCTTCCGGCCGAACTCGGCGAACAACTCCCGCAGCCGTCCCCTTCGGGTCACGTAGAACCGGAACGTCTCGGCAAAGTCTTCCTGTGGATGCTTGGCCGCGTACGCGCTCACGAAGTCGCGCGGGGCGATCGCGACGTCCCGCCGCTGGAAGTAGACCCAGCTGTTGTCCATGCCGCGGTACGCCTTGTCCACCTCGCCGAACGCATGCCGGAACCGTCGCGTGCGGGTCCAGTCCCAGTGGTGGTACAGGAAGCTGTGCCCGAGCTCGTGGGTGATGAGGCCGACGAGCATGGTCCACGGGATCTCGTCGCGGCTGCGTTTGCCGACGACGTACCGCTGTTCGATCTCGACGACCTTGGAGTAGCGCGGATCCACGCCCGAGATCCCGGGCCGGAGCAGGACCCGGTACCCCCAGTCTCGAATCCGGGAGACGAGGAGCAGGCGGCGCACCCGCCGCAGGGCCCGGGGGATGAGATCCCGGCCGGTCGCGTCCTGCCCGCACCATGGGCAATAGTTCATCCAGTCGTCCACGCCTCGCGCGCAGTGCGGGCAGTCTCCTTCAAACTCGTTCTCGTCGCTCCACGACTGCTTTCGTCCGCACCAGGGACACGAGTTCATCGGGTACTGGACGCCACCACCGCAGCCCCAGTCGCAGCGCGCGTCCATCCGAAAGCCGCGGGGCGCCTTGAGCGGCTTCTCGGAGGAATATCCCTCCTCGTGGATGTCGATCCCGCACCACGGGCAGAACGAGTATTTGTCCG
>DATBSO010000051.1:0-5231 GCA_036559745.1 Gemmatimonadales bacterium | reverse complement strand
CAGGCTGTCGAAGAGGCTGCGGAGCGCGCGAACGCCGCCTGGCGGGAGACCCAGCCGGCGCGCCACGAAGCCGCAAAGGCCATCGAAGAGCAGGGTCGCCAGCTCGGAAAGATGTCGCGCCGCCTGTGGCGGAAAGAAATTCGCCCCCGCCTCCAGCGCTTCTGGAATCGACGGACGGTGGCGATCGGCGCAGCCGGGGCAGCCGGCGCAGCCGTTCCGGCAATGCTCGAGGATGCCGCGGTCGAGCTCGGCCTCCGGCCTCGAAGGAGCCATTGGGGCGCGTTCGTGGCCGGGATCATCATCGGCGGCCTGACCGGCGTGCTGGTGGCGATGCTGACCGCCTCCAAGCCGGGGGTCGAGACTCGCGAGGAGCTCGCCGCCCGGGCTCGCGACGCGGCCGAAGCCGCGGGTGAGTGGATCCCGGTTGGGATCTCGGGTGCGAACGGCAACGGCGGGACCGGTGCCACGCCCGAGGCGACCGAGGTCGAGACCGAAGGCTAGCCCTCGGTGGGGGGTTCGGAGGTCGTACCCTTCTTGGTGGTCCGTCCTGACGTGAAGCGCTGCCAGATCCCCTGATCTGACCCGTCCCCGGCGGGACGCCCTGCGTCCGCCTTGCTCGCCGCCGCATCGCCCTTCGGGGCTCGTGGAGCCCGAGATCGGGTGGTCTTTGCCGGGGCAGCATCCGCCGTCTTCTTGGCCGTCGAGGACTTCGGCTTGGCCGCAGGCTTGGACGCCGCGCTGGTCGAAGCCTTCGTGCTCGAGGAGCGTCGCGGGGTCGTCCCGCCGTCATCGGCGGTCGTTGCGGTTGCCGCCTTCGCGGCGGTCTTGGTCGAGGGGGACCGAGTCCGCGTCCGGGGCTTGGCTGCTGGCGCACCGACCGGGTCATCCCCGTCCTTCACTCCGACAGGCTGCGCACTCAGGCCCAGCTCGGCGAGCGTGGCCGCGTCGGCCTCGGCAAAGCCAAGCTCCTGGTCGGGGCTCGACACCGCCGTCGTGCCATCCAGCTCGTCCAGGCTGTCGATCTCGTCCCACCGAATCTCGGCAGGCTCGCCATTCGTGGATTCCGCGGTCTCGGGACCGTCGCCACGCCGGCCTCGCCGGCCGCGTCCACGTCCTCCGCGTCGTCGGCGGCGGCGGCCGCTCTCCGTGTCCGAATCGTTGTCGGCATGCGGCGCGCCGGCCGCCGGTGCGGCGGCTTCGCTCGTGGCGCTGGCGCTCGCAACCGGTTCCGCGTCTGCGGATCGTGTTCGTCCCCGTCCCCCACGGCCTGCGGCCGTGCTTGGGCGGCGGGTCCCCCGGCCGCGACCCCGGCCGGCGGGCTCGTCGCCATCAGATCGAATGGCCGCCAGCGCGGCCGCGGCGACCGACGGCGATGCCTCGCGGAAGCCGACGTCGGGATTGACCTCCTTGGCCGGCATCTCCGGCGCACCGACGCCCTTCGTTTCCTTCTGACGGCCGATGGCGCTGATCTTCATCGCGTCGTGGAACTCGTCGGCCACGGCGAAGAGGTCCGAGCTGGTGTTGGGCTTGAAGCTGATCACCTCGCACCGAACGCCAACGTCCTGAAGGGCGCGGATGGCGGGGGCGAAGTCGCCGTCCCCTGACACGATGACCGCGACGTCCATGCGGTCCGCCAGCCGGAAAAGGTCGACCACCAGCTCGATGTCGAGGTTGGCCTTGACCCGTCCGTCGCCGAACTTGCGGATGTCCTTGGCCACCACTCGGTAGCCGTTCTTGCCGAGGAAGTCCAGGAACTTCTTCTGGTTTTCGTTCTCGGGGTCGAGCCCCGAGTATGCGTAGGCGCGAATCAGGTCGCGCCCCTTGGTGGCGTGCTTAAGCAGCGCCACATAGTCAACGTCCACGTCCTGGCCGCGGGCGGCGTAGTAAAGGTTGGCAACGTCAACGAAGACGGCCACGTTCTTGCTCACGTGAGCATTTCTCCTTGTGTGTGATGAGGGTGGCCCCATGGCGGGATCCCGGCTGCCTTCGCGCTCTGAGGGGTCCCGAGAGGGGACTCATCGGCGCGTCTCCGGCAGCGCCCGCCGCTTCGCGAACCGTTGAGGGTTCCGCGGCGGCGGCGGGATCGGTGATCTCCACCTGGGAGGCCGAGAGGAACCCAGCATACCACGCGCCACGGGTGGTCCCGCCAAAGGGGCACCGGGAATGGCCGTTGAACCACCTCGGGCCACCGGGGCTACCCATCGGTGATCGAGCCATCATCTTGCGCACCCGGAGGGGCGCCCGTATGATGCCCGGCACACTTCCGGGTGGAACGCTGCGCGTTTCCCTGGATTCATTTGGAGGAGGATTGGATGGAGAAGTTTCTCAAATACAGCGCTGGCTTTGTGATGCTGGCGCTGGTTCTGGCGGCGTGTACCCCGAGCGGCAGCGCCGCTCCCAGCGGGTCCGCAGCCGCCAGCGAGACTGGTGCGGAAGAGCCCGCCGCGGTGTGCGAAGCCCTCGAGACAGGATGCTTCGAAGTACCGGCCGGCGAGCCCCTGACCGTCGCCAGCGCCCTCTCGATCACGGGTGACACGGCTGTGCTGGGCATCGACACCAATGTCGGTATCCAGGTTGCGCAGGAAGAGCGCGGCCAGGTCATGGGTCGCGACGTGGAGGTTCTCCACGAAGACGCGGGCTGTGGTGACGCCGCTACCGGCCAGACGGCTGCTGAGGCAATCGTGGCCAACACCGCCGTTCTCGGCGTCATTGGTACGACGTGCTCGCGAACCGCGATCCCGGCCATGCCGGTGCTCGAGGAAGCGGGCCTGATCATGATCTCGCCGTCGAACACGGCGCCCGGTCTGACCAACCCGGATCACGAGCAGTACGCTGGCCCGAACTACTTCCGGGTCGCCTACAACGACAAGGTCCAGGGCGCAGCCGTTGCCACGTACGCGTGCGACGAGCTGGGGGCGACGACCGCGGCCACCATCCACGATGGCAGCCCGTACGCCGAGCAGCTGCAGCAGGTGTTTGCTGACGAGTTCAACAGCATCTGCGGCGGCGAGACCGTCTCGCAGGACGCGATCAACGTGGGAGACACGGACTTCCGTCAGCTCCTGACCACGATCTCGACCGAGAATGCAGGCGCGGCGCCTGACATCCTGTTCTTCCCGGTGTTCGACCCGGAGGGACCGGCCATCGCCAACCAGACGCAGGAGATTCCTGCTCTTGCCAACACGACCCTGATCGGCGCTGACGGCGTCAAGGACCAGGGCTTCATCGACGTGGCCGGCGACACCGCCGAGGCCGTCGGCATGCTCTTCTCCGGTCCGGACCTGAACTTCGGGACCCGGTACACGGACGAGTTCGTCCCGGCCTACGAGGCGATCGCAGGCACGCCGCCGACCGCTCCGTACCACGCGCATGGTTACGACTCGTACAACATCCTCATGGATGCGATCGAGTTCGCGACCGTCGGTGACGACGACGCGGGCACGACGTACATCAGCAAGGAAGGGATCCGGGCCTACGTGGCCGGCTTGACCGACTACGACGGACTCACCGGTACCCTCACCTGCGATGAGTTCAACGACTGTGGGTCGCCGTACGTGGCGATCGCTCAGCTCGAGGAAGGCGTCTTCGTCAACGTGTTCAGCACCCGACCGGAGTAACCGGCTCGGTAGCGAACCAACGCTTCGGGGCGGGTGGGCCGACAACGGCTCACCCGCCCTCTGTATAGTCCGCGGGACTGTCTGATTCCCGGCCCCGCACGCCCATTCCCACTCCCTTGCCCGGAGAGAGAAACTGGTGAGACGCCTCGCTCGGATCTCCCTGGTCGACGTTCTCCTGTGGATCCTCGGTGGCGGCATCGTCCTGTTCGTCATCGTCGGCAGCTGGCTGACCCTCCAGTCGACCCACCTGTCGTTCGAAGACTGGCGCTCGCTGGTCATCTTTGGCGTCGCCCAGGGAAGTGTTTACGCGCTCATCGCGCTCGGGTACACCCTGGTGTACGGCGTCCTGCTGATGATCAACTTCGCCCATGGCGACGTCTTCATGTTCGGGGCCATGACCTCGTTCTTTGTGGCCGATGCCCTGGCCGAAGCCGGCTTCCTGAATGCCAACCCGATTCTCGGGTACGCCCTGGTCCTCGCCGTCGCCACCTTGAGCTCGATGACGGTCGCCGTGCTTCTCGAGCGCATCGCCTATCGCCCGCTGCGACGCGCTCCGAGACTGGTGCCGCTCATCACCGCCATCGGGGCCTCGCTGTTCATCAGCAACAGCGTGCGTGGCTTATACGGCGAGCAGGTCAAGGCCTGGCCGCGGATCGATGCCCTCGAGGGCACGATCGACATCATCGGCATTCCCTTCCTGAAGACCCAGGCCGTGGTCATCGTGGCCGCGATCGTGCTGATGTCGTTCCTTGTCTGGTTCGTGAACCGGACCAAGACCGGACGAGCGATGCGCGCCGTGAGCGAGAACAAGGACACCGCGGCACTGATGGGGATCGACGTCGACCGCACGATCGTGATCACGTTCGCGACCGGCGGGATCCTGGCCGGAGCCGCCGGCGTGCTGTACGGAATCGCCTTCTACCAGGTCCACTGGTTCATGGGATTCCTGCCCGGGATCAAGGCGTTCACCGCGGCCGTCCTGGGCGGCATCGGCAATATCGTGGGTGCCATGCTCGGCGGCCTGACCCTGGGCGTCCTGGAGTCCATCGCCCCCACCCTGCTGCTGGACGGCTTCGGGGTGCCGACGCCCAACCAGATCAAGGACGTCGTCGCATTCACCGTCCTCGTGCTGGTGCTCATCTTCCGGCCGTATGGCATCCTCGGCCGACCGGAGGGCAAGTAGATGCTGGATCGCGCCACGTTCCGACGGGCCCTGACCGCGGGCCTGACCGCCGGCGTGGCCATGCTCTACCTGTGCGCGGTGGGCCTGGTCGAGGCGTTCGTCGAACGCGAGGTCGTCACGGGCTACGTGACCCTGGGCCGGGTGATGCTGTTCGCGCCCCCGCTGCTGGTCGGGTACTGGATCGGTGGGAAGGTGACCGGCGGCTCGCGGCAGGTTCTCTCCGGGCTGGTCGCCGGGCTCGCGGGCGGCGTGCTGTTCGCGATGGGCTTCCTCATCGCCACAGCGCTGTCGCCGGGAATTCGGGAAGTCCTCCTGCGGATCACGCCGGCCCTGCTCTCGTTCATCGCCTTCGGGCTTGACCCCCTCCCCGGTGCCGTCCTTAACGTGGCGGTCGCGGCCGCCCTCGGCCTGATCGGCGCGGGGAGCCACGC
>DATBSO010000050.1:0-123648 GCA_036559745.1 Gemmatimonadales bacterium | reverse complement strand
CCGAGCGATTTTACGTCAGCCTCGGGTTTCCGCAGCTGCCGGCGACCTTCTGGGAACGGTCCTCGCTCTACCCTGTGCCCGCCGATTCGGGATTCAAGAAGAACACCCAGGCGACGGCATGGAACATGGACCTTGATCGGGACGTGCGGTCGCTGATGAGCGTCGAGCCCGACCGGTCGTGGTGGGAGACGGCTCATCACGAGCTGGGTCACATTTTCTACTATCTCTCCTACGACCGGCCGGAGGTCCCCTACGTCCTTCGTACCGGGGCCAATCCCGCGTATCACGAGGGCATAGGGACGTTGATCGGATTGGCCTCGCTGCAGAAGCGGGCGCTGGTAGACCGCGGGCTGGTCGACGGGCGAGCCCGGGTGGACAACATTCAGAAGCTCCTGCAGGAGGCGCTCAACTACGTGGTCTTCATTCCCTTCTCGGCAGGCACCATGGCTCGCTGGGAGGCGTCGTTCTACGAGGAGCGGCTTCCCGCCGACTCCCTGAACGCGCGCTGGTGGGCCCTGGCGGCCCGTTATCAGGGCATCGCACCGCCCTCTCCCCGGGGTGAGGACTATGCCGACGCGCTGACCAAGACCCACATCAACGACAATCCGGCTTTCTACTACAGCTACGCCGTAGCGGAGGCGCTTCTCTTTCAGCTCCACGATCACATCGCCCGGAAGATCCTCGAGCAGGATCCCTACGACACCGATTACTACGGCCACCGGGAGGTCGGAGACTTCCTGCGGACGATCATGGCGCCGGGAGCCACGCGGCCGTGGCGGGAGGTGCTCCACGCCAGCACCGGTCGCACCCTCGACGCCCGGGCGATCGTGGATTACTTCGAGCCGCTCTACCTCTGGCTCAAGGAACAGAATCGTGGTCGAACGGCGACCTTGCCGCCCCTCTGACGAAGTCCGGTGTCCTGTCGGTGCGCTTGCTTCCCCCGGGGCCGGTCTCCAACTTGGAGGCCGGCCCTTCTCGTTTCCGATACCACAACCGAATCCCCCGCGGAGCACTTGATGCGCACTGCGCTGTCTACCGTCCTGGCCGCCGCAACGGCTGTCACGTTGTCAGCGTGCGGCAACGATCAGGCATCCCAGGATGCCACGCAGGCCCTCTCCCAGTTTACCAAGGCCGCCACCGAGATGGCGGCGGGCATGGCGAACAACAAGAACGCGAAGCCGGTTCCCCCCGTCAGCTTCAAGAAACTCATCGAGTATTTGCCGAAGGGTCTCGACGGCATGAAAACCGGCGAGCCGGAAGGACAGACCACGTCCGCCGGTCCGAATGGAGTGTGGCAGATTTCCACTGCGAAGGTCAGGTTTAGCAGCGAGCAAGGCGGCGCGAGCGCCGATGCCGAAATCTCCGACCTTGCCCACAACAGCCTGCTGTACATCCCCTATCAGATGCTCAAGGGGATGAAGATCAACACCGAAAGCACCTCAGGCTATCAGCGCACCGTGGAATTCAAGGGCTTTCCGGCCTACGAGGAGTGGAGCACGAGCTCCAAGAGCAGTGAGCTGACGGTCCTGGTCGGTGACCGGTTCGTCGTCCATACCCAGGTCAATGGTGGCGAAGAGGGCGCGGCGAAACAGGTGATGGACAAGATCGATCTAAAGGACCTGGCCAAGGAGACGGGGAGCTGATCACGCGCCCCCCAATAGGATAAACATTGCATTCCGCGAATACCGCGGAATGGCGGTGTTCCCTAGAAGTCGGTAATGGCTCGACTTAGCCCGGGTCAGCCTGTGGAATGAAATTTGACAGAGGGGTGGATCACCCCCGTCATTCCACCTCCGGGAAGGGAACATTGGGTCGAAGCACGCGTGCGCAAACCGGTCGGGGCAGCAAGACGTGGCCTCTCCGGGGACACCTCGTTCTCGTGGCAGTGGCCAGCGCGGTCGCGATGTGGCTCATCGTGGCCGGTTTTGCCGTTGCGGTCCAGGGTGCCGTCCACCTCTGGGAGGTGGAGAATACGCACGGTGACCTGGAGCGCGCCCGGGCGTTTCTCGCCCGGCGGGCCGTGCGGGATCGCGACCGCGTCGTCGAGTACGCCATGTGGGACCTGGCCTACCAGCACATGGCGCCCGAGCCGATGGCGGACGGGGACACCTGGTTCCACAACAACTTCGATCTGTGGTTCCCGGCCCACTACGGCGACCGTCTGATCGGGCTCTGGGACGTGGACGGCCGACGCCGCTATGTCGCCGACCTCGACTCGAACGTGGTCCTGCGGTCGTGGATCGAGCGCTCGGATCTTCTGCCCCGCCTGCGCACCCAACGCACGCTGGGCGGTATCGCCTGGGTCGAGGGGCGACCCTACCTCATCGGGGCGTCAATCGTGATGCCCGCCGCCATTGGCGTCGATACCGCCGCCCCGCGTGGGTTCCTGGTCGCCGCCCAACCCCTCTCCGACTCGCTTCTCGACGAGTTCAGCGGAGAGCTGCAACGCCGGGTCACGGTCACCGCATTCGATCGAGCGGCAGGCCCACCCGGAGCCGAGCCCCGCGTCTTCTCCAATGGGGATAGCTCCGAAGCGCGCTTTCTCGTCGCAGACGTTGCGGGTCGGCCTGCGGGTGTCGTCGGCCTTCGCTCCTCGCGCGCGCCGATCCGGCGTGTCGAATTTCTCGTCCCGCAATTTCTGTCCGCCACCGCTCTCGTCGCCGTGGTGCTCCTCGGCATCGTCTGGCTCGGTGGCGACCGTCTGATCGTCCGACCCCTCGTGGCGTTCGCGTCCGAGCTGGACGACATGCAGCAGAAGGGGCAGCTCCGCACGCTCCCGCCGCCCGGTCCCTCCCGCGAGTGGGCGCGCCTCGGCGCGGTCTTCAACCGCACCGTGCAGCGGCTTCGGGAAGTCGAGCAGGCACGGGACGGCGCGATCTCCGCCCGCGACGCGAAGGCCGCATTCCTCGCGAACATGAGTCACGAGATCCGCACGCCGATGAACGGTGTACTCGGCATGCTCGAGCTGCTGCTCGAGAGCGAGCTCGATCCCGATCAGCGCGACCGGGCACAGACGGCGCACCGCTCCGCCCAGGGACTGCTCACGATCATCGACGATATCCTGGATTTCTCGAAGATCGAGGCAGGGAAGCTGGAGCTCGACCCCGTTGATTTCGATGTGCGGGGCACGTTGGAGGAGATCGCCACGCTGCTGGGCGACCGGGCCTCGCGCAAGGGTATCGAGCTCGCGGCGGTCGTGGGGGACGGCGTGCCGCGTCTGGTTCGGGGAGACGTGGGACGGCTGCGGCAGATCCTTCTCAACCTCGCCGGCAACGCGATCAAGTTCACCGAGAAGGGCGAGGTGGTCCTCCGGGCAGAGGCCCTGGGTCGCGCCGGCCAATCCCAGCGGATCCGGTTCGAGGTGCGCGACAGCGGCATCGGGATGTCACCCGAGGTGCGTGAGCGGGTCTTCGTCCCGTTTTCCCAGGCCGACGCGAGCACGACGCGGCGGTACGGCGGAACCGGCCTCGGGCTGGCGATTTCCAAGCAGCTCATCGAGCTCATGGGCGGCGAGCTGGGTGTGGAGAGCAAGCCCGGTGAAGGCAGCGCCTTCTGGTTCACGCTCGGCCTCGCGCCCGCGGAGACCGAGGCCGGCTCGTCGCATGACCGCGGGGGACTGAAAGGGCTGCGGTTGCTCGTGGTGGAGGATCACCCGGCGACGCGGGACGCACTCGCGCAGCAGGCCGGATCCTGGGGCGTCCGTTGCGATTCGACCGAAGCCGCGGGAACCGCCCTCGCGATGCTTCACGACGCGGCGGCCTCGGGATGTCTGCCCAATGTCACGCTGATCGACCAGCATCTCGCCGGCATGGACGGCATCGCCCTCGCCCGCGCTATCCGACGTGATCCAGTGATCGCCGGAACTCGGCTGGTTCTCCTCACGACCGTGGGGCTGCGCCGTGAGACGGGCCAGGAGGCGCGGGCGGCCGGCTTCGAGGCCTTCCTCACCAAGCCGGTCCGCCAATCGGCGTTGTACGACTGCCTGGCCACCCTCATGGGGCCGGAGAGAGGTGCGGCGGCCACCAACGGGAACGGCGACAAGCCACGGAAGCCGAGTGCCCTGGCACAGCGGAGCCTACGGCTCCTCCTGGCTGAAGACAATGAGGTGAATCAGCAGGTGGCGCTCGGATTGATGGAGCGGCTGGGCCATCGGATCGACATCGTCCATAACGGGACCGAGGCCGTGGTCGCCGCCGGACGCGAGGCCTATGATCTGATCCTGATGGATTGCCAGATGCCGGAGCTGGACGGGTATGGGGCCACGAAGGAAATCCGGCGTCGGGAGAATGGCGGCCGCCGCGTGCCGATCGTGGCGATGACCGCGAGCGCCATGAAGGGCGACCGCGAGCGCTGCCTCGCTGCCGGAATGGACGATTATCTGACGAAACCGATCAACCGAGAGCATCTCGCGCAGGTCTTCGCCCGCTGGACCGAGGCGTCCCGGCCCGGCGAGCCGTCACCACATAACGGTTCCGGCACTGAGCCGGCACGGGCATCGAGCCCCGCCGCGCTCGACCCCGAGCGGCTCCAGGAAATCTCCGGCGGCGATCCCGCAAAGGTGCGGCGCTATCTCGGCATGTTCGCGACGTCGAGCGAGACCATGCTCGGGGAGCTCGATGCGGCGGTCATCGCACGGCTCGAGGACGAGGCGTGGCAGGTGGCGCACAAGCTCAAGGGCGGGTGCGCGACCATCGGTGCCGACGAGATGGTGGCGCTGAGCGTGAGCCTCGAGGGCGTCGTGCGTCGCGGCGGCTGGGCCGAAGCGGATCAGCTGCGGGCCGAGCTCCGACAGGCACTGGGTCGGGTAAGGGCACGAGCCGAGTTGGTCTGACCACGGCGTCGCCGCGTGACCCGGCTGTCGGCGTGCGGGGAGGTGTGACTATCTTCTCACGCGATGTCCGATCCCCACGAGCTCCTCGATCAGCTGCACCATCGTCAGGTCCTCGCCGAGCAGGGCGGGGGCGCATCGCGCATCGCCCAGCAGCACAAGAAGGGCAAGCTCACCGCACGTGAACGGCTCGACTTGCTGCTCGACCCGGGCAGCTTCGTCGAGCTCGATCGATTCGTCACCCACCGCTCCAGCGCCTTCGGCCTCGACAGCCAGGTCTATCCCGGCGACGGCGTCGTGACCGGCAGCGGCCGGATCGACGATCGTCTGGTCTACGTCTTCTCCCAGGACTTCACGGTCTTCGGGGGCAGCCTGTCGGAAGCGCACGCCGAGAAGATCTGCAAGGTGATGGACCTCGCGCTCCGGAACGGGGCGCCGGTGATCGGACTCAACGACTCGGGCGGCGCGCGGATTCAGGAGGGCGTCGTCTCCCTCGGCGGCTACGCCGACATCTTCCTCCGGAATACACTCGCCTCGGGCGTGGTGCCGCAGATCTCGGCGATTCTCGGGCCGTGCGCGGGTGGCGCCGTGTACAGCCCGGCGATCACCGACTTCGTCTTCATGGTGCGCGGCCTGAGCTACATGTTCGTCACCGGCCCCAACGTCGTGAAGACCGTCACCCACGAGGAGGTGACCTTCGACGCCCTGGGCGGTGCGGACGTGCACGGGAGTGTCTCCGGGGTCTCGCACTTCGTGCACGACTCCGAGCCCGAATGCCTCCGGGCCGTGCGCGAGCTGGTCGGCTTTCTCCCGCTCAACAATCTCGACTCTCCCCCCCGCCGCCAGACCGACGATCCGGTGGACCGCCGCGATCCCGGGCTGCTCGATCTGATCCCCGACAGCTCGAACAAACCCTATGACATGCACGGCGTGATTGGCCGCGTGGTGGACGATGGGGGGTTCCTCGAGGTCCAGGGGACGTACGCCGAGAACATCATCGTGGGCTTTGCCCGGCTGGGTGGGCGCCCGGTCGGCGTTGTCGCCAACCAGCCGGCCGTGCTGGCAGGGGTGCTGGACATCAACGCCTCCCTCAAGGCTGCCCGGTTCATCCGGTTCTGTGACTGCTTCAACATCCCAATCGTCACCTTCGTCGATGTTCCCGGCTTCCTGCCCGGGGTGGGGCAGGAGCACGGGGGGATCATCAAGCACGGGGCCAAGCTCCTCTATGCCTACTGCGAGGCGACGGTGCCCAAGCTCACGGTCATCACCCGGAAGGCATATGGCGGCGCATACGACGTGATGAGCTCCAAGCACATCCGGGGGGACGTGAACCTCGCATGGCCCACGGCGGAGATCGCCGTCATGGGGCCGAAGGGTGCCGTCGAGATCCTGTTCAAGGACGAGATCGCCCGAGCGAAAGACCCGGCAGAGGCCACCGCTCGCCTGATCGACGACTACACCCGCCAGTTCGCCCATCCGTACGCCGCGGCGGAGCGGGGGTATATCGACGACGTCATCGATCCGCGGGACACCCGGCCGAGGCTGATCGACGCGCTCCGGACCCTGGAAACCAAGCGCGACCGGAATCCGCCCCGCAAACACGGGAACCTCCCCCTCTGAGCCGGGCCACTAGCCAACCCTGTGGCGGCCAGCCATCTTTGGCCCACATGCGCAAGATGCCCTCGCCCCTGAGGATGCGTCGTCGAAGAGAGCTGCGCGCCTCGCTCCGCCGGACCGGTGGTGCCGCGCTGGCGCTCGCGTTCGTCTTTGCAACCTCCCTCCAAGCACAAGCGGCAATCGATCCGAACGTGGCGCCCCGCGCCGCGGCGCTCGACCGCGAGGGCGAGCGGCAGATGGCGATCGACCTCCTGGGGCACTACCTCGCGACAGCGCCGGACGACGGCCGGGCCTGGCTCCAGCTCGGACGGTTCTACCTGTTCGATGCCCGCGACTGGCATCTGCACGGGCACCGGGGTGATCCCGACGGTCTTCTGTATCTCGACTTCGCGGCGACGGCGCTGGATCAGTCGCTTCGTCTGGAGGTGGATTCCGGCCTCGTGTTTCGGGGCGTCGCCGAGGTCGAGCGTCGGCTGATCTCGGTCGAGGATTCGGGGTGGAACGCCGAGCGGTACTCGCACCCGGGACCCGGCACGCCTGCCATGCCGGCGTACATCGTGGAGCTCGGCGTCAACCTGCTCGGCTCATGTCCCGCGGGGGGTATCCTGGTCACGGGCAGTGACCTCGAAGCTCTCTCCGTCTGGTACGGCAGTCTCGAAAGCAGTCTCGCCGGCATTATCCCGCTTCGCCCCGCCCTGTACGCTACCGATTCGATCTACCGCATACGCATGGCCGCGGCGATGGGCGTCGATCCCTCGCTGCCGGTGCAGCGAGCGTTGGCGACCGTGGCGGCCAATCGGCCGCTCTGCCTGAGCCCGGGAACCGACTCGGCGGCCGCGCCACCGCTGGCCTGGGTACCCTCGAGACTGGTCCGGCTCAATCGCCACGCGGCTCCCGGCGAATCGGTGCTCAGCATCACGGAGCTTCTCAAGGCCGCGCGCAGCGGGGACTCTCCCTGGGTGAGAGACGTCCGCGGCGTGTACGACGCGGCGGCCCGGCAGAATTCTCTCCTCTGCAGCAGCCTCCTCCTGCTCTTCGGAGACGCACCGCCGCCCGCCTGTCGCCCCTGACATCCTGAGATGAAGCGCGTCCTCATCGCCAACCGCGGAGAGATCGCGCGTCGCATCGTCCGAGCCTGCCATGAGGAAGGACTCGAGGCGGTCGCCGTGTACTCGGAAGCGGACCGATCGGCTCCGCATGTCCGGGCTGCCGATCACGCCGTGGCGATCGGCCCACCGCCGCCGTCCCAGAGCTACCTCGACATCGCCAAGCTGATCGAGGCCGCGCGTCGCACCGGGGCCGACGCGGTGCACCCCGGGTATGGCTTTCTCGCCGAGCGCGCCGCCTTTGCCGAGGCGGTCGAAGGGGCGGGGCTGATCTTCGTGGGGCCACCGCCGGCGGCGATCCGGGCGATGGGAGACAAGACCGAGGCGCGCCGGCGGATGCAGGCCGCCGGCGTTCCCATCGTCCCCGGGGCGGTGACTCCGATGTCCGATCCGGACGCCATTCGTGCGCTCGCGGACGAGATCGGGTTCCCCGTGATGGTCAAGGCAGCGGCCGGCGGCGGCGGTCGCGGCATGCGTCTGGTGCACAACGACGGAGATTTGGCGGGTGCCGTCGCATCGGCCACGGCGGAGGCCACCAAGGCCTTCGGCGACGGCGGCGTGTACCTCGAGAAATACATCGAGCGCCCGCGCCACGTGGAGTTCCAGATCCTCGCCGACCATGCCCGCACGATTCATCTGGGCGAGCGAGAGTGCTCGGTCCAGCGGCGGCATCAGAAGCTCGTCGAGGAGGCCCCGTCGGTGGCGGTCACAGCCGAGCTGCGGGAATGGATGGGGGCGGCCGCCGTCGCCGCGGCCGAAGCAGTGGGGTATCGCGGTGCCGGCACGTGCGAGTTCCTGCTTGCCGCGGACCATTCCTTCTATTTCCTCGAGATGAACACCCGCATTCAGGTGGAGCACCCGGTGACCGAGATGGTCTATGGGGTGGACCTGGTCCGCGAACAGCTGCGGATCGCAGGCGGCCATCCGATGCGGGTGGCGGCGGGCTGGCTGTCGCCGCGGGGATGGGCCATCGAGTGCCGCATCACCAGCGAGGATCCGGCCAACGGCTTCCTGCCGTCCACCGGCCGCATCGAGTATCTGCGGTCACCGTCCGGTCCCGGAGTCCGATGGGACAGCGGCGTCGAGGTGGGAGACGAGGTCACCCTGCATTACGACTCGATGCTGGCCAAGCTCATCGTTTGGGCGCCGGACCGCCTGCAGGCGATCGACCGTATGACGAGGGCGCTCGATGAGCTGGTCCTGGCAGGCGTCGCGACCAACCAGGGGTTCCATCACCGCCTGATGGCCGATCCGGCATTCCGCGAGGGTGAGGTGGATGTCCAGTTTCTCGAGCGACGGACCGATCTGCTCGAGCCCGGACTGTCGGAGGCGGATGCGCGGCGTCTCGCCATCACCGCCGCGCTGGCTCAGGACGAGGCGCGACGGTCACAGCGACCGGCCGTCGCGCCCGACAACGGCGACGGATCGGCCTGGCAGCGTCAGGCACGTCTCGAGGGGATTCGATGACGGCGGTGCGCATTCTCCGTCTGGCGACAGGAGGGGACGGGGTGGGCAGGCTGGAGGATGGCCGGACCGTATTCGTCCCCCGCACCGCGCCGGGAGATCTCGTCGAGCTGACTGCCGTGCGGGAGCATCGGCGCTTCGCGCACGCGCGGCCCGGACGACTAGTCGAGCCGGGTCCGGATCGCGTCGAGCCGCGGTGCCCTCATTACACGCGTGATGAGTGTGGCGGATGCCAGCTCCAGCATCTCGCCCTTCCCGCGCAACGGGAGGCGCGCCGCGCCTTCGTTGGTGACGCGCTTCGACGCCTGGCACGGCTCGAGGTGAGCGACCCCGAGCTCGAGCCTTCCACGAAGGCGTTCGAGTATCGCACCAAGCTCACGCTCGCCGCGACTGCCGGCGGACGAGTCACGGGTCTTCGGAGGTTCGATCGTCCGGGGGAAATCTTCCCGCTCGACCACTGTCACATCACCGTCCCCGAGCTGATGGCCGTGTGGAGCGAACTGCGCGCGCTGGGCTCGCTCCTCCCGACAACACTCGACAAGCTGGTGCTTCGTCAGGACCGCCACGGTGGGGCTCACGTCGTGGTCAGAGACTCGGGCACAGCGGCGTGGGGCGGTGGCGGGACGCTTCACGCCGAGCTTGCCCGGCGCGGTCGGGCCGCGACCATCTGGTGGCATCCCGATGGCGGCGCACCGAGGGCGGTTGCGGGAGCCGGCGAAGCCTATCCCGCCACCGCTTTCGAGCAGGTGCATCCCGAAATGGGTGACCGGGTGCGCGCCTACGCCGTGGCCCAGCTCGGTGACCTGTCCGGTCGCGTGGTCTGGGATCTATATGCCGGGGTCGGCGAGACCACGAGCGCGCTGGCTCACGCGGGCGCCGCGGTCGAGAGTATCGAGGTCGACCGGCGGGCCGTCGCCGCGGCGGACGCTGCCGGCCCCGCGGCACGACGCCACGCTGCCAGGGTCGAGGACGCGATCGGCGGCCTCACCCCTCCGCGCCTCGTCGTCACCAATCCCCCGCGAACCGGCATGGACACGCGGGTGACCACGGCGCTCGAGCGGGCCCGGCCTGAGCGCGTTGTCTACGTGTCCTGCGATCCAACTACGCTCGCCCGCGATCTGACTCGTCTTCCATCCTACCGGCTCCAGACCATCCGGTGCTTCGATCTGTTTCCCCAGACCGCGCACGTGGAGACCGTGGCCGTGCTGGAGCGTGCCTCGTGAAGTACCTCGTGAGCATCGGCGGGCGTGCGATCGAGGTCGATGTCGATGGCGACGATGTGATCTGTCAGGGCAAACGCCAAACCGCGTCACTCCGCACCATTCCGGGAACGCCGCTCCGGCAGTTGACGGTTGACGGCAGGCAGTCCGAGGTGTCGGTCACGGCAACAGGGGCAGGCTGGTGGACGCTGGGCTTGCGGGGCGAGGCATGGGAATGCGAAGTGCTGGACGAACGCACCCGCCACATCCGAAGCCTCACCGGATCATCCGGACCTGAGCGAGGGACACCGCCGCTCAAGGCGCCGATGCCGGGCCTGGTACTACGCGTGCTGGCTTCTCCAGGGCAGGCGCTGGCGGCGGGTGAAGGTATCGTCGTTCTCGAAGCGATGAAGATGGAGAACGAGCTCCGAGCGGCCGCGGCTTCGGTCGTGAAGACGGTCCGCGTGAAAGCCGGAGAGCCAGTGGAGAAAGGCCAGGTGTTGGTCGACTTCGAGTCGGACCATGGCTAATCCCACCGTCGAGGGAAGCGCGATGCTCGAGACCCTCGAAGGCTTCGCCAGCCCCGAGCTTGGCAATCGGCGTGACGTGCTGGTGTACGTGCCGCCCTCATACCATCGGGAGGAGCGAGCCTACCCCGTTCTCTACATGCAGGATGGGCAGAACCTCTTCGATCCGGCGACGAGCTACGCCGGTGACTGGGGGCTGGGCAGAGTCATGGCGTCCGCTGCCCGCCGGGGCATCGAGGCGATCGTCGTCGGGGTGCCCAACATGGGAGTGGAGCGGCTGGCGGAGTACAGTCCATTCGTGGATCCGGTGGAAGGTGGAGGGGCGGGTGACCGCTATCTGGATTTCCTCGCACGCACCCTGAAGCCGGCCATCGACCAGCGGTTCCGTACCCGGACTGACCGCGAGCATACCGGTATCGCAGGCTCGTCCATGGGTGGGCTCATCAGCCTCTACGCCTTCTTTCACGCCCCGTCCGTCTTCGGCTTCGTCGGAGCCATGAGTCCCTCGCTCTGGTTCGCCGGAGACGCCATCTTCTCGCTGGTTGAGCGCGCGCCATTCCGGCCCGGCCGGATCTATCTCGACATCGGTGCGCTCGAGGGCCCGACCCACGTGGCCCGTGCCCGGCGGATGCGCGACCTCCTGTCTCTCAAGGGGTACCGGCTCGGCCAGGATCTCCGCTGGCTGGAGTCGCGCTGCGGCCGACACGACGAGGCGTCCTGGGGCCGCCGGTTCGCGAGGGCCCTTCCTTTCCTCCTGGATGCGGGCGAAGCGCGATGAACTTCGAGCGCCACGGCTGGCATAGTCCTTCGCTCCGACGGACCATGGAGCTGATGGTCGTGGGCCATGCCGGCGCCCGGGTCCTCGTCTTTCCGACCTCGCTCGGCACCTGGCAGGAGTGGCTCGACCGCCGGATGCACGAAGTGCTGTCCGACCACATCGAGCGCGGGTGGATCCAGCTCTACTGCGTCGATCAGGTCCATGGAGAAAGCTGGTACGGCGATCATCTGCACCCCGGCGCGCGTGCCTGGCGCCATCTCGAATACGATCGCTACCTTCGTGACGAGGTGCTGCCGTTCAGCCAGTCGCGGAACGGGAATCCCTTCCTGATCACCGTGGGCGCGAGCTTCGGTGCCTATCACGCCGCCTCGTTCGGCTTCCGGCATCCCCACGTGGTCAATCGCATCATCGGTCTGAGCGGGCTCTACGACATGAAGCGGCTGACGGGCGGATATTCCGACGCGAACGTCTATGCCTGCAATCCGTTCGACTTCATGCGCCACGAACACGATCCCGCCCGGCTGGACGCCTTCCGCCGACAGGACATCATCTTCGCCATCGGACACGACGATCCGGCCTGCCAGAACAACCGGGAATTCTCGACCGTGCTCTGGAACAAGGGGATCGGCAACGCGCTCCGCATCTGGGACGGGTGGGCCCACGACTGGCCCTATTGGGAGCGCATGATCCGGACCTACATTGGCGGGCACGACTGATCGGGGCAGCGGATTACCGGCACTGACGAGGGCACCATGACCAAACGCGTGGGTCTGTTGGTCGGCAGGGAATGGTCTTTCCCCCCGGCCTTTCTCGAAGAGGTGAATCGGCGGAGCGCCGGTGTGATCGCGGAGTTCGTCAAGGTCGGCGCCGTCGGCATGGACGACGCCGGCCGGTACGAAGTGATCATCGACCGGATCTCGCACGAGGTGCCGTTCTACCGCAGCCTCCTCAAGCAGGCGGTGGTGCAGGGTGTGTCGGTGGTCAACAACCCGTTCATGTGGACCGCCGACGACAAGTTCTTCGGCGCGGCGCTGGCCACCAAGCTCGGCGTCGCGAGCCCCAAGACGCTCGCGTTGCCCAACAAGGCCTACGTCCCGGGGATCGTCCCCTCCGAGAGCCTCCGCAACCTCACCTACCCTCTGGATTGGCAGGGCATCATCGAGTACGTCGGGCTGCCGTGCATCCTGAAAGACGCCCACGGTGGGGGATGGAAGGAGGTCTACGTCTGTCACTCGCTCGACGAGCTTATCCACCATTACGACAACTCGGGCCTGCTGACGATGGTGGTCCAGGAGTTCATTCGCTGGGAGCAGTTCGTCCGGTGCATCTGCATCGGCCAGGAGGAGATCCTTCCCACCAAGTACGATCCGAAGGAGCGCCGGTACATTCTCGATCATGCCCATCTGAGTCCGGAAGTCGGCGCGCGCGTCGTCCGCGACGCGCAGACTCTGGTGCGGGCGCTGGGCTACGACATGAACTCCATCGAGTTCGCGATCCGCGACGGGATTCCCTACGCGATCGATTTCATGAATCCGGCCCCGGACATGGACGTGAATTCGCTCACCCCCCACTATTTCGAGTGGGTCGTGAAGCGGATGGCCGACCTCGCGATCCGGCTGGCGCTCGAGCCGCGGCCGCAGGCTCGGGAGCTGCGCTGGCACGCGCTGTTCGGAGGCGTGGGCCACCCGTCGGTCACTGCGGCGGCCGCGCCCCCGGCGGTGTCGCGCGCGCCCGCGCATTCGGCGCCGTGAGCGATTCGCTCCCGGACGCGATCGACACGTACCACGGTCTTCTGACCGACGAAATTGCGCAGTCATCGCAAAGTCAGTTGGAGTCGCAGGTGCGCGAGCGGGGCTTGTACTTCGGGGACCGCCCCGTCTGCACCGTATTGCGGCCCCGGTTTCTCTCCCGCGAGCAGCACCGCACCATGCAGACAGGCGCCGGCCGGATTATGCGCGCCTTCCGCACGGCCTACGAAGCGGCGATGGCGAACCCGGGTGTTCGGGCCCAATTTGCCCTGGCAGAGTGGGAAGAACGGCTCATCGGATGCAGCCCGGGGTTCCGTGACCCGAGCCCGGCCTCACGCCTCGACGCGTTCTTCCTGGAAGGCGGACTTCGCTTCACCGAATACAACGCGGAGACTCCAGCGGGATCGGCGTACAACGACGCGCTCTCCACGGTGTTCTACGGTCTGCCGGTCATGCGGGAATTCCTGCGGCGCTACGACGTCCGGCCGCTCCCGGCCAGACACTCGGTGCTCCACGTCCTGCTCGACGCCTTCCGCCAATGGTCCGGGCGGACCGAGTCGCCACGGATCGCGATCCTCGATTGGCGGGAGGTCCCGACCTACAGCGAGTTTCTCCTGTTTCGCGAGTATTTCCGGTCTCAGGGACTCGCGTGCGAGATCGCCGACCCGCGGGAGGTCGAGTATCGCGGAGGCAAGCTCTGGGCGGGTGACTTCCACGTCACGCTGATCTACAAGCGTGTGTTGCTGAGCGAGCTGGTGAGCCGGGAGGGAGAAGACGGTCCGGTCATGCGGGCCGTGCGTGACGGAGCCGTGTGCATGGTGAACCCGTTCCAGTGCAAGCTGCTCCACAAGAAGACGAGCCTGGCGGTGCTGAGCGACGAGCGGAACCTGGCGCTCTTCCCGCCGGACCAGCGCGAGGCCATCGACGCATACATCCCGTGGACCCGGCGGGTCGAAGAACGGCAGTCGGTGTTCCAGGGCCGGGCGATCGACCTGGTCCCTTTCATTCTTGGGCACCGCGATCGACTCGTGCTCAAGCCGAGTGATGACTACGGCGGTGCGGGAATCTCGCTCGGGTGGGAGGTGGACGACGCCGGGTGGCAACGCGCGGTGGCAAAGGCGCTCACTGAGCCGTACGTGGTCCAGGAGCGCGTGACGCTGCCGTTCGAGGCGTTCCCGAGCATGGTGGAGGGCCGTCTGGAGCTTCGGGACCGGATGCTCGACACCGCGCCGTTCGTCGCCTACGGGGAATACGCCGACGGGTGTCTCACCCGGGTGTCGACCGCGGCGTTGCTCAATGTCACCGCGGGCGGCGGCTCGACCATTCCGACGTTCGTCGTCGAGAAACGATAGCGGCAAGACCACGTGAGGACGTGCACATGAAAGCCCCATCGCTGACCCTGGGCATCGAGGAAGAGTACCAGATCATCGATCCCGAGACTCGGGAACTGCGCTCGTACATCACCGAGATCCTGAACGGCGATCACCTCGTACTGGGTGAGGTGAAGCCCGAGCTCCACCAATCGATGGTCGAGATCGGCACCCGAGTCTGCCGCACACCCGCCGAGGCGCGGGCCGAGCTGGTGCGGCTGCGCGGAACGGTCATGCAGCTCGCGGGGAAGAGCGGCCTGGTGATTGCCGCGGCGGGAACCCACCCCTTCTCGTCATGGCTGACCCAGGAGATCACGCCGCTGGAGCGATACCTCGGCGTCCGGCAGGACCTCGCGGATCTCGCCCAGCAGCTGCTGATCTTCGGCACCCACGTCCATGTCGGCATCGAGGATCGCGACTTCCTGATCGACGCCATGAACGTCGCGCGGTACTTCGTGCCACACGTGCTCACCCTCTCCACCAGCTCTCCCTTCTGGATGGGACGGGACACGGGGCTGAAATCGTACCGGAGCATCATCTTCCGGAACTTTCCGAGGACCGGGATCCCGCCTACGCTCGATTCCTGGACGGACTACGCCGCACTGGTCGACACCCTCGTCCGGACCGGCTGCGTCCCGAACGCCTCGAAGGTGTGGTGGGACATCCGCCCCAACCACAGCTATCCCACCCTGGAGTTCCGCCTTTGCGACGTCTGCACCCGGGTGGACGAGGCGGTCTGCGTGGCCGCCATCTTGCAAGCGATCGTGGCCAAGCTGTGGAAGCTCCGGCGGGACAACATGACCTTCCGGGTGTACCCGCTCGCCCTCCTGGAGGAGAACAAGTGGCGGGCGGTGCGCTACGGACTCGACGGGCGGCTGATCGATCTCGGCAAGGAGCAGGAGCTCCCGGCGCGGGATCTGGTCCGCGAGCTGATCGAGTGGTTCGTGGATGACGTGTTGGACGAGCTCGGGAGCCGGAAGGAAGTCGAGTACGCATTCAAGATTCTGGACCAGGGAACCAGCGCCGACCGGCAGCTCGCCCGGTTTCGACAGACCGGTGACCTCAATGCCGTGGTAGACGCCCTGATCACGGAAACGGCGGAGGGTGTGGTAGATTCCGTGGAACCCGTGTACTCCGTTCCGCGTTAGCACCGGGACAGACAGCCAGGGCAGCCTCTCACGGGAGACGTACCGCATGGCGAGCAGACCGATCATCGGGGTTCCGACGCAAACGCTGGAGGAGATCCCAGACCAGCTTCCGCGCTGCTGGGTGATGAGCCAGCAGTACGTGCGGGTCCTGGTCGCGGCGGGCGCCATCCCCTGGATCATTCCGCTCATTCAGGGCGATCCCGCCACGCTGCGGGACATCTACGATCGTCTCGATGGAATTTTTCTCCCGGGCGGCGTGGACCTCGATCCCACTGCCTATCAGGAAGTACCCAACGACCTCTGCGGTCATACCGATCCCGCGCGCGATGAGATCGAGCTGACGCTCACGCGGTGGGCACTCGAAGACAAGAAGCCGCTGCTCGCCGTCTGCCGCGGGATCCAGGTGCTCAACGTCGCGGCCGGCGGAACGGTCCATCAGGACCTCGCGACGCAATTGCCCGGCGCGATCAAGCACGACTACTTCCCGCGGCGGGGGCAGTACACCCGCGATCTTCTGGTGCACAACGTGACCTTGGCCAAGGGCTCGCGGCTGGCATCCCTCCTCGACGCGCCGTCGGTCGAGGTCAACAGCATGCACCACCAGGGGATCAAGGATCTGGCGTCGGCGCTCCGCCCGACGGCCTACGCCCCGGACGGTTTGATCGAAGGACTCGAGTCCCCCAACGGACATTTCCTGCTCGGGGTCCAGTGGCACCCGGAAGCCCTCGTCGAGCGTGATCCCCGCATGAACCGACTCTTCGCCGCCTTCATCGACGCTGCCCGGTAGTCCCCAGCCCCATTTTCGATGCTACGATGGACTCCCTTGACCCGTCCCGCAGGGGCGGGCTATCTTATGGGTCTGTTTTGGTTTGGCTCCTGTTCACCGCAAGGTTCATACGACGACGATGAAGACTTTTACTGCCACACCTGACGACATCACGCACGACTGGCACGTCGTGGATGCCACCGGGGTGCCCCTCGGACGATTGGCAAGCGCCGTGGCGCAGCTCATCCGGGGCAAGCACAAGCCGACCTATACGCCGCACATGGACGGTGGAGACTTCGTGGTCGTGGTGAATGCCGCCAAGGTCAAGCTCACGGGGCGCAAGGTCGCGAACAAGAAATACTTCAAGCACACGGGCTATATGGGGCACGAGAGCTTCACGGCCGCGCGCGATCTCCTGGCCAAGCATCCCGACCGTGTCATCGAGAAAGCGGTGTTCGGTATGCTGCCCAAGACGTCGCTCGCCAAGCAGAAGCTGCGCGGCAAGCTCAAGGTGTACGGCGACGGCGAGCACCCGCACGCGGCTCAGCAGCCCAAGCCGTTCTCGATCACTTCCTCCCCGTCCAAGGTGAGCGCATGACGAGCATAGTGCCCCAGTTTCGCTGGCAGGCCGTGGGCCGGCGCAAGACCAGCGTCGCCCGGGTGTACCTGACGCCGGGTACCGGCAAGTGGGACATCAATGGCCGCACGCTCGGCGACTACTTCCCGCGCCCGTCGCTCGTACAGCACATCCAGCAGTCGTTCACCGCCACCGATACCCTCGGGGCATTCGACGTGAAGGCGCACGTGGACGGGGGCGGGCAGGCGGGTCAGGCCGGCGCGCTTCGCCACGCCATCGCGCGCGCGCTGGTCGAGGCGGACGGACAGCACCGGATCAAGCTACGGGCCTCGGGACTTCTGACCCGTGACCCACGCGCGGTCGAGCGCAAGAAGCCCGGACGGCCGGGCGCGCGGAAGCGGTTCCAGTTCAGCAAGCGGTAGGCTGGACATCTCACACACCGCCGGATCCTGGCGTGGGTGCCCCTGCGGGGGAAGCGCCCGGAGATGAACGCGGTGGACGACTAACCCTGAAGACGGATTGGATACGATACCTCGCATGGCACAGCCTCAGTTGCAGGACCTGCTCGAAGCCGGCGTACATTTCGGCCATCAGACCCGGCGGTGGAACCCGAAGATGCGGCGATTCATCTTCGCCGAGCGATCGGGCATCTACATCATCGATCTCCAGAAGACGCTCCGTCAGATCCAGAAGGCGCAGGAGCTGCTGCGTACGGTGGTGCTCAAGGGGGAGGGCGTCCTCTTCGTGTGCACCAAGAAGCAGCTTAAGGCCATCGTGCAGGCGGAAGCGCAGTCGTGCGGCGCGTTCTATGTCACGGAGCGGTGGCTGGGCGGTATGCTCACCAACTTCCAGACGCTGAAGAAGCAGATCCGGCGGCTTCGGGAGCTCGAGCAGGGCGCGGCAGATGGGGACTTCGAGAACTACACGAAGAAGGAAAAGCTCCTCTTCGAGCGCGAGCGCGTGAAGCTGAGCCGGAACCTCGAGGGCATCAAGCAGATGGGCCGGCTGCCGGGCGCGCTGTTCATCGTTGATGCCAAGAAGGAAAAGATCGCGGTCGCCGAGGCCAACAAGCTCGGGGTCCCGGTCGTCGCGATCGTGGACACCAATGCCGATCCGGACCTGATCACGGTGCCCGTGCCCGGCAACGACGACGCGATCCGCTCCGTCTCGCTGATCACCGCGGCGCTGTCCGACGTCATCAAGGAATCCCGTGCGCAGATGCCGATGCGGGAAGTGACCGAGGACCTCGAGGCTGAGACCTACAGCACCGACGCGGGCAGCGAAGGCGACACGGACGCCGATCGGAAACGCCGCCGCCCCCGCCGGAAGCGCCGGCCGAAGCCGGAGGCCATCGCCGCCCGGCTCAAGACCGATGCCGACGGCACTCCCGTCGAGGCGGGCACGACGGGCGGAGCTGGCGAGGGCGGGGCCTAAGGCGAGGCGGAGACATGCGGAGCATCCGCCGCTCCTGGCCTGTGCGGGCCTTGAGCGGCGGTTTTACTATTCACCCCTGACTGGACCCGGTTGGAGACCATGGCAAGCGCGACGATTACCTCGAAAGACGTGAGTGAGCTGCGGGCGCGGACAGGCGCCGGCATGATGGACTGCAAGCGTGCGCTGGAAGAGGCCGGCGGTGACCTGGACAAGGGGGCGGAGATTCTCCGCCGCAAGGGTATCGCCAAGGCCGAGAAGCGCACGGGAAAGAGCGCCTCCCAGGGCGTCATCGTGAGCTATCTGCACCACAACGGCCAGGTCGGGGTGCTGCTCGAGCTCAACTGCGAGACAGATTTCGTCGCGCGGACCGACGAGTTCCAGCAGCTCGCCCGCGATCTCGCTCTGCACGTCGCCTCCGCCGACCCGATCGGCGTCAACCCGGAGGACGTGCCGACCGACCTGCTCGATCGGGAGCGCCGGATTGCCGAGGAGCAGGTGGCGGCGGAGGGCAAGCCGGAAAACATCCGGGCCAAGATCGTGGACGGGAAGCTCAAGAAGTTCGTGGCCGAGCGGACCCTCACCGAGCAGCTCTACGTCAAGGACGACAAGAAGACCATCGGTCAGCTCATCAAGGAGGCGTCGGGGAAGCTGGGGGAGGCGATCGCCGTGCGCCGCTTCGCTCGATTCAAGATCGGGGAGGCCTGATGCCCCTCGCCTACACTCGCGCCTTGCTGAAGCTGTCCGGCGAGGCGTTGGGTGGCGAGAAGGGATCGGGCCTCGATTTTCACAAGGTCGAGGCGTTCGCGGAGGAGATCAAGGCCGTTCACGCACTCGGCGTCAACCTCGCCCTCGTCGTGGGCGGCGGCAACATCATTCGGGGGGCCACCGCGAGTCGGGAGGGGCTCGACCGCGTCTCCGCCGATTACATGGGCATGCTGGCCACGGTCATCAACGCCCTCGCGCTCCAGGACGTGCTCGAGAAGATCGGGGTCGACACCCGGGTGATGACGGCCATCCGGATGGAATCACTCGCCGAACCCTATATCAGGCGCCGAGCCATTCGCCACCTGGAAAAGGGGCGGCTCATCATCTTCGCGGCCGGCACCGGCAACCCGTTCTTCTCGACGGATACGGCAGGCGTGCTTCGGGCGCTCGAGATCGAGGCGCAGGTGATTCTCAAGGCCACCAACGTGGACGGGGTCTACACCGGGGATCCCCGCACCGATCCCTCCGCCACGTTCATTCCGGAGCTCAGCTACCAGGAAGCGATCGTCAAGAACTACGCGGTCATGGACGCCAATGCGTTCGGTCTCTGCAAGGCCAATCACCTCCCCATCGTGGTCTTCAACATCAACCAGCCCGGAGCCATCACCCGCGTGCTGCAGGGCGACCGGGTAGGGACCATCGTCCGATGAGCACCATTCCCGAGTTGACCAAGCACGCCCGTGAGCTGATGCACAAGGCGGTCGAGAGCACCAAGCGCGAGTTCTCCACTATCCGGAGCGGGAAGGCGAGCACGTCGCTGCTCGATCTCGTGCGGGTCGAGGCGTACGGGAGCCCCGTGCCGCTCAATCAGGTCGCTCTCGTCGCGGCGCCCGAGCCCCGCCTTCTCACCGTGCAGCCGTTCGACAAGTCGCTGGCCCACGCCATCGAGAAAGCCATCCGCGACGCCGATCTGGGCCTCAATCCGGCTACCCAGGGCAACCTGATCCGGGTCCCGCTCCCGGTCTTGTCGGAGGAGCGGCGGAAGGATCTGGTGAAGGTGATTCACAAGTTGGCGGAAGAGGGACGAATCGCCGTGCGCCACGCCCGGACCGAGACGATGTCGAAGATCAAGAAGCTCGAAAAGGTGCCGGAGGACGACAAGACGCGCGGGGAGAAGGACGTGCAGAAGCTCACCGACGACCACATCAAGCAGATCGACGTGCTCATCCACTCCAAGGAAGCCGAGATCATGGAAGTCTGAGGGATGAGCGACGATCTCCTGAAACAAGTCAAAGTCCACGGAGCAGTCCCAGCCCACATCGCCATCATCATGGACGGCAACGGCCGGTGGGCCAAAGGCCGTTCGCTTCCCCGGCCGGTCGGGCACCACGCGGGCATGACGGCGGTCCGCGAAGTCATCGGCGGGTGCCTCGACGCCGGTGTGGGTGTCCTCACGCTCTTCGCCTTCAGCCAGGAAAACTGGCAGCGCCCCGCGCTCGAGATCGAAGCGCTGATGCGACTGCTCGAGGAATACATTGCCAGGGAATTGGGGAATTTGCGGGAGCGCGGTGTCTCGGTTCGCATCCTGGGGGAAGTGGGTCGGTTGACCGCCGGGGCCCGCCGCGCCGTTGACCGTGTCGTGCAGGAAACCGCGGGCGGCGAGACACTCGCCCTCAACCTCTGTATCTCCTACGGCTCACGGGCCGAGATCACCCGTGCCGCCAGGCTGCTGGCAGCGGAAGCCGCCGCGGGTCGGCTCGCCCCCGATGAGATCGACGAGGAGATGCTGAGCCAACAGCTCTACACCGCGCCCTGGCCCGATCCGGACCTGCTGATCCGGACGTCGGGAGAGATGCGGTTGTCGAACTTCCTGCTCTGGCAGCTCGCCTATGCCGAGCTCTACGTCACGCCCGTCCTCTGGCCAGACTTTTCCCGCCGCCATCTCTTCGAGGCGATCCTGGAGTTCCAGCGACGCGACCGCCGGTTCGGCCGCGTCTCAGTCTGATGGACGCGAAGCCGCAAGCCGCCGAAGGCAATCTGGTCCGTCGAATCGCCTTCGCCGTGGTGGCTATCCCGCTGGCGCTGCTCATCATCTGGTACGGTGGCGCGCCACTGGTGTGTCTGCTCGCCGCCGCGGCGGGGCTCGGCGCCAGCGAGCTCTTCGGACTCGCTGAGCGACAGGGCGTGCGACCCGCGCGGGTGTTGGGTATCCTCGCGGCCGTGGCGGTGGCCCCCCTGGTGTATGCCGTAGTTGCCGGGGAACAGCGGGAGCAGGTTCTCGAGCTCTGGCCCTACCTCGCCATGGCGTGGCTATTGCTCGTCCTCACCTGGGCCCTGGCGGCCCGCCCCAGCTCCGCGCGGCCGCTCGAGGCGGTGGCGGTGACGGTGCTTGCCGTGGCATACTGCGGGGCGCTCCCGGCGTTCCTGCTCGCCATCCGGCACGGGCATCACCCGCTTCGGAGCTGGCCTGGCGCCTGGCTCGTCTTCTACCCCCTCGTCGTCACGTGGGTGTGCGATACCGCGGCGATGTTCGGTGGTCGGATGATCGGCGGGCCCAAGCTCGCGCCGGCGGTGAGTCCGGGAAAGACCCGGTCCGGAAGCGTGGCGGGGGTCATCGGCGCCCTGGTGGTGGCACCGATCTTCTCGGTCTTCATCTTTCCCCGGGTAGGGGTTCCAGTGGGTCTCGGCGACCTGCTCGTCATCGCCGGTGTTCTCAGCATCGTAGGCCAGCTCGGCGACCTCGCCGAATCGCTGTTCAAGCGCGAGGCCGGAGTCAAGGATTCGAGCCACCTCATTCCTGGCCATGGCGGTGTGCTCGACCGGCTCGACTCGTTGTATTTCGTGGTGCCGGTGGCAGCGGCGCTATACCGACTCTTTGGAGCGATTTGAATGCTGTCAGGTGGTGAGAAACCCCTGCGAGGAGTGGCGGTTCTCGGATCGACAGGATCGATCGGCCGGAGCACCCTCGATGTGTTACGCCGGCAGCGCGAGCATTTCCGCGTGGTCGCGCTGACGGGCGGACGGGGGGAGAGCCAGCTCTCGGAGCAGATCGCGGAATGGCGCCCTGCCTTCGCCGGTTTGGCGGGCGGCAATGGCAGCTCGCGACTCCCGACTGGGCCATCAGTCCTGATCGAGGCAGCCACGCTCCCGGAGGCGGATATCGTGGTCAACGCCGTCGTCGGTGCGGCGGGTCTCGACGCGACGCTGGCGGCGCTCAGGGCAGGGAAACGGGTAGCGCTGGCCAACAAGGAAAGCCTGGTAATGGCTGGTGACCTCGTGGCGCAGGCCGCCTGCGCCGGAGGCGGCGAGCTGGTGCCTGTCGATTCGGAACACAGCGCCGTGCTCCAGTGTGTCACCGGCCGGGACAGCTCACTGGCCCGGCTCATCCTGACCTGCTCGGGCGGACCGTTCCGTGAATGGCCGGCTGACCGGGTACGGCAGGCCAGCGTCAGCGAGGCGCTGCGCCACCCGACCTGGTCCATGGGCAACAAGATCACGGTCGATTGCGCCACCCTCGCGAACAAGGCGCTCGAGGTCATCGAGGCCCACCATCTGTTCGGCCTCTCGTACGATGCACTGGAGGTGGTGGTCCATCCTCAGAGCATCATTCACGCATTCGTGGAGTTCTGCGATGGGAGCGTCATTGCACAGCTCGGCTTCCCCTCGATGGAGCTCCCGATTCTGTACGCGCTGACTCATCCCGCGCGGTTGCCGGACGCCGGGGTGCGCCGCTTCGATCCGGTGGCCGCCGGGCCGCTCACCTTCGAGCCGGTCCGGCACGACGTGTTCGGCGCCCTTGCCGCCGGGATCGCCGCGGGACGCTCCGGCGGTGTGTCCCCGGCGGTCTTCAACGCGGCCAACGAAGAAGCCGTGGCCGCCTTTCTGGCCGGGACAATTCCGTTCGGCCGGATCGGCGAGGTCATCGTGGGGGTGCTCGACGACCACTCGCCGGGCCCGGCCACGAGTCTGGACGCCGTGCGCGAGGCCGACCGATGGGCGCGCGAGCGGGCGCGGGCTTTGGTGAGCCGGTCATGAGGTGGACGTGCTGACGACCGTACTGTCGCTGATCGTGGTGCTTGGCGTCCTCGTGTTCATCCACGAGGCAGGGCACTTCGTGGCCGCCAAATGGGCGGGTATCTACGTCCACCGGTTTTCCGTGGGACTCGGCTCTCCTATCAAGGCGCTCACGTTCCGCCGCGGTGAGACGGAGTATTCCGTCTCGTGGATTCCGCTCGGTGGCTACGTGAAGATGGCCAGCGGCGAGGAGGACATCGGCAGCAGCGCGCTGGAGGGCGGCCGCCCGGCCGTGACGGTTCCCCGGGACCGGCTGTTCGAGTCGAAGCCGCTCTGGAAACGAATGATCGTGATTCTGGCGGGCGTCACGATGAACGCGCTCTTCGCCTGGCTGCTGTTCACGGTTCTCGCGGCCAAGAACGGGCGACAAATCGACCCCGCCACGACGGTCGGGCGGGTGGTGCCCGAGCTGGTGCCGGCCGGGGCCGAGGCGCTCAAGAACCTGCGCCCGGGGCAGCGGATCGTGGCCATCAACGGCCGGCCGGTCTCCTCGTGGAATGAGATCGAGGAAGGGGTGATCAGCGCGCCCGAGCGGCAAGTCCGCATCGAGCTCTCCGATGGTGAAAGCGTCGAGGTGCCGCTCCACCCCGATGCACTCGAAGGCCGCCTCAAGGCCTCCCAGGCGATTCAGCCGTTCCGGATGGCAGTCATCGGGGAGGTGATCCCGGGTCGCCCCGCGGCGCACGCGGGGATGGCGAAGGGGGACACGATCCTGGCGGTCGATGGACAACGGGTCGAGCAGTGGTACGACCTGCTGGAAATTCTCCGGCGTGAGCCCGGACGTCCTCTCGCGTTCGAGCTTGCGCGGGGATCGGAGCACCTGACGCTGCCGGTCCAGCCCAAGGTGGATACACTCACCGACGTGGACGGCGTTCGCCGCCCGGTCGGCCGTATCGGTGTGGCAGTGGAAACGAACTTCCGCTCGGAGACGCTGTCCCTGCCGGCCTCGATCGTGGAGGGCTGGAACTCGACGGTCTCGTCGTCCACCCAGATCATCCGGACCATCCGTGGACTCTTCAGCGGCCGGATCTCGAAGCGCGAGGTGGGCGGACCGATCATGATCGGGCAGCTCGCGGGAGAGAGCGCCCGGATGGGGCTCGACCCGTTCCTGGCATTCATGGCCCTTATCTCGATCAACCTCGCCATCCTGAACCTCCTCCCAGTCCCGATCCTCGACGGGGGCCAGTTCGTCTTTCTCCTGGCCGAGGGAATCACCCGCCGCCCGTTGCCGATCAAGCTTCGGGAACGGCTCAGCATGCTGGGGATGGTCCTGATCGTCCTGCTGATGGGACTCGCCTTCTCGAACGACATCCGGCGGCTGTTTGGGGGCTAAAGGCTAAAGGCCAGAGGCTGAAGGCTGGAGGCTAAAGGCTAGGGGCTCATGACGCGGACTTAGGACGATGCCCGGGAAAGAGCCTCGAGCCTTTAGCCTCTAGCCTCCTCCGCTTGCCCATGAGCCCGAAGCTGGTTATAATGCCGTGCTACAACGGATTACGACGCGATTTCGACAAGAGGACACTGGTAGCATGAGCTTCGACAAGCAGGCGGTCACCGCCCGGCATCAAGCCCACCCGGACGACACCGGATCCACCAAGGTGCAGGTGGCGCTCCTCACCGAGCGGATCAATTCGCTCACCGATCACTTCCGGACCCACCCGAAGGACCACCACGGCCGCCGCGGCCTCCTGAAGATGGTCGGCACCCGCCGCAGACTGCTCACGTATCTCAAGCGAAGTGACCTCGAGAGCTACCGGGCTCTGATCGAGCAGCTCGGTCTCCGTCACTAGTCGTCGCGCGCCGCAGGGGCGCCCTGATCTCACCAGTCGGGGCGCCCTCTGCGTGTCGGGAGTCACGAGCGGCCGGGTTGCCATGCGGCGACCGGCCGTGACCGGCGGCCAGGGACTATCACCCACCCACAGAGAGTACACAGAGAGAAGGCAGTGACCGTGCATCGGATCGAAACACAGTTCGCCGGCCGTCCCCTGACGATCGAAACCGGACGGTTGGCGAGGCAGGCGGCCGGTTCCGCCGCGCTCCGCTTCGGCGACACCATGGTTCTGGCAGCGATAACCGTCTCCCCCAACATCTCGACCCTTCCGTTCTTTCCCCTCACCGTCGAGTATCGCGAGAAGACCTACGCCGCCGGCAAGATTCCGGGCGGGTTCCTCAAGCGTGAGGGACGGCCGTCGGACAAAGAGATCCTGGCGAGTCGTCTGATCGACCGCTCGATCCGACCGTTGTTCCCCGAGGGCTTCAAGAACGAGGTCCAGGTCTTCGTGACGGTGCTCTCCGCCGATCAGGAAAACGACGCGGACATCCTCGGCGTGATCGCCGCCTCCACCGCGCTCAGCCTGTCCACCGTGCCGTGGAACGGCCCGCTCGCCGCGGTCCGGGTCGGCCGGGTCGAGAACAACTGGATTCTCAATCCCACGTTCCAGCAGCTCGAGTTCTCCACCATCGACCTGGTCGTGAGCGGCTCGGTCGACTCGATCGTCATGGTCGAGGGCGGCTCGCTCGAGATCTCCGAGGCCGAGGTGCTGGAGGCCTTGAAGGTGGCGCAGAAGGGCATCCGCGACCTGATCGGCCTCGAGAAGCAGCTGATGGACAAGGCGGGCGTGGCAACCAAGATCGCCTGGGTCAAGGCCGAGGTGGATCCGGTCCTCCAGGGGCGTGTCGCCGCGGCCGCGGAATCATCCATGGCATCCGCGATCAACGCCGCCGACAAGGCCGGCCGGGTCACGGGCGTGAAGGGCGTCAAGGAACAGGCCGTGCAGGCACTACTGGCGGAGTTTCCCGAGAAGGCGCGGGAGATCGCCAACGAGCTCGAGGAAATCGAGTATCGGGTGATGCGTCGGCAGGTCCTGGAGAAGGGCGAACGGGTGGACGGACGGGACCTCGACACCATCCGGCCCATCACGATCGAAACCGGCGCCCTCCCGCGGACACACGGATCGTCGGTCTTCACCCGCGGCCAGACCCAGGCGCTCGTCTCGGTCACGCTCGGCACCACCGACGACGAGCAGCGGATCGACAGCATCGATGTCGCCGGCGAGACCACGAAGTCGTTCATGCTGCACTACAACTTCCCGCCGTTCTCCACCGGCGAGGTGAAGATGATCCGCGGCACCAGCCGCCGCGAGATCGGCCACGGCGCGCTGGCCGAGCGGGCGCTCCAGCCGCTGCTGCCGCAATACGAGGACTTTCCGTACACGCTCCGCGTCGTTTCCGAGATCCTCGAGTCGAACGGCTCGTCGTCGATGGCCACGGTGTGCGGCGGCTCACTCGCGCTCATGGATGCCGGGGTGCCGATGAAGGCGCCGTGCGCCGGTGTCGCGATGGGGCTCATCAAGGAAGGCGACAAGGTCGCGGTGCTCACCGATATCCTCGGCTCCGAGGATCACCTGGGCGACATGGACTTCAAGGTCGCCGGCACGAAGAAGGGCATCACCTCGATCCAGATGGACATCAAGATCCAGGGTCTGGACCTCAAGATCATGGAGCAGGCGCTCGAGCGGGCCAAGAAGGGCCGGCTCTTCATCCTGAGCGAGATGGCCAAGGCCTTGCCGACCCCCCGCCCGGAGCTTTCCAAGTTCGCGCCGCGGATCTTCACGATGCAGATCAAGCCCGACAAGATCGGCGATGTGATCGGGCCGAAGGGCAAGACCATTCGCGGCATCCAGGACGCGACAGGCGCCAAGATCAGCATCGAAGACAGCGGATTGGTGACCATCTCGGCCGTGGGCGGTGAGGCGGGCGAGAAGGCTCGCGCCATGGTCGCCGCCATCACCACCGAGCCCGAGGTCGGCCGTACCTACGAGGGACCGGTCAAGAGCACCACCGCGTTCGGAGCGTTCGTGGAGATTCTCCCGGGCGTCGAGGGTCTCCTCCACATCAGCGAGCTGCAGCACGGCCGCACGGAGAAGACCGAGGACGTGGTGAAGAAGGGCGATATCGTCCAGGTCAAGCTGCTCGAGGTCGACGATCGCGGGCGGATGAAGCTCTCCCGGAAGGCGCTGATCCCGAAGGAGTAGTCCGTCGTGGACACGGTTCGCCTCGACGAAGGGCTGTACCGCACCACGGCGCCGAACGGACTCGTCGTCCTCAGTGAACGGCTCCCGGCCGTGCGCTCGGCAGCCGTGGGTGTCTACGTACGGACGGCCAGCGCCCACGAGCCGGTCGGTCAGATGGGAATTTCCCACCTGCTCGAGCACATGGTGTTCAAGGGCACCGAGCGGCGGACCGCACGGCAGCTCGCCCTCGAGCTCGAGGTCCGCGGCGGCAGTCTGGACGCCTTCACCGGCCGCGACTACACCAGCTACCAGGCCCATGTTCTCGACGAGGACGTCGCGCTTGCGGTGGACATTCTCACCGATCTCGTGCGACGTCCACTGCTGCGCGACGCCGATCTCGAGCCCGAACGGAACGTGATTCTCGAAGAGATCAACGGCGTCGCCGACACGCCGGACGATCTGGTCTTCGAGCTCCATGCGGCCGCGCTGTGGCCCGGACATCCATACGGATACTCCATCCTCGGAACGCCCGACACCCTCGCGGGCATCTCCGCGACGGACCTGAAGGCGCTGCACCACGGCGGATACCACCGTGGGAACTGCGTCATCGCGGCCGCGGGGAACCTCGAGCACGGCCCGCTGCTCGAGGCCCTGAGCCGGGAAGGGTGGTTGGACGGCAACGGGCGCGAGTCGGTGCGGCCTCCCGTGGAACTCGCGCCTGCGCTTCGCGGTGAACGGCGGCGTGAGGAGCGGGATACGACGCAGACCCATATCGTCTTCGGGACGGATACCTTCCCGCTCCGTGACGAGCGGCGCTTTTCGCTGGCGATCCTTACCAATGCCTTCGGTGGAGGCATGTCGAGCCGGCTGTTCCAGCGGGTCCGCGAGGAGCTGGGACTGGCCTACGCGATCTTCGCCTACAAGCAGTTCTATCAGAGCTCGGGACAACTCGGCGTCTACGTCGGCACTCAGCCGGGAACGGCCGATGCCGCCATCGATGCCATCGCCGCGGAATACGAGCGGATAGCGCGCGAGGGTCTGCCGGACGCGGAGCTCGCCGACGGAAAGCGGCAGCTCAAGGGGCAGATCATGCTCTCGCTGGAGAGTCCCGCGGCCCGCATGAGCCGTCTGGCGGGCTTCGAGCTCCACAACGACGCCTACCGGCCGCTCGACGCGATGCTTGCGGAGATCGATGCCGTGACTCCAGGCGATGTCGGCGCGGTCGCCGCGGAATTCTTTCCGGCGGCGCGGCAGACCGTCATGCGGTTGGGACCACACGACGGAGAAGGGTGAAAGGTCCCTCTCCTTTCCCTCAATGACTCGAGGACCCATGCTGATCGGCGTGCCGAAGGAGATCAAGACCAACGAGAATCGGATCGCCCTCGTGCCGGCCGGCGCCGAGGCGCTCGTGGCGGCGGGACACACGGTGTTGCTGGAATCGGGCGCGGGACTCGGAAGCGGGTTCGCCGACTCGGCCTACGAAGCCGTGGGCGCCACGATCCTCGGCACCGCCGACGAGGTCTGGCAGCGCGCCGAGATGATTATGAAGGTGAAGGAGCCGATCGCGGCGGAGTGGCCTCGCATGCGGAAGGGGCAGCTCATCTACACCTACTTCCATTTCGCAGCGGCGGAGGACCTGACCCGCGCGGTCATCGCCTCCGGCGCCATCGCCGTGGCGTACGAGACCGTGCAGCTGGCGAGTGGCGAGCTGCCGTTGCTGACGCCGATGTCGGAGGTGGCGGGGCGGATGGCCGTGCAGGAAGGCGCCAAGTATCTGGAGAAGGTGTTCGGCGGCAGCGGCGTGCTGCTGGGCGGCGTGCCCGGCGTGGCGCCCGGTGAAGTGGTCATCATCGGCGGCGGCGTCGTGGGCATCAATGCGGCCAAGATGGCGGCGGGGCTCGGCGCGCACGTGACCATCCTCGACATCTCCCTCGACCGGCTCCGCTACCTCGACGACGTCCTCCCGGCGAACGTCGACACGGCCTACTCCAACCGCCACAACATTCTCGACGCGATCCGGCGCGCCGATCTGGTCATCGGCGCGGTGCTGCTCCCCGGGGCCAAGGCACCGCACCTGGTCAAGCGGGCCGACCTCAAGTCCATGAAGCCCGGCTCGGTGATCGTGGACGTCGCCGTGGACCAGGGCGGGTGCGTCGAGACCATCAAGCCGACGACCCACGAGAACCCCACCTATTTCGTCGACGGCATCCTTCACTACGCCGTGGCGAACATGCCAGGCGGCGTGCCCCGCACCTCGACGCTCGCGCTCACCAACGCCACGCTTCCGTACGCCCTCAAGCTCGCGCGCCACGGATGGCGGGCCGCCTGCAAGGCCGATCCCGCGCTCAAGCTCGGGCTCAACGTGGTGGAGGGGAAGGTCGTGTACCCGGGCGTGGCCGAGGCATTCCGGCTGCCGCTCACCGACGTTGCCGCGGTTCTCTGACGCCGCGCCCGGCATGACCGACATTCTGGTGGCCCGCCTGCCGCACGCCGAGGGCCTGCCGCTCCCGACCCTGGCGACGCCGGGTGCCGCCGGTTACGACGTCGTGAGCGCCGAAGACGGCATTCTCGGTCCCCTGGAGCGACGACTCTTCCGCACCGGCTTCGCCATCGCGGTGCCCGAAGGTTTCGAGTGCCAGATCCGCCCGCGGTCGGGCCTCGCGTTGCGTCACGGGATCACGCTGCCCAACGCACCTGCCACGATCGACAGTGATTACCGCGGCGAGCTGATGATCCCCATGGTGAACCTCGGATCCGAGCCGTTCGAGGTCACGCGCGGCATGCGGATCGCGCAGATGATCATCGCGCGGGTCGAGCACGTGACCTTCACACCGGTCGATCGGCTGCCCGAGACGTCGCGCGGCGATGGCGGATTCGGCAGCACGGGACGGTAACGGCTTCCCACAGACCACAGCCCCCACTTACCTTGTGACCCATGCGCCTCACGGCCGCCTGATGAAACTTCCGACATGGAATCTGACGTCCTGGCTCCCCGCGAACGAAATCGCGGTGGATCTCGGCACCGCCAATACCCTGGTCTATGTGAAGGGCGAAGGGATCGTGCTGAACGAGCCCTCGGTGGTGGCGATCGAGAAGGCCACGGGCAAGATCAAAGGCATCGGGCTCGAGGCCAAGCGGATGCTCGGGCGCACGCCCGACGGAATCCTCGCGGTCCGTCCTCTGAAGGACGGCGTCATCGCCGACTTCGACGTCACCGAGAAGATGCTCCGGTATTTTCTGAAGACGATCATCGACAAGCACGTGTTCCGGGTCAAACCGAAGGTGATCGTCTGCGTGCCCTCGGGCATCACCGAAGTGGAGCGCCGCGCCGTGCGCGACTCGGCTGAGACGGCCGGCGCGAAGCAGGTGCTGATGGTCGCCGAGCCGATGGCCGCGGCGATCGGCGTCGGGCTGCCGGTCGAGACTCCCACCGGCAACATGGTCATCGACATCGGCGGCGGCACCACCGAGATCGCGGTCATCGCCCTCTCGGGCATCGTCTCCGACACCTCCATTCGCACCGGTGGCGACGAGCTGGACCAGGCCATCGTCCAGTTCATGCGCAAGAACTACAACCTGCTGGTCGGTGAGCCCACCGCCGAGGCGATCAAGATCAAGATCGGGTCGGCGGCCCCGACGGGAGACGAGCGGGAGATGGAGGTCAAGGGTCGCGACCTCGTCTCCGGCATCCCGAAGACCGTTCGGGTCCACTCGGCCGAGATCCGCGAGGCGGTGCAGGAGCCGATCCAGCAGATCGTCGATGCCGTGCGGCGGGCCCTCGAGATCACGCCGCCGGAGCTCGCGAGCGACATCGTCGATCGCGGCATCGTGATGACCGGGGGCGGCGCGCTGATCCGTGGCCTGGACATCCTCCTCGCCCAGGAGACGGGGCTCCCGATTCACGTGGATGAGGACCCGCTCACCTGCGTGGTGCGCGGCACCGGTCGCATTCTCGACGATTACGAGAAATACCGCAGCGTTCTCTCCGTCTGAGCATGGCCAGCGCGTCGGATCGATCATACACGCGCCGCGACACCGTCCTGTTCTTCGTCTGCCTGGGCGTGTCCGTGGTTGCCCTGGTCGCCCCGACGAAAATCGGCCTCGATGTCGCCGATGCATTGCGGGAAACCGTGCTCGCGCCCCTGGTGTGGCTCCAGGTTCGCGCGGAAGAGGGTCGAACCAGCCGGGTGCGGTTCCGGGAGGTCACGGCGCAGCGTGACTCCTCCGCATATCTCGCTCAGGGACTCCCGTCGCTTCTCGCCGAAAACGAACGCCTCCGTCAGCTCCTCGCGCTGAGCCGACGCCTCTCCAGCTCGTACGTCGCGGCCGAAGTGCTTCACCAATCCCAGGCCACCGATGCCCGGACGCTGCTGCTCAGCGCGGGATCATCCCAGGGGGTGTCGCCTTTCGATCCGGTGGTATCGCCCGAGGGACTGATCGGTGTCGTGCTGAGCACTGCCGAGCGCACCAGCATCGCGATGACCTGGGCCCATCCGGAGTTTCGCGTGAGCGCATTCACCGTCTCCGGCAACGCCGCGGGCGTGGTGGCACCATCGCTCTCGGCGGTGAGCGGGGAAGGGGCCCTCGAGTTCCGCGGCGTGCCGTATCGTGATTCGGTTCCCCCGGGCTCGCTGGTCCTCTCGTCCGGCCTGGGCGGTGTGTATCCCAAGGGCATCCCGGTCGGGACGGTCACGGGCCTGGTGCGGGAGCAGGCCGGCTGGGAGCGGGTCTACCGCCTCCTTCCGGCGGCAAATCCCGGCTCGGTCGGGCACGTGCTCATCCTGGTCGCGCCGCCGTCGGCCGATCTCGCGTCCGCATTCCCGAGCGACTCGGTGCTCCAGGCGCACAAGCTCGACTCGCTCCTGCGGGCGCGCCGGGCCGATTCTCTCGCGCAGGCGGCGCGCGATGCGGCGGCGGCACGCCGTGATTCGGTCGCCCGCGCGAAGCGCCGGGTCACGCGGCCCGACAGCGGCGCGCCGGCACCGGCGCCCAAGCCGGCGCCCGCGCCGAACCCGGCACCGGCCGCACCGCCTCGCGATTCGGCTCGGGGAGATTCCGCGCGATGATGCCGACACGCGCGAATCGCGTGCAACTCGTGCTGGTACTGGTGCTGATGGTGGTCCTCCAGTTCTACGTGCGGCCTCGGCTCTGGGGCCCGCGTGTCAGTCCGGATTTTCTGTTTCTCGGGCTGATGCTGGTGGCGCTCCGCAGCAGTCCCGGGATCGCCGCGCTGACCGGCTTTCTGCTCGGGATGGCGGCCGACGCCCTGACGCCGGCGCGGTTCGGCGCCGGCATGCTCGCGAACACCGTCGTCGGCTATCTCGCCTCGTGGGGGCGGGCCGTGTTCTTCGCCGATAACATCCTCGTGAACGCCGCCTTCGTCGGCGTCGGCCTCTGGGTCCGGGACCTCCTGACGCTGCTGCTGAGCGGCGCCGGTGACCGTCCGATCCTGGCCGAGTTGACCGTGTACAGTCCTCTCGAAGCGCTGGCGACCGGGGCCTTCGCATTGCTGGTATTGCTCGCGTCCCGCCAATGGTTCTCGGTCCGGCTCGACGCATGAACGGATTCGACTCCTACCGGCTGCGAGAGCGTGCCGACGTCGCTCAGTTCGTGCTCGTCCTCGCCTTCCTGGTTCTGGCCGGCGCGTTCTTCCGAACCCAGGTCCTCCAGCACGAGAAGTTCCAGCTCAAGGCGGAGACCAACCGGCTCCGCCCGATCTCCGTCACGTCGCCCAGGGGCTCGATTCTCGACCGGAAGGGCGAGATCATCGCGGAGAACGTTCCCGGCTATTCGGTCAAGCTCCTCGCCCCCTCGGTGGACTCGCTTCGGGCGGTGCTCGCCCGGATCGGGCAGTTCGTAGCGTTCGATACCAGCCAGACGGAGGAGATCGTCCGCCGTTTCACCCAGGCGCGCTACCAGCCCGCCATCGTGTTCGGTGACGCGAGCTACGAGGTCGTCGCCCGGCTCGAGGAACACCGCTACGTCCTGCCGGGACTCGTGATCCAGGCCGAGCCCAAGCGTCTGTACCCGGCGGGCAAAGCCGTCGCCCACCTCGTCGGGTATGTCTCCGAGGTCACCGAGCAGGACCTCGCCGCGAACCGGTTTCCCGGCGCGGGGCTCGGCTCGATCGTGGGCAAGGCGGGACTCGAGCGGGAATACGACGACACGCTCCGGGGCGTCGAGGGAGTGCGGTACATCGAGGTCAATGCGAGGGGCCGCCTGGTCCGCGAGGAGGCGGGAGCGGCCACGCTGTTGCCGACGCCGGGCAAGCCGATCGAGACGACGATCGATCTCGATCTGCAGCGATTCGTCGACAGCATCTGGCCGGCGGGCGTGCGCGGCGCGCTGGTCGCAATGACCCCGACCGGTGAGATCCGCGCGCTCTACTCGTCGCCTTCCTATGATCCGAACGACTTCGTCGGCGGAATTTCCAGCAAGGAGTGGCGGGCACTCAACTCGGATTCGGCCCGGCCGCTGCTCAACCGGGTGATTCAGGCGCGCTACCCGCCGGCATCACCGTTCAAGCTGGCCATCGCGGCGATGGCGCTGAAGCGCGGGCTGGTGGGACTGGACACTCACATGCCGCAGCCGTGCCGCGGCGGAATGCGTCTGGGCAACCGGGTGTTCCGGTGCTGGAAGAAGGAAGGCCACGGTTCGTTGGATCTGGTGGGCGCGGTCGCGGGAAGCTGCGACGTCTACTTCTACCAGCTGGGGCTGCGTCTCGGCCTCAACGCGATCATCCAGGACGGCGTGCTGATGGGCTTCAAGGACAAGAGCGGGATCGACCTCGAGAACGAAATCGACCCGATCTACCCCTCGACCACGGCCTACTTCGACCGCCTGTACGGCTCCCGGAACTGGAGCCCTCCCGCGACGACGCTCAACTTCTCGATCGGCCAGGGTGAGAACACCCAGACGCTGATCAACATGATGCGCTTCTACGAGGGGCTTGCGGGCACCGGCGACGCGGCCTCGCCCTATCTGGTTCATCCCGCGGCAGCGCACCCCCGCCGGCTCGGTCTCACGGCCGAGCAGCTCGACGGGCTCCGGCGCGCGCTCATTGCGGTCGTGGAGCGGGGCACGGCCGCCGCGAGCCGGCGCGCGGACCTCGCGGTGGCGGGGAAGACCGGAACCGCCCAGAACCCGCACGGCAAGGATCACGGCTGGTTCATCGGGTTCGCCCCGGCCGAGAAGCCCGAGCTCATCGTCGGGTCGATCATGGAGTTCGCGGAGCACGGAACGGTCGCGGCGCCCTATGTGGTGCGAGCGCTCAGGCGGTATATCCTGGGGCCCGACACCGCCGGCACGATCAAGGTGAAGATCCTCATGGATGAGGCCGCCACCGTCCAGGACAGCGCACCGCGGCCGGTCGAGCTCGATCCCGACTCCGCCGCCGCCAAGGCCGCCGCCGACTCGGCCCGCCTCGGGAGGCGGATGTGAGAGCCGCTTCGCTCGACCGGCGGCTCATCACCATTGCCGCCCTGCTGATGTTCTTCGGCCTGCTCACGCTGTACTCGGCCGGGCAGACGGACGTGCCGACCCGGGCAGCCGGAGTCTGGTATCGGCAGTTCTTCTGGTTCGGCATCGGCATTGTCGCTGGATGGGTCGTCTTCCACGTCTCGCTGCGGCTGCTGGAATGGCTGGCACCGGCCTTCTACGGGCTGAGCCTGGCGCTGCTCGGCATCGTGCTGGTGGTGGGAACGGGAGCCGGCACCGCCCAGAGCAGCCACAGCTGGCTCTCCATCGGAGGCCATCAGATCGGCCAGCCCTCGGAGCTTGCCAAGGTGGCGACGGTTCTGATGCTGGCTCGGTACCTCTCGAGCCGGAAGGAGCCGCCCCGATCCCTGGGTGACCTGCTCATTCCAGCGGCGATCGTCGGCGTGCCGTTCCTCCTCGTTCTCAAGCAGCCCGATCTCGGCAGCGCGATCGTCTTCATCGGCATCGCGTTCGCCATGCTGTTCTGGTCCGGTGTTCGCCCCCGGCTCCTCTTTCTCATCGCCTCACCGGGGTTGAGCCTCCTCCTGGCATTCAACAACTGGGCATGGGGGGCGTGGATGGTGGCCGTCACCGCCCTGCTCGTGATCTGGCGGCCCTACATCTACGACTCGCTCATCGTCTGGTTCCTCAACGTAGCCATGGGGACTATCGCGCTGCCCTTGTGGCGACGGCTGGAGCCGTACCAGCAGAACCGGCTGCTGACGTTTCTCAACCCCGAGGCGGATCCGCGCGCGGCCGGCTACCACGCGATCCAGTCGCGGGTCGCGATCGGCTCCGGGGGCTGGTTCGGCACGGGCTATACCGAGGGCCCGCAGAAACGGCTCGCCTTTCTTCCCGAGCAGCATACCGATTTCGTTTTCCCGATCGTGGGTGAAGAGCTGGGCTTCGTCGGAGTCATGGTCGCGCTGATCCTCTTCCTCCTGCTGTTCCTCGCCCTGCTCCGGATCGCGCGGCGGGCGACCGATCCCTTCAGCAGTCTCGTCACATTCGGCATCCTGGGACTCTTGTTCACCCACGTGTTCGAGAACGTCGGCATGACCGTGAACTTGATGCCGATCACGGGAATTCCCCTGCCGTTTTTCTCGTATGGGGGGTCCTTTTTCATCATCTGTTCGATCTGCCTGGGGCTGGCCCTCCGGGTTGCCTGGGACTCCAGGCAGTCAGGCTATCCCGATGTATGACAATGAGTTATGAGAAGGGGCCTAGCGCCAGGGGGGCGAATGCCCGAAATTGCAGGGTCCCGTCGCAGCAGCTTCCCTCTTCTGGTGGTACCCACATCCTATGGCCGTGATGGCATGGTTTAAGAAGGAACGGAAGCCTCGGAAGTCGCAGCGCGAACGGCTCGAGATTCCGCCCGACGCGTGGGAGAAGTGCGACGGCTGCGGCCACATCGACATCCGTGAGAAGTTCGAGAAGGCACTCAACGTGTGCCCGGAGTGCGGCCGCCACCGGCGCATCAGCGCCGAGGACTACGTGGAGCTGCTGACCGACCAGGGATCGTGGCGCGAGCTCTACGGTAATCTTCGCTCCGTTGATCCCCTTAATTTCGAGCATTATGCGGATCGCCTCGTCACCGCGCGCAAGAAGGGCGGCGACGCCGACGCGATCCTGACCGGAACGGCCAAGCTGGACGGGCAACCGTTCAGTCTGGGCGTGATGAACTTCGGGTTCATGGGCGGCTCGATGGGGTCCGTGGTCGGAGAAAAAATCGCGCGGCTCGCACGACGCTCGCACGAAAAGAAGGTCCCCCTCGTCATCGTCTCGACGTCCGGCGGCGCCCGCATGCAGGAAGGCGTCCTTTCCCTGATGCAGATGGCCAAGACCTCGGCCGCGATCGCCCAACTGCACCGTGATTCCATCCCTTACATCTCCATCCTCACGGATCCCACGACGGGGGGCGTCTCCGCCTCCTTCGCCATGCAGGGGGATGTCATCCTTGCCGAGCCCGGCGCGGTGATCGGGTTCGCGGGCCAGCGGGTGATCAAGCAGACGATCGGGCAGGATCTCCCCGAAGGCTTTCAGACCGCGGAGTTCCTGCTGGAGCATGGCCAGATCGACGACGTAGTCCCGCGGGCCTCGCTCCGCGACACTACGGCCCGACTCCTTCGGCACATGCAGGGGCGGCGACCCCAGGCGGAGATGGCCGAGCAGAGCTGAGTTCCGAACCGTCCACCGCGTACCGCGCCCCACCACGGCCTGCTCGGGTGGGGCGTTTTCGTTGAGACCAGGACGCATGAGCCTGACCTACGACGACGCCCTCGCTTTTCTCTTCCCCCGGACCACGACCATCAAGTTTGGGCTGGGCACCACGCGTCGTCTCCTGGAGGCAGTGGGGAATCCTCAGGACGTGGTGCCGATGGTCCACATCGGCGGGACGAACGGCAAGGGAAGCGTCTCCACCCTCGTGGCGGCCGCTCTTCGGGGCGCGGGGTGGCGGGTTGGCCTGTACACGTCGCCCCACCTCGTGTCGTTCCGCGAGCGCATCCGGGTAGACGACGTGCCGATCTCGGAGGACGCCTTGGCAATGTGGACCAGCCGGCTGCGCGACCCGATCCTGAATCACAAGGCCACGTTCTTCGAGGCCAGCACGGCGATCGCCTTTGCCGACTTTGCGGCGCGTGGCGTCGAGGTCGCGGTCGTCGAGGTGGGGCTGGGAGGCCGGCTCGACAGCACCAACGTCATCCAGCCGCTCGTCAGCGCGGTCACCAAGATCGCATGGGACCACATGAAGTATCTGGGACACACGCTCGAGCTCATCGCCTGTGAGAAGGCCGGGATTGCCAAGCCCGGTGCGCCGTTCGTCATCGGGGAGCGCGCCCCGGGGTTGGTCGAGGTGTTGCGGCGAGAGGCGCGGAAGGCGATCGCGCGGCTGGATCACGCGGCGCGTCCCGATATCCGGGTGCTTCCGCCGGAGTACGAATGGAAGGGCTCGCTCAGCCTGGCTGGCGCCCACCAGCGGCGCAACGCGGGAGTCGCCCATGGCGTCCTGATGGCGCTGCCGGCGCCCTATCGTCCGGATGCCCAGGCGGTCGAGCGCGGGTTCGCCCAAGCGAGGATTCCCGGGAGGCTCGACCGGCGCGGCAAGTGGCTCTTCGACGTGGCGCACAACCCGGACGGTATCCGGGCCCTCGTCACCGCGATCGAGGCGATCAAGCCGCCGCGGCCGCTCCACGCGCTCGTCTCCATCCTGGGCGACAAGGAGTGGCCCGAGATGCTGGTTGAGCTCGACCGGGTGATCGACCGGGGAATCCTGACGATCGCTCCGACCGCCGCGGGACGGGGTTGGGACGCGCGATGGCTGCGCCGATGGCTCCGGGACCGGGGCCGCCCTCCGGCGCGATCGGTGTGGAGCCTGGTCCCGGACTTCCGGGAAGCGCTCGAGATCGCGCCACAGGGCGCGGCCACGGTCCTCGTGACCGGCTCCTTTCACACGGTGGGCGACGTGATGAGTGCGTTGGGGATGGAGGTGTGAGGAGAAGGGAGCAGGGAGCGGGAAGAAGGAAGAAGGGAGAAGGGAGAAGGGAGACTGGAGAAGAGGGATGACGCACAGCCGTTCTCCCTTTCCCGCTTCTCCCTTCTCCTGTCCCTCTCCCTTCTCCCCGCTCCCCTGCCCAGTCTATTTTCCCCCCATGCAAACCCAGGCCCTGCCGGGCTTTCGCGATTTCTACCCGGGCGACTTCGCGCTCCGCGCTTACATCTTCCGCACCTGGCGGACGGTGGCGGCCCGCTACGGCTTCGAGGAGTACGACGGTCCGCCGCTCGAGCCGCTCGAGCTGTACACCGCCAAGAGCGGTGACGAGATCGTGGGCCAGCTCTACGCCTTCACGGACAAGGGCGAACGGGACGTGGCCCTGCGGCCCGAGATGACGCCCACGCTGGCGCGCATGGTCGCCGCGAGCGCCACGAGCCTCAAGAAACCGATCCGGTGGTTCTCGATCCCTCAGCTCTTCCGGTACGAGCGGCAGCAACGGGGGCGGCTTCGAGAGCACTTTCAGCTCAATTGCGATCTGATCGGCGAGCGGGGCCCGCTCGGTGATGCCGAAATCGTGGCCCTCGCGATCGACGTCATGCGGGCTTTTCAGCTCGGGCCGGACGATGTCCGAGTACGAATCTCAGATCGTCGTCTGCTCGGGGCGATCCTTTCATCTCTCGGGTTCGGCGGAGAAAGGGAAAGGCTGGCCCATCAGGTGCTGGATAAGATGGGACGGCGGGAATATGCGTCGCGAAAGCAGGCCTTGCTGGATACCGGCGCGCCCGAGACTGCTGTTCGAGAGCTCGAGTCCTTCAAGGGTCTTGTAGACCTCGACGAGATCGTGCGCAAGTATCCGGGCGCCGGTTCAGCCGCCGAGCCGCTGCGCTCCACGCTCGAGGCGCTCGATGCCATGGGGCTCGGCGGCTTCGTCGATCTCGATCTCACGATCGTTCGCGGTCTCGCGTACTACACCGGGACGGTGTTCGAGCTCTTCGACGCCGACCAGTCGCTTCGGGCGATCTGCGGCGGCGGGCGCTACGATAACCTGCTCGAGTCTCTGGGCGGCGTGGATCTTCCCGCGCTGGGGTTCGGCATGGGGGACGTCGTGCTGGGAGAGCTGCTCAAGGATCGGGGCGTCACGCCCGAGGCAACTCCGTCCATCGACGTCTTCATCGCGGGCATCACGGGTGACGACCTGCCTCACATTCTCGCGACGGCCCACGAGCTCCGCGACGCGAACCTCCGTGTGGAGTACGCCCTGAACGTGCTCGCTCTCGGCAAGCAGCTCAACCTGGCGAATGCCCGGCATGCGCGGTGGGCTGTCTTGATCGGTCCGGACGAACGGGCTCGCAACGAGGTCATGCTCCGAAATCTCGAGGACAAATCGCAGGTCGCGGTGCCGCGCGATCAGCTCGTCGCGAGGCTCGCGGGAGCGAATTGACGTCTCTGTGGTGAAGCAGTTGACGATCGGATTGCAAACTGAGGTGTGCAGATGGCGGATGTGAAGGCGTTGACTACCCGGGCGACGGACTTCAGTGCCTGGTACAATGAGTTGATTGCCAGGGCCGAGCTGGCCGACTACAGCCCGGTGCGTGGGTGCATGGTGATCCGGCCGAACGGCTACGCGATCTGGGAGCAGATGCAGCGGGCCCTCGACCAGATGTTCAAGGACACCGGACACCAGAACGCCTATTTCCCGCTCTTCATTCCCCAGAGCTTCCTCGCCCGCGAGGCCCAGCACGTCGAGGGCTTCGCGCCGGAGACCGCGGTGGTCACGCACGGGGGTGGGAAGGAGCTGGAAGAGCCACTCGTGGTCCGGCCCACGTCCGAGACGATCATCTACGCGATGTACGCCAAGTGGATCCAGAGCTACCGCGATCTGCCGCTGCTCATCAACCAGTGGGCCAACGTCGTGCGCTGGGAGATGCGGACCCGTCTGTTCCTCCGGACCACCGAGTTTCTCTGGCAGGAAGGCCACACGGCGCACGCCACCGAAGCGGAGGCCGAGGAAGAGACTCTGCGGATGCTCGGCGTCTATCGGACATTCATGGAAGAATGGATGGCGATGCCGGTGATCACCGGTCGGAAGACCGACAGCGAGCGATTCGCCGGCGCGTTGCGCACCTACAGCTGCGAATCGTTGATGCAGGACAACAAGGCGCTGCAGGCGGGAACGAGCCACAACCTGGGCCAGAACTTCGCCCGAGCGTTCGAAGTCACGTTCCAGACCGCGGCGGGCGGGCTCGATCACGTCTGGAACACGTCCTGGGGAGTCTCGACTCGCCTCGTGGGTGCGCTCATCATGACGCACGGTGACGACGCCGGACTCGTGTGTCCGCCGCGGCTCGCGCAGTATCAAGTGGTGATCGTGCCCATCTACCGCACCGATGACGAGCGCGCCGCGGTGATTGCCGCCGCCGACAAGCTCAAGCAGGAGATCGCTGCCGCCGGGATCCGCGTCCATCTCGACGCCCGGGAGGGCATGAAGCCCGGGGCGAAGTACTACGAGTGGGAAGGCCGAGGCGTCCCGCTCCGGATCGAGGTCGGCCCGCGCGACCTCGCCTCGGGCTCGGTCATGCTGGCGCGGCGCACCGGGGGCAAGAAGGAGCCGCTACCGATGGCCGGGATCGCGGCGAGTCTGCGCGACATGATGGACCGCATGCAGTCCGACCTGCTCGAGGCATCCCGGGCGCGCCGGGAGGCAGCGAGCATTCGCGGCGCCACCAAGGAGCAGTTCCTCGCTCACTTGGCGGGAGACGGCGGCTTCGTCTACGCCGGATTCTGCGGCCGGCCCTCGTGCGAGGCCGAGATCAAGGAGCAGACCAAGGCGACGATCCGGGTTCTGCCGGACGAGGAGTTCCGCTCGCCGGTTACCCCGACGACCTGCATGTGGTGCGGCGGGCCGAGCGTTGCCGAGGCGGTGTGGGCCAAGGCGTACTGACGGGGGCGGTATCCGGGCTCTTCGCCGATGCAGGCCTGAGCCGCGAGGGGCGCACGCTCAGGCTTGGCGGCGTGTCGCTCTCGGAGATCGCCCAGAAGGTCGGGACGCCCACCTACGTGTACAACGCGGGCGCCATCCGTGACCGGTACCGCGCCCTGGATCAGGCGCTCGCCGGCGTCCCGCATCGCATCTGCTTCGCGGTCAAGGCCAACAGTAACCTTGCCATTCTGCGGGTGCTCCGCGATCTCGGCGCGGGCGCCGATATCGTCTCCGGCGGGGAGCTGGCGCGGGTGCTGGCCGCGGGGTTCGAGCCGTCGCGCGTCGTCTTCAGCGGCGTCGGAAAGTCGTCGGAGGAATTGCGCCTCGCCGTGGGTGCGAGGCTCGGGCATCTCAACATCGAGTCGCGTGAGGAGCTGGAGCGTCTCGCCGATATCGCGATGAAGACCAAGACTCGGGTGTCGGTCGGAATCCGGGTCAATCCCGACGTCACCACCGAGACCCATCCCTACATCTCCACGGGGAAGAGCGGCATCAAGTTCGGCGTCCCCGTCGATCAGGTCGTCGGGACCGCGACGTTCATCGAGTCCCATCCGTTTCTCGAGCTCACCGCCCTGGCGATGCATCTGGGAAGCCAGCTCGTGGACACGGAGCCGTTCCGGCAGGGGATCGCTCGGCTGCTCGATCTGGCAGAGCGGCTGCGTGCCGTGGGAACGGCCACGTTCACGGTGCTCGACATCGGCGGGGGACTCGGCATCCGGTACTCCGACGAACCATCGATGGAGCCCGACCGCTTTGCCGAGGCGGTAGTTCCGATGTTGGCTCCGACGGGCCGCACGGTGTACCTCGAGCCCGGCCGATTCCTGGTCGGCAGCGCCGGGGTGCTGCTCACCGAGGTGCTCTACCGAAAACATTCAGGCGGGAAGGAGTTCGTCGTGGTGGACGCGGGGATGAACGATCTGGTGCGGCCGAGCCACTACCAGGCCTATCACGAAATCGTGGAGCTCGAGGAGCGCGGGCGGCCGGCCTTGCGGGTGGACGTCGTGGGGCCCGTGTGCGAAACGGGGGACTTTCTCGCGCTCGACCGCATGCTGCCCGGAGTGGACTCTGGTGAGCGTCTGGCGGTGCTTGGCGCCGGGGCCTACGGTTTCGTCATGGCGTCCAACTACAACTCTCGGCCCCGGCCGGCGGAAGTCGTGGTGGATGCCGGAGCGTGGTGGGTCGCGCGGCCGCGCGAGACCGTCGAAGACCTCTACACCGGCGAGCGATTGACTCCATGACCGCGACCCTACACGCGCCTACCCGCGACGGAGCGCAACAGCCAGTGGCACAGCATCACGACGGCATCCTCATCATCGACTTCGGCTCCCAGTATACCCAGCTCATCGCCCGGCGGGTGCGCGAAGCCCACGTCTACTGCGAGATCCATCCGCCGTCACGGACCGTGGACTGGATCCGTGCCTGGAAGCCAAAGGGCATCATCCTGTCCGGCGGACCGAACTCGGTCTACGACGAGGGTGTCCCAACCGCCGACCCTTCGTTGCTCGAGTTGGGCACGCCGGTCCTCGGGCTCTGCTATGGAATGCAGGTGCTCGCCCAGCTCTCGGGTGGTCGGGTCCAGGCTGCTTCGCGGCGGGAATACGGCCGCGCGAACGTGACGGTGGAAGGCGGCCGACTCTTCCAGGGGTTCGGCAAGGGCGAGGAGACGCCGGTGTGGATGAGCCACGGGGACCACGTGGACGTCGCGCCGCCGGGATACACGGTGACCGCTTCGAGCGACAATTCTCCCGTCGCCGCCTTCGAGCATCAGGAGCGGCCGCTGTTCGGCGTTCAGTTTCACCCCGAAGTGGCGCACACGCCGCGCGGCGGTGAAATCATCAGCAATTTCCTGTTCGAGGTCTGCGGCTGCACTCCCGACTGGACGCCGGGACACTTCGTAGAGTCCGAGGTGCGGCGTATCGCCGAGACGGTCGGTCCGACGGGTAGAGTCATCTGCGGGCTCTCGGGCGGCGTAGACTCCTCGGTTGCCGCGGTCCTGGTCCACCGCGCCCTGGGCGATCGGCTCACCTGCATCTTCGTGGATCATGGACTCCTCCGACTCCACGAGCGGGAGCAGGTCGAGGCGACCTTCCGCCGCCACCTCGGCATCGATCTCCGGGTGGTGGACGCCTCCTCGCTTTTCCTCGACAAGCTCGCCGGCGTAATCGATCCGGAGGAGAAGCGCAGGCGAATCGGCCATACGTTCATCGAGGTGTTCGAAAATGAGGCGCACGCGGTCGGCAACGATGTGCGCTTCCTGGTGCAGGGAACACTCTATCCCGACGTCATCGAGTCGCTCTCGCCCCGGGGCGGCCCCTCAGTGACGATCAAAACCCACCACAACGTCGGTGGTCTCCCCGAGCGCCTTCCGTTCGCGCTGCTGGAGCCGCTTCGCGAGCTCTTCAAGGACGAAGTGCGGCAGGTGGGCCGTGAGCTGGGGCTGCCGGAGGAGATGGTGGGCCGTCATCCGTTTCCGGGTCCCGGTCTCGCTATCCGGATCCTGGGGGACGTCACGGCACCCGCGCTCGACATTCTCCGCCGGGCGGATCACATCTACATCGAAGAAATTCGCGCGGCCGGGCTGTACGACGAGATCTGGCAGGCGTTCGCCGTCCTGCTTCCGATCCGTTCGGTTGGCGTGCAGGGCGATTTTCGGAGTTACGATCAGGTGGTAGGGCTGCGAGCCGTCACCAGCCGAGACGGCATGACCGCCGACTGGTTCCCGTTCCCGCCGGACGTGCTGGCCAGAATCTCGAACCGCATCGCCAACGAGGTGGACGGCGTGAACCGGGTAGTCTACGACGTCAGCTCCAAACCGCCGGCCACGATCGAGTGGGAATGACGGGACCGCGCGCCGTCACCCTCCGGTTCCTTGCGGAGCCCAGTCACGTCAATTTCGGCGGGAAGGTGCACGGTGGCGCGGTGATGAAGTGGATCGACCAGGCGGGGTACACCTGCGCCGCGGGCTGGTCGGGCGAGTACTGCGTGACACTCTACGTCGGGGGAATCCATTTCCTCCAGCCGATTCATGTCGGCGAGATCGTCGAGCTTCGGGCCCTGGTCATTCACACCGGGCGCACCAGCCTGCACATCGCCATCGACATCTATGCCGGCGATCCGAAGGAAGCCACGAAGTCGCGGCGCTGTCACTGCCTCATCGTCTTCGTCGCGCTGAACGAGGCGGGGCGTCCCAAGCCGGTGCCGGCCTGGACCCCGAAGACCGACACCGACCTGGCGCTTCAGCAATATGCGCTGCGGCTCATCGAGCTTCGGAAGTTGATGGATAGCGAGATGGAAGCGCGGCTCGAGCTTCTGGAGCAGTCGGGGGCCTGACATCCGCTATTTCCGCGCTTTCAACACCCTCACCTCCCGCCGCCGGACATCACTCTCCTCCCCAGGCCCCGACACGCGAACCTCGAGCAGGTAGCGACCAGGCTTGAGCCGACGGAGCTGGAGTGTCCGCCGCGCCCGCAGGAGCGAATCGGTCGACGCCTCGTTGAACGCGAGTCGTACGACGGGCTTCTTTTCCGGCCCAGCCGGATCACCCTTGAGCCGGTATACGGCGATCTGGTGCGAGTAGGTGGCGCCGGATCGCGCCCCGGACGCTTCGTAGTACAGCTCCGCCTCGCTGCCTTCCGGCACCATCCCGAACGGTGTGAGAAACGCGCTGTCTACGGCTGTCGGCTGCCAGACTGCGGCGGCGCCTTCCACCCCGACCGCCAGGTCACTCAGGGCCAGACCTTGGCCGCTCCGGGCCATGCGCACGGTATCGCGTGGGAGGACAACGCCTGCTTGGTCGCCGATCTGCACCGCGGCCTTCCACTCCCAGCTTCCTTCGGGCAACCGGATCTCGGCACGCCCCAGCAGTGACTGACCCGGCTTGAGAGTGCTCGGCGCGCGAACGGTGACGACCGTGTCCACCGACGCAAAGCCGCGCCCCGCACCGTCGAACACGCTGAGCCGCACCCGCACTGGATACTGCTCGCCCGCTCTCAGGGCAGGGGCGCTGTCGGGCGAGGCGACCGCGAAGACGAAGTGGGCGATCGGTCCCGCAGGCGTCCGGCCGACGGCGACGAGATTGGCGATGACCTGCAGCCGATGGGCGAACTGCAGCTCGTAACTGTCGGTCGTCGTGCCGAACTCGATGCTGGCCTGCCCGATTCCGCGCTCCCGCGCCCGCGCATGGGCCGAGCCATACCGACCCCAGTTGAGCATCCGGCTATAGAGTGGGGACAGCGACTCCCTGGAGAGGAGAAGCTGGTCTATCGGGGCATCGGAGGCTCCATGGAGGTCGAGGACACTTTCTACGAGACGATAGTCGTAGAGGTCGCCCCCGCCGTTCTCGTCCGCGCCCGACGAGAAGTGAAACAACAGATCCCCGTCGGCCCTCGAGTAGCGCCACGATTCGCTCGGCATCAACCCGAACACGAACGGCCTGAGCCGCTCCGCGGGCTCACCGTGTCGCACGTAGATGACGCCGCGGTCGTCGAGCTCCGTGCTGCCCGAACGATACGCGTCGTTCGCGCCGTAGAACCGACGGTTGATGGTGAGCGCGAAGTTGCGGCGGGCGTACAGGAGCCGGCGATAGTGCTCGCGAAGCCGCTCGCCATCGGCGCGCAGCTCGTCGCGGTCACGGCGGGACCAGAACCGGGTGAGAAAATCGGCGCGCGCGGGCCCGTGCGAGGCGTCGAACACCGCCAGCTCCGAATCGGAGGCGATCGGCTCCAGATCGGCTCGATAGGCGTCGACGGACACCGAATCGTCGTCGACGGCGCCGTCGTAATAGGGTGGCTCGCCGGTGAGCTGTCCCATTGCCAGTCTCGTCCGTGCGATCTCGAGGAGGCCAAGCGAGCGGGGGCCGCCGGCCATCACCGCGCCCTCGAAGGCCACGACGGCAGAGTCCGAAAGGCCGGAGGCTCGCTCCATCCTGCCCCAGACCAGGAGCACTTCGGGCGAGCGTCTCGCGGTGGCAGCCCGCCGCAAGGCATCCCGAGCACCCGCATACAGCGCCGTGTCGTGGAGCGACAGCGTGAGCTCGCCGAGAGAGAGCGCGGCGGGAGTGAAGGCGGGATCGGCTGCAATCGCCCGCTGGTAACAGTCGGTCGCGCGCTCCAGCGTCTCGACTCCTACCCGGTTTCCCAATGCCAGACGGTCCGCCTGTTCCCAGCTGGCGCGCCGCTCCTCGGCGAGACCCAGCCCATACCAGGCGTAGGGCCACTCCGGTGCGAGACGTGTCGCTTCGCGAAGGAGACGCACGGCGTCGCCGAAATCCGGATCGGCGCCGAGGACGCCGAGTCGCATGGCGGCGAGCCCCGCGCGAAGCGTGAGGAGTGGGTCGCGAGTCCGGGTGGCGGTCTGTCGAAGGGCGCGCGTGGTCCTGCGAAGCGAGGCGGTGTCATTCGGGGAGGCGCTATCGAGCGAATCGTGGAAGCGGTCGAGCGCGAGACGTTCACGTGGCGTCTGGCCGACGGCGGTCACCAGAGGCGCCAGCAACAGCAGACCGGCGAGGCCGGTCCGGATCACCAGTTACACCCCCTTCTCCCGCAGCAGCCCGAAGAATTCCTCCGGCGTCGACACCGCGGCGAGCCGATGCGGCACGTCTGCGTCCTTGGCGAACTGGGCGATCTTGCCGAGCACCGGGAGGTACTGGTTGGAAACCTCGGTCGGAGGCGCCACGATGAGGAAGAAGTTGGAGACCGGCTGTCCGTCGATCGCCTGAAAGTCCGCGGGCTCGCGCTTCCGGCCGAAGGCGAGACGGAGATGGCTGACGACGAGCGAGCGGCAATGCGGAATGGCGATGCCACGGCCGACACCGGTGGACCCGAGCGTCTCGCGGCGCTGCAGCATGCGCAGCAGCGTCTCGGCCGAGCGCTCGTCGAGCCGGAGCAGGCCGACGAGCTCAGCCAGGATCTCGTCCTTGCTGGTCGCACGGAGATCGAGCGAGACCGCATCGGGGCTGAAGAAGTCGGCAAGTTGCATGGCGGCGGCAACCTACATCCGCCGGGCTGGAGTGTCAAAGCCGGAGACGGAGCACCGCGGGCGGAACGAGCTCGTCCGGCCGCGCGACTTCCCCGGTGTCGCCGAATCGCTCCCACTGACTGTTGGCGATGTAATAAAGATACTGTCCCACGACCACTCCCAGGGTCGGCTCCACGTGGGAGGGATGGCGACGCTCGAGCACGTCCAGCGCGACGAGGCTGTCTCCTCGTGGGGCGAGCGTGAGACCGACGACGCGATGGGGCTCCATGCCGTTCTGGATTCCGATCAACCTGTTGCCGACGAGATACAGACCATCGATGCCGATCGCGACGACACCGGTTCGGCAGGGAATGACCGCCGCCGTTCTGGTCGCAACGTCGATCTTGAGAATTCCCCGCGAGTAGTCCGCCTGGTAGAGCGTCCGCCCGTCCGGCGTGAGAGCCAGCCCCTGCGCAGATAGCAGGAGTGGGGTTTCGACGAAGATTTCCAGCGAATCGCCGCCGGCTGGCAGGCGCCATACGATGGGCGCGCGACTGTCGCTCGTGTAGACGTCGCCGTTCTTGGCGATCGTGAGGTCGCCCAGCAGGTGGCCGCCGCTGTCGGCGGGCGTGAGGAATCTTCCCGTGAGGCGCTGGGTGGCGAGATCGTATCGGAAGAGGCCGCTGCGTCCGGATTCGGTCGAATCGTACCCGATCATCTGGGGGACGGTGGCCGCCGCGACCCAGAGAACGCGGCGCGCGGAATCGACCCGCATGCCGAGCGGTGCCCACAGACTGTCCTGTCCGGCGGGCACGAATTCGGAAGCGCGGCCCGAGCGATCCACCTGGAGGATCTTTCGGTGATGCACGCTGCCGACGAAGAACCGTCGCATGGCGGGATCGTACGCGATGCCTTCGGTCAGCAGGTCGCGCTCGGGCAGTGTGAATGCGACCTCGCTCTTCACCACCGGACGCCGGTTGGCCTCGACCGCTTGACGCACCCGATCGTAGCCCGCGGCTCCGCTCAGACGTGTCAGATCGGAGTCCGCCGCGAGATTGGCGTAATATCCCATCGACGCGAACCGTCCGAGCGTCTCGACGGCCTTTTGCATGTCGCCCATCAAGGCGTACGCCGACGCGAGGGCGTACACGACCCCGCCGTGGTCCGGCCGGAGCTCCGCCGCCCGCTGGGCGTGCTGGAGGAACGACGTGGTGTCCTTCTCCTTATATGCCTGCATCGCGTCCCTGTACTCGGCACGGGAGGCCAGAATAGGGTCGGCCTGGGCGAACCCGGGCGACGCCTGACTGAGCGATAGCGCTGCTGACAGGAGAATCCTGAGTCTCACGGCGTTTCCTGGTCGTGGGGATGCCTAATATGACGAACGCGGGAGAAAAGCGGTTACAACTGGCCGTGGGACCCGTTCCATTGCACCTGATCGTGCCGCCAAGTATTTTCTCCCCATGCAGTTGCCCTATCCTTCCGCGCATCTTTTCCCGCTCATCCTCGCTCCGATGGCCGGAGTGTCGGAGGCACCATTTCGCCAGATCTGTCGCGCGATGGGGGCCGATGTCGTGCTGTCGGAGTTTCTGTCCTCCGAGGCGATCCGGCGGCGCATCAGAACCACGCTCGAGGGCGCCGAGTTCGAGGAGATTGAACGACCGATCGGGATCCAGATTTATGGCGCGGACCCGGGGGCCATGGCGGAGGCCGCCGGCCTCATCACGGAGCACTACGAGCCCGAGTTCATCGACATCAATTTCGGCTGTCCGGTCAAGAAGGTCGTGCATCGTAACGGTGGCTCCGGGTGTCTCCGCGATCTCGACCTGGTGCAGCGGATCATCCGGGCGGTCATCGGAGCGACCCACCTGCCGGTGACGGTCAAGACGCGCAGCGGGTGGAGCGACGAGACGCGGGACCCGGTGGGTATCGCGCTTCGAATGCAGGATGCCGGTGCGCGAGCCTTCACCCTGCACGCCCGGACCCGCACCCAGATGTTTTCCGGGAAGGCGCGGTGGGACGAGATCGCCAGGGTGGTCGAAGCGCTGGACATTCCCGTAATCGGGAACGGCGACTTAATGACGGCCGAGGACATCGTGCGCATGCGTGACCACACGGGATGCGCCGGCGCCATGGTCGGTCGGGGCGCCTTTGGCAATCCGTGGCTTTTCCGCGATGGGCGGGCACTCCTCGAGGGCCAGCGTGCGCCCGATGCTCCACCGGCCGCCGAACGCTTTCGCGTGGCGCTGGAACACGCCCGGCGCGCGATCCGTCTCCAGGGTGACACGCGCAAGACCGTGCTCGAGTTCCGCAAGCATCTCGGTTGGTACACCAAGGGATTGCACGGGGCCAGCGAGCTGAGGCAGCGCCTCTTCGCCATCGAATCCATCGCCGAAGCCGAGACCATCTTCCTCAATTACCTCGAGCCGGTCGCCGCGGTGGCGTGAGAACCGCGCAACTCGAGGCCCTATTGGCCGACGTGGCCGCCGGCCGCGTCGCGCCCGACGCCGCGATCACGCGGTTACGGCATCTCCCCTTCGAAGATCTGACGTTCGCCAGGGTCGACCATCACCGCGCGCTCCGCCAGGGGCAGGCGGAGGTGGTCTTCTGCGAGGGAAAGACGGCCGAGCAGGTCGTGGCCATCTGCGAGCGGCTCGAGGCGTCGAGCAGCTCGTTCCTCGGCACCCGTGTGCCGGAGGCAACCGCCAGCGCGCTGGCGGCGCGCTTCCCGGGAATGGTCTGGAACAGGCTCGCGCGGGTCGTCTATCTCCCGACTTCCGAGCCGCGTGCCGAGGCCGCCGACACCGGCACCATCCTGGTGGTGTCCGCGGGGACGAGCGACCTCCCCGTCGCCGAGGAGGCGGCCGTGGTGGCGGAGGCATTCGGGCATGGCGTCGAGCGATTGCACGACGTCGGGGTCGCGGGTCTGCATCGTCTTCTCGCGGCGACCGAGCAGCTCTCGCGGGCGAGCGTGATCATCGTGGTGGCCGGCATGGAGGGCGCCCTTCCGAGCGTGGTCGGTGGCCTCGTTGCCGTGCCGGTGATCGCGGTGCCCACGAGCGTGGGCTACGGGGCGTCGTTCGGCGGATTGGCCGCGCTCCTCGCGATGCTGAACTCCTGTGCGGCGGGCATTACGGTCGTCAACATCGACAATGGCTTCGGCGCGGCGGCAGCGGCGAGCCGGATCTGCCGCTCGTGACCGCGCGGACCATCATCGAAGCGGACCGAGCCGGATTCGTCTGGCTCGATGTCGTGGCCCCGACACCCGAGGAGCTCGCCGAGATCGCCGAGCGATACAACCTGCAGTCCACCTCGGTGCAGGATTGCCTGGATCCCGAGCACTTGCCCAAGTTCGAGCAGTTCGACAACTACGCCTTCGCCATCATCCGGGTCTACGACGAGCAGGCCGACAGACTCTGCGAAACGATGCAGGAGCTCACCCGGAAAGTCGCGCTCTTCTACGCCCCCACCTTTCTCATCACGATTCATCGTGCGGCACAGCCCTGGCTGACCCGAATCGAAGAGCGGATCGCCGCCGAGGCGCCGAAGCATGAGGGGCAGGGAAAGGACACCCTCCAGGCCCGCGTGCTCACCAAGCTTCTCAATGCCGGTGCGGACACCTTCTCTTCGCCGCTCGAAGCGCTCGAAGCCCGTCTCGATGCGTTCGAGTCGGCGCTCTTCGAGCAGAACGACCAGGGTAGAGGCACCCTCGCGACTTCGCTCAAAGAGATTCATCTTCTCAAACGACAGGTCACCCTCAGCAAGCGGCTTCTCTGGCGATTCCTCGATGTCGTCCAGCGGATGACGCCGGCAACCGGCCGCGGGGCTACCCTGTTCCGGGACGTCCAGGAGAATGTCGAGAGCTACCACTTCTACGCTGATGAGCTGCTCGACGACGCCAACACCATCCTCAACATTCAGCTCTCCCTCGCGACCCACCGCACGAACGAGGTCATGCGGGTGCTGACGGTGTTCAGCGTCTTCTTCCTGCCGCTCACGTTCATCGTGGGCGTCTACGGGATGAATTTCCGCTTCATGCCCGAGCTTCAGGAGAAGTGGGGCTATCCGGCGATCCTCGCCGCGATGGGTGTCGTCACGCTCGCCATCTACCTCTGGTTCCGCCGTCGCGGGTGGTTACGGGAATGAGCGCGCTCGCGCTGCTCCTCGCCCTGATCGCGGGCGCCGCCGCCGGGCGGTGGCTGGCCCGCAAGCGAGGAGCGGCGCCGATGGCGACGGGCGTTGGGCCGCACCTTCTTCCCGATCCGGCCCTCGAATGGCTCCGGCGTTCTCATCAGGCGCTGGGTGTGTGGGTGGCCGAGCTCGACCCCCACGAGGAGGGGCCTCGGGCCGAACGCATCGTGGAGGCGGAGCGTCTCGAGGTGGCGCAGATCGTCGCGGTGGATCGCCGGCTCGAGCGTGCTCGAGACCAGGAGCAGAGCGGGGTCGAGCGGATGGAGGGTGGGATCCTCGTCTTCCACGCCGCGGGAGGTGCCGCGGTCGGGCTGCTGATGCCGAACGTGTCCGATGCCGCCGTGCTCGCCGTCGCGGAAGACGATCTGCGCCGGCTGCTCGACGGTGTCAGGCGACGCCCACAAATCGTCGAGCTGGCTCAGGCGCAAGCGGATGAGTCGTCCCCCGAATCGGCGAGCAGTGTCGGACTCCGCCTCGCGTATCAGTTGGAGCGCGCGCTCGAGGCACAGATCGTGGTCGCGGCCTGCGAGCTGCCGGATACGCCAGTGCGCGATCCACGGGACCAGGCCCTCCGGGTCCGGGTCATCGGCGTGTCGGGGAAGGGTGATCGCCGGCTCCTCGATACCGTGCTCCCGGACGGGAGTCCGTTGGCCCAGGTGGCGCTCGGCGTCCTGGGCGAAGGGAGTTTCTCGGGCGATCCGCTCGGGGCCGCCGTCGCCGACCGCCGACAACGTCCCATTTCCGTCGTGCTTCGACAGATCACCTCGGCCGGGGAAGCGGTGGGCGCCGTGGCGATCTGGCCCCCGGGCGGCAGGCCACCGGTCGGCGCCGCCGAGGCCGAGCTCACCGCCGCGCTCGAGAGCGCCGGCCCTCGGCTCTATCGTGCGCGCAAGGCCGATCAGCAGCGCAGCCGCGCCATGGCCGATCGTCTCACGGGGCTTCTCAACCGCAGAGGGTTGGATGAAGTCATGGCGAGACAGGGAGGCAGCAAGACCGGAGCGCTCATCTACGCCGACCTGGATCGCTTCAAGTCGCTGAACGACACCCTCGGTCACCCCGCCGGCGACGCGGCCCTGGTGCACTTCTCGGATATCATCAAGGGTCAGATCCGCGCGGTCGACGCGGCTGCTCGCATCGGCGGGGAGGAGTTCGCCATCTGGCTCCCAGGGGCCGAGCTCGACGCGGGGTCGCGGATCGCCGAGCGGATACGGATCCGACTGAGCACCACGTCGTGGGCATGGCAGGGGAAGACCTGGCCGCTCACGGCGTCATTCGGGGTGGCGGGCTGCCCGGAGACGAGCCAGAGCCTGGCGAACCTGGCCGCGCAGGCAGACGCGGCTCTTTATGTCGCGAAGAACAGTGGCCGGAACCGGGTGGAGCGGGCCGGAGCCTCGTGAGCCTTGAAACAGGGGTGGGAGACCGACTACATTTGTGACACCCGGGGGGCGACTGGCTTCGACGGGTTTGTGGAAGGGATAGCAGCGTGCCCAGGTCCAGAATCCTGGTAAAACCATCTGGAATGCTTCAACTGCCAACTCTAACCTGGCATTGGCCGCGTAAGCTGAGCTAGTCTCGCTTGACGCGCCTTCGGCTGGTGGAGCCCGTCCGGGGCGCCGCTCGTCGAATCGCAAAACCGGACTGGCCTGACGCGTCGCTCCGACGCCGACGGTGAGAGTAGCACGGAGCTAGACCAAGGGGAGGTGGGTTCGGCACCACCCCGCGGCCACGGTAAGAAGCCGGGCCTACGCACGTAGACGCTGTTCTGGATGCTTACTCGGACCAGGGTTCGATTCCCTGCGCCTCCATCATCAGCGGCGGGATTGCTTCGGCAGTCCCGCCGCTCGTGTTTTGTTGCTCCTGCGAGCGCTTCCGTCGTGGTGGCAGGTGGGTTCTCTGGTGTCGCGTCGAATCACGGGGTAAGCTACCCCCGCGGATTCGCTGCCCCCGAAAGGGTGAACAAACGGTGAATTTTGTTCAAGGTTTGTTCAATATCGGCTTATAAAGCAATAAACTGCTGATGCTTACTCGCTTGCACATCAGGTGATGTCTCACGGCTTGATACCGCCCATCCCGAGGTCCTCTGTGACGCTTTCCACCTCCGAGATTCGCGACAAGTTTCCGGCCCTCCTCCGCCGCCATGGCGGACACGCTGTAGCCTATTTCGACGGGCCTGGCGGGACTCAGGTACCCACTGCCGTAGCCGACGCGATGACGGACTATCTGTACCGCCACAACGCCAACACGCACTGGCACTACCCATCGAGCCAGGAAACCGATGCCATCATCGCGTCGGCGAGAGCTGCGGCCGCGGACTTCCTGAACGCGACCCCTGCCGAGGTGGTCTTCGGCGCCAACATGACGACGCTGACGTTTCACCTGGGGCGGGCCCTGGGGAGGCACTGGGGAGCCGGGGACGAGATCGTGATCACCGAGCTCGACCACCACGCGAACGTGGCTCCATGGACTGCGCTGGAGCGGGAGCGGGGGATCACGATCCGACGGGTGCCGATGCTGGTCGAGACCGGGCAGCTCGATTGGACGGCGCTGGAGGAAAGCCTCTCACCGAAGACGCGGCTCCTCGCCATCGGCGCCGCGTCCAACGCGCTCGGCACGATCAGCGACGTCACCCGGGCGGTGCAGCTCGCGCGCCGCGTAGGGGCGCTGACGTTCGTGGACGCGGTTCACTACGCCCCGCACCACCCGGTAGACGTGCGAACGATCGATTGCGACTTCCTCGCCTGCTCGTCCTACAAGTTCTACGGTCCCCACCTCGGAATTCTCTATGGCCGTCGCGAGCGGCTGGAGGCGCTCGACGTGCCCAAGCTTGCGCCGGCGCCGGACACGGCACCCGAGCGCATGGAGACGGGCACGCTCAATCACGAGGGAATCGCGGGCGCGGGCGCCGCGGTGGACTTCCTGGCCTCGCTGAGCTCAGGTGGGACGAGGCGGGAGCGTCTGGTCAGGACCTTCGCCACGCTGCACGACCGTGGACAGGCGCTGCTCGAGCGGCTGTGGGATGGGCTGAGCCGGACCCGTGGGGTCAGGCTGTTCGGCCCGCCCCCCTCCGAGCCTCACACGCCGACGGTGGCATTCACTGTGGAGCGCCGGAGCTCCGACGACGTCGCCTCGGCGCTCGCGGAAAGCGGGGTCTTCGTCTCAAACGGGGATTTCTACGCGACGACGGTCGTGGAGCGGCTGGGTCTCAGGGCCGGAGGACTGGTGCGCGCGGGCTGCGCCTGCTACACGACGCCGGAGGAGGTCGATCGCCTTCTCGACGGCGTGCGGAGCCTCGTCACGCCGGTCGCGGCGCGCGCCTGACGGGGTGGCTAGATGGGAGACTCATGCGTCGGGGCGGAGGGCGGAGTGCGCCTCGAGGGCCAGCGCGAGCGCCTGGTCCGGATCCCGCGCGACACAATTGAGGTGACCCATCTTTCGACCTGGTCGCGGCTCCAGTTTCCCGTAGAGATGAAGCCGGACGCCGGGCCGGCGGAACACTTCCATCCAGCGTGGCGGTCCGTCTCGCCAGAGGTCGCCGAGGAGGTTGATCATGGCGACGGGTGAGTGCAGCCTCGGCTCGTGCAGCGGAAGGCCGCAGAGCGCGCGGACCTGCTGCTCGAATTGATCGACGGAGCAGGCGTCGAGTGTGTAGTGCCCGCTGTTGTGTGGACGGGGCGCGATCTCGTTCACATATAGCTTCCCGCCGTTGGCCACGAAGAGCTCCACTCCCAGCACGCCGACGTAGTCCAGCTCGTTCGCCACCTCCACCGCCTGCGCGCTCGCCTCGCGACTCAGGGCGCCAGGGACGCGCGCTGGGACCACCGTCGTCTCGAGGATCCCGTCGCGATGCCGGTTCTCGCCGACGGGAAACGCCGCCACCTGCCCGTCGGCTCCCCTGGCGAGCACCACTGACAACTCGCGCTCGAGCGAGAGCCGCTCTTCGAGCACGCACGCGACGCTGCCCATACCCGCGAATGCCGCCTCCGCATCGGTGGCGTCTGGGATCGTCGCCTGTCCCTTGCCATCGTAGCCGAGGCGGCTCGTCTTGAGAAGCGCCGGCAGCCGGATGGCGGCCACCGCGGCACGGAGCTCGGCCGCGTTGCGGACAGCCCTGAATGGCGCAGTGGCGAAGCCCGCTTGGTCGAGAAACGTCTTTTCGGCGATGCGGTCCTGCGCGATCGAGACGGCGCTCGCACTCGGCCGGACGATCGTCGATCGCGCGAGCCTCTCCAGCGTCGCAGCCGGGACGTTTTCGAACTCCGTGGTGATCGCGGCGCATTCCGCGCCGAAGGCGTCCAGACTCCCTTCGTCGTCGTAGGCCGCGCGCACGTGCCGGTCGGCGACCTGTCCGGCCGGACTGTCAGGATCGGGGTCGAGCACGAAGGTCCGATAGCCCATCGTGCGGGCCCGCAAGGTGAACATCCGGCCGAGCTGGCCGCCCCCGAGCACGCCGAGGGTGGCGCCGGGCAGAATCATCCGGGAGAGGGGAGCTTGAGCTCGCTGACACGAGCGGTCTGCGAGCGGCGGAACTCGGCGAGACGCGCACCAAGCGCGGGGTCGGACAGGGCGAGGATGGCAACGGCGTAGAGCGCGGCGTTCTGCGCGCCCGACGATCCGATGGCGAACGTCGCCACGGGAACTCCGGCGGGCATCTGCACGATGGACAGCAGCGAGTCGAGTCCCTGGAGATGTCGGGTGGGCACCGGCACGCCGAGCACCGGGACGGTGGTCTTGGAAGCCAGCATGCCCGGCAGATGCGCGGCGCCCCCGGCGCCGGCGATGAGACAGCGGAGTCCGCGACCGGCCGCGTCGGTGGCATAGGCGAAGAGCAGATCCGGCGTGCGATGGGCGGAGACGACCCGACACTCATGAGGGACGCCGAACTCCGCGAGACGCCGGGCCGCGTGCTGCATCACCTCCCAGTCGGAGTCGCTCCCCATCACGATGCCGACGACTGGTTGCGTCATGACCTCTCCGCGTAGTTAGACGGTGGCGCGAGTCCGGTCCATCGTGCCCCTGGTCGCGAGTGCCGCCTGCGCCGCGGCGAGACGCGCGATCGGGACGCGGAAGGGAGAGCAGGAGACGTAGTTCACGCCGAGTCGGTCGCAGAATCCCACCGCCGCGGGTTCGCCGCCGTGCTCGCCGCAAATGCCGAGCTTGAGATCGGGGCGGGTGCGCCGGCCCAACTCGCAAGCCATCTGGATCAGCTTGCCAACGCCGGCCTGATCGAGGACCTGGAAGGGATCATTCTCGATGACGCCGTGCTCGAGGTAGTACGGGAGGAAATGCCCGGCGTCGTCGCGCGACAGCCCCCAGGTGGTCTGGGTCAGGTCGTTGGTGCCGAACGAAAAGAACTGGGCTTCCCGCGCAAGCTCGTCGGCGGTGAGGGCGGCGCGAGGAAGCTCGATCATGGTCCCGAGGAGGAACGGAACCGTGATCTGCCGTTCGCGGAACACCTCCTCGGCCACCTGCCGGACGATCAGCGCCTGTTTCCGGAACTCCACGACGCTCGCGGTGAGCGGGATCATGACCTCGGGCATGACCCGGCCCTTTCGCGCCGCAACGGTGCATGCCGCCTCGAAGATGGCGCGCACCTGCATCGTCGTGATCTCGGGGTAGATGATCCCCAGGCGACACCCGCGCAGGCCGAGCATGGGATTCACTTCGTGCAGCCGATCGATGACGGCCTGAAGCGCGTCGATGCCGATCTTGAGCTCGCTCGCGAGTGCGGCGATCTCCGTCGGTTCCTTCGGCAGGAACTCGTGCAGCGGCGGATCAAGGAGCCGAATCGTGACCGGGTAGCCCTCCATCGCTCGGAAAATCGCCTCGAAGTCCGAGCGCTGCATGGGCAGGAGCTTGGACAGGGCTCGCTGACGACCCTCCGTGTCCTGCGCCACGATCATCTCGCGCATGGCCGTCAGCCGGTCGCCGTCGAAGAACATGTGCTCGGTGCGGCAGAGACCAATGCCCTCCGCGCCGAAGTCACGGCCCCGATGCGCGTCGGCCGGGGTATCGGCGTTGACCCGCACGCGCAGCTGGCGAATGCGATCGGCCCACTGCATCAGGCGAAGGAAGTCGCCGCTCAACTCCGGACTCACGAGCGCCGCCTGGCCGGCGAACACCTTGCCGGTGCTGCCGTCCACCGTGATCCAGTCGCCCTCGGAAATGTGACGCCCGTTGACTGCCACGCGGCCCGCACGCTCGTCGACCTGAAGGGCCTGGGCCCCGGCGACGCACGGCTTGCCCATGCCGCGCGCGACCACCGCGGCGTGCGAGGTCATCCCACCGCGGGCCGTGAGCACCGCTTTCGCCATGACCATCCCGTGGAAGTCCTCGGGCGAAGTTTCCCGCCGCACGAGGATGACCGATTGGCCCGCCCGCCCGAGCCGCTCGGCCTGGTCGGCATCGAACACCGCGGTGCCGCACGCGGCACCCGGAGATGCCGGGAGACCCGTGGTAAGAAGGTCGAGACGGCTCTGAGAATCGATCGTGGGATGCAGCAGCTGAATGAGGTCGTTGGGCGGGATGCGCGCGACCGCTTCTTCCTCGGAGATCATCTCCTCGTCCACCATCTCGCAGGCCACCCGGACCGCGGCGTGACCCGAGCGCTGTCCCCGGCGGGTCTGCAGCATGTAGAGCTTGCCGCGCTCGATGGTGAACTCCATGTCCTGGAGATCGCGGAAGTGACGCTCGAGTGTGCGCGCCACCCGCTCGAGCTCCTGGAAGGAGGCCGGGAGACTGTCCTTCAAGGTGGTGATCGGGAGTGGCGTCCTCGCGCCCGACACCACGTCCTCGCCCTGGGCGTTGAGCAGATACTCGCCGTACATCACCCGCTCGCCGGTCGATGGATCCCGGCTGAAGGCGACGCCGGTACCGGAGTCCTCGCCGAGGTTGCCGAACACCATCGCCACGACGTTGATCGCGGTGCCCATGGAATCGGGGATGTCGTGCAGCTTCCGGTAGTCGATGGCGCGGCGGGTGTTCCAGCTCTCGAAGACCGCGGCGATGGCGCCCCAGAGCTGATCCGATGGATGGGTAGGGAACTCGCGTCCGCCTTCGCTCTTCACGACTTCCTTGAAACGCCGGACGATGGCCTGCATCTCGGTCACCGGCAGATCGATCTCCCGCTCGACCTGGCAGCTCTGTCGGTGCTCCTCGAGGATGTGCTCGAACGGCCGCTTGGGGAGATCGAAGACGACGACCGCGTACATCTGCACGAACCGGCGGTAGGAGTCCCAGGCGAACGCGGGGTTGCCGCTCTGTCGCGTCAACCCTTCGACCGTGGCGTCGTTCAGGCCGAGGTTGAGAATCGTCTCCATCATCCCCGGCATCGACACCGCGGCGCCGGAACGCACGGACACGAGAAGCGGATTGTCCCCATCGCCGAAGTAGCGTCCGGTGGCGGCCTCGACGCGATGGAGCGCGCTCTCGACCTGCGATTGCAGCCGCTTGGGGAACTGCCCGCTCTCGAGGTAGGTCTGACAGAGGCTGCTGGCGATGGTGAAGCCGGGAGGAACCGGGATGCCGAGGGTCGTCATCTCGGCCAGACCCGCGCCCTTGCCGCCGAGTACGTCCTTCATCGCCGCGGTGCCTTCGGCTCGGCCACCGCCGAAGGAGTAGACGAGCGGCTGGGTGTAGGGGCCGCTCATACGGGTGTCGCGACGAGTGGCGAGGCGTGCCGCAGCTGCACGAGGTCCTCGGGAATCGGCGTCGGGTACTGCCCCGAGAAACAGGCGTGACAGTATCCATTGACGTTCCCCGCGGCTCGCAGCATGCCGGGCAGGGACAGATATCCGAGCGAGTCCACGCAGAGAAACTCGCGAATCTCCTCGATGCTGTGGGTCGAGGCGATCAGCTCCTCAGGGGTCGGCGTGTCGATGCCGTAGAGGCATGGTCCTGTGATCGGCGGTGAGCCGAGCCGCAGGTGCACCTCGCGGGCGCCGGCGGCTCTGATCATCTGGACCAGGCTCTTGCTCGTGTTTCCCCGCACCAGGCTGTCGTCCACCACGACCACCGATTTTCCCTCGATCACGTCGCGCACCGGATTGAACTTGATCTTCACCTTGGCGACCCGGTGATCCTGCGTCGGGTTGATGAAGGTGCGGCCCACGTAGTGATTCCGGATGAGACCGTACTCCAGCTTGACTCCCGACGCCTCGGAAAAGCCGAGCGCCATCGCGTTGGAGCTGTCCGGGACGCTGAAGACGACCTCGCCGCGCGGGGCGGGCTGCTCGCGCGCCAGCTGTCGCCCCAGCTCGCGGCGAACCCGATCCACCGACTCGCCGAAGACGGTGCTGTCGGGGCGAGCGAAGTAAACGAGCTCGAAGACGCACCGCGTAACCGGTCGCGGGCGGAGGCGTGGGAGCTCGGTCACCTTGCCGTCGTCGATCCGGATGAACTCGCCTGGTTGCAGCTCGCAGGCCGGTGTTGCACCGAGGAGATCGAGGGCGCAGCTCTCCGACGCGACCACCATCCCGTTGCCGAGGCGGCCCAGCACGAGCGGGCGGAAGCCGCGGCTGTCGATCACCGCGTACAGCGTGCGGCCGACCGAGATCACCAGGCTGTACGCCCCGTCCACCTGCTCGAGCGCGTCGCGGATCTGGCCCTCGACCGTCTCCGCCTCGGAACGGGCGATGAGATGGACCAGGACTTCGGTGTCGGAGGAGCTGGTGAAGATCGCCCCTCGCGCCACGAGCTCGCGCCGGATCTCGGCCGCGTTCACCAGGTTGCCGTTGTGGGCGATGGCGAGCGGCCCGCACCGGGTGTTCGCGCTGCAGGGCTGGGCATTGGCGATGACGGTACTGCCGGTCGTGCTGTACCGGGTGTGGCCGACCGCGAGATCGCCCGGCAGCAGCGCCAACGACGATTCGTCGAAGGTCTCGCTCACGAGGCCCATGCCTCGATGCATGCGAGCCACGCCCTCGCGATCCACCGTGACGATACCCGCGCTCTCCTGGCCCCGGTGCTGAAGCGCGTAGAGACCCAGGTAGGCCGATCTGGCCGCGTCAGGAATGCCCGAAACGCCGATGATGCCGCACATCGTTTATGCTCCCGCCGACCGATCCACGTCGGGATGTCGCATCCGACGGGGAATGGCCTCGAAGTAGATCTTCCGCAATGCCTCGACGCTCCATGTGAGCGACTGTCCAGCGGCGGTTACGCGAAGGTCCTCTGACGGACGACCGACTCGCCCCGCCCGGAAGGCCGGCACCCCGTGTTCACGGCAGAGCGCCGCGAGCCGATCGACATCATGGGCGGCGCAGGAGACGACCGCGCGGGCGCCGTCCTCACCGTACAGTAGCCCCTCGGCCGCCAGGCCGTCGGCGTAATCGCTCAAGTCGCAGGTCGCGCCCAGTCCCTCGAGCGCGTAGGGTCCGCCGATGGCCGCCTCCGCCAGTGCGACGAGGAGTCCGCCGTCGGAGCAGTCGTGCGCTGACCGGAGAACGCGCTGTCCCGCCGCCGCTACGAGCAGCCGCTGGAGTCGAAGCTCCGCGTCGAGGTCCACTATCGCGGGCTTCCCGCCGATGAACGCCCGGATCTCCGCCCAGTAGGCGGATCCGCCGAGCGTGCCACGGGTCTCTCCCAGGACGAAGATCTCATCGCCGGACGACTTGAAGTGGCTGGCGACGCGGTCCTTGGACTGTTCCAGCAAGCCCACCATGCCCACCGTCGGGGTGGGATCGACCGCACCCGTAGGGCTCTCGTTGTAGAAGGACACGTTACCGCCGGTGACCGGCGTGTCGAACGCCCGGCAGGCGTCAGCGATGCCGCGACACGCTTCCACGAACTGATGAAACACCTCGGGTTTCTCGGGGTTCCCGAAGTTGAGGCAGTCGGTGATGCCGAGCGGGCGGGCGCCGGTGCAGGCCACGTTGCGCGCGGCCTCCGCCACCGTCGCCTTGCCCCCCTCGTATGGATCGAGCCCCACGAGTCGGTTGTTGCAGTCCACCGTGACCGCGATCCCGAACCCCGTCCCCGGCACCGCGATGACGCCGGCGTCGCCGCCCGGGCCCAGGACGGTCGAGGCCTGGACCGTCGAGTCGAACTGTTCGTACATCCACCGCTTGCTCGCGATGGTCGGGCTGTCGAGAAGAATCTCGAGTGCCCCGCGCAGATCGGCCGAGGGAGGGAGCGACGGAGCGGCGCTTCGGCGGTCTCGGGCGGCGCTCGATTCGCGCGCCTCGGGGTTGTATACCGGGCAATCTTCCACAAGACGCTGGCCCGGGATCGCGGCGACGACGAGACCCTCGTGCCGCACCCGGAAAATTCCGTCGTCGGTGACGCGCCCGATGGGGGTGGCGGACAATTCCCAGCGGGCGCACACCGCCTGGACCTCCGCGACGCGCGCGGGCTCGGCGACGACCAGCATCCGCTCCTGCGACTCCGAAAGCAGAATCTCGTATGGCGTCATCCCGGCTTCGCGCGTCGGCACGAGAGCCGTGTCGATCTCCACACCGACGCCACCCCGGGCGGCCATCTCGGCGCTCGAGCTCGTGAGGCCGGCCGCGCCCATGTCCTGAATGGCCACGATGAGCCGACCCGTGATCAGCTCGAGGCTTGCTTCCAGGAGGAGCTTTTCGGTGAAAGGGTCGCCGACCTGTACCTGCGGGCGCCGGGCCTCGCTCTTCGCGGAGAGCTCCTCCGATGCGAAGCTGGCGCCGTGAATCCCATCGCGTCCGGTCCGTGATCCCACGCAGAGCAGAATATTCCCGACACCGTGCGCCGCGGCACGGATCAGCTCCGATTCCCTGAGCAGTCCCACGCACATCGCATTGACCAGTGGGTTCCCGGTGTACCCCTCCGCGAACCCGACCTCGCCGCCCAGCGTCGGGATGCCGACGCAATTGCCGTAATCGCCGACGCCGCGGACTACCCCCGCCAGGAGGTAGCGGTTGCGCGGCACGTCCAGCGGCCCGAACCGAAGACTGTTGAGCACCGCGACCGGACGCGCGCCCATCGTGAAGACGTCGCGGAGAATTCCCCCGACGCCGGTGGCTGCGCCCTGATACGGCTCCACCGCTGATGGGTGATTGTGCGACTCGATCTTGAAGGCGACGGCCCATCCCTCCGGCAGCCGCAATACGCCGGCATTCTCTCCGGGGCCTTGGACCACGTGGGCGCCGGTCGTCGGAAAGGTCTTGAGGACGGGCCTCGAGTGCTTATAGCTGCAATGCTCCGACCATAGGGCGGAGAAAACGCCGAGCTCCGTCAGGGTCGGCGCACGGCCGAGCATCTCGAGGATGCGGCCGTACTCGAGCTCGTTGAGGTTGTGCTCCCGAACGACCTCGGGCGTAACCGCGCGCTCTCCCGCGAAGGAGAACGCCTCGGTCGCTCCCGCGAGGGCAGAACCGGTCATGAACGCCGCCGAGTCCCGCGCAGGCTCGAGAAGGCGTCCGACAACACCCGGGTGAAGAGGGCGGGCCGGTCTTCATGGGCCACGGCGTCGATCTCGCCGGCATCGAGCCACATGCCGCCGCAGTGGGGACAGGTCTCGATTTGGACGCCGTGGTAGGTGCTGGTCGCCAGATCGTAGCCGTCCTTGGGACACTTCATGTAATGCGTCTTGCGCTCGCTCTCGATGGCGGCGCTCTCGGCGAGCTGGCGCTGGCGCTTGATCAGCTCGGCGTCCTGCTTGACGAAGTACTCGTCCTCGTTGTGGCTTGGCTTGTCGGTGCTCATCGCTCGGGCGTGGTGGACGTGGGGGAAGTCAGGGGCTGCAGTGCAGCCAGGGACGCGAAGAAACCGGCTCCATCCAGGCATCCCACGAGCGAACCAGCGGCGCGCTCGGGGTGGGGCATGATACCGACGACCGTTCCGGAAGGGTTGCAGATGCCGGCGATGTGGTTGGCGGACCCATTTGGATTGGGCTGCAGCGGCGACCCTTCGCTGGCCTCGACATACCGCAGCACGACGCGGCCTTCCGCCTCGAGCATGCGCAGCGTGTCCTCCGACGCCACGAAGCGGCCGTCGCCGTGGGCCACGGGCAGCCGGAGCACACTCCCGCGGGCGTACGCCGAAGTGAAGGCCGTGGAGGTTCGCTCGACGGTCACATCCACCGGCTTGGAGACAAACGTGAGCCCCGCGTTTCGCAGCAGCGCACCGGGAAGGAGATGCGCCTCGCAGAGAATCTGGAACCCGTTACAGATGCCGAGCACCGGTCCCCCCGCGGCCGCGTGGCGCTGCACAGCCTGCATGACGGGACTGAAGCGGGCGATCGCACCGGAGCGGAGGTAATCCCCGTAGCTGAATCCGCCTGGGAGAATCACGACGTCGGCCCCGTGGAGCTGGGTGTCGCGGTGCCAGACGAAGTAGGCCTCCGCGCCCTGCTGCTCGACCGCGCGCAACGCGTCGACATCGCAGTTGCTGCCGGGGAAGCGGACCACCGCGACCCGAACCATCAGGCCTCCTCGACCGTGAGGAGGTAATCCTCCGTCACCGGATTGGCGAGCAGCTTGTCGCACATCTGCCGGACCCGGGCCTCGGCGTCACCGCGGGTTGGGGCACGCACGTTCAGCTCGATGGCCCTGCCCACGCGGACGTCACCCGCCTCGGCGAAGCCCAGCGCCGACAGTGCGTGTTCCACCGCCTGGCCCTGCGGATCCAGGAGACCGCCCCGAGGCATGACGCGGACGTGTACACGGAAGCTCATCGGTCCTCCGGCGGCGGGCGCCGGTCGATCCACCCCGTGCGGCGCTCGGGGCCGAGCGGCGCGGAGGCGGCTTGAGGGGGAGGCTCCTCGGTGGCCGGAGGGCCCTCCGCGACCGGCTCCGGCCGTTCCATGAGACCGAGCACGAGAGCGCGGGAGACGCCGAACGTCATGTAGAAGAGCCCCAGCGGAAACAGGAACGTCGACGGGAAGAGTATCCCGCCGACCAGGATGGTGAGATGCACCAGCAAGCCGAAGATTCCCTTGGCGGTCCGGAGGCCTATGGGTGGGAACTTGGGATACCGGACATTGCTCACCATCAACAGGGCCAGCAGCAGGACCAGAACGACGAGCCCCTGGTGCTGCAGGTCGAGATAGGCGATCGACGCGCGGTACCATTCGGTCTGGCTGAACGGGTAGTACACGGCGAGCGTCATGCCCGCGGCGGGCGACGGCATTCCGGTAAACCATCCGGTGGAAGGCTTGCCCGCCGAGAGGACGTTGAACCGCGCCAGACGCAGCGCCACCGCCGTCACGTAGATGTACGACAGGATCCACGCGAAGCGCCCGGCGCTGGCAAAGTCGAGAAAGTAGATCAGCAGTGCTGGAGCCACGCCGAACGAGATGACGTCGACGAGGGAATCGAGCTCCGCGCCGAAACGGGACCCGGTGTTCGACAGTCGGGCGACCCGGCCGTCCAACATGTCGAGGATGCCGGAGAAGACGATGAACCATCCCGCCCACTTGAAGTTCCCGTTGAACGCGGAGACGATGGCCCAGAACCCGAAGAACAGGTTGCCGAGGGTGAACGCGCTCGGCATCACCACCACGACCTGACGCATCGTCGGGCGGCGCAGTCGGTCCCGTCGCGGAATCAGCTCCATTCAGCCACCACCGTGACTCCCACCCGCGTGGTATCCCCGGATTTGACGAGCACCCGGGTCCCCACGGGGAGAAAGAGGTCTACCCGCGAGCCGAAGCGGATCATTCCCATCCGCTCGCCCTGTCGCACCGCCGTTCCGACCTGATGGTCGGTGACGATCCGGCGCGCTATCAACCCGGCGATCTGCCGGATCAGCATCTTCCCGTGTCCGGTCTCGAGCCCGATCGAGCACTGCTCATTGCTGAGACTCGCCTTTTCGGCGCCGGCATGGCCGAACGCGCCGGGATTGTAGTGCCTGTACCGGACGGTGCCATCGGCCGGATACCGGTTCACGTGACAGTCGAACACGTTCATGAAGATCGAAATGCGGACCGTCCGCTCGCCGAAGAAGGCCGGCTCGTCCGTCTCGACCACGCTCACGACCTTGCCGTCCGCGGGCGCGGCGACCAAGCCCGGTCCCCGAGTCCAGGATCGCTCGGGGTCGCGGAAGAAGGCGACGACCCACACCGCGAGCGCCGTCCAGATCCCGGCAACGATCCACCACCCCAGTCCGCCGGACCGCACGGCGACCACGAGCAATAACACCGCGACTGCCCACGCACCGATGATGAACCAGCGCCCTTCGGGCGCGGTTCGAATCACGATCCGATCTCGAGCGCGTGCCCCGTCAGGCGGCGATACGCCTCGAGGTAGCGGAGGCTCGTGGCCTCGACCACTTCGGGCGGAAGCTCCGGCGGGGGCGCCTCCCCATTCCAACGTCCCTCGGTGCGCAGGCCGGCGAGGTAATCTCGCAGCGGTTGCTTGTCGAAGCTTGGCTGGGTCCGCCCGGGCTGGTAACGGTCGGCCGGCCAGAACCGGGACGAGTCGGGCGTCATGACCTCGTCGATCAGCAGCAGGTTCCCCTCGCGGTCGCTTCCGAACTCGAACTTGGTATCCGCGATGATGATTCCATGCGCGATCGCGTAATCGCGGCCCGCGCGATACACGGCAAAACTGGCGTCTCGGAGGCGGGCGGCGAACGGATGCCCCAGCGCGGCGGCCACGCGCTCGAAGGTCACGTTCTCATCGTGTCCGGTCTCCGCTTTGGTGGCAGGAGAGAAGAGCGGCGGCTCGAGCACATCGCTCTCACGCAAACCCGCCGGCAGCGGCTCGCCCGCGAGCGTGCCGGACTTTCGGTATTCAGCCCAGGCGGATCCGGAGAGGTACCCCCGTACGACACACTCGAACGCCACCGGCACGGTGCGACGGACCAGCATCGCTCTCCCCGCCACCTCGCCTGCACGACCGCGCAGCGCGGGAATCCGCGCCACGATGTCGGCGCCATCGGCCGTCAGGAAGTGGGAAGGGAACACACCCGCGAGCCGGTGGAACCAGAATGCGCTGATCTGGGTAAGCACCGTTCCCTTGTGGGGGATCGGCTCGCGCATCACGACGTCGAACGCGCTCACCCGGTCACTCGCCACGAGGAGCAGGTGGTCGGCATCCACCTCGTACACCTCCCGCACCTTTCCCCGCCTCAGCAGGGGAAGCGGCAGTCGGCTCTCGGCCAGCGCCGTCATACCCCCACCTCGGCGGCCGACGCTTCGGACGCGAGCGGACGCGCGCGCTCGAGCAGCGGACGCAGATACTCCGTCAGGAACTCTCCCACCTGCTGCGCGGCTCGGCCGGTGTACGTAGTGGGATCGAGCTCCGCGCGCAGGGCGTCCACGGCCACGGCGCTGAACGCCGGGTCGCCGCTCAACCGGGCGAGCAGGTCGTTCCCGGCTCCTCGGCTCACCGCCTCCGCCACCGCGAGGCTGTGTCGGCGGATCACCTCGTGCAGAGTCTGTCGATCCCCGCCTGCCGCGACGCCGAGCATGAGGCAACGCTCGGTCACCATGAAGGGCATCTGCTCGTCCACGTGCCGGCGGATCACGTCCTCGCGGACTTCGAGCCCCGCGGCGATGTTCGCCGCGAGGACGAGGATTGCGTCCGTCCCGAGAAACGCCTCGGGGAGTGAGAGCCGCCGGTTGGCGCTGTCATCGAGCGTTCGCTCCAGCCACTGGCCCGCGGCGGTGTGGGGGCCGTTGGCCTGGAGGGAAATGACGAACCGGGCCAAGCCGGCAATTCGCTCGGCGCGCATCGGGTTCCGCTTGTACGCCATCGCGCTGGAGCCGATCTGCTCGGACTCGAATGGCTCGAGCACCTCGCCCTCGTGCTGCAGCAGCCGGAGATCACCCGACATCTTCGCGGCTGATTGCGCGATCCCGCTCAACGCGTCGAGCACCATGCTGTCGGTCTTCCGGGGATAGGTCTGCCCGGTCACCGCGAACTGCGACGCGAAACCCATCTTGGCCGTGACCCGGCGCTCGAGGTCGCGCACCTTGCGGTGGTCGCCGCCGAGAAGCTCGAGAAAGGCGGCCTGGGTCCCGGTGGTGCCCTGACAACCACGGAAGCGAAGCGTCTCGAGGCGGTGGGACAGCTCCTCGACGTCGAGCGCGAAGTCCTGCATCCACAGCGTCGCCCGTTTTCCGACGGTCGTGAGCTGGGCAGGCTGGAAATGGGTGTACGCGAGGCAGGGGAGGGCCGCGTTCCGAACCGCGAATCCCTCGAGGGCGCTGAGGACAGCGATGATCCGGCCCAGCAGGAGGCGGAGGCCATCACGCATCACCAGAAGATCGGCGTTGTCGGTGACGAACGCGCTGGTGGCGCCGAGATGGAGATACGGCCGCGCGGCCGGGGTTTGCTCCCCGAAGGCGTGGATGTGGGCCATCACATCGTGGCGGAAACGGCGCTCGAACCGCGCCGCGGCGGCGAGGTCTGCGTCGTCGAGGTGCGCCCGCATCTGCGCCAGCGCGTCTTCCGGGATGTCGAGCCCGACCTCGCGCTCCGCCTCGGCGAGCGCCAGCCACAATCGCCGCCACAACGCGACGCGATGCTGCTCGCCCCAGAGACTCTGCATCGCCGGGGAGGCATACCGCGTGCCGAGCGGTGAGCGCCAGCGGTCGTCGTCGGTCATCGGAACGCGAGGTCGGTGAAGGAAATCTGCCCACCTCGCTCGAAGTACACCCGGAGGAGTTGGCCGGCCCGGACATTCATCAGCTCCTCGACCTGATCGGCGGCGCGCACGGGATTCCGGTTGATGGCGACGATCGCATCGCCCTCCTGGAGTCCGGTCGCCCGGCTGACCTGCGCCGAGATCTTGAAGATGAGCGCGCCGTGCTCGCTCCGAATTCCACGCTCCGCCTGAATGGACGGCGTCAGGGTGACGAGCTGCAGCTCCTGGAGGACGGTGTACTTCTCCGCGGTCACCGTCGGGAGATCGCCGGTGACGATCCGTCGCGCGCCGGCGCGCCCGCCGCTCTTGAGCGTGAGGTCCACGCCGTCGCCCACGTGCAGATCGAGCTTGACCGCTTCCCAATCGAGATAGTTTCGCAGCCGGCGCCCGTTGGCCTGCTCCATGACATCGCCCTGCCGCACGCCGGCTCGCGCGGCGGGCCCATCCGGCGCCACTGACGCGACCACCACGCCGCCCTGGCTCTTCCAGTTTCGCATGGCCGCCGCGCCCTCGACCTCGAGGCCGACCCACGCACGTCGGACCGTTCCGGTCTTGATGATCTCGTCGGCGACGCGCAGCGCTCGCTCGATCGGGATGGCGAACCCGAGCCCGACGGACCCGCCGCTGTTGCTGAAGATCGAGGAGTTCACGCCGACGACTTCCCCGAGCGCGTTGGTGAGCGGGCCGCCGGAGTTGCCGGGATTGATCGCGGCATCGGTCTGGATCATGTCGAGGTAGAGGCCCGTTTGCTCACCGCTCGGCAGGATGTTGCGTCCCGCGGCGCTCACCACCCCCACCGTGACCGTCGGCTCCGCGTTGCCGAGGAGGTAGGCGTAGGGATTGCCGAGCGCCACCACCCATTCCCCGATCATGAGGTCCGTGCTCCGGCCCGGCACGATGGTGCTGAGGCCCTGGCGATCGACCTTGAGGACCGCGATGTCGGTGAGCGGATCCTCTCCCAGCACCCGCGCGGGGAGGTCGCTGCCGTCCGACAGGGTGACCACGACCTTTTCGGCGTTGGCGACCACGTGCTGGTTGGTGAGGATGATGCCGTTGGCCCGGACGGCGAATCCGGTGCCGTACCCCTGAACCAGGCGCGCACCCTCGGGGACGAAGAAGAAATCCCACGGTGACCTCGCCGGGGCTTCCCGGCGCGACGTCACGTTGATGGAGACGACTGCCGCGGAGGCGCGCTCGGCCGCGGCAACGAGGGCTGTGCGTCGGGAGTCTCCGACGGATCGCTGCACATCCCCCGGTGTGTTGCGTGGGGCGGCGGCTGGTCGGGTGGACGTCGTAGCCGTCCCCTGTGCTTCCGCCCGAGCTACCGCCATCGCGCTCTCGCGAGGCTCGGAGTCGCGGCAGCCGGCGACCGCGACGCCGGCGATCAGGAGGGCGCTACCGGCCGGGCGCCAGCGCATGCGCCTCCTCGTCGGACGATTCGGCGTACAGGTCAGCAGGGTACGATGCGGCGACGAAATAGAGTCCCTGGGGCGGGGCAGGCGGACTCGTCTCCTGATTGTCGCCGCTGGCGAGCAGCCGCTCGATATCATCGACGGGGCGCCGTCCGGCGCCGATGTCCACCATCGTGCCCACCATGAAGCGGACCATGTGGTGCAGGAACCGGTCGGCCTCGACATGGAAGCTGACGCCGCGGCCCTCCGGGCGCACAGTCCACTCCGAGCGTGTCAGAGTGCAGCGGTAGTGAGGCCGGGGAGTGCCCTTGGCGGCAAAGGCGGAGAAGTCGTGTGCTCCCAGCAGTCGCGTGGCGGCATCGTCCAGCGCGGCCACGTCGAGCGGCCGGCACAGCGCCCATTCGAATGGGCGCCGGAAAGGCGAGGCAGCACCGTCGTCGAGTCCGACGTCGTAGCGATAGCGCCGAGACAGCGCGCTCTTCCTGGCGTGGAAACCGGGACGCATGACGTGGACCGACTCGACCCAGCACTCGCGCGGAAGCAATGCATTGACGGAGCGGCGGAGGTCGGGTGCGTCCCACTGAGCCGGTGCTTCGAAGCTCACGCCGATGCCGAGCGCGTGGACGCCGGCGTCGGTCCGGCCCGAAGCGTGGGCGACGGTTCGGCGCTCGAACAATCGCTCCAGCACGCGTTCGAACTCGACCTGAACCGACCGGCCTGCCGGTTGGCGCTGCCACCCGACAAACCCGGTACCGTCGTAGTGGAGGGTGGCGAGGAAGGTCCGGCTCATCGGGGCGAAATCTAGTCTTGACCTACCCCCCGAGCAAGCTACGCAAATGCTTGTCACGATTGACAAAAGAGCCACTTCTCGGGTACTCTTTCCGACGCTTCCGCCGCCACCCTTGCCACAACCGCGAACCACCGTGACTCAGGACGCAGCCCTCCGCTCGGCCCTCCAGGAACTCGCCCGCGGGGCCTCGCTGTCCGAGGAGGCGACGGCGGACGCGTTCGGCGTCCTGATGCGCGGGGAAGCGACAGCGGCCCAGACGGCCGCATTGCTGATGGGTCTCCGTGCCAAGGGAGAAACCGCCGAGGAAGTCGCGGGCGCCGCGTCGGCACTGCGTGGCGCGATGCTCCGGGTCCTGTCCGACGAGCCAGCCCTCCTCGTGGACACGTGCGGCACTGGCGGCGGACGAGTCGGCACGGTCAATCTCTCGACTGCCGCAGCTTTCGTCGTGGCGGGCGCCGGTGTCCCCGTCGCCAAGCACGGCAATCGCAGCTACACCTCGCGATCGGGCTCGGCGGATGTGCTCGAGGCGCTCGGTGTCGATATCTCGATGGGTCCCGATCGTGCCGCGGCCGTGCTGCGTCAGACCAGGATCGTCTTTCTCTTCGCGCCAACGTACCACCCCGCAATGCGACACGTGGCTCCAGTCCGCAAGGAGCTCGGTGTCCCGACCATCATGAATCTGCTCGGCCCGTTGGCGAATCCCGCTGGGGCGGGCCGGCAGGTGATCGGGGTAGCCGATCCCGCACGGGCGCCACTCGTGGCGCACGCGCTCGCGAGACTGGGGGCCACCCATGCGCTGGTGGTTCACGCCGCCGTCGGGATGGACGAGGTGAGTCCTTCGGGCTCCACGGCTGTGTGGGAGGTTGAACACGGTGCGGTGCGATGCAGGGAAATCGATCCGGCGAGTCTCGGACTCGAGTGCCATGATCTGGCCGAACTGGCGGGAGGAGAGCCGGCAGAGAACGCGGCGCGTATCGAAGCGGTGCTGGCGGGGCGGGGGAAAGCGGTGGAGCGGTGTGCAGTGCTGCTCAATGCCGGAGCGGCGCTCTACGTCTCGGGGCGGGGATGGACCCTCGAGCAGGCTCTGCAACGGGCGCAGGATGCCCTCGAGGGAGGTGCGGGCGCCGAGGCGCTGGCTCGCCTGCGGCGGGCGTGATCTAGTACTTCCGGATGACGCCGACGACGACGCCCTGAATGAGCACGTCGCGCTCCTGAAATCGCATTGGCTGCATCGTGGCGTTCGCCGGCTGAAGCCGGATCCAGCCACCCGGTTCGCGGTAAAATTTCTTGACCGTTGCTTCGGAGCCGTTGACCAGGGCGATCACCATTTCGCCATTCTCAGCCGTTTGCTTCCCGTGGACCACGACTACGTCTCCGTCGAGGATGTGCTCCTCGACCATCGATGTGCCCTGAACCCGAAGTGCGTAGTTGGGACCGCGGCGGGGGAGCATCTGGTCTGGGACGGCGATCGTCTCCTGGTGCATGAGCGACTCGATCGGAGTACCTGCCGCGACCTTTCCCAGCAGCGGGATTTCGCTCGCGGCCGACGTGCCGCGCGGCGGCAGGACCTCGATGGATCGGCTCTCGTTATACGCGCGCTTGATGTAGCCCTTGCGCTCGAGATTGGTGAGATGTTCGTGCACGGTGGCGAGGGACTGAAACCCGAACTTCTCGGCGATCTCCTCGAAGCTCGGGGCGTATCCCTGCTGCTGGATGTGTCCGTGCAAATATCCAAGAATCTCACTCTGGCGCTTGGTCAGGGGCATGGGACGATCTCCACAGTGCGCGGGACGGCGACCGAATAGAGGCCGAATAACAGTACCCGAATACCGGCCGAAGGACAAGATGCCTGTTTCCCTGAACCAGATCCTCGCCTCGACCCGCGAGCAGCTCCCATCCCTTCGGTCGCGGCGGGGTGCGCTGGAGCGGGCGGCGGCGGCGGCCCCGCCTCCGTTGTCGTTGCGTCAGGCGCTGCGGGGGTCGACCGTTGCCGTGATCGCCGAGGTGAAGCGGCGCTCCCCCAGCGCGGGCACGATCCGGGAAGACCTCGATCCGGCTAGGCACGCCGCCGCCTATGCGGATGCCGGCGCGGCCGCCATCTCCGTGCTCACCGACGGTCCCTTCTTCGGTGGCTCGCTCGGCGACCTGCACGCGGTGGCCGAACGGGTCGATGTGCCGGTGCTGAGAAAGGACTTCATCCTCGACGAGCTCCAGGTGCTCGAGGCACGAGCCGCGGGCGGCTCGGCGGTGCTGCTCATCGTTCGCGCCCTCGAGCCGTCGCGCCTCCGTGACCTGCTGCGGTTCGTGGTCGATGTGGGTCTCGAGTCTCTGGTCGAGATTCACACCGCCGCCGAGCTGGACATCGCGCTCGGAGCCGGAGCCGACATCGTGGGAGTGAACAGCCGGGACCTCGATACGTTCACGATCGACACCGTCGGCGCGTGGAAGCTCGTTCGAACCCTGCCGGCGGAAGTCACGGCGGTGGCGGAAAGCGGCATGGCCTCCGTCGGGGATGTGGCGGCGGCGGCGGACGTCGGCGCCGATGCCGTCCTGATCGGGACGGCCCTGTCCGCGGCGACCGACCCCGGCAGGCTCCTGAGCGACCTGATCCGGGTCCCGCGCCGTGCCCGTTAAGGTCAAGATCTGCGGGCTCACCAGGCCCGAGGACGCCGCCCGAGCCGCGGCAACGGGCGCTTCGTACCTGGGCGTCGTTTTTGCTGGTGGACCGAGGCACGTCACGGTCGACCAGGCGGCCCGGATCGCTACCGCCGGGGGATCGACTCCCACCTTCGGCGTTTACGGTGATCAGACCGTCGAAGAGATTCTCCGGATCAGCGACCGTGCGGGACTGGCCGGCGCGCAACTCCACGGTACCTACGGACGCGATGTCGCAACGACGCTTCGAGCCCATGGGCTCCGGGTGTGGCGCGTCGTCCGAATCGCCGGCCGGGAACACATGGATCTCCTCGAGGAAGCCATCCACGATTCCGACGCCGTGCATGTCGAGCCGATGGTCGCGCACGCCAGAGGCGGCGCCGGTGTCCCGCTCGACCTGTCGCTGGCGCGCGAGGCGCGAACTCGACTCGCCGGCCACATGATGGTCCTCGCCGGCGGTCTGACCCCTGTCTCGGTGGTCGGGGCCGCGGCACTCGTTCGACCCGAGGTGGTGGATGTAAGTTCCGGGGTTGAAGGCCTGCCCGGGGAGAAGGATCCAGAAAAAATCGCGCGATTCATGGAGGCGGTGTTTGCCCATAGCGCTATCTCCTGAGCGAGCGGTCGGAGGACGGTTCGGCCCCTACGGTGGCCGCTACGTTCCCGAGACGCTCGTCGCGGCGTTGGACGATCTGACCGCGCTGTATGACGCCGTGCGCGCGGACCCGGCGTTCTGGGCGGAGTACGAAGGTCTGCTCGCGGAATTCGTCGGCCGTCCGTCGCCGATCTCCGAGGCGCCCCGCCTCGGTCGGGAGATGGGCGCGACACTGGTGTTGAAGCGGGAAGATTTGAACCACACCGGCGCCCACAAGATCAACAACACGATCGGGCAGGCGCTCCTGGCCCTGCGGATGGGGAAGCGGCGGATCATCGCCGAGACCGGGGCGGGCCAGCACGGCGTCGCGACCGCGACGGTGTGCGCGCGATTCGGGCTCGATTGCGTGGTTTACATGGGTGCGGAGGACGTCGCCCGGCAGCGGCTGAACGTCTATCGCATGGAGCTGCTGGGTGCCAGGGTGGTGCCGGTCGAGTCCGGCACGCGAACGCTCAAGGACGCGACCAACGAAGCACTGCGCGACTGGGTCACGAATGTCCCCACCACGCACTACATCATCGGCTCAGTGGTGGGACCCGATCCCTACCCACGCATGGTGCGTGACTTTCAGTCGGTGATCGGACGCGAGGCCCGCGCGCAGGTCCTGTCGCGATACGGTCGGCTTCCTCATACCGTGGTCGCCTGTGTCGGAGGCGGGTCGAATGCCATGGGTATCTTCTCCGGCTTTCTCGACGACCCGGATGTCAGGCTGGTGGGGGTTGAGGCCGCAGGGGAGGGCATTGCGTCGGGCCATCACAGCGCCACGCTTGGCGCCGGCTCGCCCGGTGTGCTGCACGGAAGCCTGAGCTACCTCCTGCAGGACGCTGACGGCCAGGTGGCACCGGCCCACTCGATCTCCGCCGGCCTCGACTACCCAGGTGTCGGACCGGAGCACAGCTTTCTGCACGACAGTGGTCGCGTCGTCTATGAGTCGGCCACCGACGCCGAGGCGCTCGACGCGTTCCAGGAGGTCTGCGGTTTGGAAGGGATCATCCCCGCGCTGGAAACCGCGCACGCCTTCGCATGGGTTCGTCGGACCGGCCGCCGGTGGCCATCGGACGCGCTCGTGCTGCTGTGTCTGAGCGGTCGTGGCGACAAGGATGTGGCTCACGTCGCCGCGCTCCTGGGGAAGGCAGTGTGACCCGGCAGGTCCAGGCCGCCGAAGCGCTCCCCGCGGCGCACATCACCGAGCTGATGAACAGCCTGGTGAAGGCGCTGCGCGCCTATCACATGTACCTGCCGAACAATCCGATTCACCAGCGGGCTACCGATAACCTGCGGGCCGCCTTCGCGCCGGTCTGGGAGTTCACCGACGACCTGCAGCTCACGGTGGGCGAAACCGACTTCATCTGGGAGGAGCAGGTCGTCTATCACCAGCCCAGCAAGAGCGAGAGCATCGCCTGGGGGCTGTTCAAGGATGGGATGCGGTCGCTCTCGATCCACCGTGGCGCCGAAAGCGACGAGTTGACGCGGTTCCTGGAGCTGATCAATCAGGCCCGGTTCCTGGCCGCCGACGCCGGCGATGACCTGCTCACCCTCCTGTGGGAGCAGGAGTACCAGTTCATCCAGTACAAGTTCATAGAATTTTTCGGCGAGGGGTCCGGCTCACTCCCCGAGGCGACGGGGAGCTACAACACGGGTGGCCCGGAGGCGGCGACGGAAGCCGACCAGCGGCGCGCCCAGGCCGCCGAGGAAGCGCCGCCGCGCCCCAAGGGCGTGGTGGACGTCGAGGACTTCGATTCGACGCTCTACTTCCTCGACGAGCGCGAGATCAACACCATCGCCACCGAGCTGGAAGAGGAATACCGGCGCGACGTGCGCGGCGCCGCATTGAGCGCCGTATTCGACCTGTTCGAGCTCGAGGAGCCGCAGGAGATCCGCGAGGAGATCCTCGGCATTCTGGAGCAGGTCTTTCCCAATCTTCTGAATGCCCGGGATTTCCGTGCTGCCGCGACGATCATCCGGGAGTGCCGCGTGCTGGCCAAGCGGGGCACCGAGGTGCTGCCCGCGCACGCGACGCGCCTCGAGGGGTTCGTCGACCGTCTCAGCGAGCCCGCCATCGTCAGCCAGCTCATCCAATCGCTCGACGAGGCCGCGGGCATGGCGACCGAGGCGTCGGTGGCCGAGGTACTGAACGAGCTCCGAGCCTCGGCGCTCGAGCCGGTGCTGGCCTGGCTTCCGAACCTGTCGTCGGCGCCGCTCCGCACGCTGCTCGAAGGTGTCGCCGACCGGCTGGCCGAGGCCCATACCGCCGAGGTCCTGCGGATCCTCCGCGACCCCGAATCGCCGGCGCTGCTCGCCGTGGTGGCGGTGTGTGGCCGTCTGAACCTGCATCAGACCGTGCCGGGCCTCGGCGACACCGCCAATCACCGGGACCCGGCCATCCGGCTGGCGTCGGTGCAGGCCCTCGCGTTGCTCGGGACGCCCGCGGCGCTGGCGCTCGTGGACAAGGCGCTCGAAGACGCCGATCGCAGTGTGCGGCTCGCGGCCGTCCGCGTGGTGTCGGCGCGAGGGTATAAGGGGGCGCAACGACGGGTGGAGGCCGTGGTGCTCGGGAAGGCGGTCAAGGAGATGGACCTCACCGAGAAGATGGCCTTCTTCGAGGCGTACGGAGCCATTGCGGGCGCGGGCGGGCTCAAGGCGATGAGCGCCATCCTGCTCCCCAAGGGATTGCTCCGCATGAAGGAAGCGTCCGAGACGCGCGCGTGTGCCGCGATCGCGATCGGGAAGATCCGGACGCCCGAGGCGCGGGATGTCCTCCAGCGCGCCGCGGAGGACAAGGATCTGGTCGTCCGCAACGCGGTGAGCCGGTCCCTCCGCGAGAGCGCATCGTGAGTCACGCCGGGGAAGTTTCCTCCCGGGCCGCCGATGGCCAGCTCCGCCAGGGCGGCCGCGGCCTGCTCCTCGCGCTGTACGCCGCTCTCCGGAGCCTCAAGCTCTATCCCGTCGAGAACGCCACCGTCCAAAAGGCGCTCTACGATCTCGAGGCGTCTGCGCAGTCACTGCTCGCCGTCGAGTCCGAGCTCGAGCTGCGGCTGGCCGGTGACTTCATCTTCGTGAATGCGACGCGGCTCCGGCTCGAGCTCGACAACTACGCGTCATTCAGTCACATCCTCACGATGCTGCGTGCCTTCGAGATCGGCGCGCTTCGCGTCCTGCCATCCGCCAACCGTCGGGAGTGGCAGATCTTCCTGAGCGTCCTGCTCAGCCTGTCCGAACGGGTGGATCCCGAAAGCCGGTTCGACGAGCTCGATCAACGCCTCGCAGCCGGCAACGTAGAGGGATTGCTCGTCGAACGGGCGACGCACCAGGACCGCGACGTCGAGTCGGAGGAGCAGCGTCAGGCAGCCAAGCGGGTGTACTCCCAGGGCGTCGCCGTGACCAAGGACGTCATGACCGGCGTCCGCCTCGGCCGCACGAGCAGCGTCAAGCGCGTGAAGCGCGCCGTGCAGCTCATCGTGGACCAGGTGCTCAACAACGAGACATCGCTCGTCGGACTCACCACGATCCGCGACTACGACGAGTACACGTTCACCCACTCGGTCAACGTGTGCATCTTTTCCGTCGCGCTCGGGAAGAAGCTCGGACTGTCCCGGCTCCAGCTGTACGACCTCGGCATGACCGCGCTCCTGCACGACGTCGGCAAGGCGAGGGTTCCCCTCACGATCCTGCACAAAACGACCGGTCTCGACGAGCAGGAATGGCGGGTGATGCAGGGGCATCCCTGGCTCGGGACGCTCACGCTCTTCCATCTCAAGACGCACGACGAGATGCCGTTCCGGACGATTCTGGTGGCCCACGAACACCACATGAAGACCGATTTGACGGGGTACCCCAGGGCTATTCGCCCGCGGAAGCTGCACATCTTCTCCCGCATCGTCGCGGTGGCCGACGGGTTCGATGCGGCCACGACCCGGCGAACCTACCAGACGGTGCCGATCGAGCCTGACCAGGTGCTGCGCGAGATGCTGGAGAATCCGCGGCGAGGGTACGACACGCTGCTGGTGAAGGGCCTCGTGAACCTGATCGGCGTCTATCCGGTGGGCACCTGCGTCATTCTCGATACGTTCGAGATCGGGGTCGTCGCCGGCCCCGATCCCGAGGGACAACAGCTCAACCGTCCGCTCGTCCGTCTCGTCGTCGACGTCAACGGCGGCGCTGTCCCGCCGCCGGGAACCCTGGTCAGCCTCACCGAGAGAGACGAATCGGGCGCCTTCCGCCGTTCGATCGTCAAGGTCACCAACCCCGAACGATACGGCATCACCGTCGGCGACTACTTTGTCTGAGTCTCGGCTTTCGGCCGCCTGGGCGACGCTCGGGACGGACCGGCGCACCGCCTTGATTCCCTATCTGACCGCCGGCTATCCCTCGCCCCAGGTCAGTCTCGACGCACTCCGTGCCGCCGACGAGCTGGCCGACATCATCGAAGTGGGTGTTCCGTTCAGCGATCCGCTCGCCGACGGACCCACCATCCAGCGTTCCACGTTCGAGGCGCTTCAGCGGGGGATGACGCTCGCGGGCACGCTCGAGCTCGTGAGCCGAGCCCGGCTCACTCGGCCGGTGGTGATCTTCAGTTACCTCAATCCGATTCTGCGGTACGGCGTCGACCGGTTCCTCCGCGAAGCGGACGCGATAGGAGTGGCCGGCCTCCTGCTGACCGACCTCCCCGCCGGGAGCGATCCCACAGTCGAGCGCGCGGTGCAGGCGAGCCCGTTGGATCTCATCCGGCTGGTGGCACCGACGACGCGATCCGACCGACTGGTCGCAGCCGTGACCGGGGCCCAGGGGTTCGTCTATCTTGTGGCCCGCCTGGGTGTCACTGGAGCGACATCCTCGCTCGCCCGGGGCCTGGGAGACTCGATCGCCCGGCTTCGCCATGCGACGTCGCTGCCGATCGCGGTCGGGTTCGGGATCAGCACTCCGGCGCAAGCGGCGGACGTCGGGAAACTGGCGGATGGCGTGGTGGTGGGGAGCGCGCTGGTGGACGTGCTGGGACGCGACGGGGTGACGGGCGTTCGCGCCTTTCTTCAGTCGCTCCGCGAGGCACTCGATCGTGAGGCCGCCCTGCGATGACCATGGACCTGCCGAAGCTGATCGAGCGGTACGCCAAGCTGCTGTGGATCGGCGGACTGGTGACGGCTGTCGCGGCAATGACCCTCGACCTCCGGTGGCTCCTCCAGCCCGTGACCACGGTGATTCTGGCCACGGCGGTGATCGCCCTCCGCGCGGCCCCTGTCCGCCTGAGCAAGTACTCCTACCTCACGCAGTCCACCATTCCGGCCCTCGTCGGCGCGGTCTGCATCGGACCGGCGGCGGTCGTCGCGGCGCTCTGGGCCGGAACGTTCGTGTCCGACGTCCTCTGGCTCCGGAAGCTGCCGCGCGCCGGCCTGGTGAACGCGGGCCGGGAAGTGCTGGCCTTCGTCGCCGCGTTCGGACCCTATGCGGCAGTGCTCGCGATGAGCGGGAATCCGGGGCTCTCGCTCGATGCGTTGCCCGCGGCCGCCATCCTCATCTGCCTCTATTTCTTCATCGGGCGGGCGCTCTTCTACTTCACGCTGCTGGTTCGCGACAAGCTCGAGTACGTCGAGAAGATCCTGATTCTCCGCTGGGAGATCATCTCCTATCTGCTGACCCTGATCGCCACGGTCGTCATCGTGGCGGCGGTACGCACGCTCGCGCCCGTCGGCTGGATCGCCGTCAGCCTCGCGCTCGGCGTCCTCGGCGTGCTCACCCGGAGAATTCTCGAGGAGGCCATCGGCGCGGAGGATCTGAACAAGGTGCACCTCATGGAGGCGTCGATCGCCAGCAATGCGACGCTTCAGGGATCGTTCGGGCAGATCGAACGGCTCGCCTACCGGCTTCTCGACTGGGCGGACTTCCGGGTCTATCGCGTGGGACCGTCGGGGCCGACCCTGGCCTACCGCGGTACCCTCGCGCGTCCGATGAGCGACGATCCGCCTGCCGGCGCCGGGCCATTCAGGACGGAGGCGCTCGAGCGAGGCGCGGTGGTCGTGGTCAAGGACGTCCGCCGGGAGCCGCGCGTCATTCCGCCGATGCCGGGCATCGGCAGCCTCGTGATCCACCCCATCCGGTTCGGCGACGAGCTGCTCGGCACGGTGGAGGTCGACCACCCCAAACGCCACGCCTACACGAACAAGGATCTGATGGCGCTCAGCACGCTCGCCAATCAGATCGCCACGGCGATCCACATCGCGGAGCTGCGGCGCCCGCTGCTCAGCACCGTGGACCAGATCGGCCTGCAGGTGACCGCGCTCGCCCGCGTCACCGAGTCGCTGCGTGCGTCCGCCCTCGCCCTCGCGGACGCGTCCCAGGGAATGCGCCAGGGGGCCAGCGAGCTCGAGAGTTTCGTGACCGGAGGCCTCCGCGCCACCGACCTCCTCTCGTCAGCTACGCGGGCGATGGCCTCGCAGGGGGCTCAGGCCGCCCAGGCCAGCGGCACCGCGGCCGCCGTCGCGGGACGGAACCGGGTGGTGATCGGCCAGGCGATCGACCGGCTCGTGGGTCTCAAGGGATTCGTTTCCACCAGCGCCGATCAGGTCGCGGCCCTTGGCGCGCTCACCGCGCGCATCACGGGCTTCATCGGGACGATCCGCGAGATCGCCGATCTCACGAATCTCATCGCGCTCAACGCCGCGATCGAGGCGGCACGTGCGGGAGCCGAGGGACGCGGCTTCGCCGTGGTGGCGGACGAAGTGCGCGATCTGGCGGCGCAGAGCCTCCACGCCGCGGGCGAGGCGCGAACGCTGCTCGAGGAGATCGGAACGCAGGTGACGCGGGTCTCGGTGACGATGGACCGGGGGAGGGACGCCGTTGCCGGTGTGGAAGAGTTGAGCGCCGACGCCGCGCAGGCACTCGAGGCGATCGTGGGGACCACCAGCGAGGCGGGCCGACACGCCGAAGCCATCGCCGCCACGGCCGCGGAGCAGCTGGACGCCGTGAGCGGACTGACGGGCCAAATCGAGCGGGTTGCTGCCGGCTCGACCCGGACCCGCAGCGACACCGACGCGCTGGCTCGCCGCGCGGCGGAAGCGGCCTCGGGTCAGTCCGACCTGGAGCGCGCCATCCGCGAGCTCGGCGACGTCGCGTCCGACCTTCAACGGATTGCCCGCCACTTCGCGGTCGAGACCTGAGCGTGACCGGTTCGCGCCAGCGCGCGTACGTGGCGCTCGGCAGCAATCTGGGCGATCGCCATGCACACCTGCGCGCGGCTCGCGCGGCCCTGGCCCGCCTCCCGGATACCGAGCTCGTGGCCGCATCCGCGATCGAGGAGACCGCGCCCCTCGGTGGGATGGCGCAGCCCCCGTACCTCAATCAGATGGTCGCCATCGATACCGAGCTCTCGCCGCGGGCGCTGCTGGACGCGCTCCACGACATCGAGCATCGAGCCGGTCGGGTGCGGACGTCGCACTGGGCACCCCGGCCCCTCGACCTCGACATCGTGCGGTACGGTGAGCAGCGCGTCGCCGAGCCCGACCTTATCATTCCCCATCCCGAGTTGCCCAACCGCGACTTCTGGCTCCGAGAGCTGGCGGAACTTCAAACCCATGACTCCCGATGACCGCTGAGAGCCGTCCCCTGACCGTGCCCGATCTCACGGCCATGAAGGCCGCCGGTCGCCGCGTGGTGGTGCTCACGTGCTATGACGCGGCGTTCGCCAGGCTGCTCGACGCGTCCGACGTGGACGTGCTGCTCGTGGGCGACTCGGTCAACCAGGTGCTCGCCGGCCACGACACGACGCTGAGCGCCACGCTGGATCAGATGATCTACCACGCGGCGTCGGTCCGCCGAGGCACAACCCGGGCACTGGTGTTCGTCGATCTTCCGTTCCTCACCTATCAAGTCTCGATATCCGACGCCATCAGGAACGCGGGCCGAATCCTTCAGGAAACCGGCGCCCATGGGGTGAAGCTCGAGGGAGGACGCCCCATGGCCGACACGGTGCGCGCGCTGGTAGACCGCGGAATTCCCGTGATGGGACATCTCGGTCTCACGCCCCAGTCGGTTCACGCACTCGGGGGCTACCGGGTTCAGGGACGCGACGCCCCGACCGCCGATCGACTTCTCGCCGACGCCAAGGCGCTGGAGGAGGCAGGGGCCTGCGCGGTCGTGCTCGAACTCCTCCCCGCGGATCTCGCCACCCGTATCTCCCGGGCGCTGACCATTCCCACCATCGGTATCGGTGCCGGTGCGGGCTGCGATGGCCAGGTTCTCGTGCTCCACGACATGCTCGGTCTCAACGAGACGTTCAATCCCAAGTTCCTGAAGCGCTTCGCCGAGCTCGGCGAGGCCGTGCGGTCGGCCGTGCGGGCCTACGCCACCGAGGTGCGGGACGGTCGCTATCCAGGCTCCGAGCACAGCTTCTAGTTCGTCGATGGTCGAGCTCGAGACGATTCCCGATCTGCGCCGCTGGATCCGGGGCCAGCGGTCGGCGGGGCGGCGCATCGGCTTCGTGCCGACCATGGGCTTTCTTCACGAGGGGCATCTGCGTCTCGTGGACGAGGCGCGCCGTCGGACCGACGTCGTGATCATGAGCGTCTTCGTCAATCCCCTCCAGTTCGGCCCCAACGAGGATTTCTCCCGCTACCCGCGAGACCTCGCGCGCGATCGCGCGCTGGCCAAGGGCAGGGACGTAACAGCGCTCTTCGTTCCGTCGACCGAGACGATGTATCCATCCGGTGCGGAAATCCGGGTGGTGCCTGGCGCCACCGCCGATCGATGGGAAGGCGCGGCCAGACCGGGACATTTCGCCGGCGTATTGACGGTGGTGGCCAAGCTCCTCCATCTCGTGGAGCCGGACGTCGCGTGCTTCGGGCGCAAGGACGTGCAGCAGGCCGTGCTCATCCAGCAGATGGTGCGGGACCTCGACTGGCCGCTCGAGATCGTGATCGTGCCGACGGTGCGCGAGCCCGACGGCCTCGCGCTCAGCAGCCGGAACGCATACCTCGACGCCGGCGAGCGCCGTGAGGCCGTCGCGCTGAGTGGAGCGTTGCGTGTGGCGCACGAGGCGTGGCGAGCCGGCGAGACGAGGGCCGCCGCGCTCGAGGCGGCGATCCGCGCGCATCTGGCGAGGTTTCCGGGCGTGAAGGTCGAATACGTCGCCATCGCGGAGCCCCGCGCCCTCGCGCCGGTCGCCACCGCGGACGCCGACAGCGTCGTGGCGCTCGCAGCCTGCCTCGGTCGCACACGGCTGATCGACAACATCGTCCTGGGCGATGGACTCGATCGATGAGCGGCACGCCGTCGGCGCCGGGACTACGTCCGACGCTCCCGGCCTGGGCGATCGTCTCCATCGAGCGGCTGGCGCACATCGAGCGCGTGGCCGAGCTGGTGTCATCGTGGGCCGAGCACATGGGCATCCCCGCCAACGAGCGCAACCGCTGGCTTCGTGCCGTGTGGCTCCACGACGCGCTCCGTGATGCGCCTGCCGAGGAGCTGGAGAAGTGGGCGTCCACCTCGCTCGGGCCGCCGAGTCTCCGGCACGGTCCGGCGAGCGCGGCGCGGGCCAAGGCCGAGGGGGAGATCGATCGCGGCGTCCTCGATGCCGTGCGATACCATTCCCTCGGGCTGGCGGAGTGGGATATGGTGGGCAGAAGTCTCTACTGTGGCGACTACCTCGAGCCGGGCCGCAGCCGCGACCGGGAACGACGCGCGGAGCTGGCGGTCCGGTTTCCGTCCGACCCGGGTGGCGTGCTCCGGGAGGTCGCCCGCGAACGAGTCACTCGACTGGTGCAATCGGGATGGACGCTGCCCGAACCTACGGTCCGATTCTGGAACAGCCTCGTCGCCTCGCACTCCGCATCGCGCTGAGCGGGGCCGTGGTGCTCCTGGCGATCCTCGCGGTGTGGCGGTTCTCGCCGTCGCCCCGCGAGCATGTCCAGGGTCATGCGTACGCCGTCCCCTCTCCGGCTCGGCGGGTCACCGTCGAAGTGCTGAACGGGACGCGACGCCAGGGGCTCGCCCGCGTGGCTACCCGTGTACTGCGGGAGCGGGGCGTGGACGTGGTGTTTTTCGGCAACGCGGACAGCGCGTCGGATTCGACTCGGGTGCTCGTCCGCCGCGGCGATCCTGGACGGGGCAAGGACATCGTCGAAGCGCTCGGCGCGGGACGCATGCGCATCGAGCCGGACACGCTGCGCCGGGTCGACGCGACGGTGATTCTCGGAGAGGACTACCGGCCCAGGCTCTCGCTCCATCCGTGAGCGTCGATCGGGGGTGAGCCGGAGACCCGTCGTCGAGCAGGCTCAGCAGAGGCCGACGACGATGTCCATCACGTTGGTACCGGTGAGGCCGGGGCGGAGCAGGGCGCGCGCCGCATCCAGCGAGCGGTACGCGTCGTGGCCGAGCAGATCCCGCTCGGGATCGCGGCCCCCGGCGATGGCCGCGGACCAGGTCCGAGGGTCCACGATGGCGCCGGCCGCATCGGTGGGTCCATCCCGCCCATCGGTGCCGGCCGCGAGCAGGGCCACGCCGGCCGGCGCACCGTCGAGGGTGCGGGCAGCGGCAAGCGCCAGCTCCTGGCACCGACCGCCCATACCCGGTGCCGCCGAGCCGAGGGTCACGGTGGTCTCCCCTCCCCAGATGAAGCACCGTCGCGGCGTCCCTCCCGACTCTGGTTGCGGGATGTCCGGGGGACCGCAATGTTGTAGGAGAAAGGCGGCCAGACGCGTCCCGGCCGCCGCCGCCTCCCCGGCCAGCGGTTCCACGGCCACCTCCGGGGCGAGGCCCACCGCCGCCGCGTGACGAGCAGCGGCCTCCAGGGCCAGCCTGTTGCTGGCGATCAATTCGTGGGACACCCGCGCGAAGGCTCGATCACCGGGCTTTGGCGTTTCCGGTGTTTTCCCGGCTTCGGTGGCGGCGACGAGGGCTCGCGCGGCGGCGGGAATGCGAGTCCAGAGCCCGGCGGTCTCCAAGAGTTGTCGCACCTCCGTGGCTGTCGCAGGATCCGGGACGCAGGGCCCGGATCCGATCGAGGCGAGATCGTCGCCGATGACATCGGAGACGACGTAGACCCGGACGCTGGAACCCTGGAGGGCCCGAGCGAGCTTGCCGCCGCCCCAGCGGGAGAACCGCTTCCGGATTCGGTTCATCGCCGTGATGTCGAGGCCGGAACCGAGCAGGAGGGCGTAGAGCGCGGTGAGTTCGTCGGGGGTGATCCCCGGTTCCGGGGCCCCGAGGAGGCTGGTCGTGCCGCCGGAGAGCAGCACCCACACTTCGCTGCCCGATACGGTCCGGGCGACCAGTGATCCCAGCGCCTCGGCGGCCGCAAAGGAGCCAGGCCCGGGCTCGGGATGATCACCCGCGACCGCGGTGAGACGCGGGTCGGGGACGGCCCCGGCGCGAGGCGCGACGATGAGGCCGCCGGCCGGTGAGGCGCCTCGCTCGCGCAGCACAGCGACCGCGGCCTCCGCCATCGGCGTCGCGGCCTTGCCGAGGGCGATGATCCAAGGCTCGGTGCCTGTTGGCAAGGCCAGGGATCTCAGCCGCCCGGCGAGCGCTGGTCCGGGATCAACCGCCTCGGTGGCAACACGATAGAGATCGCGCAGCAGGTGGTGGGTCGGGGAAGCGGTGGCGGAATCGGAGCCGGGCAGGGGCACGAGTGGAACCTTGTGAAAAAAAGCACAAAGTGATATATCAGGGATGACGCATAAATATTCGGAGGCGAATACCTCCGCCCGCAACGGCGACGGCGTACCGCCTCGCCGGTGATTCATCTTTCACAGAGAGGCTCCGCGATGGCCGGCCGCAACTTCCTCTTCGTCCCGGGCCCTACCAATGTGCCCGACCGGGTCCTGCGCGCCATGCACGTGGCGATGGAGGACCACCGCTCCTCCACATTTCCGGCGCTTGCCGCCACGTGTCTCGAAGAGCTCAAGAAGGTCTTCAAGACCTCCTCCGGCCAGGCCTTCATCTTTCCGGCCAGCGGCACCGGAGCCTGGGAGGCCTCGCTCGCCAATACGCTGTCCCCGGGCGATCGCGTCCTCGCTGCGCGGTTCGGCATGTTCAGCCATCTGTGGATCGACATGGCCCAACGGCTCGGGCTCCAGGTCGACGTGCTCGACACCGAGTGGGGCGAAGGCGCGCCGGTCGAACGGTATCAGGAGGCGCTCGCCGCCGACAAGCAGCATCAGATCAAGGCGGTGCTCTTCACCCACAACGAGACTGCGACTGGCGTCACCAGCGACGTCGCGGGGATCCGCAAGGCGATCAATAATACCAAGCATCCCGCCCTCCTCATGGTGGACGGGGTCAGCTCGATCGCGAGCATCGACTTCCGGATGGACGAGTGGGGCGTCGACCTCGCGGTGACGGGCTCCCAGAAGGGCCTCATGCTGCCGGCCGGTCTTGGCATTGTCTGCGCGAGCCAGAAGGCGCTCGCACTCTATGAGCAGGCCAAGCTGCCACGGGTCTTCTTCGACTTCGGCGACATGCGGAAGGCCAACGCAACGGGATACTTCCCCTACACCCCGTCGCTCCCGATGCTCTACGGGCTCCGCGAGTCGATCGCGATGCTGTTCGAGGAGGGGCTCGAGAACGTGTTCGCCCGCCACCACCGTCTGGCCGAAGGCACCCGGCAGGCGGTGAAAGCCTGGGGCCTCGAGCTGTGCGCCCGCGCGCCCAAGTGGAACTCCGACACCGTCACGGCGATCATGGTCCCGGCGGGCATCAATGCCGCCGAAGTGATCGACGTCGCCTTCCGTCGCTACAACCTCGCCCTCGGGGCGGGGCTCGCCCGGATGGCCGGCCGCCTCTTCCGGATCGGCCACCTCGGCGATCTGAACGAGCTCATGCTGCTCGGTGGCATCGCGGGCGCGGAGATGGCCATGCGGGATGTCGGTATCAAATTGACCCCGGGCAGCGGTGTGGCGGCGGCCCAGGAATATTGGCGGAGCACCGCCGCTCCGCTGGCCAAGCGCGACCTGCCGCCGCGCGCCCCCGATGCGCAATCGGCCGCGACGCCCGCCAAGGAGAAGGCCACCGCCGGCGCCGGCCGATGAGTCATACGCGCCACGAGCCGGCGCGCGCTCGGCTGCAGCGGAGTGAGCTGGCCGTTCCCGGGTCCCAGCCGGGGATGTTCGCCAAGGCACTGGAGAGCGGTGCGGACTACGTATTTCTCGACCTCGAGGACGCGGTCGCTCCCGGCGACAAGGAGCGCGCCCGCAGCAACACGATTGCGGGACTGCTGGAGCATGACTGGCGTGGTCGCGGCAAGACCATCTGCGTCCGCATCAATGGTATCGACACCCACTACATGTACCGCGACGTGGTGGACGTCGTGGAGCAGGCCGGCCATCGTCTCGACACCGTTCTGATTCCCAAGGTCGGCGTAGCTTCGGATGTCTATCTGGTCGACGCGCTGCTCACCCAGATCGAGGAGGCGAAAGCGATCCCGCACCGGATCGGGATCGACGTCCTCATCGAGACCGCGCTGGGGATGGCCAACGTCGAGGCGATCGCGCAGTCGAGCCGCCGGCTCGAGGCGATGCACTTCGGCGTGGCCGACTATGCGGCGAGCTGCCGGGCGCGCACCGTGAGTATCGGGGGACTCAATCCCGACTACCCCGGCGACCAATGGCATGCCGCAATCTCGCGGATGGTGGTCGCCTGCCGGGCGTATGGGCTGCGGCCGATCGACGGGCCGTTCGGGGATTTCAAGGATCCCGAGGGATACCGGGCGGCCGGGCGACGGGGCGCCGCACTGGGTATAGAAGGAAAGTGGGCGATCCACCCCTCGCAGATCGAGCTGGCCAACGAGATCTTCACCCCGTTGCCCGCCGAGGTCGAAAAGGCCAAACGGATCTTGGTCGCGCTGGACCACGCCGCGCGCGAGGGCCGCGGCGCGGCTCAGCTCGATGGCCGCATGATCGATGCGGCGTCGGCGCGGATGGCGCAGAACGTCGTCCAGATGGCGGCGAAGCTGGAGGCTAGAGGCTGAAGGCCAAAGGCTAAAGGCTAAGCCCGAAGACTGGAAGCTTCCAGCCTTCAGCCTTTAGCCTTCAGCCATCAACGGAGCGTTACCCAATGGACATCCACGAGTACCAAGCGAAGGAGCTGCTCGCCGGCTTCGGAGTCGCGATCCCCCGTGGGGGCGTCGCGTACAGTCCGGAACAGGCCGTGTATCGTGCGTCGGAGATCGGGGGCGCCCGGTGGGCGGTGAAGGCCCAGATCCACTCCGGCGCCCGGGGCAAGGCGGGCGGCATCAAGCTCTGTTCCAACGAGGACGAGGTGCGGCAGGCGGCCAAGACGCTCCTGGGAAAGCGTCTGGTCACCCACCAGACGGGACCCGAGGGTCGCGTGGTGCACCGGCTGTACGTCGAGGCCGCCATCCCCATCGAGCGGGAGATCTATCTCGGCCTCGTGCTCGACCGGAAGAGTGAGCGCATCATGGTCGTGGCCTCGGCCCAGGGCGGCATGGAGATCGAGGAAATCGCACGCAATTCGCCGGACACGATCGTCCGAGAGGTGGTGGAGCCGGCGGTGGGCATGACCGCGTTCCAGGCTCGCGAGGTGGCGTTCGGCCTGGGGCTCACCCCCGCGCAGGTGAGCCGGGCTGTGACCACGCTGATGGGATCCTATCGGGCGTTTCGCGACCTCGATGCCACCATGGTGGAAATCAATCCACTGGTCGTGACGTCCGATGGTCAGGTGCTCGCGCTCGACTGCAAGATGACGTTCGACGACAACGCCATGTTCCGCCGGCCCAACGTGAGCGAGCTGCGAGACTACGCGGAGGAGGATCCGCGGGAGGCCCAGGCGGCGGAGTTCGGTCTCAACTATGTCGCGCTGGAAGGGAATATCGGGTGCATCATCAACGGGGCCGGGCTCGCGATGGCCACCATGGACATGATCAAGCACGCGGGCGGCACGCCGGCCAATTTCCTCGACGTGGGCGGCGGCGCGTCACCCGAGCGGGTCGCGGCGGCCTTCCGGCTCGTCCTCTCGGATCCCAACATCGAGGCGATGCTGGTCAACATCTTCGCCGGGATCAATCGGTGCGACTGGGTGGCCCAGGGCGTGGTTCAGGCAACCCGTGAGACGCAGCTCAAGATCCCGCTCGTCGTCAGGCTCGCCGGCACCAATGTCGAAGAGGGTCGCCGGATCCTCAAGGAAAGCGGGCTCCCCATCATCACCGCCGATACGCTGGCTGAGGCCGCCGAGCGCGTGGTAGGCGCGCTCCCTTCCTCGGGCAAAGCCAAGGCCTCGACCGGAAACGGACAATGAGCATCCTCATCGACGAGAAGACGCCCGTCATCTTCCAGGGGTTCACCGGTGACAAGGCCACCTTCCACGCCAAGTTGTCGATCGAGTACGGCACCAACGTGGTCGGCGGTGTCACGCCTGGAAAGGGCGGCAGCCGCCACCTCGACCGCCCGGTCTTCAATACGGTGAAGGAAGCCGTCCGTGCGACAGGGGCCACGGCGAGCATCGTCTTCGTCCCTGCCGCGTTCTGTGCCGACTCGATCATGGAGGCCGCGAACGCCGGTATCCGTCTCGTCGTCACCATCACCGACGGAATTCCGGCGCAGGACATGATGATGGTCAAGCGCTACCTCTTCCGGTATCCCAGGGAGCGACGCACGACGCTGATCGGCCCCAATTGCGCCGGCGTCATCAGCGCGGGCAAGGCGATGCTGGGCATCATGCCTGGTCACATCTACTCGAAGGGGTCCGTCGGCCTGGTGACCCGCTCGGGCACCCTCGGCTACGAGGCCGCCTCCCAGATGAATGCGCTCGGCATCGGGCAGAGCACCAGCGTCGGCATTGGCGGAGACCCGATCAACGGGAGCTCCTTCGTGGACATGCTGAAGCTCTTCGAGGAGGATCCGGAGACCGAAGCCGTCGTCATGATCGGCGAAATCGGAGGGCCGCAGGAGGCGGAGGCCTCGCTGTTCGTCAAGGAGAACATGACCAAGCCGGTCATCGGCTACGTCGCCGGCCTCACGGCGCCGAAGGGTCGGCGCATGGGACATGCCGGCGCGATCATCTCCGCCTTCGGTGATACTGCGGCCGAGAAAGCCGAGATCATGCGCGACGCGGGATTGGTGGTGGCGCCGAGTCCTGCGGAGCTGGGCTCGACCGTGGCATCGGCGCTCAAGCGCTCCAAGCGCACCATGGTTCGCCAGTGAGCGCCAGACCGACCGTAGTGGTGACCCGGAGACTGCCCGATCCGGTGGAGCAGGAGCTGGCGCGCGACTTCGACGCGCGGCTCAATACCGAGGACCGGCCGCTGGGACCGGACGGGCTGCGCGAGGCGCTGAAGAATGCCGATGCGCTGCTCTGCACGGTGACCGACAAGCTCACCGCCGACGTGCTCGCGGTGGAGCCGAGACGGGCGCGCCTGCTCGCGAATTTCGGGGTGGGGTTCAATCACATCGACACCGAGGCCGCCAAGGCCCGCGGGCTCGCCGTCTCGAATACTCCCGACGTCCTGACCGACGCCACCGCCGATACGGCGATGACGCTGCTGTTGATGGTGGCGCGGCGCGCGGGGGAGGGGGAGCGCCATCTCCGGGCCGGCGAATGGTCCGGCTGGCGTCCGACCCATATGCTCGGTACGCATGTATCGGGAAAGACGCTCGGTCTCGTGGGCATGGGGCGGATCGCCCGGGCGGTGGCCCAGCGCGCCCATCACGGGTTCGGGATGAAGGTCATCTTCCACGATCCCTATCCACCGCCGCCGGACCTCGCCGCGTCGCTGGGCGCGGAGCCGCGCCCGAAGCTGGAGCAGGTGCTTCGAGAGGCGGACTTCGTCTCGCTGCACTGTCCCGCCACCCCGGAGACGCGGCACCTCATGAATCGTGAGCGCCTGGCGCTCATGCGAGCCGACGCCTTTCTCATCAATACCGCGCGCGGCGACGTGGTGGACGAGATGGCGCTCGTGGATGCGCTCAAGGCGCGGAAGCTCGCCGGCGCCGGTCTCGACGTGTACGAGAAGGAGCCGCAGGTCACCCCCGCGCTCATCGCCATGGAAAACGTGGTGCTGCTGCCTCATCTGGGGAGCGCGACGCGGGAGACACGCGTCGCGATGGGGATGCGCGCGCTCGAGAATCTCCGCCTCTTCTTCAAGGGCTCGCCCCTCAGAGACCGCGTGGTGTGACGTACGTGGCGCTCGAGCCCTTCTCCGCGGCGGATCTCCCGGAGTCGCCCGATCCGGTCGCGGCGAGCGCCGCGCACTATGCCACTGAGGTCGTGGAGCTCCTGTCCGGGCTCCTGCTCGACCTGGTGCGCCGCCGGGCTCCCGACGTGGAGCCCGTCCTGCGAGGTGAGCGCGCCCCGTCGGAGCTGAGCCCCGAGCTGCTGGCACGGACGCTCCAGGTGCAGGGAATCTGGTTCCAGCTCCTTTCGATCGCCGAGCAGAATGCCGCGATGCGGCGCCGCCGGCAAATCGAGGCGGAACGGGGACTCGATCAGCTTCGGGGCACGTTGGCCCAGGTGATCTCGAGCGCCGCCGCTGCCCGCATCCCCGCGTCCAAGATCCACGCGCTGCTCGAAATCCTCCGCGTCCGCCCCGTCATCACCGCGCATCCCACCGAAGCCAAGCGTGTGACCGTCCTCGAGAAGCACCGGCGCATCTACCGCCGGCTGGTGGATCTCGAGTCACCCCGCTGGACTCCACGCGAACGCCAGGCGTTGGTGGATGGTCTCCGCAACGAGATCGAGCTCCTCTGGATGACGGGCGAGCTGCGTCTCAGCAAGCCGACCGTGCCCCAGGAGGTGTTCTGGGGTCTGCACTTCTTCAACGAGACGCTCTTCGAGGCGGTCCCCGACCTCATCGAGAAGTTCGAGCGCGTCCTCGCCCAGCATTACCCGGGCGAGCGATGGGTGGTGCCTCCGTTCTTCCAATTCGGCTCCTGGGTCGGCGGCGACCGCGACGGGAATCCCTTCGTCACCAACGACGTGACTCGAAGCACGCTGCTCGAGAACCGGCTCACCGTACTGCGTCGCTACCGGCGCCGACTCGATGACCTCATCCGGGCGTTGAGCATTACCGAGCGCGCGGTGCCGTTGTCGGACCGGTTCAGACAGGCCATCGAGAAGGAGCTCGCATCCACCGGTGAGGGCGACGAGATCGCCACGAGAAACCCCGGCGAGGTTTTCCGGCAGTACCTGTCGTGCATGCTCCGCCGGCTCGAAACGATGATCGTCGCCACCGAGCGCGGCGACACACGCCCCGATCCCGCAGGCTACGCCTCCGCCGATGGACTGGTCGCCGATCTGAAGCTGATCGAATCCGAGCTGGTGAACTCCTCGCGCTCCGAGATCGCGGCGGCCATCGTCCGGCCGGCCCGGCGGGAGGTCGAGGCCTTTCGCTTCAGCACGGTGCGCCTGGATATCCGCGAGAATACAACGCGGCTCAACGCGGCGCTGGCCGACCTCTGGCGGGCGACGGCCCGCACAGGCGGTGGTGAGCCGCCCGATCCCCGGTCGGATGCGTGGCGCGAGTGGATTGCAGGCGAGCTGGCGCGGCCGCTCGTGCCCGACGCGGAGCCGCCGGCGTTGCCGCCCGACTCGGCCGAGACGCAGGGAATGTTCCGCCTGGTTCGGCGACTCCGCGGCGAGATCGATCGCGAGGCATTCGGGGCCTTCGTCCTCAGCATGACGCGAAGTGTGAGTGACGTGCTCGGCGCCTACCTCCTCGCCAAGCAGGGCGGCCTCTTCGCCGATACGGCCGGGATCGAGAGCTGCACGCTCCCGATCGTTCCACTCTTCGAGACGATCGAGGACCTCCAGCGCGCCCCCGCCATCATGAAGGAGCTGCTGGGAGTTCCGCTGGTTCGCCGGAGCGTCAGGGCGCAGGGGGCCGTTCAAGAAGTGATGATCGGCTATTCGGACTCGAACAAGGACGGCGGGTTTCTCACCTCGAACTGGGAGCTCTACAAGGCGCAGATCAGGCTCACCAGGCTGGGCCAGGACACGGGGGTTCCGATCGCGTTCTTCCACGGCCGCGGCGGATCGGTCAGCCGCGGTGGTGCGCCGACGGGGCGGGCCATCGCGGCCCAGCCGGCGGGGTCCATCCACGGGCGTATGCGGATCACCGAGCAGGGCGAGGTGGTGTCGTTCAAATACGCCAACCGCGGTACGGCCCAGTATCAGATCGAGCTGCTCGCGGCGAGCGTGGTCGAGCATACCCTCAAGTCGGAGGAAGAAGTCGCTCTCGCGCCCATGGCGGAGTTCGACGAGGCGATGGAGGCGCTCTCCGGCGCGGCGCAGGCCGCCTACCGCCAGCTCATCGACCACCCCGACCTCCTCGCGTACTTCCAGAGCGCGAGTCCGCTGGAAGAGATCTCACTGCTCAACATGGGTTCCCGTCCCGCGCGACGTTTCGGCGCGCGCTCGCTCGGCGATCTCCGGGCCATTCCGTGGGTGTTCGCCTGGTCCCAGAACCGCCACTTCGTTCCCGGCTGGTATGGAGTCGGCAGCGGGATCCTGACGTTTCTCCAGGTTCGCGGCGACCGAGGCGCGAACCTGATTCAGCGGATGCTCAGCGACTCGCGACTCTTTCGTCTGATCGTGGACGAGGTGGAGAAGACGCTCTCCTATGTGGACCTCGGGCTGGCACGGGAGTACGCCGACCTCGTGCCGGATGCCCGGGTGCGCGATGAGATCTTCGGGATGATCGAGGACGAGTATCACCGAACGGTCGAGGCGGTGCTTCGGATCGGCGGTGGGCGGGAGCTCAACGAGCGCTTCCCGAGGTTCCGCCGCAGGCTGGCGAGGCGCATGGGAACGCTCAACCAGGTGTCGCGGCAGCAGGTGGAGCTGCTCCGCCGGTTCCGCGAATCGGGCGGGGACCGCACCCAGGAGGAGCAGCTCTCGGCGCTCCTGCTCTCGATCAACTGTATTGCGGCGGGGTTCGGGGCGACGGGATGAGAGGACGGAAAGGACGGAAAGGACGGAGAAGACGGAGAGGTCTTGCAACGCTGGGTCGGCGTTAGTCGTGGATCCTTTCCGTCTTCTCCGTCTTTTGCGTCTTCACAAAGAGCTGCCCGCATGCCGCATCGATGTCGAGGCCGCGGCTCTGCCGGACGGTCGCCTCGATTCCCTGATTCCGAAGACGAGCGGCAAACGCGCGAATCCGGTCGGCAGGCGTGGGATCGAGGTCGGGCGCTCCGCCCGGGTGCAGCGGTAGGATGTTCACCAACGCGCCCAGCCGGCGCGCGATCTTCGCGAGCCGGTCCGCATCGGCGTCGGCATCGTTCACCCCACCGATCATGACGTACTCGAGGGTCACCCGCCTCCGGAACGCCTGCGCCGCACGGAGGACCGCCTCGAGATCGTATTTCTTCTCGACCGGCATGATGGATAGCCGCTGCGCCGGCGTGGTGGCATGGAGGGAGATGGCCAGCCGGAACTGTTCCGGCCGGCGGGCGAAGGCTTCCATCCCCGGGAGGATCCCGACCGTAGACACCGTGATGTGCCGCGCCCCGATCCCGAGACCCAACGGGTCGTTGAGGATGGAAAGCGCAGTGTCCACCGACGGCCAATTGAGCAATGGCTCGCCCATCCCCATGAAGACGACGTTCGTCGGCGACGCCTCCGGATTCTCGAGGAGTGCTTCGCGGACCTGCCCGGCGATCTCGAATGGAGTGAGGTTGCGGCGAAAGCCCATCCGCCCGGTGGCGCAGAAGGAACATCGGAGCGCGCACCCGGCCTGGGAGGAGATGCAGAGGGTGCGCCGGGTGCCTGATGGAATGAGCACGGACTCGATGGCTTCGCCATCGTCCAGGCGCCAGAGATACTTGTGGGTGCCGTCCACCGACTGCTGGACCACCTCCGCCGTAAGCCGGGGGAGGGGGAGCGACTCGTCCAGCTCGTCCCGGAGCGCGCGGGGAAGCTCGGTCGCCTCACCCCAGCAGGCGACCGGGGCCTGCCAGAGCCTGCGCTCGAGCTGGGCCGCTCGGTACCGTGGCAGATTGCGCTCCGCGCACCAGGCCTCGAGCCGCTCGCGGGCGGCGGCGGGCGGGAGATCGAGAATGGTGGCCGGCACGGAGGCCGAACGGGACGCGGTCGCAGGCATCCGGACAAAGATAATGGCCGGGATCCCTGGGCCTAACTGCTGCTCAGTTCTTGCATTTGCTACCCCCCTAGCCGACGGTTACGTTTGTCCCATGCCCCTGCTGGCCGAGCCATGCTCCTGACCGAGTTGCTCACGCCGGACCGGATCGTGGTTCCCCTCGCCGCCACTGACAAGCACGGAGTCCTCGCGGAGCTCTCACGGCACCTCGTGAAACACTCGGGCGGTGGCTTCGATGAGGTGATGGCCGCCGTACTCGAACGGGAGGCGGTCCTCAACACGGGAGTCGGGTTCGGGGTCGCTATCCCTCACGCCCGCTGTCGCGGCGTGCCCGCGCTCGGTGTTGTCGGCGGCCGGACCGGTACCGGGATCGCCTATGATGGGATGGACGGCGAGCCCGTGCGGCTGGTGTTCATGATTGTGGGTCCGGAGGAATCCGCCGGGCTGCACGTGAAGCTGCTCAGCCGGATCGCCCGGCTGGTCCGGGAGGAAGCGGTCCGCCGCGACCTGACAGAGGCCCGCACGCCTGATGAGTTCCACAACGTTCTACTCCGCGCGGAAGCGCGCTGACTCGCTCCGCCCCCATCTTCCAGGCCCTCCGACACATGGCCCGCACCGTTCTCTCGTCGCCCGCCGCATGAGTGCCACCGCCTTTCGCTCACATCGCTGCGGGGAGCTGAACCGCGAGCATGTCGGCAAGGAAGTCCGTCTGGGCGGATGGGTTCACCGAAGGCGCGATCTTGGCGGCCTCGTGTTCATCGACCTCCGTGATCGCGCCGGACTGGTCCAGCTCTCGTGCAATCCGGCCTGGACTCCTTCAGAGGTGATGGTGCGCGCGGCGGATGCAGGGACCGAATCTGTGGTCCTGGTCAGCGGTCGAGTCGAGCTTCGTCCAGAGCCGTCCCGGGATCCTTCACTGGTCTCCCGCGAGGTGGAAATTCACGTCACCGATCTCGAGGTCGTCGGGGCCGCCCAGACGCCGGCCATCCCGGTCGCGCGGAAGGAGAAGGAAGATCTCCCCGCGGAAGAGCTGCGCCTCAAGCATCGGGTGCTCGACCTCAGGCGACCGGAGCTCCAGCGCAACATCATGCTCCGCCACCGTCTTCTCCAGCGCGCCCGGCACACGCTCACCGCGCTCGAGTTCCTCGAGATCGAGACGCCGATCCTGACCAAGCCGACGCCCGAGGGGGCGCGGGATTATCTCGTCCCGAGCCGGATTCATGTGGGCGAGTTCTACGCGCTCCCGCAGAGCCCGCAGATCTACAAGCAGCTCCTGATGGTGGCAGGCTACGACCGCTACTTCCAGATCGCCCGGTGCTTTCGCGACGAAGACCTGCGAGCCGACCGCCAACCGGAGTTCACCCAGATCGATCTGGAGGCGTCCTTCATTTCGGCGGAAGACATCCAGGATGTGGTCGAGCGCGTCCTGGTCGATCTCTGGGCGGAGGGGGATGTGAGCATTACCCGACCCTTTCCCCGCCTCTCGTACCGGGACGCGATGGAGCGCTATGGGATCGACAAGCCCGACCTGCGATTCGGGTACGAGATCCGCGATCTCACTCCGTTGCTCGGCAGCGACGCCGCCCCCTTTCTCGGCGAGGCGCGGGCCGCCGGTGGACGGCTCCGCGGCATCGTCGTCCCCGGTGGCGCCGGCTTCAGTCGCAAGGACCTCGACGGCCTGACGGCACTGGTCAAGGAAGCCAGAGCGGGTGGGCTCGTCTGGGCCCGCCGCTCGGCCTCCGGATGGGAAGGGCAGGGCGTCAAGGCGGTCGGTCCGACCCTGCTCGAGCAATTGGGCGGTCGCGAGGGCGACCTTCTCCTGGCGGTCGTCGGCCCTGACACCGTGACGTCTCCCGCGGTGCACGCGGTGCGCGCGGCACTGACCCGGCGTCCTGAGGCCAGGCCGACGACGTCCCACGCATTTGTCTGGGTGGTGGACTTCCCACTCTTCGAGCTGGATCCGGAGAGCGGCAAGTACGTTCCCGCCCACCATCCGTTTACCGCCCCCCACGCAGAGGACCGAGGCAGACTCGAATCGGATCCGGGAAGCTGTCGGGCCCTCCACTACGATGCCGTGTACAATGGGGTGGAACTCGGCAGCGGCTCGATCCGGATCACGGACCCGGCGGCGCAGCGCCAGATCTTTTCGTTGCTCGGCATCCCGGAAGCGGACATCAGGCGGCGGTTCGGCTTTCTTCTCGACGGGCTGGCCGCCGGGGCACCACCCCACGGCGGTTTTGCCCTCGGCTTCGACCGGATCGCCATGCTGCTCGCCGACGCCGGCTCGCTCAGGGACGTGATCGCCTTTCCCAAGACCACGACCGCGCGAGCGCTCTTCGAGGGCGCGCCGACACCGGTGGATCCCTCGGATCTCCGGGCGCTGCATCTGGAGGTGAGAGCGTGAGACAGAAGACCGGCGCGAGGACGATTCGTGGCTGATGACATCCATCAGCGCCTCTCCGCCGAGGGGGCGGACCCGCTGCTCTTCGCGGGGGTGAATGATGCGAACCTGCTGGAGCTGCAGCGCACACTCGGCGTGCGGGTCAGCTTTCGGGGTGACGCGGTCACGGTGACGGGCGCGGCGGAGCAGCTCGAGCGCGCGACGCCGGTGGTGCAGGGACTGATCGACCTCGCGAGGATGGGCGAGCCGGTCACTCCGGAAGACGTCTACCGACTGGCGTCCGAAGGTCCCAGCTCCGATGTCGTCGCGGCTCCGGCCGACGGGAAGATCGTTCTGCCTGGGCTCCGCCGCGCCATCGTGCCCAAGACCCAGGGCCAGCGAGAGTACCTGCAGGCGATCGGCGGCCACGACATCGTCGTCGGCATCGGCCCCGCGGGCACCGGCAAGACGTACCTCGCGGTCGCCAAGGCGATCGAGGCGCTCGCGCGCAAGCGAGTCAAGCGCATCATCCTCGCCCGGCCCGCGGTCGAGGCGGGGGAATCGCTCGGCTTTCTTCCCGGCGATATTCAGGCCAAGGTCGACCCGTATCTGCGGCCGCTGTATGACGCGCTCGAGGACATGATGCCGCACGACCGAGTGCAACGCGCCCTGGAGACGCGGACCATCGAGATCGCGCCGCTGGCCTACATGCGTGGGCGCACCCTGGCCGATGCCTTCATCATCCTCGACGAAGCGCAGAACGCCACCGGCGCGCAGATGAAGATGTTTCTCACCCGTCTCGGCGTGAACAGCAAGACGGTCGTGACCGGCGACAAGACGCAGATCGACCTGCCGCGCCGTGAGGATTCGGGCCTCGTGCAGGTGGAGCGGGTGCTGCCGGGCATCGAGGGAATCTCGTTCTGCTATCTGCACGAGACCGATGTCGTCCGGCACCGGCTCGTGCGGGAAATCATCCGGGCGTACGCGGAGGATCAGAACGGCTGATGGTGAAACGGTGGATGCCTCGCACACTCAGCGGAGCGGCCGCGGGCACGGTGGCGGACCGCCTCAAGTACCACGCCATCCGGTGGTCGCCGCTGCTTGCGACGGCATTGCTCACCTACGTCCTCTTCCCCCCGCCCGCCGGCGTGCTGACCCGGCTGCCGGAAGTCGGCCAGCGCTCGGAGCGGACCGTGCTGGCCCCGTTCCCCTTCGAGGTGCGCAAGTCCACCGAGGAAATCGCGCGCGAGGGTGAATCGCGCGCCCTCACCGCACAGCCCGTCTACCGCTTCAGTCCCACGGCATACGATTCGGCGCTCGCATCGACGCGCGAGTTCTTCTCCGAGCTCGAGCGGGCCGACGCCCAGGGGCCGGAGCTTCTCCGAGCCGTCGCCGCCACGCGGGTCCATCTGGGGCCGGAGGAGACGCGTTACCTCGCCGATTCGGTGAAGCGCCGGGAGATGCAGGAAGTGGTCACGCACTTCCTCGGGCAGGCGTTGTCGGGAGGTGTCGCGGACGCGGGCGTGATTCGCAGCGAGGTGAGCCGCAAGGTGACGCTACGCCGGGGAGACGAAGAGCGCGTGCTCCCCCGCGACTCGATCCTCACGTTTGCCGATCTGATGGACCAGGCCGAAGCCGCGGGCATCGTGCTTGCCGAGCCCGTGGGACAGCGCACGCTGCGACGGCTGGTCGGCGCGTTCTATCATCCGACGGTCGTGCCCGACATTCCCCTGACCACGGCGAGACGTGAGCAGCTCCGCGCGAGCGTGGATCCCGTCAAGGCCACCGTGCGGACCGGCGAACGCATCATCCGGGTCGGTGAGCCGGTCACCGAGGACGCGCGGGCCAAGCTCATCGCGCTCCACTCGGAGCTGCGGCACCGCGGCACGGACGACCTCTGGCTCCCGGGGGCGTTCGGCGTTCTGCTCTACAACACGATCGTGCTCAGTGTCTTCTGGCTGCTCATGATGTTCTACCGGCGAGACACGTACGCCGAGTTCCGCCAGATGGCGTTTTTCGGGGCGCTGTTCTCGCTGGTCCTGCTCATCTCGGCCGGCCTCACCGAGCTCGTGCCCGGACGGCCGGAGCTGGTCCCCATTCCGTTCGCGGCCATTCTCGTCACGCTCCTGTACGACGGCCGAATAGGTGTCTTCGCGGCTTTGACCCTGGCGGTGCTGCTCGACGGGCAATGGGCGTTGCGGGACACGTTCATTCTCTTCTTCGGTCTCATGGGCGGCGTGGCCGGGGCGATCGGCATCAGGGTCGTGCGGCGCCGGCGGCACCTGTACCTCACCATCGGCGTCGTCGCGGCGGCCGGTGTGCTCGCATCGATCACGGTCGGACTGATGCAGGGGTGGTCCTCGGTCACGATCGTGGCCAGCGCGCTCCTCGGTGTCCTGATGGCGCCGGCGAGCGCCTCGCTCGCGATGATCGTGATGCCGCTCGCCGAATCGAGCACCCGCATCACCACCGACCTCACCCTGCTCGAGCTGTCGGATCTCGGGCGCCCGCTGCTGCGCCGCCTCGCACTCGAGGCGCCGGGCACTTGGGCCCACAGCCTGGCCATGGCCAATCTGTGTGAGTCGGCCTGCAACATCATCGGTGCGAACGGGCTCCTGGCCCGGGTCGGCTGTTACTACCACGACATCGGCAAGTTGACGACGCCCGGCTTCTTCGTGGAGAATCAGGGTGGGGGACCCAACCCCCACGACATGCTGCCGCCCCTGGAATCGGCCAACATCATCCGGCGGCACGTGCTCGACGGCATTGCATTGGCCGAGGTAGCGGAGCTGCCCCCGTCGGTCAAAGCCTTTATCCCAGAACATCATGGAACGACTGAGATAACCTATTTTCTCATGCGGGCGCGACTCTCCGAGGACAACGGAAAAGTGAACGCGAGCGATTACCGGTACCCCGGTCCGAGGCCGCAATCCGCGGAAACGGCCGTGGCCATGCTCGCAGATTCCGCGGAGGCCGCCGTTCGTGTGCTCAACGATCCTTCACCGGACAAGGTGCGCGACGCCATCGAGCATCTCGTGCAGCAGAAGCTTGCATCGGGACAACTCGAGGACTGTCCGCTCACACTCGGCGATCTCGAGCGCGTCAAGCGCGAGTTCGCCCGCGTGATGTCGGGCACCTACCACAAGCGCATCGGCTATCCTCGTGCCAGCGGCGGCATCACTCCGGAATTCCAGACAGCCGATCGGCAGTGAAGTGGTGGTCTCCGGCCGCCGGCTGCCTCTTCCCGCCGCCCGGGTCCGCCGGGTCGTGGAGGCTGTGTTGCGCGGGGAGCGCCGGGAGGCCTCCATCTCGGTGACCTTCCTGGGGCCCGAGGCGATGCGCCGGCTCAACGCCCGTCACAAGGGGAAGGACCGCCCCACTGACGTGCTCGCCTTTGCCCTCGAAGGGCCCGGCGACCGCGCCGTGGGAGACGTGTATCTCTGCGCGTCGGTCGCCCGGCAGGAAGCGCGAGCCCGGGATCTTCCGCTTCGTGAGGAACTGACCCGTCTGATCGTCCATGGAACCCTGCATGCGCTCGGGTGGGAGCATACCGAGGGCGACGCGCGAACCAGATCGGCGATGTGGCGGCGGCAGGAGCGATACGTGGAGGCGCTCGCATGATGGCGATGCTGCAGCTCTTCATCGCGCCTCTCCTGGCCGCGCTGCTCACGCTGTGGGCGGCCTGGTTCGCGTTCGCCGCCGAGTCCGACGCGGACCTTCCGCGGGCCCTCGGCGGTCAGGCGACGAGTGACTCGACCGGGGCGACGCTGTCCCGGCAGCTCCATGTCGCCCACCTCTCCCTGCTCGTCCTGGCCGGCGCCGCCGCGGGGGGCGCAGTGGCCTGGTGGGCGTGGTCCCCGGCGCAGAGCATCGTGCGACTCGTGCTGGCCATCGTGCTCGTGTGGGTCGTGGGCGATCTGCTCCCGCGGCTCCTTGCCGTGGTCGCGCCTGAGCTGACCGGGCCGGTGCGCCGAGCCGCGTCCACCACGCTCACTCCGTTTCGTCCGGTTCTCCGGCTCGCGGCATGGGCCGATGCCCAGACGCGGAACGGGCCCCGGCCGGGCGCGGCGCGCAAGACCGGGGCGGTCGAGCGCGACATGCTCCTCGGGGTGTTCTCGCTGGCCGATACCACGGTGGCGGAAGTGATGACGCCGCGCATCGACGTCGTGGCGGTGGACTCTTCGGCGACGCGTGAAGAGGTCACGGAAATTCTGCGTAACTCCGAGCACGCGCGGCTTCTCGTGTTCGATGGCAACCCCGACGCGGTCGCGGGCGTGGTCTACGCCAAGGACGTCCTCGCGTCCGACCCCGACGGCGAAACCTGGCACGCGCTCATCAGGCCATCGGCCTTCGTGCCGGAAGGGAAGACGCTCGATCGCCAGCTGCGCGACTTCCAACGTGGCCCGAGCCATCTGGCCGTCGTGGTGGACGAATTCGGGGGGACCGCCGGGATCGTCACCCTGGAAGACATCCTCGAGCAGATCGTGGGCGAGATCCAGGACGAGCGGGATACCGACGAGGTCGCGCCCATTCAGGAGGTCGCGGGCGATCAGCTCCGCGTGGACGGTGGCGTCTCGCTGGCGGAGCTGGAAGCGACGCTCGGCCACAGCTTCGACCGGGAGGACGTGAGCACGGTCGGCGGGCTGGTGCTCGCCGAGTTCGGCCGGGTGCCGCGAGCGGGAGAGGCGATCGATCTACAGGGATACCGGCTGCTGGTGGAGCAGGTCGTGCGCCGCCGCGTGCGTCGTGTGGCCGTGCGCCGGCCTGCCGTCGAGACACCGCTGGACGGAGTGGAGCGCGCGCTCACATGATCTGGATCGTGGTGACGATCGGTCTGCTGGTCGCGGCCTTCGGCGCGACGGCCGGCGCCGCGCTCATCACCGTGAGCAGGGCCGAGCTGACCCGGGCGGTGGCCCGGCGACTCCGCGGCGCCTCGCCTTCGCTCGCCTGGCTCAACCAGATCGACTATTACCTGACGGCCGCATCCGCGACGACGTCGCTCGGTGTGCTGCTGGTCGGTGCCGTGATACCCGCGATCCTCGCCAGCGCCGGCGCCGGCACACCGCGCCTCATCGTGATGCTCGCCCTGCTGGCGGTACCATTGGTCCTCATCACCGCGTATCTCGTCCCGCGCTGGCTCACTCGCCCGCGGGCGGAATCGGTGGCGGAGCGTGTGATCCCAGTGCTGCGGCCCTGGTCGCGCGTGCTCGGCCTCCTTCTCCCCGCGCGCGTCGCGACGCGCCCCACCGATTTCCGCGCCATCTGGCGGGAGGGCGCGGCCGTCGGAATGCGCGCGGACGATGAAATGGCGCTCGTCGGCGGGGTGATGGCGTTCAGCGTCCGTCCGGTGCGGGAGGTCATGACGCCGCGTACGGAGATCGTGGCCATCGAAGAGAACACGCCACTCGAGGACATCCGCCTCGTCTTCGGGCAGAGCGGCTACAGTCGGCTACCGGTGTTCCGGGGGACGCTCGACGAGATCGTCGGGATGGTGCACGCCTTCGACCTCTTCAAGCTCGAGCCGGGCGATCCGCTGCCCGTGCGGCCGGTGGCGGTGACACCCGGAAGCCGCACCTGCGGCGACCTGCTGCTCGATATGCAGCGGGAGCGCCGTCACCTCGCGCTCGTGCTCGACGAGTTCGGGGGGAGTCTTGGGATCGCGACGCTCGAGGACCTGCTCGAGGAGCTCGTCGGAGAGATCTTCGACGAGCACGATGAGGAAGTCCAACCGGCCGCGGCCGCCGGTCCTACGCTGTTGGACACCGACGGCAACCTCCCTCGCGAAGCGCTCGAGGAGCGCTTCGGAGTCGTCATCCCGGCGGGCAAGTCCACCACTGTCGCAGGTCTGCTCGTCGAATGGGCCGGTCGCATTCCCAACGCCGGCGAGCGGTTCACGCTGCGTGGACTGGAATTCGACGTCCTTCAGGCGTCTCCGACCCGAATCGAGCGGCTCGTGATCCGGCCCGACTCGACGCGCGCGGTGCCCCTCCAGCCCGGCACTTCATGACGAATCCGGACGACAACATCGAACGCATGGTGGAGCTCGTCCGACGGGGCGAGATCGCCACCTTCGTGCGGTGGGCTCACGAGTTCGAGCCGGCCGACCTCGCCGACGTACTTGCGGCGCTCGAGGAGCACGAGCGTGTCAGCGTGGTGCAGGCGCTCCCGCCGGAGCTGTCGAGTCAGGCACTGGCCGAGCTACCCGAAGACACCCACGCGTGGGAGACGCTCGCAGCCCTGGATTCCGAGCGCGCGGCCGAGATCGTCGAGGAGCTCGAGGACGACGACGCGGCGGACATTCTGGGCGAGCTGCCGGTCGCGGAGCAGGAGCGGATCCTCAAGGAGGTCGAGGACCGCGCGGATGTCGACCGCCTGCTTCGCTACGACGATGAGACCGCCGGCGGGCTGATGACGACGCACACGGTGACGGTTCAGGACACCGACACCGTGCAGCAGGCCTTGGACCGGGTTCGCCGCCAGGCCGAGGAGGTGACGGACTTTTACCAGATCTTCGTGGTGGATCGCGGGCGACGGCTGGTCGGCCTCCTGCCATTCAAGGATCTCGTCATCAACAAGCCGGACCGCGTCATCCGGACGTTCATGGCCGACGCCGACATCACCGTATCACCCGGACTCGATCAGGAGGAAGTGGCTCGTCTGATGGCGCGATACAACCTGCCGAGCGTCGCTGTGGTCGACGAAGCGGGCCGTCTGCTCGGACGCGTCACCTTCGACGACGTGATCGACGTCGTGGAGGCGGAGACCACCGAGGACCTGCTGAAATTCGGCGGTGTGTCGCCGGACGAGGAATTGGCGGCCGGCTGGAATGTCGCGGTGAAAAGCAGGCTCCCGTGGCTCTACGTCAATCTGGCCACCGCGTTCCTGGCGGGCGGCGTGGTCTACGTCTTTCAGGGAACCGTTCAACGCACCGTGTCGCTCGCGGTCTGGATGCCCGTCATCGCGGGGATGGGTGGCAATGCCGGCACGCAGGCACTGGCGGTCACCGTGCGACGCCTCGCTCTCGGCCTCATTCCCACCCAGCTGTTCGCCCGGGTGGTCGGCAAGGAGATACTGGTCGGATTGACCAACGGCTTGGCGATAGGACTCGTCGTCGGCGTCGTCGCCGCGCTGATCGGTGAGGGGATGCGGCTCGGCCTCGTCGTTTTTCTCGCGATGAGTGGGAACCTCCTGGTGGCAGGGTTCGCCGGCGCCTTCATTCCGATCGTCCTCGAACGGGCCGGCGTCGATCCCGCGATCGCTTCGTCGATTTTCGTGACCACCTTCACCGATGTCTGCGGTTTCCTTCTGCTGCTTGGCCTCGCAGGCGCCGTCCTGCTCTAGACTTTCCCTTCGAAGACCAACAGCCGAAAAAGGAAGGAGCCCCTCCTTGCGGAGGGGCGCAGGGTGACGGACACGGAGCCGCCGGTCCGCCACCCAGGGGGGGGGATCGAATGAAGATCTACGCTGTCTTGAGCTTCGCGAATACGGAATCAGTGAGCTTGCCGTTCGCCGGCATGTTGTTGGCCTTCTCGAACGCCTTGAGAGCTTTGCGCGTGTCGGCATTCATCTCGCCGGTCGGCTTGCCCTTGAAGTAGCCTGCCTTCGCCAGCCCTTGCTGCGCCTCGGTAATCTCGGCCTTGGTCCAGTTGTGCATGGGTGTGGCGGAGGCGGTGGCCTTCGCCGGGGCCGGTGTCTTCTGCGCCTGAGGCGCCGGCTTGGCCGGTGCCGAGGTCTGAGCCGAGAGCGTTCCAGCACCGACAGCACAGGCGAGCACGGTGGTGGCGATGGCAAACGTGCGAAACATGCTTTCCTCCTCGAGTGTTGTGCGACGGCCGATGAACGTGCGGCCGAAAGTGTCGGTCGACGCAAAGGCAATCGACGTGCCACTCGTGGCGGGGCGTGCAAGGGACATTGGGTGTGGAAACGGATGGTGGTACGTGGTTCGGTACGCGGATGGCGCGCCAATCTGTCGCGGTGGGGACAGAGTGTCCCGTGACTCAGTGCCGAGGAAGGTTCCAGCGCTGGATCATTCTCGTCAGCGTGCGGCGTGAGATACCGAGCACCTGCGCGGCGACCTCGCGGCTCCCGCGCACCTCGGCCAGCACCCGCTGAACGTGCTCGCGTTCGAGATCCTCGAGCGAGCGGAGCGGCCATGGCTGATCGGGCTGGCTGGGCGACGCGGGAATGGCCGGTGGCTGCGAGGCGGGACGAACCTCCGCCGGGAGGTGCTCCGGACCGATGACGTCCTGTTCCGCGAGCAGCATCGCGCGCTCCAGCACGTTCTGGAGCTCGCGGATATTGCCCGGCCACGAGTAGCCGAGCAGCCGGAGCTGCGCCTCGGGATCGATGGCGACACGTCCGCGGCCGTGGCGGGCAGCCAGCGAGCGGAGGAAATGGTCGAGCAGGAGCGGGATATCCTGCGGTCGCTCCCGCAGCGGCGGGAGCATGAGCGTCACGACGTTGAGTCGGTAGTAGAGGTCTTCGCGGAACCGGCCGTCTCGCACCAGGGCGGGAAGATCGCGATGCGTGGCGGCCAGAACGCGCACATCGACTTTGACCGGTGCCTCCGAGCCGACCGGGACGATCTCGTGCTCCTGCAGCACGCGCAGGAGTCGCGCCTGGAGCCCGGGTGAAATGTCGCCGATCTCATCGAGGAAGAGCGTGCCCTTGTCGGCTTCGCGAAACAATCCCGGGCGCGCGGAATTCGCGCCCGTGAACGCGCCCTTTACGTGTCCGAAGAGCTCGCTTTCGAGTAGTCCCTCCGCCAGCGCCGAACAATTGACGGCTACGAAGCGCCGGTCGGCGCGATCGGAGAAGTGATGGATGGTGCGGGCGACCAGCTCCTTTCCGGTGCCCGTCTCACCGACCACCAGGACCGATGCCTGCGACGGAGCCACGCGCGCCAGCGTCTTCATGACCTGGATGATGGCGGGACTATGCCCCACCAACGCGGGCTCGTTCGTGGTGCGTGCGAGATCGGCAGCCGGAAATCTGCCGCCGGGCTCCGCAGCCGCCATGCGCCGCCGGCCCAGCGCGCGTCTGAGTGTCTCCCGCAAGGCGGCGATGTCGTACGGCTTGCTGACGAAATCGTATGCACCCGCCCGGATCGCCTCGCCGGCCGCCGCGGCATCGCCGAATCCGGTCAACACGAGCACCAGCGCGCTCGGATCGCGCTCGCGTGCCGCGCGGAGCAGATCCAGTCCGCTGGAGCCGGGCATGCGAAGATCCGTGAGAATCGCGTCGAACGGTCCCGCTTCCTCGATGGCGGAGAGTGCCTGTTCGGTCGAAAGCGCGGACACCACCTGGTAGGACTCCCGCTCGAGGACTTCCGCCAGCAAACGACAGGCGGCCTCGTCGTCATCCACGAGCAAGAGACGGGCGGTCGAAGCTACGCTGGCAGGGCGCTCGCTCATGCGCCGTTCGCCAGCGGCAGGGTCAGGCGCCACCGAGCGCCGCGCGGGGAGGGCAGGTGAGCCAGATCGCCGCCGAGAGTCCGGGCCAGCCGCAGACTCACCGCGAGACCGAGTCCGGTTCCGTCGGGGCCCTTGGTGGTCGAGAAGGGCCGGAACAAATTCGTCTCGGCCTCGGGGTCGAGACCTGGTCCGTCGTCCTGAATGTCGATGTACGCCTCCCGCTCGGAGCGACCGGTGCGGATGGTGATGACGTTGCCCGAGGCGAGAGCCTCGATGGCGTTCTTGAGCAGGTTGAGGAGGATCTGCTCGACCATCGACGGGTCGCACGAGGCGAGAACCGGGCCATGGGATCCGTTGCCCGCGGGCTCGAGCCGGGCGATGACCCCGGCATCGCTGAACGATGGATCGAGAAACCGGGTCATGCGTGACGCCACGTCCGTGAGGTCGACGGCCTGCACCGTCGGCTTGGGCCACCCTCCTCGGTCGAGACCAGCCCGCACGATGCCTGCCACGCGCTCGACCTGGGCCAGGAGCAGCCGGACCCGTTCCACGCCGCGCTCGTCGTGCTCCGCCTCGAAGTCATCGCGCAGAAGTTGGAGGTGCCCGCTCACCGTATTGAGCGGCGTACCGATCTCGTGCGCGAAACCCGCGGCGGTTTCGTGCATGAGTGCCATCCGATCGAGCCCGCGCGCGCGCTCCTCCAGGGCCAGAAGCATCGCCCTCGAGGCGCTCTCCCGTTCCCGGTCGGCCAGCGCATCGCGCATCTGGTTGTAGCGCCGGGCCAGCTCGCGAAACTCGGGCGGGCCGATCTCCGGAGCGGTGGGGGCATTCGCCGCCCCGCCGTGCGCCCGGGCCATCGCGCCGCCGATCGAGCCGAGCGGGCGTCCGACCCATCGGGCGGTCACGAAGGCAACGCCGAGCGAGAGGAGCAGCGCGGAGAGCGACGCCATCAGATAGGCTCGTCGCCGCTCTTGCATGGCCCAATCCTGGAGCCGTTGGGTCGACACTCGGACGTCGACCACGCCGAACGGTCGGTTTCCCCCGAGGGGGAGAACGACCTGCCAACCGGGATCAGCGCCCGACAGCAGCTCGACGTGGGCCGACCGGCGCGCCAGCGCTTCATAGGCTTCCGGTCCTGCGGGCGCCGAGTCGCTCGCTCCACTCTCGGCGACGAGCATCAGCTGCTGCCCGTGACGCACGAATACCGTGGCGCGGGACTCATTGGTGCGATGATGGGACCAGCCCTCGAGTCCCTGTGCCAGCGCCGCAGGGTTACCGGTCGGGGCGGCCCGCACCAGGAGCGAGGCGAGGGCATTCGCGAGCGCGACCGACTCGAGACGGAAGTCCTCGAGCCGGGTGCGCGCCGACCACGACAGCGCGATCTCCGTGGCGCCGAGCACGAGGAGCACGGCCATCGCCGCCGTCAGAAATGCCAGCCGCCTGGCCAGGCCGAGCGGTGGTTTGGGGTCGGACCCGTCAGTCATCATCATTCCAGTGCGCATGCTTCGCGTCGCCTGAGTGCGCCCGCGTAAGATACTGCCCTGGCACAGGGCAAGAACGCGGCCAAACCAGCAAGTGAGATCGAACCGTGGCAACGTCCTCCAGCAATCTGCGCGACGTCGGTCTTCTGTTCCTCAAGCTCGGGGTGCTCGGGTTTGGAGGGCCGGCGGCCCACATCGCCCTGATGGAGGAGGAAGTAGTGCGGCGGAGGGACTGGCTCAGCAGAGAGGAGTTCCTCGATCTGGTAGGGGTGGTGAATCTCCTCCCCGGTCCCAACTCCACCGAGCTGGCGATCGCCATAGGACGGCGGCGGGCGGGCACATCCGGACTTCTGGTAGCCGGTGCGGCCTTCATCCTGCCGGCCGCGGTCATCGTGCTGGCGTTGGCCTGGGGCTATGTCCGCTACGGGCATAACCCGGACGTCGAAGGTCTCTGGCGCGGCATCAAGCCGGTCGTCGTCGCCGTCGTAGCCGTGGCACTGGTGCGCTTCGGAGCGACGGCGATCAAATCGTTCGAGCTCGGGTTCGTCGCGATCGTCGCGATTGCGCTGACCGCGGTCGGCGTCCACGAGTTGCTCGTCCTGCTGGCGAGCGGACTTGCCGCCATGGCGTTGGCATCCCGCCACCGGGCCGGCTCGACCGCGGCGCTCGTACTGCCCTGGCTGGTCTGGGCCGATCCGGGAACAGGTGGGGCCGGCAGCGGCTGGCTCTTCCTTTTCTTCCTCAAGACCGGAGCGGTTCTGTATGGAAGCGGATACGTTCTTCTCTCGTTCCTTCGTTCCGGACTGGTCGAGCGCGGGTGGCTGACCGAGAGCCAGCTTCTGGATGCCGTGGCGATCGGCCAGGTGACCCCGGGGCCGGTATTCACGACGGCGACCTTCGTCGGGTACCTGCTGGCCGGCTGGACGGGCGCTCTCTCGGCGACCCTCGGCATCTTCCTGCCGGCGTTTCTGCTGGTGGCCGTCAGCGATCCCCTGATCCGCCGAATCGGGCGGTCACCGGCACTGCGGGCATTGCTCGACGGTGTCAATGTCGGCGCCCTCGCGCTCATGGCCGTCGTCACGTGGCAATTGGGACGCTCGGCCGTCGATAGCGCCACGACGGCGATCATGGGGCTCGCCGCCCTTGTATTGCTCGGGCTAGGACTAAATTCCGCGGTCCTCGTCGCCGCCGGAGCGCTGGCCGGCCTGATCCTCTTCTAGAGACGCAGGGAACACAATCGTGCTGGTGCCGAAGCTGCTGACCACACTGCGGGGGTACACCCGCCCGCGGACTCTACACCGCGGTCATCGCCGGCGTTCTCATTTCGGCCCTGGGCGGATCCCGCGTTCAGATCGGCGGTCCTACCGGCGCGTTCGTCGTCATCGTGTATGGGATCGTCCAGCGCTACGGGGTGGACGGTCTCATGATCGCCACCCTGATGGGCGGCGTCATGCTCGTGGGATTCGGACTCGCCGGATTCGGCGCCGCGATCAAGTTCATCCCGTATCCGGTGGTCACCGGCTTCACCAGCGGGATCGCGCTGCTCATCTTTTCTACCCAGATCAAGGACCTGCTCGGACTCGAGATCCAGACGGTCCCGGCGGACTTCGTGGGGAAGTGGTCTCAATACCTGGCGCATCTGAGTACAGCCGATCCCGCCACCATGCTCATCTCCGGTCTCACGCTCGCCATCGTCGTCTTGTGGCATCGCCTCAAGCTCAAGATTCCCGGTCCCTTCGTGGCGTTGCTGGTCGCCACGATCCTCGTGCGTGTGACTCACCTCCGGGTGGATACGATCGGCGGACGTTTCGGGATCATCGATGCGAGCTTTCCCAGTCCCACGCTTCCGCATGTGACCCTCGAGACGGCGGTGGCCCTGGTGGGCCCCGCGTTCACCATTGCGTTGCTGGCCGGCATCGAATCCCTGCTCTCGGCCGTCGTGTCCGATGGCATGATCGGTGGCAGGCACCGGTCGAACATGGAACTGGTGGCGCAGGGTGTGGCGAACATCGTCTCCCCGATCTTCGGCGGGATCCCCGCGACCGGCGCGATCGCGCGCACCGCGACGAACGTCAAGAGCGGCGGCCGTACTCCCGTCGCCGGAATCATCCACGCGTTGACGGTACTCCTCGTCACGCTCGCATTCGGCCGGTGGGCCGCTCTCATTCCGATGGCAGCGCTCGCGGGCATCCTGGTGGTCGTGGCATATCACATGAGCGAGTGGCGGACGTTCCGGGCCGAGTTTCGAGCTCCCAAGATCGTTCTCCTCACCACGTTCGTCCTCACTGTGCTCGTGGATTTGACCGTCGCGGTCGAAGTCGGCATGGTGCTCGCGGCATTCCTGTTCATGCGTCGCATGGCCGAGGTCACCAACGTCAGCGTGATCAGCCGGGAGTTCAGCGATGATGCGGCGGACGGGGACCAGCTTCGGCGCCGGGAACTGCCGCCCGGTGTGGAAGTGTACGAGATCAACGGGCCGTTCTTCTTCGGTGCGGCCGAAAAGTTCAAGGAAACCGTCACTCTACTTCACGGGCAGCCCAGGGTGCTCGTCATTCTGATGAGTCGTGTTCCGGCGATGGACTCCACCGGGCTCACCGCGTTGCGTGACGTGATCACCCGGTTTCGCCGGACCGGAACGCGGGTGATCCTCGCCGGCATCCACGCCCAGCCGCTCACCGCGCTCCGTCGGTCCGCGCTGGCCGACGACATCTCCGAGGACGATCTGGCCGGCGACCTCGATGATGCGCTCGCCATGGCCCGGACTTCGGTGGAGTCGCCCTGAATCTCGAACAGTTGCTCATCCGGCACGGGGTCACCGCCGTGGTCCTCGGCGCCATCTTCGAGGGGGATCTGACGCTCGTACTCTCCGGGGTTGTCGCACACCTCGGAATCTTTTCGTTCCCGGTGGCCGTGGCCGCCGGAGCGTGCGGAAGCCTCGTCGGTGACTGTCTCTGGTACTGGTTGGGTCGTCTCAAGGGTCCCGCCTTCCGGTCGGGTGGGCTCTACCGGCGCGTGGGTCCGCGGATCGAGTCGCTGGCCACCCGATTCGGGGTCTGGCAGCTTCTGCTTGCGCGGTTCGTGTATGGGACGAAGAACCCCAGCATGATCTTCTGGGGGCTCCAGGGACTGCCGTTCGGGCGGTTCGCCGCGGTCGACGCCCTCGGATGCAGCATGGGGACGTTCGTCTTCGCGGGACTGGGATACCTGGTGAGCGGCAGCGCCGAAGCCCTGGTTGGCCGGGTGCGGCGAATCGAGCTGTGGCTTCTGGGCGCCCTGGTCGTTGGGGTGGTCATCGTCTATCTCGTCCATCGCGCGACGACGCGGGAGCTTCACATCGAAAAGATCCAGCGTGGCAAGTCCTGAGTCGGTGGGATGGCATCGCTTGCCTAAGCCCCTGCCACCAGCGACTTTTCACCCATGGATCCCGACCTCCTCCTCGCGGAGCTGCTGGCCGGTAGGACGGCAGCGCTGGCGCGAGCGATATCGGTGGTCGAGAACGCCCGTCCTGGATTCGAGCAACTCCTGGCCAAGGTGCATCGCTCGATCGGTCGAGCCCGCCGGATCGGCCTGACGGGCCCGCCCGGCGCTGGCAAATCCACTCTGGTGGAGCGACTCGTGGCCGCCTACCGCGCAATGGGCCAGCGGGTAGCGGTCGTCGCGGTCGATCCCACCAGTCCGTTCACCGGCGGTGCCCTGCTCGGCGACCGCATCCGCATGGAATCCATTGCCCTCGACGAGGGGGTCTACATCCGGTCGATGGGGAGCCGCGGGTCGCTCGGAGGCCTCGCGACCTCCACGCGCGAAGTGTGCGACGTGCTCGATGCCGCCGGGTTCGATCGCATCCTGGTCGAGACGGTGGGCGTGGGCCAGTCCGAGCTCGACGTGGCGCGCATCGCCGATGCGACCGTGCTGGTGCTGGTGCCCGAATCGGGCGACGGGATCCAGACGCTCAAGTCCGGGGTGATGGAGGTAGCCGACGTGTTCGTGGTCAACAAGGCGGATCGTCCGGGGGCGGAAAAGCTGCGGCAGGAAATCGAAATCACGCTTGGCATCCGAAGGGGAAACGCATTCCGGCACGTCCCCGCCCATCACGGCGTGCGGGGGACGAAAGGGGCCGACAGGGCGGATGGCCAATCGGAAGCCTGGAACCATCCGGTTCTCTTGACCGTCGCATCGAAGGGTGAAGGCGTCTCCGACCTCGTCACCGCGCTCGACCGGCGGTTCGAGTGGCTCGAGCGGACGGGTGAGCTCGTCGAGCGGCGCCGTCGGCGGCTGCTCGACCGCACGCGCGAGGTCGTGGACCGCGCCACCCGTCGCTGGGTATGGGAAGAGACGGGCGCCGAGCGTCATGTCGTCGGGCGACTCGACGACGTCGCCGAAGGCCGGGCGAGCCCGTACGAGGTCGCGGCGGAAGTGCTCGACGGCCTGAAACAGGGCACACGGACATGACCGAGCGCGCCGAGGACGAGCTGGAACGGCTACGTGCCGAGGTGGCTGCCTGGCGGGCCATGGCGGCGAAGCTGCCCAGCCGGCGGGATGGGGAATACACCTCCGTCTCGGGTCGCACGGTGGAGACGGTCTACACCAGGCTGGATCACGCCGAGAGCAACGGCGCCGACCTTCCGGGTAGCTATCCATACACGAGGGGCATTCATCCCACCATGTACCGTGGCCGGCTCTGGACCATGCGGCAGTTTGCCGGCTTCGGAACGGCCGAGGATACGAACGAGCGCTACAAGTTCCTCCTGGAGCGTGGACAGACCGGCCTTTCGGTCGCGTTCGATTTCCCCACGCTGATGGGGTACGATTCCGACCATCCCCGGTCGGAAGGCGAGGTCGGGAAATGCGGGGTGGCCGTGTCGAGCCTGGCCGACATGGAAACGCTGTTCGACGGCATTCCACTCGACCGCGTATCCACCTCGATGACGATCAATGGGCCCGCCGCGATGTTGTTCTGCTTCTACGTCGCGGCGGCCGAGCGTCAGGGGGTGCCGATCGGGCAGCTGCAGGGCACGATCCAGAACGACATTCTCAAGGAATACATAGCGCAGCACGCCTGGATCTACCCGGCGGAGCCGGCGCTCAAGGTGATCGTGGATCTGTTCGAGTGGGCGGCCGAGCACACGCCTAGATGGAACACGATCTCGATCTCCGGCTATCACATTCGGGAGGCCGGTGCCACGGCGGGTCAGGAGCTCGCCTTCACGCTCGCCAATGGATTCTGTTACGTGGAGCACGGGCTTGCGCGGGGGCTCGGTGTCGATCAATTCGCCCCGCGCCTGTCGTTCTTCTGGGACGTGCACAACGACTTCTTCGAGGAGATCGCGAAGCTGAGAGCTGCCCGCCGTATCTGGGCGCGCCACATGCGGGAGCGCTACGGCGCGCTCGACGAGCGAAGCTGGCGCATGCGGTTTCACTGCCAGACGGCCGGCGTGACGCTCACCGCCCAGCAGCCGCACAACAACGTCGCGCGGGTGGCGTACCAGGCGCTCGCGGCGGTGCTGGGCGGGACCCAGTCGCTGCACACCAACGCGCTCGATGAGACGCTCGCGCTGCCTACCGAGGAGTCCGTGCGGATCGCGCTCCGGACCCAGCAGATCCTGGCCTACGAGACCGGTGTCGCCAACGTGGCGGACCCGCTGGGCGGCTCCTATTACGTCGAGGCCCTGACCGATGCGATGGAGCGGGAGGCCGAGGGCCTCTTCGCGGAGATCGACGCGCAGGGGGGCGTCGTGGCGGCGATCGAAAGCGGCTGGTTCCAACGCCAGATCGCGCGATCGTCGGCCCGGTTTCAGGTCGAGGTGGAGCGGGGCGTTCGACGAATCGTCGGCGTCAACGATTTCGTGGAGGAAGCCGAAGCCCCGGTGGAGATTCTGAAGGTCGGCGACACGGCCGAACGCACGCAGCGGGAGCGGATGGCGCGGATGCGCGCCGCACGGAATCCCGCGCTGGTGGAGGAGCGGCTGGCCGCGCTCCGCTGCGCTGCCGCCGAAGACCGCAACATCATTCCGGCCATGCTCGATTGCGCGCGTGCATACTGCACGCTCTTCGAAATCCGGCATGTGCTCGAGGAGATATATGGCAGCTATCGCGAGCCGGTCTTCTTCTGAGACCCGCAAATCGATCAGTGGAAGAGGCCGCGCACGGATCGCCGTGCCCGCGGTGGCCCAGCGTCTCGAGCGACTCTCCGCGGCGCGAGTCGGACGACATCGCGTCGTCACGTGCTACCTCAAGCTGGAGCCGCGCGATCGCAGCCGCGGCAAGTACATCATCAAGCTCAAGAACCGCGTGCGGGAGGCGAGTCATTCGCTGCCCAGGCTGGGACTTCCCCGCGACGTTCAGGAGGAGGCAGGCCGAGATCTCGATCGCATTCAGCAGTACCTCTCGAGCCCCGACCTCCTTCCGCCCACCCAGGGCGTCGCCGTGTTCGCGTGTGAAGGCATCGGCCTCTTCGAGGCGATTCCGCTGCCGGTCGTCCACCGCTCTCGCATCGCCGTGGACGCCACGCCTCTCGTCCGCGAGCTCGCGTCGGTCGAAGACGAATTCGGCCGTTTGCTCACGGTGGTCCTGGACCGGACTAGCGCCCGCTTCTTCACGGTGAGCGCGTACGATACCGAGGAGCTGACGAGTCTTCGGGCCGACAGCACCCGGGGAAAGCGCTTCCATGGCGACCAGAGCGGACCCGGATGGGGCGAACACAGCTATCACAACCGGATCCGGCAGGAGAAGCAGCGTCACTACGAGGCCATCGCGCGAGAACTGTTCGCCATCGACCGCCGACAGCCGGCTCAGGGGATCGTGCTCGCGGGCACCGGCACCGAGGCGGGCGCCGTCGAGCCGTTCCTCCACAACTATCTCGTCGAGCGCGTGATCGGGACGGCCAAGCTCAATCCCAAGGAAGTCTCGCCTGCGGTAGTGCATGCCGCCACATTGGCGGTTCGCGAGCAGTGGGAGCGGGCCTCGGAGCGCACCCTGGTGCAGGAGATGCTGGAGGGCGAGGGAAGCGGCTGGGCGGTCAATGGCCTCGATGAAACGCTCCACGCCCTGGCGCGCGGACAGGTGCGCACCCTCCTCGTAAACGCCGACACCGCCGAGCCGGGCTTCCGATGCGGCGATTCGGGACGCCTGGCGCGCACCGCGCGGGAATGCCGGGGCGAGGGCGAGCCGGTGCCGGTGCTCGACGTGGTGGATGACGCAATCGAGGAGGCGTTGCGTCAGCGGATCGTCGTCAACGTGATCTACGAGGAGGCTGCCCGCGCGTCGGTCCGCGGCCTCTCGGCGATCCTCCGCTTCCGCTGAGATGACGTCTCGCGCGCTGACCCGCCCGATCCGTGTGCTCGTCGCCAAGCCGGGCCTCGATGGTCACGACCGTGGTGCCAAGGTCGTCGCCGCGGCGTTGCGGGACGCGGGGATGGAAGTCGTCTACACCGGGCTGCATCAGACGCCGGAGATGATCGCGACCGCCGCCGTCCAGGAGGATGTCGACGTCGTCGGTCTCTCCATCCTGTCGGGGGCGCACATGACTCTTTTCCCCCGGGTTCGCGCGCTTCTCGAGTCGATGGGCCGGTCGGATGTGCTGGTGACGGGCGGTGGCATCATTCCACCGGACGACATGGCCGCGCTCCAGCGGCTCGGAATCGGGCGGCTCTTCGGGCCCGGTACCCCCACCACGGACCTCATCGAGTACATCGAAACGTGGGCGTCGGAGCACCTCTCACCCTGAGGACACTACGTCCCGAGCTCCTTCGCGCGTGAGCGCGTCACCGTCGGCCCCCAGATCGAGCCGCCTCCGGTCGCTGACCGACGAGTATCTGCGTCTGGCCGCCCGCCTGCAGGAAGGCGGTGGCGCGGCGCGCGTCACGAAGATGCATCAGCAAGGGAAGCTGGCGCCCCGGGAGCGGGTGCGCGGGCTGCTCGATCCCGATGCGCCGTGGCTCGAGCTCGGGCTGCTCGTCGCCTACGATCAATACGACGGTCAGGCGCCGGCCGCGGGGGTCATTACGGGAGTCGGGGTGGTGGAGGGCAGGGAAGTCGTGGTGGTGGCGAACGACGCCACCGTGAAGGCAGGGTCATGGTGGCCCGAGACGATCCGGAAGATGCTTCGCGCCCAGGAGGTCGCGATGCGGCAGCGGATCCCGATCGTGTACCTCGTGGACAGCGCCGGTGTCAATCTCCCGTACCAGGGCGGCGTCTTTCCGGGCCAGTATGGAGCCGCGCGGATCTTCTATTACAACTCGATCATGCGACGCTACCTCCACGTGCCGCAGGTGAGCGCGGTCATGGGAAGCTGCGTCGCGGGTGGCGCATACCTGCCCGCGCTCTCCGACGTCATTTTCATGGTCGAAGGAACCAGCTTCATGGGTCTGGGCGGTCCCAACCTGGTCAAGGGAGCCACCGGACAGACCATCGACGCGGAGACGCTCGGCGGTGCCGTCACCCACACCGAGCGAAGTGCCGTCGCGCACTACCGCGCTGCCAACGACACCGAATGTCTCCAGAGGATCCGGCAGTATGTCGGTCGGCTTCCTCGGTCCGGCGGTGTCGCTCACCGCCTCAAGCCCGCCCTGCCACCGGCCCGTCCCCCGGCCGACCTCTACGATCTCCTGCCCCAGGATCACCGGCTCTCGTACGACATGCGACATGTGCTCGCCTGCATTCTGGACGGAGGCGCGCTCGACGAGTTCCAGCCCGATGTCGCCCGCGAGATGCTGTGCGGTCATGCGCACATCGAGGGCTGGCCCGTGGCCGTGATCGCCAACCAGCGTGGCGTCATCAAGGCGCCGGCCGGGGAACGTCCCCGTTTCGGTGGCATCGTGTACACCGGGAGCGCGGAAAAGGTCGCGTACTTCATCGAGACCGCCGGTCGTGAACGGATTCCGATCCTCTTCGTGCAGGACGTGAGCGGGTTCATGGTGGGGCCCGAGGCGGAGCAGTCCGGGATCATTCGAGCGGGCGCGCGCTTCGTCGAGGCCATGGCCACGGCCGTGGTCCCCAAGCTGGTGTTGACGGTCAATCACGCTTCGGGTGCGGGCTACTACGCGATGGCGGGCCAGGGGTTCGACCCGGACTTCCTGTTTTCCTGGCCCACCGGACGGATGGGCGTGATGGAAGGCGAGGCCGCCGTGACCGCCGTGCACGGACCCGAGATGGAGCGCGCGCAGCGCGAAGGAAGGACACCGACTCCCGAGGTGCAGCGGGCGGTCGAGTCGATGCGCGCGGACTACGACGAGCAGCTCGACGCCAAGTATGCCGCGGCCCGCGGATTCGTGGACGCCATCCTGACGCCCGAAGAGACTCGTGACCAGCTCGCCTTCGCCCTTCGCGTGACCGCCAACTATGCCGGGCCGCACATCGGCCCGTTCGTCCTGCCGCCGCTCGATGCGGTTCGCCCTTCCTAGGAGCTGCATGCGACGTCTTCTGGTTTCCGCGACCGTGCTCGCCCTCGCGTGCGCTCCTTCGCCGAAGGACACTCCGCCGCCAACGCCGAAGCCCAACATTGACCCCGGGGCTGTGCCTCCATCCCCTCCGAAGCCCAACATCGATCCCGGCGCCCGGAACCCTCGCGCGGCAAAACTGCCGCCCGACGCAATCGCGCCTCCGCCGGAGGACTCTGTCCGCCGCGTCGCTCCACCCCAGGTCGCCTTCGCGCACGGCTGGATGCCGCTCGCGAGCACGGGGGTGGACCGCTTTCTCCGCGCCCATCCCGACTATGACGGCCGCGGTGTGCTGATCGGCATTCTCGACACCGGGATCGACCCGTCGGTGCCGGGTCTCGGGTCCACTACGACCGGATCGCCCAAAGTGCTCGACGTCCGTGATTTCTCCGATGAAGGCGCCGTCACCCTCGAGCGCGTCACTCCGACGGGAGACTCGGTGACCGTCGGCGGCCGCCGTCTCGGCGGATTCGGACGCCTGGCGGGGCTCAGTGCCGCCGGACCGTACTTCGGGGGCACGATCGCGGAGCTCCCGCTCGGCGAGCCGCCAGCGGCGGATCTCAATCGCAACGGCAAGGTCGGAGACACGCTCGCGGTGCTCGTCACCCGCGCGTCCGACGGGTGGGTGCTCTTCGCGGATACCGACGGCGACGGATCGCTGGCCAACGAGAAGCCGGTGCACGACTATCTCGCCGGCCGCGAGACCTTCGGCTGGGCGCCCCGCGGACTCACGCCCCGGGTGTCGGTGGCGGTCAACTTCGGCGAAGCCGCCGCCGCGCCTTCGCTCGACCTCGTGTTCGACATTACCGGCCACGGCACGCACGTGGCGGGCATCGCGGCCGCGCACGACATCTACGGCGTGAGCGGATTCGACGGCGTGGCACCCGGCGCCCAGCTTCTGGGCCTCAAGATCGCCAACGGCGCGAATGGCGGTATCACGACGACGGGCAGCATGCTCAGGGCGATGGATTACGCGATCAAGTTCGCTCAGGAGCGCCGCCTGCCGCTGGTGCTCAACATGAGCTTCGGCGTCGGAAACGAAATCGAGGGTGGCGCGAGGATCGATGCGCTGGTGGATTCCGTGCTCCAGGCGCACCCGGACCTCGTCATGGCGATCTCCGTTGGCAACGACGGCCCCGGTCTGTCATCGCTCGGATTTCCCGGGTCGGCCGGCGGCGCCATCAGCATCGCCGCGACACTCCCGTCAAGCTTCCTGGCTCCGGGACCCAACGGCGCGCCCCTCTCGGACCAGCTCGCATATTTCTCCTCGCGTGGCGGCGAAGTGGCAAAGCCCGACCTCGCGACGCCAGGGATGGCGTACAGCACGGTGCCGCGCTGGAACGCGGGAGACGAGGTGGAGCAGGGCACCAGCATGGCGTCCCCGCACGCGTCGGGACTGATCGCCCTGCTCGTTTCCGGGCTCACGCAGACGCGGAAGCCGATCGACGCGCGGGCCATCCGGCAGGCGATGATGGTCACGGCGGCGCCGACCTCCGGCATGACGTATCTCGACGAAGGCACTGGTGTACCGGATGTCGGCCGGGCGTGGAGCTGGCTCGAGAGCGGTTACCCGGTGCCCGACATCAAGGTCAAGGCCATCGGTCGCGGGGACGTGAGCGGCGCGATCCGCCGCGGTGCGCCGATCTCACGGGACACGGTGCAGACCTTCGAGCTGATTCGCCCGGCCTCTGCGGCGAAGGCGACCTACACTCTTCGGAGCGACGCGCCCTGGCTCATCGCCCCGTCCAGCGTCACGCTCGCGGGTGAGAAGACGCGCGTCGATCTGCGCTACGCCAAGGAAGCGCTCGGGGAGCCCGGCGCCCACATCGGAGTGGTGAGCGGCTGGAGCGACGACACGCTGGCGGGGCCGGCATTCCGGCTCGTGAACGCCGTCGTCGTCGCCGCTCCGGTCTCGCAGGATTCCCTGACGCTCCGCTCATCGGAGCGGGTCCCGCCGGGCGGCTTGCTCCGCACGTTCTTCCGCGCGGACAGCCTCCGGCCCTTCGCGCTCACGGTCGCGACGGGCTCTCGCGCTGAGCGGGCGCTGGCCTTCCTGCACGAGCCGGACGGCATGCCCTTCCGCGACGAAGGCGCACGACCTGCCGGGTACGACCAGCAATCGGCCGAGTACGAGGCGGACGCGCGCGATGTCGTGAGCGGCGCCTACGAGTGCATTGTCGTGGGGCTTCCCGGCCAATCGACGTCCGCGACCGTCGCGCTGGTCCAGTCACCCCTCGCGCTTCACGCCTCGCGCCAGGGGGGGGCCGGCGTTCGCGCGACGTTCGCCAACCTCACCAAGGCGCCGGTCACCGCCGAGGTCGGCTTGCATCTCGGTGGCGCGGAGCGCGACGAGGCGGTGACGGCGTCCGGCTCGAAGCCGGTGCGCATCCCGTTCGTCATGCCGGCATGGGCCCGCGGAGTAGTGGTGGACATTACGATGGACCGCGCCCAGTGGGGCCGGTTCACCGATTTCGGGGCGACGCTGCTGGATTCCGCCGGCAAGCAGCTCGGCAAGAAGCCACTCAATTACGCCTTCGGCCGCCTGCAGGTGGAGGCTGAGCCCGGTCACAGCGACACGCCGGTGGCGCTGATGCTCCTTCCCGGGTTCGCCGACCCTGCCGATACCTCGAAGTGGTCGCTCCGCGCGTCGATCCGCTTGTATGCGGATAGCTCCGTGGTGCTGGGATCAACGGCGGCCGGGAGCACCATTACCATTGCCCCGGGAAAATCCGTCGTTTCGTCGTTCACGATGCCATCGGACCCGCGCCCGCTGGGAGAGAAGTTCGTACCCCTTGGACTCCTGATCGCGCGCGTGGACGGGCGCAGCTGGACGAGAGAAACGCCGCTCGCCTCCGGCTCGGCGGCGTCGGGCCAGTGACCGAGCGAGCCATTCGCATCGCCGCAGGCCAGGGCTTCTGGGGAGACTGGCTCGAGGCGCCCGTGCGCCAGGTTCGCGGAGGGCCGATCCAGTATCTCATGATGGACTATCTCGCCGAAGTGACGATGTCCATCATGCAGAAACAGAAATCCCGCGACTCGAGCGCGGGCTACGCGCGCGACTTCGTTCCGCTGATGGAACGGATTCTTCCGGACATCGTGGAACGCGGCGTCCGTGTGACGTCCAACGCGGGCGGGGTGAACCCGCGCGGCTGCGCCGAGGCGGTGCTCGCCGTGGCCCGCCGGTTGGGGTTGAAGGGAAAGCTTCGCGTCGGGCTGGTGACGGGAGACGACATTCTCGACCGGCTGGACGAGCTGATCGGGCGGGGACACGCGCTGAGCGACATGGAGACCGGCCGCCCACTTGCCGATATCCGCGGCCGCGTGCTCTCGGCGAATGCCTACCTGGGTATGGCGCCGATCGTGGAGGCGCTCCGTGGCGAGGCAGACGTCGTGATCACCGGCCGCGTCACCGACACCGGACTCACCCTCGGACCCATCTTCCACGAATTCGACTGGTCGCCCGACGACTGGGACAAGGTCGCTGCCGGGACGGTGGCGGGCCACATCATCGAATGCGGGGCGCAGGCGTCCGGCGGCAACCTGCTCAAGGGCTGGCGGTCGGTGAAGGGAATGGAGAATCCCGGATTCCCCATCGTCGAGGCAATGGCCGACGGGAGCTTCGTCGTCACGAAGCACCCCGATACCGGCGGCGTCGTCTCGGTCGCGTCGGTCACCGAGCAGCTCGTATACGAGATGGGCGACCCGCACAGCTACATCACGCCCGACGGGGTGGCGGACTTCACCACGATTCAGCTGCGTCAGGTGGGCAAGGACCGCGTTCGCGTAAGCGGCATTCGCGGCGGACCGCGCACGCCGATGCTCAAGGTCTCGATCGCGTACTTCTACGGATACAAGGCCATCGGAACGCTGGTCTATGCGTGGCCGGAGGCGTACGACAAGGCGAAGGCCGCGGACCGGATCCTCCGTGCGCGCCTCGCGGACCTCGGGCTCGAGTACGAGCAGATCCTCACCGAGTATGTGGGTGTGGATGCGACGCACGGGCGGCTCAGCGGCCGGCCCCATCCCGACATTCCCGAAGTGCAGCTCAGGGTCGGCGTGCGGGCCCGTGAACGGCCTCCGGTGGAACGATTCACCCGGGAGATCGCGCCGCTGGTTCTCACCGGCCCGCCCAGCGTGACCGGCTTCGCCGGGGGAAGGCCTGCCGTCGAAGAGGTTGTCGCGTATTGGCCGGCGCTGATCGACCGCCGCGAGATCGAGCCGCATGTGCGGGTCGAGATTCTGGAGGCGTGACCGTGCCGAAGTCCGCCAGGCGACCCGCGACGAAGCCGGTTCAGCTTCGGTTCCTCGCCCACGCTCGCTCGGGCGACAAGGGGAATACGGCCAACGTCGGTCTCATCGCCCTCCAGCCCGAGTACTTCCCGCTGCTCCAGCGCGAAGTCACGGCGGCGCGGGTCGCCCGGCATTTCAAGGGCATGGTGAGCGGAGTCGAGCGGTTCGACCTTCCCAATCTTCACGCGCTCAATTTTCTGCTTCACGGCGCCCTCGATGGCGGCGGGACGATCTCGCTCAAGACGGATGCGCAGGGGAAAGTGTATTCCACGGCGCTGCTCCGCATGGAGATTCCGGTCCCGAGCGCGCTCGCCCGCCGGTTTCTCAAGCCGTGAGCGGATCGGACGCGGCCGTCGCATCGAAGCTCGAGGGCGGCGTGCTCACGCTCACCCTCGACCGGGCAGCCAAGCGAAACGCGCTCAACGCGAGTCTCATCGATGGCCTCCACACGGCTCTCGAGCGCGCCGACCTCGATGCCGAGGTGCGCGTCGTGCTGCTGCGCGGTGCCGGCAAGGACTTCTGCGCCGGTGCTGACTTGGATGAGCTCCTCGCCTCGGCCGATCGAAGCCCGGCGGACAACGAGGCCGACGCGCTGCGTCTCGGCGCCGTATTCGAGCGGCTGCGTGCGATTCCCAAGCCCGTGGTTGCCGTCGTGCAGGGCAGGGCGCTGGCCGGCGGCGCGGGACTCGCGACGGCCTGTGATATCGTGCTCGCCGGGGCCGGCGCGCAGATCGGATATCCCGAGGTCGAGCGCGGATTCGTTCCGGCGATGGTCATGGCGATGCTCCGGCGATTGGCGGGGGAAAAGCTCGCGCTCGATCTCGTCCTCACCGGGCGATTGCTCACGGCCGACCAGGCTTGCGCCGCCGGTCTCATTTCCCGCGTCGTACCCGACTCCGAGCTCGAGAAGGAAGCCCGAGGGCTCGCGGGCCGGCTCGCCGCGATCAGTCCGTCGGCGCTCGCCCTCACCAAGCGGCTCTTCTACCAGCTCGATGGCGTACCCTTCCACGAAGGCATCGCGCTCGGGGCCAGAACCAACGCCCTGGCCCGGCAGACCCCCGACTTTCGGACGGCCATCGCGCGATTTCTGCAACGATGACCCGGCTACGCCTCGTGCTGGCGATGGCCGGCTTCGCGGCGGCGCTTCTGGCGATCACGACCGAGGACCGCCGGGTCGGATGGGCCGCCATTGCCATTCTCGCCACTGCATTCCTTCTTCGCCTCCTGCAACGAAAGCCCGACGACGAGCATCGTGAGGACGAGTCGGACACACCGTAGCGCGTGTGATCCGGCTCACACTCGGCGAGCAGGGCCAAGACTACCTTCCACGTCGGCGCTTCGAAAGGCCGCGCGGGATGGTCGACATTCGTCCCGGCTCCCATCATGAATCGCGAACTGGTAACAAAAGGAGAAGGTATGCGGAGGGTAGCAGCAGGAATTGCTGTGGTGCTCATCGGCGTGCTGGCGTCCTCGCACGTCGCGTACGCTCAAGGTGCCGAATTCTCGCTGGGGGGTGGAGTCTCTATTCCCACCGGGACGTTCTCCGACGGCTTCAAGACCGGCTTTCACGGATTGGCGGCTGTCTCTTTCGTGCCGACTGGTTCGCCCGTTGGCATCCAGATCGATGGAGCCTACAACCAGTTCAAGACGGACGTTTCCGGGAGCGATGCAAAGCTCCAGCTCATTTCCGGCACCGCCAACGCCGTCTACAAGTTCAAGACGGCCGAAGGGAGTCGGTTCCGGCCCTATCTGATCGGCGGCGGCGGCGTCTACAATGCCAAACCGAAGAATCCCGATCTGGATGGGCAGACCAAGTTCGGCTTCAACGTCGGGGCAGGGTTCGACATCAAGGCGAGCAGCGTCGGTCTGTTCGCGGAGGGACGGTTCCACGATGTTTTCACGGACGGTGATAACCTCAAGTACATCCCGATCACGGTCGGCGTCCGGTTCGGCGGCAGCTGATCTGAAGACGTGACGAGCGGCCGCCGCAGGGGATCGCGGCGGCCGTATTGTTTCCGGACCGTCCCGCGGAAGTTGAATCCGCCCTCGGGCCGCCGGGGCCGCGACCTTTAGGTCCATGGGCGACCCCATGGCCGAAGCA
>DATBSO010000049.1:0-16852 GCA_036559745.1 Gemmatimonadales bacterium | reverse complement strand
TCATGGGCGCAGCTCCCGCTCCCACGCGCGGAACGCTACTTCGTAATAGTCCTCCGAGAACATGACCCATTCGCCGAGCGCGCGCGGGGTCCGCCAGTCCCGCGCAGCTTCGGCTGCTGTAACGCCCCGCTTGAACGCGTCGCGCGCTCCCTGCTCGATGCTCTCGAGCAAAGTGAGAAACCCCCGCAGCTCAGCCGTGCGGGCCGCAGATCCATGCCCCGGGACCCACAGCGTCGCCGGCTCGGCGAGCAGCTTTCGAACGTGCGCCGTCTGCCGGCTAGGCGTCGCATCCACGAAGTTGGGAAAGAGGCCGATCCACACCAAATCGCCGCACCAGACCACGCGAGGGTCCAGCACCTCGATCGTGAGGTCGCTCGGCGTGTGCCCCTCGCGGGGCTCGATCTTCACCCGCCGTCCGCCTAGGTCGATTTCGGTTGCGCGGCGCGGCGCAATCATCGTCGTTGGAAGCGTTGCGTCGGGTCGCTTCCGGTGAAGCAGGTCGCGAGTGGTCTCCGTACCCAGGATCTCCACCGGCTGCCCTTCCGCCCGATAGCCGCCGAGCCCCGCGGAGTGGTCGCCGTGGTAGTGGGTGAGGACTACGTGCGTGGGCCAGCGACCCGTGAGGCGTCGCGCCTCGCCCGCGAGCCAGCGGCTGCCCTCCTCGGTGGCGAAGCCTTCGATAGCGAGGACGCCATCCCGGCCCGCCACGATCCCTCCGTTCGAGAAGGTGCGCATCGCGCCGCTGTCGTGATCACCAGCGAGCGGGGTCGAGACGAGCATCCAGACACCGTCGGCGATGCGCTCGAGACGGCCCCACGGCTCCGTCCGTAGCGGAATACCCCGCGGTGTTGCCGCAAAGAGCTGTCGGGTGACGGTGCTCGCGCCGGCCAGCGAGGCGAGCAGCCAGGCGCCGCAGCTCAACCCACTCGTGAGAAAGCCCCGGCGGTCGACGGCGCTCATGGCTTCCTCGCCGTGTCGGTCGGCGCGCCTGGCTTCCGATCGAACTTGAAGCTCACCGCGCGGAGCGTCGGGTAGAACTGCACGAACACGTTGTCGTCCGCCGCATTCTTCGCATGACACGCCTGGCATCCCGCCCGCTGTGGCATCGCCAGCGCTCGAGAGCCGGGGGCACCCTTCCCGAAGTTGAAGTACGCCCAGCTCCCCGCGTAGCGCTCGCTGTCCTTGAGCGCGACCTCCACCGCGATGAAGTTGCCCTCGAAGAATCCCTGCTTGCTGGGATGGACCTTCTGCCCGGGCTCGTAGAGCGTCATGGCCAGCATCGTCTTTTCCCTGAATTTGCCGGTCCGGACATAGTGCTCGTAGGCGGTGGGCTCGATGTAGACGTTGTGGAACATCCCTCCCACGACATTCCCCCGTGCCGCGTCTGCGCCGCTCGGCTCTGAGTAACCGAGTCCGATCGAGGCGCCTGCGAGGACCCAGCGCTCGAAGCCGGCGGGACGGACGAGCGAGTCGCCCACATAGCGGGGTACGGTGTCGCCGACGGTGCGGGATGGCTCGGAGGACGGGCGGCGGGGCATCAGCGCGCCGCCGATTCCAGCCACGACCGCCAAGCCAGCCACCACAGCTACCTGGAGTCCGTTCATGTGCTCTCTCCTTTTGGCCTCGCGGCCGGCTATTGTGCAAAAATTTTTGCACTTCCTCGCGCTCGAAACGCCGTCCGGCAGATGTCGCCGGGCGGCGCCTCGGCCTGTCTAGCGAGCAGCTTGCAGTGCGTCCAGCGCCCGTACCGCCGTCAGCCGTACCCGGTGGTCGGGGTCACGCGTCGCGGCGATCAGCGACTCCACCGCGGTCTGGTCACCGATCTCGCCGAGCGTCTTGGCGGCGGCTTCGCGGAGCCGGGGGACGTCGCCTGAGAGAACACGGACCAGCGCGCTGGTCACGCGGGAGTCGCGCGATGCGCCCGCCGCCGCCACCAGCGCCTCGCGCACGTCGAGGTCTTCCTCCCGGTCCAGTGCTCGAAGCAGAGCCGGCACTGCGGCGGGGTCTCGTACTTTCTCCAGCGAGGAGGCCGCGGTGATGCGAACGCCCGCGTCCGGATCGGCCAGGGCAGACGACAGCGCCTGAATACGACGCGGGCCGTCGACCAAACTCAGCGCGCTCGCGGCCATGATCCGGGTGTGCGGATCCGGATCCGACCGGAGCAGCCGTGCCAGCGACTCCGATGCCGAATCCCCGCCGATCCGTTTGAGCGCGACAGTCGTGACCGACCGGACTCCCGGCTCGGGGTCGGCGGCGAGTGCCGCCAACGCCGCGACGGCCCGCGAATCACTCAGGTCCCCGAGGGCCAGAACCGCCATTTCGCGGACGTGTGCGTCCCTGTCCTCGAGGGCGGCGATGAGTGGCGCGACCGCGGCACGGCCACCCAACCTGCCAAGTGCCCAGGCCGCCATCCCGCGCGTGGCGGGATCGGTGTCCTGCAGGCGCTCGATCAAGGCGGGTCGCGCGCCGCTCCAGTGCTCGGTCCCGAGCGCCCAGGTCGCGTGGCGCCGAAGGAGAGGATCCGACGAATTCGCCTGCGACAGAAGCTCAGCCCTGGCGCCTCCGCCGCTCCAGGTGTGGAGCGTGGCCGTCGGAACTCCGACGAGCAGACCCGCGGCCGCGACCGCCAGCAGCATGCGCCGGCCGGCCGGCCCGCGATCCACTCCCACATCCAGAATCGAGCGCATCCGTTGCGGGAGCGTCGCGGCCGCGGCCATCGCCAACGCGCCGCGCGCGGAGCCGCCCGGGATGGCGTACGTCCGCGCGAGGTTGAGCAGCTGCTGCGCGTACTCGACGGACCGGGTGCCCAGGTCGAGGACCCGGTCGTCGCAGGCCTGTTCCTGGTCGAGTCGTGCCCGGTGGGCCGCGCGCCAGGCGAGAGGATTGAGCCAGTGGAGTGCGCAGGCCATCTCGATCATCAGATGGGCCGCGTAGTCACCCCGGCGCACGTGCGCCAGCTCGTGCCGCAGGACGACCAGCCGTCGCGACTCGTCCCATCGGCGCGCCGTGGACGGCAGCAGCACGACAGGCCGGCGAAGCCCCCATGTCACCGGCATCTCGATTTCCCGGCTCAACGCGATCCTGATCGGGTGCCGCACGCCGAGCTCGGCGGCGACTCGATGGGCCATTTCGTATAGCGGTCCGCGACGCAGCGTGGTGGCCCGCCGGGTGACGCGGGAGATTTGCCGCAGATCCCGCACGAGCATCGCGACGACGACGAGGACCCCCATGAGCCAGGCGCCGAGCATCCATGGAGCGGCAGCACCAATCGCGACGTGCTTCCGATTCTCCGCCGGCATTCGCTCCGTCATCGCGTCACGCGTTGGTTCGTCGGCCATGTCGGTCATCATCGCATGTTGGCTCGCCCGGGACATCTCCATGCCCGTCGCGACCGCCATGCTGGAATGGCGGAGCCCCATGTCGTCAGTCGCCGGCGCCGCTTGCCGCACGAGGGGTGGCGTCTCCCATGCCGGCAGCGCGAGCGTCAGGAGCGGGAGCGCCAGCAGCCCGACGAAGGCGACGACCCAGACGGCATACCGACCGGCCGCCGATCGCCGCCGGAGCAGCCGCGAGCCCGCCTCCGCCAGCACGAGGATGACCGCACCCTTGGCGAGGGTGCCGCCAAGCAGCACGAGGAGTTCGAGCGTGGTCATGATCGTGTCTCCCGCTTGGCCGCCTCGACCCAGGCGGCCAACTGGTTCAACTCCTCTTGCGACAGTTGCGTCGACGGCGAGTCGAGGAGTGTGAGGATGGCTTTCGACGATGATCCCTTGAAGAACGTGCGGACCAGGTGGCGCAGCGCCGAGTCCCGGACCTTCTCGGCGGAGACGGTCGGCGCGTAGACGTAGCGGGTGCCGTCGCGCCGGTGGCTCACGACGCCCTTCCGCTCGAGGATCCCGAGCGTCACGCGCACGGAATTGTAGGGCGGCCGCTCGGGCAGGTGCGCGACGATTTCCGCCGCTCCGGCCTCGCCCAGACGGTAGAGGACGTCCATGATCTGCCGCTCTCGGCGGCTCAATTCCTTCTGCGGTGGTCGGGGCATGGCTTCCAGTATGCAGATTTTTTTGCACTACGGGAAGGGCGGTGGCGAGGTTTCAGACATGTTGACACGCCTTGGCTCAAGGCGAATATTCCGCGCGCGAGCTGTATGAACACGAGATGGCACCATCAGGGGTGACCATTCCGTCGCGACCGTGGCCCCGAGCGGCACGGAGTCCATCCCTCACTCACACAAACGGTTACGCCACTGTGGCCGAGGCCTCTCGGGGTCTCGATCTCGTTCACGACTCCTCACCTGAGGGGAAGCTCGCGTATGTCCTGTCCGTCGAAGTCTCCAACCCGCGCGTCCCGCCTTGGAGCGGTTGCCGCAGGTCTCCTTGTCTTTTTCGCTGCCTGTAATGACGAAAGCTCCGGACCCACGCCCGTCGCCGAGACGCCCGCTGCGCCAATCGCGACGATCGATACGGATACTGTCGCGACCGATGTCCTCGGCGCTGATACTCTCGCGACGGGTGTCCTCGGCTCGGATACCGTCACGACCGGCGTCCTGGACGCCCAGGCGAACCAGGCCGGTATCGTGTTCGGCACCTTCAACATGCCGAACTCCTACCTCGACAACGTGCACACCGGCTGGATGAACGGGGGACCACTCGACCCATCCAACATCCTGTCCAACCTCTCCGGTGCACGCGCCAAGGGTGCCCGGGTGGTGATCAAGCTGTGCAAGGGGAAGGACTCATTCGTGAAGAACGGCGATGGGACCTTCAGCCTAACGAAATGGAAGGCGCTCGTGAGTCAGTATAGGAGCGTCGATCTTGGGCCCTACATCTCCGATGGTACCATCATCGGTCATTACCTGATCGACGAGCCGCAGCGCGCATCCCGCTGGGGCGGGCAGGTCATCTCCCAGGCAACCCTGGAAGACATGGCCCAGTACAGCAAGGAGCTGTGGCCCCAGATGGCGACCCTGGTGCGGGTGGTGCCGAGCTGGCTCGCGAGCGCCTCCGTCTCCTACAAGTATCTGGATGCTGGCTGGACACAGTACACCGCCGGGAAAGGCGACCCGGGCAAGTGGGCCGCGAGCGAGGCGTCGGCGGCCAGGCGCAAAGGGCTTGGCATGGTCGTCGGCATGAACGTGATCGACGGCGGAAACGGCTCGAGCAGGATCCGCGGCGTGACGGGCGGGAAGTGGTCCATGAGCGCGAGCGAGATCCGGAGTTACGGCAACGCGCTGCTGAGCGAGAGCTATGCGTGCGCGTTCTTCAACTGGCAGCACAACACGAGCTACTACGGCCGCTCGGACATCAAGAGCGCTATGGCAGACGTGTCGGCCAAGGCGCGGAGCCACCCGAAGACGTCCTGCAAGCAGTAGCGCATCACCGCACTTGAACGGTAGAGGGCACGGAGACGCGAATCTCCGTGCCCTCTGTCTTTCCCGGTGAGACGCTGCTCACTCCGTCACGCTGTCCCTCACCATCGCCGACGATCCGGTGGAGTCCGAGATCGTCGAGTCCGTGCTCACCGAATCGGGCGGAACCACCGCCGTGCGCCACTGCTCGACCTGATCCTGGAACTGCTTCGAGAGGGCGGCGAGGTCGACCGCGTTCGTGTCGGTGCCCTCGATCCGTGCGGTAACCCGTGTCAGGCCCACGGACGCCTTCTCGTACGTGCTGTCCGCCTGGAGCGCGCTCGCGAATGCAGTCTTTGCGGCCTCGAGATGCCCCGAGCGCTCGAGCGCGGTGCCGAGGTTGTTCTGGAAGACCGGCACGTTGCCCCGGATCTCGACGGCGCGGGCCAAGGGGGGGAGCGCCGCGTCGCTGCGACCCTGCTGGATGTAGAGGTAGCCCAGGTTGTTCATCGCCCAGACATCCTTGTCGTCGATCGCGAGGGCGCGCTGATACGCGTCCACCGCCTCATCGTTCCGCCCCAGCTCGGCGTACGTGCGGCCGAGGAGGCGCAAGCCTTCCCCCGACATCGGCTCGATGGCGAGCGCCTTCTGCACCCGGTCGAGCGCCTCGGCCGGCTGGTCGGTCTCGAGCAGGACCCGGGCGGAATTGAGCAGACTCTTCCGGTGCGCAGGGTCGAGCTGCAACGCGGCGTCGAACGCCTGAAGCGCGCGGTCATGCTGGCCCGACTTCCACGCGGAGAGACCGAGCATATACTGGGCCCACGCATGATCAGGATTGTCGCGGGTGAAGCTCTCGAACTTCCCCGCGGCCTCGGCGTAGTCGCCGTGGCGGAAGGACGATTCGGCATCGGCGTAGGTGACGGGTGCCGACCCGGCCGGCGAAGTCGTGGTCGTCACCGGTGTGGTGGCGCCCGACTCGGCGGCGGACGGCGTGGTCGATTCGGTGGATCCGGTCGTGATGGTCGCTTTCCCCTTCTCGCCACAGGCGGCGAGGGCGAGGGCGGCGAGAACCGTGAGACCTGCGGTGGTGCGGGGCATCTGCTCCTCCTCGAGTGTGGCGCCGGCGGCGCGGGAGACTTCGGGCGCCGGGGGTAAAGGCAAGCGGATGGCCACTCGGGGAGAGACAGAGGATCGTGTAGCAAGTCATTGAAAAACAGTGGGTTCTGATTCAGCAACCGAGGAAGAAGTCTCAAGCAGTGTCCACCGGGACACGCGTTGAACAAGCCTGATGTGTCCGCTAGGACACGTCCCTTTCCGGTCGCTTCACCTCCAGGCGACGCATGATTTTCAGCAGGCTCGCGTGGTCGGCCAGGCCAAGCTCGGCCGCTGTCTTCGTGATCTGCCAACCGTTCCGCTCGAGCGCTGCGATCACGATCCGTCGCTCTGCCTCCTCGCGCTGGTCCTGGAAGCTCGACGACCTGGACGCGGCAGCCGCCGGTGTCGTGGCCGAGAGGATCTCGGCCGGCACGGCCTCCGGGCCGATGACCTCGCTGTCCGTCGCGATGATCATCCGCTCGACGATGTTGCGCAGCTCGCGCACGTTGTTCCGCCGCCACTCGTAGGCCATCAGCACCTCGAGCGTCTCCGGCGCCAGCGTCTTCTTCCTCATTCCGAAGCGCTGGCAGATCGCCGCGACGAAACCTCCCGCGATCTCGGGCACGTCGCTCAACCGCTCCCGAAGCGGCGGCACCGCGATCTCGACCACATTGAGGCGGTAATACAGGTCTTCCCGAAAACGTCCGGCGGCCACGTCCGATCGAAGGTCGCGATTGGTCGCGGCGACGATCCGCACGTCGATCGGCAGGGCCTTCGTCCCGCCCAATCGGGTGAGCTTTCGCTCCTCGAGCACGCGAAGCAGCTTGGCCTGCGACGTCACCGGCAGCTCGCCGATCTCGTCGAGAAACAGGACCCCCTTCTCGGCCGACTCGAACGCGCCCTTCCTCGTCGCGGTTGCGCCGGTGAACGCGCCGCGCTCGTGGCCGAACAATTCGCTCTCCACGAGCGTCTCCGGCAACGCCGCGCAGTTGATCGCGACGAATGGTCCCACGGGATTCGACCCCAGCCGGTGGAGATCCCTCGCCACCAGCTCCTTTCCCGTCCCGCTCTCGCCGATCACCAGCACCGTGCTCGGCACCGGCGCTGCTCGCGCGATCGTCTCCTTCAACCTGGTCATGGGGGCGCTGTCGCCCACGAGCGAGCTTTCTCCGGCCAGGCGCCGCTCGAGAAGCGCCACCTCGGCACGCAGACGCCGCCGCTCGATCGCGCCGGCGATCTCGAGGACGACCCGCTCCATCGGTTCGGCCTTGTCGATGAATCCGGCGGCGCCGAGCTTCACCGCCTGCACGCACCGGTCGAAGTTTCCGGTCCCGGTGTACACGATCACCGGCACCTCCGATCCACGGCGCTCGAGGGTGCGCAGGACCTCGAACCCGTCCATCCCCGGCATCTCGAGGTCGAGGACGATACAGTCCACCGCCTCACCGCCCAGCCGCTCGAGTGCGCGGCGCGCGTCGCTCTCGGTGATCACCTCGTATCCGCCCAGGCGCCGGAGATCGTACCCGTATTGCTCGGCCATGGCGGGGACATCGTCCACGATCATGACGAGCGTCATCGCGTCCTCTCGCTCGCCGCCGGCAGCTCGACGATGGCGCGCGTGCCCGTGCCGGGCTCCGTCTCGATCCGCAGGGCCCCGCCGAGGTCGAGCACGAGGCGGCGGACGATGGAGAGACCGAGTCCGGTGCCACCTTCCTTCGTCGTGAAGAAGTCGTCGAAGGCGCGATCGAGCTGCTCGCGCGTCATGCCGGGTCCGGTGTCGGCCACGGTGACGCGAACCAGTGATTCCGAGGCGCGCGACGCCGCCTCGGTGGTGACGGTGACCGTCCCGTTAACGACTGCCGGCTCCCGTCTGCCCGCGACGCTGTCGATCGCGTTTCCCACGAGATTCTCGAGGATGCGGCGCAGGACTGTCCTGTCGGCAGCCGCTTGGGGGAGCGCCCCGGCCAGTACCGTCCCGACCGGCACTCCGCGCGTGGCTCCTTGCGCCACCTCCTCGACGATCGCGTTCACATCGCAGGGCTCGCGGCTCAACGCGGGAGAAAGTCCGGCGTAGTTGCGCGCCAGCGTGTCGAGATACGCGAGACTCGAGTCGAGCGTGCCCCTCCGCTCGGCCAGGACCTTCGCGAGCGCCGCGGGATCGTCGCGCGCGACCTCGTCGAGGTGGCGCAGCACGTGACGAATCGGCGCCAGCCCGTTCTTGATGTCGTGATTCACCTGTCGTGCCAGGTCGCCCATCGCCACGCGGCGCTCCGCCTCCCGCAGCCGCGAAGCGCCAAGCCGCAGCCGCTCCGTCATCGCGCCGAGGAGACGGGAGAGCGCGCCGATCTCGTCGGTGCGAGTGGTCGAGAAGTCCTGATCGAGACGATCGAGATCGATCCGGGCGGTCTTGTCCGCGAGATCGGCGAGTGGACGATTGACTCTGGCCGCGAGCCAGGAGGCGAGCAGGAGGGCGAGCGCCGCGGTGGCCGCCGCCGCGAGCAGGCTCCATCGGGTGACGCTCCGGCGGAGGGCTTCCAGCGGCGCCGGCGACCCGGTCACCACGAGCGCGGCTTTCGCGGGTGCGGGCGACGAGCGCGTGAGATCGAGGAAGTCGAGCGGGACTTCGCCCGCAACGGCGCCACTGGCTCGGACGACCGTATCGCGGGGGAGCGCGAACGCGACGGCGAGGTCACGCGCACGGGGCAGCCGGCCTACGAGCGCGTCCGCCGCGGTGCCTCCCACGACGGTAAGACGCTCGCCCGCCACCCTTAGCGAATCGAGGCGCACCAGCGCGAGGAGTGAGCCGTCCGCCGTGCGTGCCCGGACCAGAAGGGGCCGGCCACCCTGGAGCGCGAGCGGAAGCGCGGGCTCGAGCCGGTCGAACGCGTTGCGAAAATGCCCCGAGCTCAGCACCCTGCCTGCCGTATCCTGGATCTCCAGCAGTGAGAGACCCGCGAGACGCATCGCGTCCCCGGCGACGTCGAGGAGATAGCGGCGTGCCGAGGCATCGCCTTGAACCGCGAGACGGAAGCGATTGTCCTGAGGGAATGAGCTCGCCAGGGCGGCGAGGCGGCCGGCGATGTCCGAGCTCTCCCGCTCGAGTTGTCCCCGGACCACCTCGACCGCGGCGTCGACCCGTGTCCGGTACTCGGCGGTGAGGCGGCGATCCATCTCACGGTGCACGCCGACGGCGAAGACGAGAAGAGGCACGAGCACCGCGACGCCGAAGGCGACGAGGAGTCGGGCGCGGAAGCTCACGGCCCGCCTGGGGTCGTCGTGTCCGGCCGGAGGCTTCCGTCCCCACCGACCACGAGAGCGGGGCCATCCTTGCGGAGAATTGCGGTGCGTCGCGTCTCGACGAGCGGCACCAGCGTTGCGCCGGCGGGCCAGTTGGCATCTCTGCAGGGAACGAGTGATCGGATCGGGAGACTCAGGATGTACGCATCCATCCCGCCACCCTGCAGCCCCGTCGCGAGATCGTGCGCCGCGAGCCCTCGGGCGAACCACGAGCTGTCGCCCAGGGCCACGATCCGCTCGGCGAGCGCTCGGGCGGCGGGGTCGGATGCGAGGTATCCGATCGTCACCTGGCTTGTAGTGCCGGTCTCGACCGGCACCCGGCTGTCCGAGTCGGCGCAGCTCGCGAGATCGGACCACCAGTATGGCGGCTTGGCCGGCCGCGCCTCCGCCGGCACCGCATCCCTGGCGAGCTGGGTGCGGAAGGCGGTCGAATCGGACGTGATCAGCGCGCGGGGTGGGCGACCTTCGGGTGCCATGAGGAGAACGTAGACGCGATCCCAGGGCAGGGGAGTGAGGACCGAGCCCGGCCGTTTCGACGCATAATCGAGCACGTTGGGGTCACCGGTCACGAGCACGTCGGGGGCGCGATCCACGAGGTCTCGCACATCGCGCCCGTCGGTCGTGTGCACCACGATGGCGCGCGGCGCGCCGGGACGCCGCAGCCCCAGCGTGTGGTCCGCGAAAATCGCCGGGACACTCGCACTCGACGCGTCCAGCGTCACCACCAGCTTTCGCTGATCCACCGGCACGGACTCCTTCACGCCGCTCATCGACAGCACGGCTGACGCCTGTGGACTCGAGTTCCATGCCGACGCGAGGTCCAGCGCTCCCGGCGCGGTGGAGTCCGGGAGCAGAAAGGTCCAGACCTTCCCGGTCGAGTCGTGACTCCACGAGGTGGCGAGGCCGGGAACGGGGCGCCCCTCGCAGTCGAGCCGGATGAGCGTATCGAACTCGTTGGCCGACGCGACCGTCGCGCTGTCCTGCTGGGAAACGACGATGGTGAGGGTGTCGTGCGAGGGCACGCCGGTGGTCCCGATGAGGCAGGCGCTGGCGGGGCTTGGCGGAGCTTGCGGCGCGGGCGCGACCGGTGGGGCGCCGTGCCCGCACGCTGACAGCCCGAGGGCAGCCGGAATTCCAAGGGCGAGCAGGCCGTGCCGCAGATACATGGGGCGAATTTAACCGATTAAGACGCGGAGACTGGCCCCGCTCAGGGCTCCGACACGACGAAGGGACTCCCGCCCAGCTTGGCCTTGAGCCCGGCGGCCGCGGCCTGCGCCTGGGCCCTTGAGGCGTACTGACCCGCCCGTACCTTGTAGAGGTTTTTCTCGTACAGCGTGGTGACGGTGAGGCCGAGTGCGCGGGCCTTGCGTTCGGCGGCGGCGGCCGCCGCCTTGTTGCCGACCGCCGCGATCTGAACGCGATAGACGGTCTTCGCGGGCGGGGCCGCCGCCGTGGTATCGGCCGGCGGCTTGGCGGCGGAGTCGGCCGGGGTCCTGGTGGTCGAGTCGGTGGGCGCCGCGCTGCTGTCGGTCTTCGCCAGGTTGCTGTCGGGTCTGGTCCTGGCCGTGTCGCTTCTCGTCCGGGTGGTGTCGCTCTTGATCTTCGCGCTGTCGGGCTTGGGAGTCGCGCTGTCGGCCACCGCGATCGTGACGCCCGCGCACCGTTGATTGAGATAGTTGAGCTGATTCTGCAGCTCGATGTTTCCGCCGGCCTGAGCCAGCCCCTCCGACAGCCAGCGGCAGGCGAGCGCGGAATTGCTCTGGTCGAAGTAGACCCGGGCCGCCCAGTAGGACGCCTGTGGCAGCAGCGGCGATGCCGGGTAATCGGAGCGGAGTCTCTCGAGGTTTCGCGCGGCACTGGGAAGACTTCGGGTGGCGTAGTCCATCTGCACCAGCCGGAGCAACGCATCGTCGGCCCAGTTCGAGCCGCCATGCTCGACCGCGACGCGCTGGAGCAGGATGCGCATCTGTCCGGCGTCCCCAGCCACCATCGCCTGGGTGTAGAGGATCTCCGGATAGAGCGTATCGGTGGGCGACGTGGCCGAGAGGAGTCTCGCGACCTCGGCGCGCGCGGAGTCGCTATGTCCCTCCTGCGCCATTCTCACGGCCCCGACGAGGCGTGGATCGCTCTGCGCGGAGGCGATCGCGGGGCCGAAGAGGCTGGCCACGGCGACGGCGGCAGTAACCCACCCGCTTCTCACGCGGCCTCCGCGGCCGGAACGGTGAGCTCGAACACCAGCCCTGCCAGAATGCCGCGCTCGCCGGTAACGGTGGTGCTCTTGAGGGCCTGATCGGCGTCCCTCGCGGCCCTGAGACCAGCGCTGATCCGTGCGCCGCTCCAGGACGCGGCCCATCCGGCCCACCGCGCGCTCTCCTTTCTGTATTCCGGGAGTCCCCAGATCCGGAGTCGGAGCAGCGTCTTGAACATCAGATCCTCCAGCGCGGGACCTCGGGTGCGGCGATCGTAGTGCGTGCGCGCGATGCCGACGCCGACGAGGGTGGTACCGAGGAGCGTGAGCAGCTTGACCGCGGTGACGCCGGGCTGATCGAGCAGCGGTGTCAGGAGCGAAACCGCCTTCGCTGCTTGAGCATCGAGCACCGCGTCACGCCAGTCGTAGATCGTCTCGCCGTGCCGCACTCCCACCAGTCCTCCCACCTGGGCTGCGGTGAACGGCTCGGCGGACGGCAGCGCGGCGAGCTTCTGCAGCTCTGCGGCCACGGCGCCGAGGTCGTTGCCCACAGCCTGGAGTAGGTGACGCGCGGCGCCGTCTTCCAGTCGCACCCCCAGCTCCCCGGCCCGGCGGGCAAGCCACTTGAGGGCACGCTCCTCCGGCAGCGGATCGCAGGCGACACTGTACGTCTTTCCGACCAGCTCCTTGTCCAACCCCTCCTCGGCGGAGGACTGGACCAGGATCAACAACGTCTCGGGAGCCGGACGGGCGAGGTAGTCGAGCACCGCCGCACGCGTCTTGGGCCGGCGCTTCCAACCCTCGATGTCGCGCAGCAGGACCACGCGTCGCTCGGTCATCATCGGCAATGTCGTGCAGAGGACGCTCACCGCTTCGGGATCGAGCTGGGCGGCGCTGCGCTGGTCGAAGTTGAAGTCGCGCATCGTGGGGTCGAGGGCGCCGTCCAGGATGAGCCGCACAGCCTCGTCCTTGAGGATCTCCTCGGGGCCGTGCAGGTAGTACGCCGGCGCGATCAGACCCTTTTGCAGGGCTCGGAGGAGCGTGTCGAAGGAATGGGCGGGCATGCGCGAATTCTAGGCGGTGGGCGGCCGATCCGGAAACGCCGGTCGGCTTCCGGAGCTGGCGCCCGCCACGGTTCGCTCGTACAGCGCGAGGACGTGCGCGCGGCTGACCAATCCGAGGAGCCGCCCGGTACGAGGATCGACCACCGGAATCGACGGTACCCCGCGCACGCCCATCTTCCGCACCGCGAGCAGGAGCGAGTCGGCCGGGGTGACCGTTTCGGCGGGCGTCGCCACGTCCCGGGCGACGAGCGCCGTGATGAGGTCGCGGTCGCCCGCGAGGCGTCCGAGGTCGGCGAGCGTGATGATGCCGACCAGCCGGCGGTCCTCGTCGACGACCGGAAGGTCGGTGTAGGCGCCGCGGCCGAGATGCGCGAGCAGAAGGTCCACCGACGCATCTTCGCTCACGACCTGCGGCGCCGGATCGAACGCCGCCGCGACGGTGAGACCTGCCAGTACGTCCCGGTCGGTTCCGTGCTCCAGCCGCTCGCCGCGTCGGCGGAGCCACCCGCTATAGAGCGAATCGGGCTCGATCCGCCGGGCGACGAGGTTGGCGATGACCGTCGTGAGCATCAGGGGAAGCACGATCGCGTAGTCGTTGGTCATCTCGAACACGAGCAGGATGCCGGTGATCGGAGCGGACGTGGCCGCCGCGACGAGCGCTCCCATCCCCACGAGCGCGTACGCCTCGGGGCGGAGGCCGAGCGTCGGGAATACGTTGGTCAGGAGCGCACCGAACGCGCCCCCCGTGGCGGCCCCGACGTAGAGTGATGGCGTAAAGAGCCCGCCCGATCCACCGGTGGTGAGCGTAATCGAGGTCGCGAGAATGCTCCCGAAGGCGAGCAGCGTGAGCGACGACGCCGACATGCGGCCGAAGACTTCGAGGTGCACCGCGAAGTGCCCGTTGCCCACGAGAAGACCATTCGACAGGATCACCAGCGTGCCGACCATCGCGCCGCCCAGCCACGGGAGCACGACTGGCCGGATGCGGAGCCGCCGGATGACCGTCTCGGTCCCGAAGTACACCCGGACGAAGACGGCCGCGACAACGCCGGCCACCACCCCGAGGAATGGGTAGAAGACGAAGACTTCGCGCTTCAGGGCGAAGCCGTACTCGACGGGGATGGGAAATGCCGGATGGTTGCCGAGGAAGCTGTGCGAGACGACGGCTGCCACAACGCTCGCCACCACGACCGGAGGAAAGGCGCCCACCGCGAGCGACCCGAGGATTTCCTCGAGCGCGAAGAAGGCACCGGCCAGCGGCGCGTTGAACGCCGCCGAGATGCCTGCGGCGGTGCCCGCGGCAACGAGGATCTTGGTGCGCTCGGGATCGAACCGGAACGCGCGACCGAGAAACGAGGCCATGGTGGCCCCGAGCACGGCCACCGGTCCTTCACTCCCCGCGGAGCCACCGGCCCCCAGGGTCACGGCACTCGCGGCGGTGCGCGCCAGCGCGGGCTGCGCGGGTATCCGTCCACCCTCCCGCGCGATCGCACGGCGCACGTCGGGAACGTTGGCCCCGTCGTACCCGCGTCCCGGTCCCTGCATGATCATCCATGCGATCGCAAATCCGGCGGCGGTAAGGAGGGGACGGTAGGCGATGATGCCCGATTCCGTGAGGTAGACCCCGGGCACGAGATAGAGCGCGACGTAGGCCCAGTCGATGAGCCGGTAAAACACGACGACACCGAGCGCGCCACCGATGCCGATCGCGACGGCGAACGCCAGAAGAATGGTGTTCTCGTCGAGGTCGAGCCCGTTGAACCAGTCGGCGAAACGGTCCCACACGCCACCGGCCCGCATGACCGCGCGTTGCGCGGCACGGCGGGCGGGCAAGGTGGGATCACGAAGAGGATTGAACCGGGCCACGGGCGTTCAGCGGTCGCTCAGGATCGGCGATTCCTCAGAAAGGCGTGCACGTACAGGAGTGAGATCAGCGTCTTTCCGTCCGCGATCTCTCCGGTGCGGATCAGCGACATCACCTCCGACCATCGCCGGGGCTGCAGCTCCACGAACTCGTCGGCCTCGCGTCTCGCCTGGCCCTCGGTGAGGTCATGAGCGGCGAAGAGATGGATCTTCTCGTCGGTGAAGCCCGGCGTCGTGTAGATCGTCGTGAGTCGCTCGAATCTTCCCCCGCGCATCCCGGTTTCCTCTTCCAGCTCCCGCCTGGCGCAGGCCTCGGGTGCTTCCCCTGGGTCGAGCCGGCCGGCGGGCACCTCCCAGATGAAGCCATCCGCGGCGTGGCGGAACTGGCGGATCAGGAGAACTCGCGGGTCGTCCGCGTGGGCATCGTCGAGGAAGGGGACGACGGCCGACGCGCCGGGATGCCGCAGCATCTCCAGCTTGCCGGTCGATCCGTCGGGAAAGCGCACCGTGTCGACGTCGAGGCTCACGATGCGCCCGGCGTAGACACGCTCGGCGGACACGAGAGTCATGATCGGAACCAGCTCCGCAGCCACGCCACCGGGATCTTGAATCCCTCGGCGAGGAGGTAGCGAAGCTCCAGGACGGGGTTGTCGGAGATGGGGCTGCTCTCGGTGGGAGAGGTGAAGGCGACGAGCGCGGTGCGCCTGGCTTCCAGGCGGAGCCGAAACATATGGAAGGGATCGCTCACGAGAAGGACCCTGGTGATGCCGCGCGGGCGGAGCCACGCCGCCACGGCGGTCATCGAGGTCTTGGTGGTGCGTCCCTCCCCCGCGGCGGCCACCGCCGACGCCGGCACTCCGTGGGAGCGGAGATATCGCTCTCCCACCATCGCTTCGCTCGTGGTGTCGCCGCGGCCGACGCCACCGGTCACCACGATCAGCGGCGCGACGCCGTCGCGGTAGAGCCCGAGGGCGTGATCGAGCCGCGCGCGCAGCACGGGCGAGGGGCGGCCGTTGTACTGCGCAGCTCCCAGGACGACGATGGCGTCGACCGGCTGCCGCTGGTCCTGTTGGCTGACGACCAGGACCATGATGAGCGATGAGGTATAGACCACGGCGACGGCGAGGAGGATCGGAATGGCGAGCCGCCGCTTCTTCACAACGCCACGCTTTCCCCGTGCTTCGGGATGACGACGTCGCGCACCCCCTCGGACCGCAGAATCCCCGCCATGGCCTCCAGCGCTGGCGGCTCGCCATGCACCGCGAACGCACGCCGGATCGGTCCGCCCAGCCGGCGCACCCACGCGCGCAGCTCGGTGCGGTCGGCGTGCGCGGAGTACCCGCCGATGGTCTCGACCTCGGCGCGCCGTGGATACTCCTGGCCGTAGATCTTCACCACTTCCGCGCCCTCCTGGATCCGGCGCCCGAGCGTGTGCTCCGCCTGAAAGCCGACGATGAGGACCAGGTTCCGATGGTCGCCGATCCCATTGGCCAGGTGGTGAAGGATCCGGCCCGATTCCACCATTCCCGACGCCGCCACGATCACCGCCGGACCTTTCAGCTCGTTCAGCGCCTTCGAGTCGGCCACTTCGCGGATATAGCGTACGAGCGGGAAGTCGAAGAGCGCCGACCGCTCGGCGACGAGCCGCTCACGCTGGTCGAAGACCTCGGGGTGCATCCGGAAAACGGTCGTGGCATCCACGGCCAGCGGGCTGTCCACGTAGATCGGGATCTCGGGAATACGCTTGGCCAGGAACAGCTGGTTGAGGCTGTAGATCACTTCCTGGATGCGTCCCAGGGCGAAGGCGGGGACGAGGATCTTGCCTCCACGCGCCGCCGTTCGGCGGACCGCCTCGCCGAGGCGCTCCTCCGCGTCGTGGACCGATTCATGATCCCGGTCGGCGTAGGTCGACTCGACGATCAGAGTGTCGATGGGACCGGACGGTGGCTCCGGATTCCGGATGATCGGCAGCTCGCTGCGCCCGATGTCGCCCGAGAA
>DATBSO010000048.1:0-3250 GCA_036559745.1 Gemmatimonadales bacterium | reverse complement strand
CGACGGCTTCAAGACCGGCTTTCACGGATTGGCGGCTGTCTCTTTCGTGCCGACTGGTTCGCCCGTTGGCATCCAGATCGATGGAGCCTACAACCAGTTCAAGACGGACGTTTCCGGGAGCGATGCGAAGCTTCAGCTCATTTCCGGCACCGCCAACGCCGTCTACAAGTTCAAGACGTCGGAGGAAAGCAAGTTCCGACCCTACCTCATCGGCGGCGGCGGCGTCTATAACGCCAAGCTGAAGAACCCCGATCTGGATGGGCAGACCAAGTTCGGCTTCAATGTCGGGGCTGGGTTCGACATCAAGATGTCCGGCGTGGGCCTCTTCGCGGAGGGCCGGTTCCATGATGTGTTTACCGACGGCGACAACCTGAAGTACATCCCGATCACAGTCGGCGTGCGGTTCGGCGGACACTAACCGGGATCGGAACATTTTCGACGGCCGTCGCATTCGCGGCGGCCGTTTCGTTTTCCGGACCGTCTCGCGGAAGCTGAATCCGCCCTCGGGCCGCCGGGGCCGCGACCTTTAGGTCCATGGGCGACCCCATGGCCGAAGCACGCCGGCTTCTCCACGATCACTTCGGCTATCCCGATTTCAGGCCGGCGCAGGCCGGCGTCGTTCGCTCCGTCCTCGACGGGCGGGATACGCTCGCCATCCTGCCTACCGGCGGCGGAAAGTCCATCTGTTTTCAGATACCCGCGCTCGTCCTGGGCAGCCTCACCGTTGTGGTCTCACCGCTCATCGCGCTCATGCAGGACCAGGTCGCGGCCGCGGTTGCGCGCGGCATTCCGGCAGCGGCTCTGCACAGCTCGCTCGAGCCATCCGAGCGGGATACGATCTGGGCCGGCCTCAGGTCCGGAAGGCTACGCCTTCTCTACGCCTCCCCGGAGCGGCTGACGAAGCTCGCGCCCGAGCTTCGGGACGCCGGCATTCGGCCGGTACTGCTCGCCATCGATGAAGCTCATTGCGTGGCCGAGTGGGGTTACGATTTTCGGCCAAGCTATCGCACGCTCGGGGCGTCCCGATACGTCCTGGGCCGGCCGCCCTGTGTCGCGCTCACCGGAAGCGCCACGCCCGAGGTGAGGGACGACATCGCAAGGGTACTGAGGTTCCCGCCGGGACGGTTTGCCCTCCACCTTGGGTCCTTTGACCGGCCCAACCTCTGGTTTGGCGTGGTCACCGTCGGGCACGAACGCGAGCGCCTCAGCGCACTCCTCGAGCTGCTCCGGACGGATGACCACATGACGATCGTGTATGCCCCCACGCGAGGGCTTACCGAATCGGTAGCCCGGGCACTCGTGCGTAGCGGTCATCGAGCGGCCCCCTACCACGCAGGGCTCACGAAGACGTGTCGGGCGGCAACCCTCGAGGCCTTTCTCGACGACCGGGTGGACGTCATCGTGGCGACCTGCGCCTTCGGGATGGGCATCGACAAGCCTGACGTGCGGCTCGTCGTCCATTGGACTCTTCCGGCCACGCCGGAAGAGTATTACCAGGAAGCCGGGCGGGCTGGACGTGACGGCGCCTTCGCCCGGTGCGTGCTGCTGTGGCGTAAGGGCGACGCGGAGCTGCACCGGCGGCAGCTCGATGTCACCTTCCCGCCCCGCGCCACTTTGGAATCCGTGTGGAGCGGTTCCGCAACGACCGGCGTGCCGGACAACGTTCGTTCATCGGCGGAGCGGCTGCGACGAGAGCTTCGACCGGATCGTGGACCGGTGGATTGGACCAGAGTCCGAGCACGGCGCACCCGGGCCGAGCGACGCATCGCGACGATCGAGGACTACGCCAGGGGCGGCTCGTGTCGGCGGCGGACACTTCTGGCGTACTTCTCCGAACGACTGGACCGTTGCGCGGGCTGCGATCGCTGCCGTCGGAACACCGGCTGTGTCCACACCGATCCGGCCGTCGCTGCCCGGTTCGCGCGACTGCACCGAGCGCTGAGCCGACGCGACGGGCCGTGGGGCGGAGCGTTGCTCGAGCCGGAGGTTCTGCGCCGGCTGGCGGAACGCCCGCCGGGGAGCGAAGCCGCGCTCGCCGATGTGGAAGGTGTCGGGGCATCCCTGGCGGCCCGTCTCGGTGGAACGATTCTGTGTGCCCTCTGGACTCGCCCACTGCCGCCCGCCCGCCGTGTTCCCGACTCACCGCTTCGGGCATCACTCGAGCAGTGGCGAAGCGCCACCGCTCGCTCGATGGGTGTCCCAGTTTTTCAGGTGCTGACCGATGCGACGTTGGCGGCGCTCGCGTCGGGCCGGATTCGGGATCGGAGCTCGCTGGCAGCGCTACCCGGGGTCGGGCCCCGCCTGATCGAGAAGTTCGGAGCGGAACTGCTGTCGCTGGTCACGGGGGAGACGTGAGAGTATCCCCCGCCTCGCGACCCTCACGCACTCGACCGCCCGGCGGTTTCCGGGTAGTCTTTGGTTCTGGTACCAGGGCAGGGTGCGAGAGGTCTACGCGGGGCAATACGAAGTTGTCTCAGGAAAGGAGGGCCCAGCTAGAGATTGCTGCAGGGATTCTCACTGCTGCCTGATTCCGTGACGCCTTGGTCACATCGTCAGCAAAGCTCGCTGACGCATCTCCGTCCAGAAAATGCTTCGCGCGTCACGAATCATCGGTTTATTGACGCGCCACGGCTGCTCGCGTTCGCGACGGTCGCTGAGCATCTGCCGCCGCGGCGTCTCATTTGTAGATGTGTTGTGATTGGCGAAGAAGTGGCACAAGAATGCTGTCGCAAACCGGCCCCTCGGTGTCGCAAAATCGTCCTTGCGACACCGCGACAATCCTCCAACTGTGATCGAGGTATCCCCCTACCACACGCTCTGCTCGCCGCACGCCGGAGCCGGCATGCCTTCGAATACTCGGACCGGGTTGGTCCTGCCACTCGTCATCTGTGCGATACTGCTGTTTCTGGGGAACTGCTCGCGGGATGAGCTGAGCGGTCCCGAGATCAATCGACCGAACAAGGGTGGATCCCTCAGGGCATCGTCGGTTCAATTCCGGACGGCACTCGACTCATCAACCGACAGATGTGAGGTTTGGGACGTATGCGTCATTCAAGGCGACACCATCATTGACACAGTACCTGCTGAATGCCCCAATGCCTGTTGGGGACCATATGAGGCTTCCCTGACGCATGGGCCTGTTGGAGTAGAGTGGTTAGGCCTCGATACGACCGTCAACCCAACCGGCATGCCTCATCCGGATACGGCATTTTTCAAGATGTGGGCGGACTCACTTGCGCCGACCAGCGAA
>DATBSO010000047.1:0-11681 GCA_036559745.1 Gemmatimonadales bacterium | reverse complement strand
CCGGGGTCCGTCTTCTCGAGCGACGCGAGCGCGCGATCGACCTGCGAGAGCGCGCCGAGCGCGTTCCCGGCGTCACCCTCGAGAAGGTCGGCGATCCGGCTCGCCTGCTCCGCCAGCGAGCCCGCCTGACTCAGGCGCCGGGCCTCGATCTGGAGCGACTCGTCCTCGCCTGCCTTGAGCCTGGCCTGCTCAATCTCGCGGACCACATGGCGCAGATAGTCGGCCCGGCGGCGGACCTCGTCTCTCCGCGAGACGAGTGACGATTCCTCTTCCCTGAGTCTCATCACCGTCGCATGCGCCTCCGACACCGCTCCCCGCTCCGCCTCGGCGTGGGCAAAGGCGTCGAGGATGTCGCGCTGTGCGTCGGAGCGGAGCAGCGACTGGGTCTCGTGCTGGCCGTGGAGATCCACCAGAATGGCGCCGAGCTGCGCCAGGACCGAGGCAGTGGTCGGACTCCCGTTGACCCAAGCCCGCGAGCGACCCTCGACCGACACCTCCCGGCGTACCACGACCCGGCCGTCCTCCACGTCGAGCCCGAGCGCTTCGACGGCGCGCCGGGTGGATCCCTCGATTCCCTCGAACGCGCCCTCGACGATGGATTTCGCGGCGCCGGGCCGCACGCTGCCCCCGGCCGCGCGCTCACCGAGCAGGAGGGCGAGCGCGTCGATCAGCATGGACTTGCCGGCGCCGGTCTCGCCGGTGAGCACGTTGAGGCCTGCGCCGAGCGAGAGGGTGACGTCGGCGATGGTCGCGAGGTCGCGGACCCGAAGCTCGGAGATCACCGGGCCTCCTCGCGGCCGCTCAAGTCGCCCCAGTGCAGCTTCTGCCGCATCCGTCCGAAGAATCCGTCGCCGCCGAGGCGGATGAGGCAGACTCGATGGTCGGCGCGCCGCACATCCACGGACTCGCCCGGCGCGAGGGCGCTGCCGGTCTGCCCGTCGAACGACACCAGCAGGTCGTCGGCCCAACCCGACATCGGTTCGATGACGATCCGGTAGGTCGCGGGGACGACGAGCGGCCGCACGGCGAGGGTGTGCGGCGCGATGGGCGTCACCACCATCGCCTCGACTCCGGGCACCACGATCGGCCCCCCGGCGCTCAAGCTGTAGGCCGTGGATCCGGTGGGCGTCGCCACGATGATGCCGTCGGCGCTGTAGGGACCGACGTTCTCACCCTGGATATAGACGTTGACTCGAACGACGCGGGCGACGCCGCCCTTGTGAACCGCGACGTCGTTGACCGCGATGGTGGAGGCCCGGACCTCGCCCCCGCCCTGCTTGATGGACGCGATCAGCGCCTGGCGTCGCTCGGTGACGAAGCGTCCGGCGACCAGCGCATCGAGCGCGGGCTCGATACCTTCGCGTGCCGACGTCGTGAGGAAGCCGACACGCCCGAGATTGATGCCGAGGATGGGAGTCTCACGGGGACCGAGGAGGCGAGCGCCGCGGAGGAGGGTGCCGTCGCCGCCGAAGGTGACCAGGGCGTCGAGATCCACATCCTCGAAGTCCGGCATTTGCCGGCCCCAGAATTCCTCCAGGCGGGGCTCACTGTAGAGGTCGATGCCTCGAGCCGGTGCCTGCGCCACCATCTGCTCGAGCACCGCCCGGAGGCCCGGGTAGCGCGGGTTCCCGACCACGCCGACCTTCATCGAGCCTCGAGGCTCTCCTCATGACGCAGCGCGGTGATCCGCCGCGCGATGCCCGCGGCAGTGAGTCCGAAGAGCTCGAGCTGCTCGATCCGGGGCGCCTGCTCGATGAGCCGATCGGGAACGCCGAGCGCCACGACCCGGACCTCGGGATGGATGGTCTGAAGCGTCTCGGCCAGATACGCACCGAAGCCGTTCACGATGGTCCCCTCTTCGACCGTCACGATGATGCGGTGCCGCTGGAGCAAGGATTCGAGCATCGCATGATCGAGCGGCTTGATGAAGCGGCAATTGACCACTTCGCAGTCGATCCCGTCGGGCGCGAGCAACGCCGCAGCCTCGACCGAAGGCAACACCATGGTGCCGACAGCCAGAATCGCGACGTCCTTCCCGGTTCGGAGCTGTTCCCAGCTCCCGTAGGGCACGGCCGGGACTTCGGCGGCAGGGCGCGGCTCAGCCGGCGCCTTGTCGCGGGGATACCGGGTGCAGAAGGGTCCCGCGGTGTGATTGACCGCGCAGCGGAGCAGCCCCACCAATTCGTCGCCATCCTTGGGCGCCGTCACCGTCATCCCCGGCACCGCGAGCATGTACGCGATGTCGTAGAGCCCCATGTGGGTCTGGCCATCCTCGCCCACGAGCCCCGCGCGATCCATGCAGAACACCACCGGCAGGTGCTGCACGGCGATGTCGTGAATCACATTGTCGTACGCGCGCTGGAGGAAGGTGCTGTAGATGGCGACGAACGGCCGCACGCCCGACGTCGCGAGACCGCCGGCGAACGTCACCGCGTGGCCTTCGGCGATCCCCACGTCGAAGAATCGGCCGGGATGCCGCTTCTGAAAGATGCTGGTCCCGGTACCCGACGGCATCGCCGCGGTCACGGCGACGATTTCGGGATGCTCATCGGCCAGCGCCGCGAGTCCGTCGCCGAAGACCTGGGTCCAGGCGGGCGGTCCGCTCGCCTTCTTCCTGGCCTCGCCGGTAACCGGATCGTATGCGGCGAGCCCGTGCCACTTCTCCTGATTCGACTCGGCGAAGGCGAAGCCCTTGCCCTTCTGCGTCATCACGTGAATCACGCGGGGTCCGGTCATCCCGCGGACGAAGCGAAGAGTGTCGCAGAGCTTGGGCAGGTCGTGACCGTCGAGCGGGCCGAAGTACCGAAAGCCCAGCTCCTCGAAGAGCATGCCGGGAGAGAAGAGGTTCTTGACGCTCTCCTCGACGTTCTTGGCGAAGTCCACGACGCCTTCACCGAACACGCCGCGGAGGGCGAACGTCATCTTCTTCACCTTCTCACGCAGCTGATTGGTCCGCGGATCGGCGACGATACGGCCCAGCGTCTTGTGAATGGCGCCGACGTTGGGCGAGATGGACATGCCGTTGTCGTTGACGATGAGGATGATGTCGCGGTCGGAGTGGCCGGCGTTGTTCATCCCTTCGTACGAGAGGCCGCAGGTGAGGGCGCCATCCCCCACCACCGCCGCCACCTTGTAGGTCTCGCCCTTGAGGTCGCGCGCGGTCGCCATGCCGAGCGCGGCCGACATGGCCGTCCCGGCATGACCGGCGCCGAAGTGGTCGTGATCGCTCTCGGTGCGCTTCAGGAAACCGGAGATGCCGTCACGCTGGCGCAGCGTCGGGAAGTCGTCGTTTCGCCCGGTGAGGAGCTTCCAGGCGTAGGCCTGGTGGCCGACGTCCCACACGATCCGGTCGGCCGGCGAATCGAACTCGTACAGGAGGGCGATACTGAGCTCGACCACGCCAAGGCTGGCCCCGATGTGTCCCCCCGTCATCGATACGCACTCGATCAGGCGTTCCCGGATCTCGGTGGCCAGGAGCGGAAGCTGCTCGCGTTTCAGCCGTTTGAGGTCAGCGGGGCCGTGGATGGTGGAGAGCAAAGACATGGAAGCTCTAGTGAAGGGTTATCTCACGAGTTTCTCGTAACAATATACCCCGCAAGGGCTCCCAGTGCCCCCGCGGGCACGCCGGCCCGCTCGAGATGCCCCACCGCACGACGGGCGAGACGGTCGGCCTCGGCCCGCGCTCCCTCCACGCCGAGGACCGCGACATAGGTTGACTTGGCGAGTTGGGCGTCTCGACCCGCCGTCTTGCCCAGCTCGGCGCTCGTTCCCGTCGCATCGAGGACATCATCGGCGATCTGGAAGGCGAGACCGATGTCCTCGCCGTAGGCCTCGAGCGACGCAAGCACCGCGGCGGTCGCTTCCGCTGCGAGACCCCCCAAGCCGCAGGAGGCGCGGATCAAGGCGCCGGTCTTTCCTCTATGTATCTCGATCAGCTGCGGAAGGGTGAGGCTCCGGCGCTCCGCTTCGAGATCGAGCCACTGCCCGCCGACCATGCCCTCGATTCCCCCGGCCACGAACAACTCCTCCGCCATCCGCCCGAGTGTGCGCGGTCCGAGTCCCATCTCGCCCGCGGCGGCGGCGAGCACGCGCGCCGCCACGGGCACCAGCAGGAAGCCGGCGCGGGTGGCGGTCGGGACATCGAACTCGCGATGAGTGGTCGGACGGCCGCGGCGAAGATCGTCGTCGTCCATGCAGGGGAGATCATCGTGCACCAGCGAATACGTATGTACGGTCTCGACCGCGGCGGCGACACCGGCGATGGCCGGCGACGTGCCGCCCGCTGAGCGATAGGCGGCGATGACGAGGGCGGCGCGGACCCGCTTGCCCGGCGTGCGGAGCGCATAGGCCAGCGCGGCGCCGTTCCGGCCGCCCACTTCGGACGCGAGCGTGTCGGCCCATCGGGTGAGCAGGGCGTCGCTTCGGTTGCGCGCCTCGGCGAGCAGCAGGTCCGCGCTCATCGGGAGCGCCTCAGGCATCGAGCTTGGTGACCCTGAGGTCGCCGCCAGCCTCCTCGAGCACCTTCTGCACCTGCAGCTCCGCCGACGCGAGGCGCTCGCGCGCCGCCCGCAGCCGGGTGACGCCTTCCTCGAAGAGGGCGAGCGCGGCATCGAGCTCGAGATCGTCACCCTCGAGGCGGCGCACGATCTCCTCGAGTCGCTTGAGGTCGTCGGCCACGGTGCTCACTCGGACTGGGTCTCCACCCGTGCCGGGACCTCGCCGTCGGAGACACGGAGCCGGAATCGGAGCCCCGCCGAGAATGCCGCCCGCGCCTTGAGCACGCGTCCACTCTGATCGATCGGCACGGCGTAGCCCCGAACGAGGACGCGCAGCGGGCTCAACGCGTCGAGCTGTGACGAGAGATGGGCGAGACGGTTGCGCCGCCGTTCGAGGAGCGACTCGGCGGCGGAGTGCAGTCGATCGCCGGTGCGCTCGAGCCGCTCGCCGGCGAGGCGGGCCCGTCCGCTCAAGGCACCTGCCAGCCGCGCAGCCAGGTCATCGAGCTGGCGCACGACCGCGCGGCTGTCGGACCACGCGAGCTCGGCGGCGGCCGAGGGTGTGGCGGCGCGGTGGTCGGCCACGAGATCGGTGAGCGACACGTCGGTCTCGTGACCCACCGCGGAGATGGTCGGAACCCGAACGCCGGCGAGCGCGCGGCAGACCGCCTCGGTGTTGAACGCGGCGAGGTCTTCCTTGTCACCGCCGCCGCGACCGACGATACAGAGGTCCACCGCCGAGAGACGGTTGACGAGCCGGAGTGCGCGACAAAGATCGTCCACTGCCCCGTCGCCCTGGACCCTGGTGTCGAGCACCAGCAGGCGGGCGCAGGGCCACCGCTTGCGGGTCACGGTGATGATGTCGCGCAGCACCGCGCCGGCCACGCTCGTGACGACGGCGACCGTCGAGGCGTAGACGGGGATCGGGCGCTTGCGGACCGGATCGAAGAGGCCATCCTGCTGCAGCACGGCCTTGACCCGCTCCAGCTCCTGCTGCGCGGCACCGACGGCGGCGGTGGGAAGCATGCGGGCGACGACGAACTGGAACTCACCCTTCCCCTCGTAGACGGTGGGCTTGCCCAGCGCGTAGACCTCGGTGCCGTCCTTCGGGGGCTTCCCTGCGCGCTGCGCGTTGAGCTTCCACATGGCGCAGCGGATCTGGCTCTCCGCGTCACGGAGGTTGAAGTACCAGTGCCCGCTCGGCCATGCCTTGCAGCCGACGACCTCGCCACGGACCCAGATGTTGGGGAACTCCGCCTCGACGACCTTGCGCGCGGTCGTGACGAGATCGCTGACGGACCACACGTCGTCGGCCGGTGAGAGGAGGTTCATTTGGAGGGGAGAGGACATTCCGGAAACTTACTCCGTGTAGAGGACGGAAAGGACGGAAAGGACGGAAAAGACGGAGGTCCACCTTTCCGTCCTCTCCGTCTTCTCCGTCTTCTCCATCCTTATGTCATCTGCCGCATCGCCTGAAGGGTATTCTGCAATAGCATCGCGATCGTCATCGGTCCTACGCCGCCCGGTACCGGCGTGATCGCCGAGGCGATTTGGGACACGGGACCGAACGCCACGTCGCCGGTGAGGCGATACCCCTTGGGCTGCGACGCGTCGTCCACCCGATTGATTCCTACATCGATCACGACTGCGCCGGGGCGCACCATGTCGGCGGTGACGAACTCCGGCTTCCCGATTGCAGCGATCAGGATGTCGGCCGTGCGGGCCACAGCGGGAAGGTCCCGGGTCTTAGAGTGGCAGACGGTGACCGTCGCGTCGCCGCCGGGTCCCTGCTGAATGAGCAGGTTCGCCATCGGCTTTCCCACGATGTTGGACCGGCCCACGATGACGGCATTGGCGCCCCTGGTCTCGATGCCGGAGCGGATGAGCATTTGCTGCACGCCGTACGGCGTGGCGGGCCGGAAGGCCGTCTTGTCGCCCGTTACCAGCTTCCCGACGTTGACCGGGTGGAACCCGTCCACGTCTTTTGCCGGGTCGATCCGGTGCAGCACTTTCTCGCTGTTGATGTGCTTGGGGAGCGGGAGCTGCACCAGGATCCCGTGGATCTCGGGATCGGCGTTGAGCCGATCCACCGTCGCGAGCAGCTCGGCCTCGCTGGTCTCGGCCGGCATCCGGAGCGTGACCGAGTGCATGCCGGCTTCCTCGCACGCCTTGCCCTTCGAGCGGACGTACACCGCGCTGGCCGGATCCTCGCCCACCAGCACGGCGGCGAGCCCAGGCCGGCTGCCACTGCCCTTCAGCTTCGCCACCTCCGCCGCCACCTCCGCTCGTATCGTCTTGGCCAGCGCGACCCCGTCGATGATGCGTGCACTCATCTCGCGTAATCCACCGATCGGGTCTCCCTGATGACGACGACCTTGATCTGTCCGGGATACTGCAGCTCGTTCTCGATCTTGCGCGCGATCGTCTCGGAAAGGGCCGCCGCCGCGCCGTCGTCGATGCGTTCGGGCGTCACCACCACCCGCACCTCGCGCCCAGCCTGGATCACGTTGCTCTTCTCGACTCCCGGAAACGCGTTCGCGATCTCCTCGAGCCTGGTGAGACGCTTGACGTAGGTCTCGAACGCCTCGCGCCGCGCGCCGGGTCTGGCGCCGCTGATGGCGTCGGCCGCCTGGACCAGCACCGATTCCGCGCTCTCGTGGGGGACGTCGTCGTGGTGGGCCTGGATGCAGTTGATCACCGCCGCGCTCTCTCCGTAGCGGCGGGCGACTTCAACGCCCAGCTCCACGTGGGTGCCTTCGCTGTCGTGCGTGAGCACCTTCCCGACGTCGTGCAGCAGGCCCCCGCGCTTGGCCAGATTCACGTCGAGGTGAAGCTCGGCCGCCATCATCCCCGCCAGCCACGCCACTTCCTTGGAATGGTCGTAGATGTTCTGGCCGTAGGACGTCCGGTACCGCATGCGGCCGATCAGCTTGATCATCTCGGGATGGAGTCCGTGGATGCCGGTGTCGTAGGCCGCCTGCTCGCCCAGCTCGACCAGCTGGGTCTCGAGCTCCTTCTGGGCCTTGACCACCAGCTCCTCGATGCGGCCCGGATGGATGCGGCCGTCCTGGATCAGCGCCTCGAGCGCCCGCCGCGCCACTTCGCGGCGGATGGGATCGAAGCACGAGACGACGACGGTGTCCGGCGTGTCGTCGATGATGACGTCCACGCCGGTGGCGGTCTCGAAGGCGCGGATGTTCCGCCCTTCGCGCCCGATGATCCGGCCCTTCATCTCATCGCTCGGGAGCGCCACCGCGGCGACAGTGCTCTCCGTGGTATGCTCGGCGGCCAGCCGCTGGATCGCGATCGAGAGGATCCGGCGAGCGTCGCGGTCGGCGCCACGGCGGGCCTGCTCCTTGATGTCGCGCGCGAGGGCGGCGGCCTGTCCCCGCGCCTCGTCCTCCACCGACTGGAGCACCTCGCGGCGCGCGTCCTCCGCCGTGAGCCCCGCGATGCGTTCGAGCTTGCGGCGCTGCTCCAGGGCCATGCGGTCCGCCTCGCCCTCGCGCGCCTTGAGCTCCGTCTCGCGGCCGACCAGACCCTCGTCGCGCTTGCTGAGCGCGCGGTCGCGGCCCTCCAGCTCCTCGGCCTTCCGCTCCTGCGCCCGCGAGCGCTCGTCGGCCCGCCGCTCCAGCCGCTCCCATTCTTCCCGCCGGCGGGCGATCTCGCGGTCGATGTCCTCGCGAAGCTTGAGGGATTCGATGCGCGCCGCCACCAGCACTTCCGACCGCGACGATTCGGCTTCGCGCACGGCCTCGACCCGAAGCCGCTCGGCCTCCGTGCGCGCCGACGCGAGCACGCCGGCAGCGGACCGCCGCTGCCCTCGCATGTAGATGAGGATGACGATGAGCCCGACGAGAAGTCCGGCGGCCACCCCTGCGAGGCCTGGCAGGAGCTGGGACTGGGTCATCGGCGATTCTCCGTTAGGAAGCGGCGGCCCTGCCCCGCTTGGCCGGGGGCAGGAGCCGGGCGAACTCGTCGGCCATCGCCGACAGGCGATTGGCGATCTCACGATCGCCACGACGGGCCTGGAACAGCTCATCGGTGATGGCGAGCGCCGCCAGGATGGCGGCCTTGTGGGTCTCGACCATGGGCAGGGAATCGCGTACCCGTTTGAGTGCCGCGTCGAGGTAGGCGGCAACTTCACGCGTGTATTCGGGCGGCAGTTCCGACCGGACGGTGTATTCCTCGCCGCCGATCACGACCCGCACCGCGTTCTTGGCCGTCGTCGTCACGCCGCGGTTCCTCCGCCATGGTGCTCCAGGAACGCGAGCCGCGACGAGAGCACGCGGAGCCGCTCCTTGGCGCCGTCGATCCGTTGGCGCAACGCCTGATTCTCCGTCTCGAGGTCGATGACCCGCTGCCGTGCCTCCCGGAGCGCCGTGCCCGCCACGACTCCCCCACTCGCCTTTGCTTCCTGCAGCTCGCCTTCGGCCTTGAGGGTGCGGCGGCGCCAGCCGGCCAGCTCCTCGGCCACGTGCTGAAGCGTCTTCTCGAGCTCGCCCACCGCCGGAAGATCAGGGCGTTCGTAGGTGTATGTCGTCACGTCACTCTCCGCCGCGGGAGGCGCCCGCGTCTCGCCGCCGAATCTCCAGGTCCGCCGCGAGGGCGTCCAACAAACGTGATTCGGTCTGGTCCACTTCCGTATCTCGCAGCGTCCGGTCCGGTGCCCGGAAGGTGAGCCGAAACGCCACGCTTCTGGCACCGGCAGGAAGCTCAGGTCCGCGGTAGTCGCTCTCGACCGCCACCCCTTCCAGCAGCTCGCCACCCGCAGTCCGGATGACCTCGATCACCCGCCCGACCGGCATCCCCTCAGGGAGCAGCAGGGCCAGCACCCGTTCCGACGCCGGCGTCGTAGGCAGCGGCACGAAGGAGGCGGGCCGGCGCGGGGAAGGATCGATCGCCACCTCGAACCCGAAGAGCGGAGCCGCCCACGGCGGAGAATCCGCTTCAAGCGGCCCGGCCTGGCCGACGACCAAACCCGCCCCATCCCGAACGATCCATGCGTTCCCTTCAACCTGTATCGCAGCACCCGGAATCGCCAGAGCGACCGCCGCCTCGAACCGTCCCTTGAGGTCCCAGAGGTCCATCGGCTCGCCGCCGGAGCCGGTCCAATGGGCCGGTTCGCGGCGTCCGGTCAGCACGGCGGCGAGCCGGCGCTCCTCGGTGGGACGTTGCCCCGCCGGAGCGGCCGCGAACGCCGTCCCTATCTCGAACAGACGGACGTCGGCCACGTGGTTGGCCCAGTTGCGCTCGACCAGCCGCACGAGGCCCGGCAACAAGCGGCGCCTCAGATACGCGTCTTCGGCCGAGAGCGGGTTGAGCAGCCGAACGCTGTCGTGACTGTCGGCCGGACCGAGCGGCAGGCTCGACACCTCGTAGAGGCCCTGTCCGACCATTCCCTTCCGGACCGCGGACACGACCGCCTCGACCGGCGCATCGGGGAGCGAGCCGGCCCGGAAGTGGCGAAGGTCCGAGGGGAAGGAGTCGTAGCCGTGGATCCGCGCGACCTCCTCGATCAAGTCGATCTCGCGCTGAAGATCCGGCCGCCATCCCGGGACGTCGACGGCGATCCGGCCATCCTCGGGCTTGGAAAGCACGGTCGCACCGATGGCAACGAGATGCCGCTCGAGGTCGTTCCAGGGCAGCTCGACGCCGAGCACCTGCGCGACGCGGGCAGCGCGGAGGAAGATGCGCGGCGGATTGCTGGGTGACGGCCACAGATCCAGCGGTGCGCCAATGGGCTCGCCCCCGGCAGTGGCGAGGATGACCTCGACGCACCGGCGCATCGCGTCGGCGCCGCCCCACCGGTCGATGCCCCGCTCGAAGCGGTAGCTCGCCTCCGTGCTGAGGCCGAGCGTGCGGCGCGTGCGCCGGGTCCGCCCCGGGTCCCAGTACGCGCCCTCGAGCAACACGTCCTGGGTCTCGGTGCTCACTTCCGTGCTCGCGCCGCCCATGACGCCGGCGATCCCGATCACTCCCTCCGGGTCGGCGATCGCCACCATGTCGTCGGTGAGCGTGCGCTCCACCCCGTCGAGCGTCACCAGACGTTCGCCGGCCACCGCCCGGCGGACGATGAGCTTTCCCCAATGCAGCTTGGCCGCGTCGTAGGCGTGCATCGGCTGATTCAGCTCGAGCATGACCCAGTTGGTCGCGTCCACCACGTTATTGATCGAGCGCACGCCGACCGAGTCGAGCCGGCGGCGAAGCCATTCCGGTGAGGGGCCGACCCGGACGCCGCGCACCAGCGCCGCGTGGAACCGGGGACACGACTCGACGTCCTCGAGGACGATCGTCATGCTCCCTACATCGCCGCTCGTGCCGCTCCGCTGGGGAGCCGGGATATCCACCGATGCCGCACGCGGGATCACCGGGAGCCTGAAGGGCGTGCCGTACGAGGCCGCCAGCTCGCGGGCGATCCCCTTGTGGCAGAGCAGATCGGGGCGGTTGGGACCGACATCGACCACGAGGCGATGGTCGGCGATGGGAAGCGCCTTGAGAAGCGGCGTGCCGGGGGCAGCCGCCGTCGCGAGGTCGAGGATGCCCTCGTGGTCCTGTCCCAGACCCAGTTCGCGAGCGGAGCAGAGCATACCTTCCGACGGCTCGCCGCGCAGCACCCGGCGCTCGATGGTGAGCCCGCCCGGAAGCGTCGTGCCCACGCGGGCGAAGGGATACTTGTGACCCGCCGTGACGTTGGAGGCACCGCACACGACGTTGTGCCGCTCGGGCGCGCCATCGTTCACGGTACAGACCCTGAGACGGTCGGCGTTGGGATGCGGGCGCACGTCTTCCACCAACGCGACGACGATGTCACCGAGGTCGGTGTGGAGCGGCTCCACCGCGTCCACCGGCGCGCCCAGCATCGTCAGGCGCTCGGCGACGTCGGTCGGCTCGAGCGGGCGGCGGAGAAAATCCTCGAGCCAGCGGAGCGAGACGTTCACGCGCCGTCTCCCTGCCCACCGAGCTGGCTCAGGAAGCGCATATCGCCTTCCAGCAGCAACCGGATGTCGGGAAGACGGTACCGCAGCATGGTGATGCGGTGCGGTCCCATGCCGAAGGCCCAGCCGGTATAGCGCTCCGGATCGACCTTGCAGTTCTCGAGCACGGCGGGGTGCACCATGCCGCAGCCCAGGATCTCCATCCACCCCGTTCCCTTGCACGCGGGACATCCGCTCCCGTGGCAGA
>DATBSO010000046.1:0-37660 GCA_036559745.1 Gemmatimonadales bacterium | reverse complement strand
ATCGCCGCCATCGCGCGCTTCATCGGAATCCCCTTCTCCACCGCCGTCCGCATCTCGGCCGCGAGACCCGTCACGTAGCGGCGAGTGCGCGCCACGAGGTCGGCGGGACTCTTCGGGATGGCGCCGTGGCCCGGCACGGCGACGCGCGGATGGAGCGAGTCAATCATGTCGAGTGCCTCGAGCAGCGCCGGTGTGCTGCCATCCACCATCATGGTCACGCCGTCCTCGACCAGAATGTCGCCGGCGAAGAGGACCCGTTCCCTGGGCAGCCACACCAGGAGGTCGCCTGCCGTATGGGCGGCTCCGGGATGGGTGATGACGATCGTCCGACCGCCGAGTCGCAGCGTATCGCTGTCGCTGACGGGGCGATCGGGCGTGTCGGCGAACTCGAATCCGCGCATCGCGTCAAGTCCCACGACCCGGACCCAGTCGGCGATGAGCGCGTCTTCCCCGCCCTCGGAGGCGAGCGTTCGCCGGTCGGGATGGGCGATGACCTTCGCGCCCGCGCGCTTGAACACGATCGCGCCGAAGTGATGGTCGGGATGGTGATGGGTGAGCACGAGCCACACGATGGGCTGCTTTGTGATGTTGCGGATGGTCTGGAACAGCCGGGCGCCGTCGCGCGGGCTCGCGAGCGCGTCGACCACCACCACGCCCTCGGTGGTGACGATGAACCCGGCGTTCGGACGTCCCTCGACGCCGCGTCCGGTGTCGCCGACGACGGCATAGACGCCGGGCGCAAGCTCCCGGGTGGGGAATGGAGACTGGACGGAGAGGACGGAGAAGACGGAGAGGACGGAGAGGACGGACACGATTGTCTAGCCGCGCTCAGGCGGAACGAGACTGGTCCGAGGGTTGCCGACTGCGTTCTTTTGTCGGCGGCCCTTGGACCAGTCTCGCTCCGCTTCGAGCTTCGGGATGTACGGGCAGAACACAGCCGGTGATCCGGCCGTCCGACTGCGTTCTTTTGTCGGATGGCCGGGCACCGGCTGTGGTCTGCCGGACCGATATCGTCGAGGCCGCGCGCGTCACGCCGACGCGAACGCGATGTCCACCGTCTTCGTGAACGACGACCCCTTGCTGTCGGTCCAGACCATCGTGAGCGGCGCCTCTTTGTCGGCCTTGAGCATGAAGGTCACCACCGGATCGCGGCTGATGCCCGAGGTCCACTCGAATCGGGCGATTTCCTCGCCGCCGTACGTCACCACCACCTGCTTGATGAACCAGGCGGGGATAGGCTTCCCGTCCGCCGTGCGGAAGAAGCCCGTGTCCATCGGGTGGGAGATGATCGAGTTCACCACGATCGTCTCGCCCTTGGCGATGTGATCGGGGACCCGGATCCGGGCGTCGCCGACGGAGTGCATCAGCCGCACCCGTTGAGGGTCACGTTGACTCTGGCGTAGTCGGCCCACACCTCGCCCGTGCTGGTCTCGAGGATCGCGCGGACCCAGGTGGTCCGCTTCATCTTGATCCGGGTCTGGATGGAGACCTCGCCCATGGCCGGCGTCAGATGAAACGCCGCGAGGTGGGGATCGGGATTGTGGTCGACGATGAGATGGACGCCCTTCACGTAGTTGTCCGGCCGCATCGGCAGCCTGCTCTCGATGATGACCGGCACCACCCGCCCGTCCTCCGCCACCGCCGGCATGTCGAGCGCCATGTTGGCCTTGTTGCCGCTCCGGATGGGACGGTCGCCGAACAGCTCCTTCAGGATTCGGGCGATCTCCTCGTTGGGCACCTCGGGGTCCGGGCCAGTGCCCACGCCCGTCACCGAGATGAGTCGCTCGGACGCGGACATGCTCCCCGCAGCGGTCAGTCCCGCGGCCGCGAAGCCCAGGGCTCTGACGAAATCTCGGCGGCTGAACGGGAAGCCAGACGACACGGTTACCTCCAGCGGGACACCAGCTTTGGAAAGGTCGGGGGATAGGCCGAGTCTGTCAAATGGGCCCGCATGCGCGTCTTTCGGCTCTCGCGGCGCATCCCTTGCGGCAGAGGACCGGCTGTTTTCAAGGCTTGAATGTAACGGCCCTGCAACTTGTGTCACCACAGTGGGGACGCTACTTTAAGCCATTCAGGCATAAGGCGATGAGGGGCACACCCGACCCGAGAGTTCCGAGGAACCGTGGACACTCAAGAACTTCAGCAAGTCGCGCTCTTCGACAAGTGCCGTGACTTCACCAAGGCCAGAGAAATCCAGGCCGCCGGGCTGTATCCGTACTTCAAGCCGATCTCGGAGTCGGAAGACACCGTGGTCGTCATCGAAGGCCAGAAGCGGATCATGCTCGGCTCCAACAATTACCTCGGGCTGACCCACCATCCCAAGGTGCTCGAGGCCGCATCGCGCGCCCTCTCCCGCTACGGATCGGGGTGCACGGGGAGCCGGTTCCTCAACGGAACTCTCGATCTCCACGAGCAGCTCGAGTCGGCCATCGCCGAGTTCCTGGGCAAGGAAGCCTGTCTCGTCTTCTCGACCGGCTACTCCGCCAACCTGGGACTCATCTCGGGTCTGGTCGGGCGCGGCGAAGTGGTCTACCTCGACAAGCTCGATCACGCCTCGATCGTGGACGGCGCCAAGCTCTCCTACGGCGAAACCGAGCGCTTCAACCACGGCGACCTGGCCAACCTCGAGCGCCGGCTCGAGCGGAACGGCGGCAGCCGCGGCTCGATGATCGTGGTGGACGGCGTGTACTCGATGGAAGGCAACATCGCCGACGTGCCGAACCTGGTGAAGATCGCGCGCCGGTACGGCTCCGCCCTCGCGCTCGACGACGCGCACGCGCTCGGCGTCCTCGGCCCCAACGGCGACGGCACCGCCGCCCACTTCGGCCTGACCGACGAGGTGGACATCATCGCGGGCACGTTCTCCAAGTCGCTGGCGTCGATCGGCGGCTTCGTGGCGGGCACCGAGAGCGTGATCCATTACCTCAAGCACAACTGCCGCCCGCTCATCTTCACCGCGTCGCTGCCCCCGGCCAACACGGCGGGCGTGCTCGCGGCCCTCGCGGTGCTGCAGCGCGAGCCCGAGCGGCGCGAGATGCTGTGGGCCAACACCCGCCGGCTGCACGCGGGCTTCCGGAGCCTCGGCTTTGACATCGGCCCGACCGAGACCCCGATCGTGCCGGTTCTGATCGGACCGCTGGAGAAGACCTTCCTCATGTGGCGGAAGCTCTTCGACGCCGGGGTGTTCACCAACCCGGTCGCGCCGCCGGCTGTGCAGCCGTCGCAGTGCCGGCTCCGAACGAGCCTCATGGCGACCCACACGTTCGACCAGATCGATTTTGCGGTCGAGCAGTTCGGCCGGATCGGGCGGGAGCTGGGGGTCATCTGAGCGAGCCGCCAAGAATCACGGCGGCCCGCGACAGGCGAGATCTCAAACGGTTCATCGACCTCCCCTATCGACTCCACGCGCGGGACCCTCTCTGGGTCCCGCCGTTGCGTAGAGACGTTGCGACTCTCCTCTCCCGCAGCAAGAACCCCTTCTTCGAGCACGCGGAAGCCGAATACTTCCTCGCCTGGCGCGGCGACGAGGCCGTGGGACGCATCGCGGCCATCAGCAACCGGCTCCACAACGAGACCCACGGCGACAAGGTAGGCTTCTTCGGGTTCTTCGAGTCGGTGGACGACCAGGCTGTGGCCGATGCGCTGCTCGACACCGCTGCCAAGTGGTGCCGCGAGCGGGGACACGATGTGCTCCGGGGTCCGGCCTCCTTCAGCGTGAACGACGAGTGCGGCCTCCTGGTGGACGGATTCGAGACGCCGCCCACGCTCATGATGCCGCACAACCCCCGCTACTACGTGCCGCTCATCGAGCGCGCCGGGTTCGACAAGGCGATGAACCTGCTCGTGTACCAGGGCGGCAGCGAGGAGCAGTACGTCCCGGTCCCCGAGCGCCTCGCGAAAGGCACCGAGCTGATCCGGCAGCGGCAAGGCATCACGCTTCGCCCGCTCAACATGAAGGACTTCAAGGGCGACGTAGAGCGGATCAAGGAGCTCTACAACACCGGGTGGGTAGACAACTGGGGCTTCGTCCCCATGACCGAACACGAGATCGACCACCTGGCCGAGCAGTTCAAGCCGGTGGTGATCCCGGACATCGTCCCCTTCGCCGAGAAGGACGGAAAGGTGATCGGGTTCGGCATCGTCCTGCCCGATCTCAACCAGGTCTTCCGCACCAACCGCCAGGGCTATCTCCTTCCGGTGCTCCCCCGCCTCCTCTGGACCCTCAAGACCGGGAAGTTCCGCCGCGCGCGCATTGTGCTCCTCGGGATCGCTCCCGAGTACCGTGGCAAGGGCGTGGATGCGATGCTGTACCACTGGATCTGGACCCACTGCGGCGCGCTCGGCATCACCTGGGGCGAGGCGGGGTGGATCCTGGAGGACAACCCGGCGATGAACGCCGGCCTCGAGAAGATGACCTTCCGCGTCTACAAGACCTACCGGCTCTACGATCGCTCGATATGAAGGCGCTGGTGACCGGTGCGACCGGGTTCGTCGGCAGCCATGTGACCGAGGTCCTGCGCCGGCGGGGTGACGAGGTGACGGCGCTGGCCCGCTCGGCCAAGAAGGCCGAGGCGCTTCGGCCGATGGGCGTCCGCATCATCGCCGGAGACCTCGACGACGCCGCGGCACTGTCCAGGGCGCTCGAGGGGCAGGACGTCGTGTACCACGTGGCCGGCGTGATCGCGGCACTCAACGAAGACGCCTTCATGGCCACGAACCGCGACGGAACCCGGCGGCTGGTCGAGGCGGCGACGAAGGTGGGCGGGCCGAGGTTCGTGTTGGTGTCGTCGATGGCGGCGGGGGGACCGTCGCCCAGAGGCAAGCCGCTCCAGGGCGACGAGCCGCCCCACCCGGTGACGGCGTACGGCCGCAGCAAGCTCGCCGCCGAAGAAGTCGTGAAGGCCAGCGCCCTTCCCTGGACCATCGTCCGCCCGCCGATGGTCTACGGCCCGCGCGACCATGAGGTGCTCAAGGTGTTCCGCATCGCCCGCTTCGGCATCGCGCCCGTCTTCGGCGATGGAAGCCAGGAGCTGAGCGCCATCCATGGCGCCGACCTCGCCGAGGCATTGATCGCGGCCAGCCAGACGCCGGCCACCCTCCGGAAGATCTACTACGGCAGCCATCCCGACGTCTTCACCAGCACGCGCTTCGTCCGGAGCGTGGCGGGCGCGATGGGTCGTCCGGTGGTGGTCGTGAAGGTGCCGCTCTCCATCGGACGCGGCATCCTCGCCGTCACCGAGGCCGCCGCGCGGCTCGCGCGCCAGGCGACGATTCTCACGACCGACAAGGCGAACGAGTTCTTCCAGCCCGCCTGGACCGGCGACCCCGCTCAATTGACGCGAGACACAGGGTGGAAAGCGGAGCGTGACCTCACGACGGGTCTCGCAGATACGTGGCATTGGTATCGGAGCGCGGGATGGGTGTAACTGACGGAAAGGACGGAAAGGACGGAAAAGACGGAAAGGACGGAAAGGACTGAATCCGGGAATGTCGGGGTGGCGGAGACTTCCGTTTTTGGGCGACTGCTCCCAGTGGACAAGCTGCTGCTTGCGTATCTCGCCATCGTCACCGTCGTGGCCCTGGTGCGCGCTCCCCGCGAGCCCGGGTGCTGGTGGCTCCTCCCGGCGCACGGACTGTTCGTCCTTCTGGTCTTCCTGATCCGCCGCCGCCCGCTCGGACCGGTCGGGCGGCTCGTGGCCGAGGTCTATCCGCTGCTGCTGCTCGTCGGACTCTACGGCGAGATCGGCATCCTCAACGGTCGGAGCGTGCGAGTCCACGACGGGCTGATCCAGCAGTGGGAAGCCGCGCTCTTCGGATCGCAGGTGAGCATGGAGTGGTGGCGGGCGATGCCGAGCCGATTCTGGTCGACCGTGCTGCACGGGGCGTACTACTCGTATTATCTGATCGTCTCGGTGCCGGCCATCGTGTTTCTGAGCCGGGGCCAGGTGATCGCCGCGCGGCGGTTCGTCTTCGCGGTCATGGCGACGTTCGTCACCTGCTACCTCTTCTTCATCTTCTTCCCCGTCGCAGGACCGTACTACGTGTTCCCCCGTCCCGATCCCTGGTTCACCGATAACGCGCCGGCGCGGCTGGTGTACGCGACGCTCGCGGCGGGAAGCTCGTACGGCGCGGCGTTCCCCAGCTCGCACGTCGCCGCCGCCGTCGCGGCGACGGTCGCGTCATGGCGAGGGAGCCGCCGGCTCGGGATGGCGCTCCTGATTCCCACGGTGCTGCTCACGGTGGGCGTCGTGTATTGCCAGATGCACTACGCGGTCGACGCGATCGCCGGCGCGCTGGTAGGAGCGGCGGTGGGGTGGAAGATGAGGGAGAGAAGAAAGACGGAGAGGACGGAGGGTACGGAGAGGACGGAGAGGATCTAGGGGGAAAGCGAAGAGGACGGAGTAAACCTCTCCGTCCTCTCCGACTTTTCCGTCTTTTCCGTCTTTCCCGTCTTTCCCGTCTTTCCCGTCCTTACTGAACTGTCACCTTGCCGTGCATGCCGAGCGCGAGGTGCGGGAGGCAGTAGAACTTGTAGTCGCCCGTCGGCGCGCCGTTGAACGAGATCTTGTAGGTGCCGTCCTGCTCGGTGAGGAGCGGACCCTCGAGCGGGGCCATCTGGTCGGGCATCGCGGCCTTAAGCACGGCGTCAGCGCCCTTGGGGATGCTGTCGCCCCAGAACGAGACGTTGTGCGGCCCGCCCGACTTGTTGTGGAAGGTGACCGTCTCCCCGGCCTTGATCGTCAGCTCCGCCGGCTGGTATTCATACTTGCTGCCGTTGAGCACCATGTTCACATCGTGATTCGCGCCGCCACCCGCCGGAGCCTCGGCCGCGGGCGCCGCCGCCGGCGCGCCACCCCCCACGGTATCGGGAGCTCCCGCCGCCTGTTCACCAGCCTTCTTTTCACCACCACAGGCTGCCAGTACGATAGCCAGCCCCGCCACCATTGAAGTCACACGCATCGCCGCTACGCCTCCAGGTAAATGCCGACTTTGTGAAGCGTTTCACAAGTCCACAAACATACAATTCGCGGCGGCAAAAGGAAGAGGGACGGGTTAGCTTAGCGTTCATGAGCCCTGTTCCTCCGTGCCGCTCGCTCGGCGCGCAGTGCCGGTCGCTTCGCGTGACCCTGCGCATCGGAGAGTTCGAGGACGGGATCACGTCGCTCGATCACGAGGCGACCTGGCTCCTCGGTCATACCGGTCGGATCACCTTTCACGAGCTGTGGGACGCGGAGAACGACCTCTACGTCGAGGCGACGCTCCACCTCCCGTGCCGCTACCTCGAGTTGTCCGAGGGACAGGCCCGATGCCGCGCGCACGGGTTCAGTGGGCGGCCCCCGCGCGCGCCGGTCGTCGAAATTCAGCCGCTCCAGCTCGGAGGCGACCGGTTCGTCGTCGTGGACCGGGCGCAGAATGGCATTCGGAAGCTCCCGTTGCCGCCGCGCTCACTCCCGGTCATCCACTCGACCGCCGGCGCGTCGGACGGAAATCCCTGTGCCACCGCCCGGTGCCGGACCGCGGACAACACGATGAAGGCCGCGTGCTGCCGCGATCTCCAGATCGAGATCATGTGCAGCCGCCGCCAGCGGAAACTCGAGGCCCTGGTGCGTTCCCGCCGCTCACCGTATCTCTGCAAGATCGACCGGGAGGGGGACTACTCGATCGACGCCGAGATCATTTCGGCGTGCGGGTACCTGGGGGAGGATGGTGTGGCCTGTACCCTGCATGGCCGAAACCGGGGAGACGGGCGGCCGGCTAAACCGGACCTCTGCAGCGAGTGGCCTCCCAAGAACCAGGGACTCCATCCAGGATGCGTTTTTAAACGTCACCGGCAGCCCCGTGCCCGGAAACAGGCCAAAGGGCCGCAAGTGTGCAATAATGGGGAAGTTGGCCGTCATCAACTCGGACCCGCTGAGGGGGATGGGTGACGGACGATCTGGAACACCTCTACCAGACGACTTACACCGCGGTCGTGCGCTTCCTGTACCGGAAAGTGTGGGACGCGGAGCGGGCTGAGGACCTCGCGCAAGAGGTCTTCGTCCGGGCGCTTTCCCACCGGCCCGACAAGCCCCGCGCCTGGGTGTTCGCCGTAGCCGCCAATCTGGCCCGCGACGAGGCCCGGGCGGCGGTGCGCCGCCGCCGGCACCTCACGCTGCTCAAGGGCGACCCGATCGCACAGCCGACGGTCACACCCGCGGCGGACGACACGGTCGAGCACGACGAGCAGATGGCGTCGGTCCAGGAGGCGTTGAACGTGCTCACGCCTCGCGACCGCGAGATCCTCCTGCTCTGGGATGCCGGTCTCAGCTATCCCGAGATCGCGGCACAGACGGGGCTGGCAGTGGGAGCGGTGGGGACGACGCTGGCGCGGGCGCGTCGGCGGCTGGTGGATGCGCACGACCGGCAAAACTCCGATACGGGGACCAATGCGGCACATTCCTGAGGACGAGCTTCACGCCTATCTGGACCAGGCACTGAGCCGGAACCAGTGCGTCGAGATCGAAAGCCATCTCGCCGACTGCCATTCCTGCCAGGCGACTCGCGACGGCATCGCCGCGCTGCGGGATCGCACGACGGCCTTGCTCGCGCGTCTGGCGCCGCCCCGGAGCATCTCGCCCTCGTACGAGAGCCTGCGCCGTCGCGCCGACGTCGTCGTGTCCGCGCGGAGGCGCCGGATGCGCGCCGTGGCGTGGGCCGCGAGTCTCGTCGTCGCGGTGGGACTGGGCTACGGCGCCAGCGTTCTTCACCGCCCCGGCCGCGTCACAACCGCTGCCAGCTCGACCAGTGCGCAGCCGACCACCTTCGCCGCCAAGTCGTCCGACACGCCTCGCACGCTGACGCCACTCACCACGACGGACCGGCCGGTGCGCCAGGACACGCCCGCACCTGCACCCAGGACCGCCGAGAGCTCCCCGCCCACCGTGCGGACCGCCAACGCGTCTCCCCCAACTGCCGACGCAGCGCCGGCCGCCGCCGACTCCTCGCGCGCCCATCGCGAATCGGTGCTCGCAGTGCTCGACCCGGTCCCGGCGGTCGAGCTGACCAAGCTCGATCCCCCACGGGAGTCCGGTGAGGAGTTCGGCGGCATGTGGCGGACGCTGTCGTGGGACGGGGCGCAGGCGGAAGCGGGAAAGCCCCTGCCCCACATCGACGGGTTGCCGATCATGCAGGTACAGGTGCAGCGGGCCGAAGGCACCCGGCCGCTGATGGTGGTGGCGCAGCAGCTCACCTCGGGCCAGGTGATCCGGACCATCGAGGGCTCCGCCACCGACGTGTCCCAGCTCCTGTCTCGCCGGCAGATGAGCGACGTGGACTCGGTGCAGCTTCGCGGCACCACTCGCGTGGCCGACACGATCAATGCCGACCACGCGATGGCGATGCAGCTCGGCGACCGCATGCTCGCGATCACCGGCGACCTCCCCTCCGACAGCCTCCGGGCGATGATCCGGCGGATGAACGCGGAGATGAGGAGCAAGTGACGGCTAAAGGCTAAAGGCTTAGGGCTAGAGGCTAGAGGCCTATTCCGATGTACAACGACCCCCCGATGTGATCGGAGGGTCGTTTGGCTGACAGAACAGCCTCCAGCCTCTAGCCTCTAGCCTTTAGCCTTTAGCCTTTAGCCTTAAGCCGTGGTCACCTCGGCTTGCTTCTCCGCTCGATCAGCTCCGGCGCCACATAGTCCTTGGCCCCCTCCTCGTGATCGAACTCCGCCGCCACGAGCGCGCTCGCATGCCCGCGCTCGCGGTCGAGCGTGATCTCGGCCAGACGCGGTGAGATCATCGGGAAGGCGCGCGCGAAGAGGGTATAGGAGAGCAGATACAGCCCGGCGAAGAGACACGTCGCCCCGATCTCGGGACCACCCACCACCGGGCCCGGCAGCGCGGTCACCGACGGCATCACGAGCAGATAGCGCTCGAGCCAGAGCGCGACCAGGCTGACGGTCGCGAAGAAGCCGAGGGTCAGGCGGAACTTCTTGGGCGCGACGCCCAGCAGGCCGAAGAACGGGATGATGAACATCCCCCAGCCCACCGCAGTGCCCAGCGGTCGCCAGTGACCCCACAGCCGCGCGAAGACGAAGCCGGTCTCTTCGGGCAGGTTCCCGTACCAGATCACCAGGAACTGGGCCCACATGAGGTAGGTCCAGAACACCGTGAACCCGAAGCAGAGCTTGCCAAGATCGTGGCGCTGCTTGGGCGAGACCAGATCGGCCACGCCGAGGTGCGCGGCGCCGTACATCATCATGATGGCGAGCAGCATGTGGGCGCCGAGAAACGACCCCATGAAGTAGAAGCCGCCCAGCAGGTTCGAGAACCAGTGCGGCTGCAGCGCCATGATGCCGTCGAATGCGATCAGGGTGAAGACGATCGCATACATCACGACGTAGATCGGCGAGAGATGCCGGATCCAGGTGTACTGGTCGGCAGCCGCACGCGGGCTCCCGTCGTATCCCCGGCTCCACCGCTCGTAGAGCGCCCGGCGCGCCGGCCGGGCCACGTCGCGGGTCGCGAAGAGATCGGGAACGAGGTCGGCCCGGATCAGCAGCCAGCCGACCGTGGTGAGCGCGATAAGGCCGAAGAACAGGCGGGCGAACATGAAGCCGTGCGAAAGCCAGACCGCTTTGCCGTGCTGCAGTTCGTGCAGCGCGACGTTCATCGGGCCGTACACCGCCGAATAGCCGACGGTGAAGGTCAGGAGCAGGGCGAGGATCGAGATGGGAAGGAACGCCACGCTGGCCGCGGCGAACCGGATCATCATCCCGGACCACTTGGCGTTGGTGATCTTCTGGACCGCGACGAACGCGACGCTTCCACCGGCGAGTCCCGTGAAGTAGAGCCAGTTGACGTGGAAGAGCTGCCACGCGCGGTCGCCTTCGCCGGACGCCAACGCCCGGAAGAAGAGGATGGCGCCGAGGATCGCGAGCCCGCCACCGAGTCCCAGGAGGAGCGGATAGCGCCCGGCGACCGAGCGCTGCACGAGCCGATCGTGAAGGGTGGGAGTCATCGCGGCCGGTCTCCGGTTGAGCCCAGCGCGCTCGGCCCGGGCGGAATGGGAGCCGCGGCCGCCGGCGGCTCCTGCGGAGCCGGCGACTGTGCCTGGAGTTTGCGCACGTGGTTCACGATCGCCCACCGGTCGAAGGGGAGATAAACCTTGTCGCCATACCTCGGCATCACACCCCGGCCGTAGCGGACGATGCTGTAGAGGTAGCCGTCGGTGTAGGCTCGGGCGCGCGACGTGAGCAACGAGGGCGCGCCGATGCGCGACGAGACCGGTCCCTTGGCGTCGCCCATGGAGCCGTGACACACCGCGCAGAAGGTCTGGAAGAGCGTGTCGCCGGCGGCGTCGAAGTCGCGCGGGATCTCCGACACGTCCGGCCCCGGCTTCCAGACGGCCTTGGCGCCGCCGGTCGTATAGGGATTCTGCAGCGCGTTGGCGGTGGTCGTCTTGCCCGTGGTCCACTCACCCGACCAGTCGGGCTCGCTCCCCGTGATCGGCACCGTTCCCGCCGGGGTGTAGCGGGGGACGAGGGCCTTCTGGTACGGATGGATGTAGCGCGACCGGATCATGTGGTCGAACCACGGGATGATGTACCAGAGATCGTCGGGCGACGGCACCCGGTTGTAATAGAAGTCGCAGCCGCTCATGAGGAGCGTAAGCAGCGCGAGCGCGGGTCTACGCCACCTCATGCCGCACCTCCACCGCACCCGCCGCCTTCAGAAGCTGTTCCGTCGGCGCGATCTGGTCGGGGCTCGCCGGCACGAAGATGCCGATCTGATCGTCGCTGAATTTAGGATCGTACGCGATCCCGCGCTTGCCCATGAGCACGGAGAAGAGCGCGACCGCCGCCACCGTGCTCAGCGCGCCCAGCAGAATCGTCAGCTCGAAGCCGATCACCACGTACGGGGGGATCGAGGCGATCGGCTTGCCGCCCACCAGCGTCGGCCAGTCGTACGACATCCAGATCGTCATCCCGAAGCCCGCCGCGCAGCCGGTGAGCCCGCCGATCAACGTGAACAACCGCACCGGGCTCACCCGCTGGTCGAGCGCCTCCTCGATCTCGTGACTCGGCGCCGCCATATACACGACGAAATTCTTGTGGCCGCGCGCCTTGAGCGCCGTCACCGCGTCGGCGGCGGCGTCCACGTGGATGAACGAGGCGAGCACCCCAGCCACCTTCCGGGTCTTCCGCAGGAAGGCCATCAGTGGTGGCCTCCCCGCTTCCGCGGCATGGGGATCATCTCCTTGATCTCCTGGATCGCGACGATCGGGAAGTTCTTGGCGAAGAGCAGAAACCACATCCCGAACCATCCGAACGAACCGATCAGAATACCCCAGTCGGCCCACGTGGGATTGAGCTGGCTCCACGCCCACGGCATGTAGTCGTTGCTGAGCGACGACACGATGATCACGTAGCGCTCGAACCACATCCCGATGTTGATGAAGATCGAGATGGTGAAGAGCGCGGTGAGATTGACCCGGATCTTCCGGAACCAGAGTAGCTGGGAGACGAACGCGTTGCAGATGATCATGGTCCACCCCGCCCACCACATCGGCCCGAACGCGCGGCGATAGAAGGTGGTCTGCTCGAACGTGCTTCCACTGTACCACGCGACGAAGTACTCCATCATGTAGGCGTAGAAGAGAATCGAGCCGGTGAGCAGGGTGAGCTTGGCCAGGTTATCGAAATGGTATTCGGTGATCATGTGCTCCACGCGGAGCGCCCGCCGGAGCGGGATGATCAGTGTCAGCACCATGCCGATGCCGGAGTAGATCGCACCGGCCACGAAATAGGGCGCGAAGATCGTCCCGTGCCAGCCCGGGACGATCGACACCGCGAAGTCCCACGACACGACGGAGTGCACCGAGAGCACCAGCGGCGTCGCGAGCGCGGCGAGATAGAGGTAGGCGCGGGAATAGTGGCGCCACTGGTTGTCGGTCCCCCGCCACCCGACCGAGGTGAGGCCGTAGACCGTCTTGCGCCAGCCGGTCACCTTGTCCCGTACCGCCGCGATGTCGGGAACGAGCCCGAAGCAGAGGAAGGTGGTGGACACCGTGAGGTAGGTGGAGATCGCGAAGACGTCCCAGATCAGCGGCGACTTGAAGTTGGGCCAGAGGAATCGCTGGTTGGGGTACGGGAGCAGCCAGTAGAAGATCCACTGCCGGCCGATGTGGATGATCGGGAAGAGACCCGCGGTCATGACCGCGAAGACCGTCATCGCCTCGGTGGAACGGTAGACCGCCGTGCGCCACGGCGACCGGAAGAGGAAGAGAATCGCCGAGATGAGCGTGCCGGCGTGTCCGATACCCACCCAGAACACGAAGGTGGTGATGTACACGCTCCAGAAGACCGGCGGGTTGTACCCGGCGTGACCGAGTCCGTCCTTGACCAGGACGCCGAAGGTCGTGAGCCCGACGAGGAAGAGCGCGACCGCCGACAGCAACAGGATGACGTAGCCCCGGCTCGCCGTCTCGAGCGTCCGGACGACGTCACGCGTGACCTCGGCGTGGGTCTGGGTGATCTCGTGCGTCGGTGCCGCTGAGGGATGCGTGACGGCAGCCATCGTCATCCCTCCACCGAATGAAGGACTTTGGCCAGATACGTGACCGCCGGTCGCACGTTGGTCTCCTCGAGCACGTGATAGCCTCGTGCGTTCCGCTTGGCCGCCACCACCCGGCTCTCGGGGTCGTTCACGTCGCCGAAGACGATCGCGTCGGACGGACACGCCTGGGCGCACGCCGTGGTGAACTCGCCGTCACGCACCGGCCGGTCTTCAAGCCGGGCCTGGTTCTGCGCGCCCCGGATCCGCTGGATGCAGAAGGTGCACTTCTCCATCACGCCGCGGGCCCGGACAGTCACGTCGGGGTTGAGCTGGAGATTGAGCGGCGAGGGCCACGCCATCAGGTTGTACTTGTACCAGTTGAAGTACCGCACCTTGTAGGGGCAATTGTTGGCGCAGTAGCGGGTGCCTACGCAGCGGTTGTAGACCTGGCCGTTGAGGCCATCCGGCGTGTGATACGCGGCGTATACCGGACACACCGGCTCGCACGGCGCGTTGGCGCAGTGCTGGCACAGCATCGGCACGAAGCGCGCCGACACCGGCTCGCCCGGCTTCTCGCCGCCCTCCCAGTACCGCTCGATCCGCATCCACGTCAGCTCGCGGCCGCGGAGGATCTCCGCCTCGCCGACCGTCGGGATGTTGTTCTCCGCGTAGCACGCGGTGACGCAGGCCTGGCATCCTGTACAGCGGGAGAGATCGATCGACATCCCCCACTGCGGGTGATCGCCGGCGTAGTTGCCGAACTTGGTGGCCTGATGCTGTGCCTCGCTCCACCCCTTGAGCGCCACGACCTCGCGCTCGGTGTTGAGCTCGTGCTCGCCGTGGCCTTCCTCGAGATACGCTTCCTTGACGGTGAGCCCCTTCTTCGCCGCCGCCAGCGGCATCGCCTCGGCGATGCCACGGCCGAGCTGGCGTGGCACGCCCGCGATTGAGGCGAGCTTCCGATACTTGCCGGTCTTCTCCAGCGTCACGCGGGTCGAGAGATAGGAGACGAAGTCTCCCGCAGGCGCGCCCAGGAGATCGAGCGCGTTCACGCCACGGCCCTCCGCAAAGGCGCCGTAGGCCGTGTGCCCGAGACCGAGCGGGACGGCCACGACTCCGGGGTGCAACCCCATATAGACGTAGGCCGGAGCCTCGATCGATCCATGAGCCGAGACGATCCGCAGGATCTCACCGTCGCGCACGTCGAGCGACGCGGCGGTCTCGGGCGAGATCTCGACCCACGAGTGCCACGTGATCTTCGTGACCGGGTCGGCGTTCTCGAGTAGCCACGGCTTGTTGGCCCCGCGGCCGTCGTAGAGGAGCGAATGGGGGTACGGCGCGAGCACGAAGTCGCCCTGTCCCTCGAACGCAGGCGCCGCGTACCGTGCACCGGCATCGGCCGCGAGGGCGATCGCCGCGGGGGCGGCTTGAGCCGCCGCCTGGAAGACGCCGCCGCGCTGCAGCGCCGAATGCCAGAAGCCTTCCGCATCCTTCTCGCCCTGCGCGGCGCCCAGCGCGTCCCACTTCGCACGGAGATGCGCCTGATACGACGGCGCGTTGAACCTGGCGAGCGCGCCGCCCGCCTTCTGGGACACCTTGAGCAGGACGTCGCCGGCGGCCATCGTGTCGAACACCGGCTCCATCACCGGCTGCATGAGGCCGCGCACGCCGGCGCGCGGCGCCGAGTCGTCCCAGCGCTCGAGCGCGTGGTGATGGGGAAGGAGCAGGTCGCACAGCGCCGAGGTCTCGTCGAGAAACATCGAGGTCGAGACCTTGAATGGCACCTTCTTGAGCTTGTCCGCGAAGCGGCTGGTCCTGGGCAGCGCGTAGACCGGATTGGCGTCGTGGACCAGCAGCACACCGACCTGCCCGCCATCTATGGCGGCCGCCAGCTCGCCGAGCGCCGCATACCCATCGCCTGAACCGAGGTCGGCGGCGAAGTCCACCGTTTGTCCGACATTCCCCGCGACGTAGTTCAGGATGTTGACCGCCGCACACAGCTCGGTGGCGCCGGCGTGCTGGGCGCCGATGCCCCCGGCGACGGCGAGGCTCGGCTGGGCCGCGGCGAACTCGCGCGCGATCCGCTCGATGCGCTCGGCGGGGATTCCCGTCTCCTTGGCCGCAGCGGCGGGCGTGTGCGCAGCGAGCACACTGGCGAGCGCGCCGGCGCCGCCCCGCTCGCCGGCGACGACCGACGCCATCGCGAGCGCGAGGGCGGTCTCGGTACCGGGGGCGATGGCGAGCCATTCGTCCGCGTTCAGACCGGTGAGATCCATGCGAGGGCCGGCGTACACCATCTTCGCGACGTCGCCCCCGGCGAAGCCGTGTGACTGGGCGAAGCCGCGCTGGTTCTCGATCGACGCGAGTCCGGTGTCGAGGAAGTCCGATCCGAAGGAGACGATGTACCTGGCCTTGGCGAAGTCGTGTGCGGGGAGCTTGTCCACCCCGAAGACGCGCTTGTTGGCCGCGCGGAACGGCTCGTGGCCGAACGGCTCCCAGCGGACGAGACGGCCCCCAAGGGCGGTGGTCCACTCGGCGAGGAGATCGGAGAAGGTGCCGGCTCCGGCGCCGGAGATGACGGCAACCTTACCGCCCGTCACCTTGGCGGCCAGCCTCCCGATCGCGTCGTCCCAGGTGACGAGCTTGAAGGTCCCGTCGGGATTGCGAACCATCGGTCCCTTGATCCGGCCGGGGTTGTAGAGTCCCTGTAGCGCCGCCTGCCCGCGCGAGCAGAGCTTGCCCTTGTTGACCGGATGCTCGGGATTCCCCTCGAGCTTGACCGCGCGACCCTCGCGAGTGCGGACGTGGACTCCGCAGCCGGTCGAGCACTCGGTGCAGCTGCTCGCGTACCAGGTGGCGACGCCGGGGACCTGATCCTCCGACTGCACCAGGTAGGGAACCAGCCGTTCGACCTTGTCGGTCGAACAGCCGCTCAATGCGAGCGCGCCGCCACCCGTGGCACCGAGGACGGTGAGGAATTTGCGGCGATCGATTGTGGACGGCGCTTCGTCAGGCATTGAGACTCCGGCTCGACGCTCCAGCCTCTAGTAGTGACACACCGAGCAATCGCGCGAGACTTTCCGCTCGACGTGACAGCTGATGCAGAATCCCATGTGGTTCACGTTGTTCACCCTGAACACCTGGGGCATCCGGCTCACGTCGCCGTGGCACGTGGCGCACGCGTTCGGGCCCATCACCTTGATATGGCGCATGTGGGGGAAGTGGGCGTGCCGCGCCAGGTAGTGCACGCGGACCCACTCGACCGGCTTCTTCTCGCTCCACGCCTGGCGAACCTTCTTGATCTCGGTCTTGGCCGAGCTATCGCTCCCCGCGATGGCGAGATGGCACCCCATGCAGGTTTGAATCGATGGAATACCGGGCTCGGACGAGACGGCGACCGAGTAGTGGCAGTACTGGCACGGGATCTTGAACTGGCCGGCGTGGATGTCGTGGCGGAAGAAGATCGGCTGACGCGGGCCCGACAGCGAGGTGGTGTCGGTGATGACCGCTGCGCGAACGGAATCGGCCACGGGCTTCGTGGTTTGCGCCGCGCTGCGGCTTCCTCCTAGCACGAGGACCGCCACGAGTCCGCCGGCACACACGGCGCCGAGCACGATGGCCAACGTACGCATGGTCGATCTCACGCTATTGGGAGAGAGGCGCCCGCGGGATCCGGCGCCGCTGCCGAGGGCGAATCAACTGCTCGTGAAATCATTCACTTAACGCCAAAGCCGCAAAAGTATAGTCCGTGCTTCGGGTGCCACACAACCCGACGCGAAAACGCTAATCCGAGCGTTTTTGTCGGCATGGTTTCAGTCGTCACCCGCCGGGCGGCGCGGTCGCGCGCGGGGGGAACGCTGGGGACGGGGCCGTTCGCCGAGCCATTCGGCCTTGCGTCCGGCGAGGCGGAGGAAGGCGTCCACGGTGCGACGGTCGTCGAGCTCGAGCCAGCACCATTTCACCGGACCGGTTCGCTGTCCCTCCGCGATGGCGCGGACGATGGCGCTCGCCATCTTGGCGCCGTGGCTCAGCCGATCGTCTTCTCCGTCGCTCAGCGTGAACGTGACCGAGATCTGCGTGCCGACCACGTGGACCCAGCACAGCTTCCGATTGCCGACGCCGTACTCCCAGGCCCAGCGCCAGCTCTCCCCCATGTAGCGCACGGTCTCCCCGACGCCTTCGAACGAGACGAGACCGCTGCGGAGGACCCGGAACCGCTCGGCGACGACGGGCGGCAAGTCCTTGAGCGGCGCGCCGGGGGCCGGCTCCGTTTCGGGGTCGGAGTACGGGTTGCCGCTCCAGTACGCGTTCGAGCGTCCGCGGCTCATCCGGCGCGGATCCGCTCGAGGAAGCGCACGACTTCGATCCCCATGGCGCGCACGAGCGATGCTTCGCGGCCGTCCAGCTCCGCGCGATGCACGATCTCCCGAAACGAGCGCATGACGCTCTCGGTCCTCCTGGTCTTGAAGAAATCGACGGCCCACAAGGCCCGCTGCCAGTCGGTGAAGAGCTCCTCGAGCTGCGCGGCCGTCACGGGCTCGGCGGCCTTGCGCGGACGCTTGAGCGGGAGCGCATCACCGCCGGCCGCATTCCAGCATTCGTAGGCCATGATCGCGACCGCCTGGGCGAGGTTGAGCGACGGGTGACGCGGGTCGGTGGCGATCGTGACGACGAGCCCGCACAGGTCGAGCTCGGCGTTGGTGAGCCCGCTATCCTCGCGTCCCGCGACGACCGCGACCGGGCCGTCCGCCGTGGCCGCGACGAGCTCGGCCGCGGCCTCCCTCGGACGCAGCGTGCGGCGTTTGGCGGCCCGCTCCCGTCCGGTGAGCACCCCCACGAGGACGCAGTCCGCGACCGCATCGGTCAGGGTGGGGCGCATCTCGATGCGCTCCACGAAATCGGCCGTGTTGTGCGCGATGCCCTCGATGCGGTACGGATCGAACACCTCGGGGTCCACGAGCCGCATCTGCTCGATCCCGAAGTTCTTGGCGATGCGCACCGCGCTCGCGATGTTCACGATGTCCTGGGGGTTCACCAGGATGAGGATCGGGAGCCGTGAGCCCACTACTCTCCCAGAAACGACGTGTCGAAGCGCTTCGCCTTGAGCGAGGCCGCGAGGCCCTGCTTCTCCACGGCCTTCATATAGGCTTCCTTGGGCTCCACCACCTTCGCCTCCACCAGCTCCATGAGCGCGTCGTTGAGGGTGACCATCCCGGCCCTCCGGTTGGTCTGCATCACCGACGGAATCTGGAACGTCTTGCCTTCGCGGATCAGGTTGGAGACCGCGGGAATCGACAGCAGCACTTCACGCGCGGCCACGCGCCCGCCGCCGATCTTCTTGCAGAGCGTCTGCGCGATCACACCGCGAAGCGACTCCGAGAGCATCACGCGCACCTGCGACTGCCGGTCGGCCGGGAACTGGTCGATGATGCGGTCGATCGTGGAGGCCGCCGTCGTCGTGTGCAGCGTACCGAACACGAGGTGGCCCGTTTCCGCCGTCTCGATCGCGATCGAGACCGTCTCCAGGTCGCGCATCTCGCCCACGAGGATGATGTCGGGATCCTCGCGCAGGGCGGCGCGGAGCGCGTGCTTGAAGGAACGGGTATGGAGCCCGACCTGCCGCTGCGTCACCAGACACTTCTTGCTCTGGTGCACGAACTCGATGGGGTCCTCGATCGTGATGATGTGGTCGGCGCGGGTGCGGTTGATGAGATCCACCAGCGCGGCGAGCGTGGTGCTCTTGCCGGAGCCGGTGGGGCCGGTCACGACGACGAGTCCCTTGGTGAGAAAGCAGAGGTTCTGGACCTCGCGGCTCAAACCCATCTCGTCGGCCGTGCGCACCGTGGTCGGGATGACCCGGAAGACCCCGATCGGCCCGTGGCGGTCCCGGCCGGCATTGCAGCGGAACCGGGCGACGCCATCGATCTCATGGGCCCAGTCCACGTCGCCCGACTCGCGATACTCGGCGGCATCGCGCGGGAGCATGATGCTCTGGAGCATGGCCTCGAGCCGGTCGCTCGTGAGGGGCGGCAGGTTCTCGGGCGACAGCTCCCCGTCGCGGCGCAGGAGCGGCGGCACCCCGCTCCGCAGGTGGAGGTCCGACGCCTTGGCCTCGACCAGAAGTCGGAGCAGCTCCTCGATCTCCGCGCGCGCCGCGGCCACCTCGGACACGCTCCGGCCGCCTCCGCCTGCCGCGGCGGTACGACTCGGACGTAGCGTCGCCACCGACCCGCCGTCTCCCGGTGCGATCTCCACCCGCACTTCGCCGCTCGGCGACTGGTACATGAACTCCATCGCCTCGGAGCCGATGCGCGACGCATCCGCCCCCGCGATCTCGCGAAGGAGCCCGACGATCTGCTGGTCGCTCAGCGGATCCTTGGTCACCGGGCGGCTGCCGCCATTGGCGACGAGGGACGCGGGTCGCCCCACCGCCAGCCGGAGACCTTCGGCGCGTTGTTCGTGCATCACTTCGATCAGGCGGTCGAGTCGGGCCACGGGAGTCTCAGTCGAAGGGGCGAATCTGACGCACATGCGCCTTGTTCACGTACCAGGTCACGTCTTCGCCCCAGAGCGAGAAGAAGCCGCCCGGGGCGTTGACGTAGTCGAGCGCGCGGCCCCGATTGGCCGGCAGCTCGAAGGTGGCGCGGCCGCGATACTCCGCACCGCCGTGGAGCACGACTTCGAGCGAAACCAGCCTGGCCGCGGAGATCCGCTCGGGATCGGACAGCGGAACCTGATCGTGGCAGGAGACGACGGCGACCTGCGCCTTGGGGATGAACCGGACATCACCGTCTTCCAGAGTCAGCGCGAAAAACATCTCCGGACGGTTCAACATCTCGAGGGGGGTCTCCGGTCCGGGCGGAAAGGTGTCTCGCGCGAGGACGTGGAGGTCGCCCTTCATGACCAATCCCTCGGCCATCGTCGCCTCGGCAGGAACGCAGATGGTCCTTCCCCAGTCGCTCATGCGCTCGCCGGTGCGGGAGGGTGGGAAACTGACTGGGATGACTCGCAGCGGCAAGTGGCGGTCATTCGCGGATCTCGACGCCGGCCTGACGTTCCGTCAGCCGGATCGGATCGAGATAGTCGGCGTCTTCGCCCAACTCGTCCCGGGCAGCGGCCAGGAGCCGGCCGGCGAGCTCGGTGACCGGGCCGGGGACACCGGTCTCGGACAACAGGCCTTCCGCGATCCCGACGTCCTTCGCGAGGAGCGAGAGCTTGAAGGTGCGCGGCCACAGGCCGGTGACCACCCGCTCGGGCACCAGGACCTCGCTCACGAACGAGCGGCCGCTCGATGCGTTGATCACGCCGAGCGCCGCGCGCGGACGCACGCCCGCCTTCACCAGCGCCGCGAGTCCTTCGCCCACCGCGAGAATGTTGAGGCCGAGCAGCACCTGGTTCACCGCCTTGACGGCATCGCCGGCACCTACGGGACCCACGTGGTCAATTCGGCTGCCGAACGCGGCCAGAATCGGGCGCGCCCGCACGAACGTCTCCGGGTCGGCCCCGACCATCACGGTGAGGGTCCCCGCCTCCGCGCCGTTGGTTCCGCCGCTCACGGGCGCGTCGGCGAAGGCTACGCCCCGCTCGGCCACCCGCGCGGCGATCCGGCGTGAACCGGCGGGATCGCCGGAGGTGCAGTCGAGCAGCAGGGCGCCGTGACGCAGTCCGGCGAGGAGACCGTCGGGACCATCGAGCAGCGACTCGACATCCTGTGAGGTCGGGAGACACGTCACCACTGCGTCGGCCGATGCGGCGGCCTCGCGCGGCGTGGCGGCGACGGTGGCCCCGTGCTTCGCGGCGAACTCACGGGCACGCTCGGGCGTCCGATTCCAGACGGTGAGCGGGCCGCGACGGGCGAGGTGCGCGGCCATCGGCGCGCCGATGGCGCCGAGACCGAGGAACGCGAGTGGAGCGCTCAGAGACCGGACGCTGTCATTGAGAGGTGGTCACACGAGGAGTAAAATTCGTGCGTCATCAGGACTCCTTTCGGATGCATGCCGGATACGGGCGAAGATACCAAGGAACCCCATGGCGGCGCGAATCATTCACGTCGACCTCGACGCCTTCTTCGTGGAGGTCTGCCGCCAGCGATTTCCCGAGCTTCAGAATGTGGAGCTCCTCGTGGTGGGCGGACCGCGCGACGGACGCGGGGTGGTGCAGAGCGCCTCGTACGGTGCACGGCGTTTCGGTATCCATGCCGGCATGCCCGTGGCGCAGGCGGTCCGCCTGTGTCCCCAGGCCACGTTCTTCCAGGGCTCTTTCGTTCATTATCGGGACGCCTCGCACGCCGTCCGCAAGGTCCTCTCGCGTTTCTCTCCCACGGTCGCGATGGCGTCGCTCGATGAGGCGTATCTCGACTTCGGCGGCACCGACCGGCTCTACCCCGTCTCGCTCCTTCCGATAGCCGAACAGCTCCGCGACGAGGTGAAGCGGGAGACCGGGCTCGCCTGCAGCGTCGGCATCGGGCCCAACAGGATGGTCGCGAAGCTCGCCTCGGATTGCGCCAAGCCGCGAGGTCTGATGGAAGTGCGGGCGGGATGGGAGGAAGGTTTTCTGGCGGGACTGCCACTCCGCGCCATGCCCGGAGTGGGACCCAAGACGGCGGCACGGTGGCTCGAGCTGGGACTGGAAGACGTCTGGCAGGTGCAACAGATGGGAGAAACGGCGCTCGAGCGGCTCATCGGCCGCGAGGCGCGCGCGCTCAAGCGTCGAGCCCACGGCCATGGCGGGAGCACGCTGAGCGGCGACCGCACGGCCAAGAGCGTCAGCCGCGAGACCACGCTGGCGCGCGATCTACGCGATCCCGAGACGCTCGAGGCCACGCTCGCACTCCTCACGGCGCGCGTCGCTGGCCAACTCCGCGAAGAGCACCTCGTCGCGCGCACCGTCACGCTCAAGCTCCGGCACGACGATTTTCGGACGGTGACGCGGCGGCGAACGCTGGAGATCGCCACCGATCTCGATGCCGAGCTTTATGCGGCGGCACGCGAGCTGTTTCGAATGGCGTTCGAGGAAGTGCGGCAGCGCAATCGAAGCGTGCGGCTCATCGGCATCCACGCCAGCGGTCTCGGTCCCTCGGCCGAGGCCGATCTGTTCGAGCCGCCGGAGCGGGAGCGGCTCCGGCATCTGTCCGCGGCCGTCGATGAGGTTCGCGAGCGCTACGGGTTCTCGGCGGTCACACCGGGCAGCGTGCTCCGGGCCAAGCGCCGGCCTCGCGAGTAGTCAGCGAGGGGCCGGCTTCCCGCCCCGAAGGTCTTTCTCCTCGAAGCGCAGTCCCACGGTGCCATCCACCGATTTGACCTGCGCGCCCAGATCGCGGAAGGCCGCGGTGCCACCAGACGACCCTCTCACCTGCACCGTGCTGTTCTGATAGAGCCGGTAGTATCCCACGAAGACCCGCTCCGCTCCCGGCCGCACTGCGCATTCGCAATCCATCGCCCCCTGCAACCCCGCGTTCACGAGCACCCGCAACGGCTGATTCGTCGCGTTGGTGATGAGCGGCGCGAAGTAGTCGGCTTCGCCGGGGCGGGTAGACGCCACCGCGTGCACCGTTCCACGCGGCTTGGGCGCCACGGTCGAGCCTCGCACCGGCTCGCCCATCGGCGCGCTGTCGGCCGACAAAGGACGGACCAGCTCCCACTCGGCCACGATGGTCCGGCCGAACGATCCCGACAGTCGGGCCGTGGCGCCCGGGGGAACGGTCATCGGTGTGCCACCGTTGAGCGCGACCCGGACCGGCGCCGCCAGTCGATTGGTGAAGGCCAGGCGAGGCATGAGGAGGAGATATCCCGCGCCGCCCGCAGCGACCAGGAGCAGCACGACCACGATGAGGAGCGGGACGAGGTTCGGCTTCGGCGCAGGCGCGCCCGGCGGGGGCGGCTCCGGCTGAGCGGGCTCGGGGAGAGCGGGCTGGTCTGGAGTCGTCACGCATGTCCTCCTGATCGGGGGGAACGAGGCGCGATCTGCTACCGGGAGCGGAAGTCCTCCGGACGGACGGTAATGCTCACCGCGCCGCTGACCTCGTCGACCCGGTCGCCGAGCGCGTCGTAGCGGGCGGTGGCGCCCCGGTCGTTTCTGACCCGGACGGCACTCCGCGGCGAGAATAGATAGTAACCGAGCCGGAGCGAGTCGCCGGGCGAAATGCGGCAGCGGCAGTCGGTGCTGTCGCGGTCGCCCACGACCGCGACGCCGATCGGCCGGCGGGTGCGATTGACGACGGTCGGGGCAAACCGAAGCGTGTCGCCGACGCCCGCGTCCACCAACTGACGCAGCTCTCCGTCGACCGCCTTGGTGGCGATCGTCCCCTCCACTTCCAATCCCAGCAGGCGGCCGGCGATCGAAGGCTGCACGATCGCCCAGTGCGCGTCGAGCGGGCGGCCCGCTTCGACGGTAAGCCGCATCGTCTCGCCGGGAAGCACGGTCCGGTCGGTATCGCCGATGGCGAGGGCGATCGGTGCCGCGAGCTGGTTCTCGACCACCAGCGTCGCATGACGCGGCGGGGCGACGATGGGGAGCGCGGCCGTATCGGAGGGGCCCGGTCTCGCCTCGGGCTCGGGACGAAAGGCGACCCATGACGTGCCCAGCACCGCCAGGGCGGCGCCCGCCATCGTGAAACTGCGACGCCACCGCCGGCGCCGAGTCGCGGGCAGGGACCGGGTGGCCTTCAGCTCCTCACCGAGACGCCGCTGCTCTTCCGTGAGCCCGCGCGCCCGGATGGCCTCGAGCACGGCCTGCGCGCCCGGCAGGCGGTCATCGGGGCGTTTTTCGAGACATGCGACGATGATGTCCGAGAGCCACCCCGGGACCCGATCGCGCTCCAGCGAGCCGACCGGCACCTCCTCGTGCAGATGGCGGCTCACGATCTCCTCCGATGTATCGCCCTCGAACGGCGGCGCCCCGGTGAGCATGTGGAACAGCACGACCCCCATGCCGTAGACGTCGGCGCGTCCGTCGACGTCGCCCTTCCCCAGCGCCTGCTCGGGGCTCATGTAGAGCGGCGTACCGACGATGAAGCCCGTCTGGGTGTGGTGCGTCGGTCCGTCCACCCACTTCACGATGCCGAAGTCCACCAGCAACGGCCGTCCGGTACCCGCCTCGATCAGGATGTTGTCGGGCTTCACATCGCGGTGCACCAGTCCGTTCCGGTGGGCGTGCTCCAGCGTCTCGAGAATCGGCTCGGCGATGGCGAGTGCGCGGGCCACCGGAAGAGGCCCCTCCTCGCGCAGGATATCCGAGAGGGAACGACCCTCGAGATACGGCATCACGTAGAAGGTGAGGCCGTTGGCCTCGCCGACGAAATGAATGGGCAGCGTGTTGGGATGGTTGAGCCGCGCGATGGCCCGGGCTTCCTGCTTGAATCGCGAGATCGTCCCGGAGCTCCAGGGAAGGTCGGCGCGGAGGACCTTCACGGCGAGGCGGCGCTGCAGGTCGGTATCGATGACCTCGTACACCTCGGCGAAGCCGCCGCGACCGACGAGACGAACCACCTCGTAGCCGGGCCCCAGGGCGCGGGCCAGGCGGTCGGCGGCGGCGGACTCGGGGGCTCGCCGGGGCGCCGGGAGATCGTCCCCCATGAGGAGGGCGAGCCGCCCGGGCCCACAGCGGGGACAGTCGCTAGTCCCCTCGGGCAGGGGAGCGTGGCAGGACGAGCAGACCAGGAGCGCCAGAGCGCCTCCGTGAGGGCGCAGAAGGTGACGTCTGAACAGTAACCCCCGGAAACGGGGTCGGGGAGCCGGTCCTGGGCCGGTCGTCGGAGGACCCGATGCCGCATACCCGCATGCTGCTCTGTGCACATTTCGCACATTTCGAGTGACAAAGTAGCCGATTCTGCTGTTGTAGCGTGCCAGCGACGCCTGTTGCGTGCATTTTTCGCTTATTTCGCTTGACACTCGACGAGCCCCTCCCTATACTCGCATGGGAGCGTCCGTCCCACAACCACCACCTTTTTCCACGAGTGTGAGCGCGCCATGGCCACGACCGTTCGACCCAATGCAGCCGGCCGAACTTCCCCGTCCGGAGATGTCGGCAAGGTCCTCGACCTGATCAAGAAGCGGAATATCCAGGTCGTGGACGTGAAGTTCTGCGACCTTCCGGGCACGTGGCAGCACTTCTCGATCCCGGCGGCCTCGCTCGACGAAGAGATGATTAAGGAAGGTCTCGGCTTCGACGGCTCGTCGATCCGCGGCTTCCAGGCGATCAACGAGAGCGACATGCTGCTGCTTCCCGACGTCTCCACCGCGTTCGTGGACCCGGTGCTCCAGGTGCCGACCCTGTCGCTTACCTGCGACATCTACGACCCGATCACGCTCGAGCCCTACTCGCGCGATCCGCGCTTCGTCGCGTTCAAGGCCGAGGAGTACCTCAAGACGACGGGCATCGCCACGACGTCGTACTGGGGGCCCGAGGCCGAGTTCTTCATCTTCAACTCGGTCCGCTTCGACCAGAACGCCTTCGAGGGCTACTACCATATCGATTCGGAAGAGGGGATCTGGAACTCGGGGCGTAACGGCGGCAGCCCCAACCTGGGCCACCGGCCGCGGCACAAGGAGGGCTACTTCCCCGTCCCGCCGGTGGACCGGCTCCAGGACGTGCGCTCCAAGATCATGCTCGCGCTGATCGAGGCAGGCGTGCCGGTGGAAGTGCAGCATCACGAGGTGGGCACCGCGGGACAGGCGGAGATCGACATCCGGTTCGGCACGATGGTTCAGACCGCCGACCGTCTGATGCTGTACAAGTACATCGTGAAGAACGTCTGTCACAACCTGGGCTACACGGCCACGTTCATGCCCAAGCCGCTCTTCGGTGACAACGGCTCCGGCATGCACTGCCACCAGTCGCTCTGGAAGGGCGATACCCCGCTCTTCTTCGACAAGGACGGCTACGCGCTCATCTCGGAGACTGCCCGGCACTACATCGGCGGGCTCATCGCCCACGCGCCGGCGCTCCTCGCGCTCTGCGCGCCGACCACCAACAGCTACCGGCGTCTCGTCCCCGGCTTCGAGGCCCCCGTCAACCTGATGTATTCGGCGCGGAATCGGTCGGCCATCTGCCGGATCCCGATGTACTCCACGAGCCCGAAGACCAAGCGGGTCGAGTTCCGCGCACCCGACCCCAGCGCCAACCCATATCTCGCCTTCTCGGCGATGCTCATGGCTGGGCTCGATGGAATCCAGCGGAAGCTCGAGCCGCCCAAGCCGATCGACGAGGACCTGTACGAGATTCACGACGACCGCAAGAAGCTCATCAAGCAGGTGCCCGGCAGCTTGCCCGAGGCGGTCGACGCGCTCGAGAAGGACCACGAGTTCCTGCTGGCGGGCGACGTGTTCACGCAGGACGTGATCGACACCTGGATCACGATGAAGCGGACGAAGGACATCGCGCCGGTCGCCCTGCGGCCGCATCCGTACGAGTTCTTCCTGTATTACGACGCGTAGAGAAGACGGAAAGGACGGAAAGGACGGAGAGGACGGAAAGGGAGTTCTAGACAGTCGACCTTTCCGTCCTCTCCGTCTTTTCCTCCTCTCCGTCTTCTTAGTCGTGCGTTACATTCACCCGTATGTCCCCCCTCCGCTCCTCCGCGATCACCGCCGGTGTGCAGCGCGCGCCCAACCGGGCGATGCTCCGCGCCGTCGGCTTCGGCGATGGTGATTTCGGGAAGCCGATCATCGGCATCGCCAACGGCTACAGCACCATCACGCCTTGCAACGCCGGGCTCGACGTGCTGGCCCGCCGGGCGGAGGCCGCGGTGCGTACGGCCGGCGCGATGCCCCAGATCTTCGGCACGATCACGGTGAGCGACGGGATCTCGATGGGCACCGAGGGGATGAAGTATTCGCTCGTATCACGCGAGGTGATCGCCGACTCGATCGAGACCGCCTGCGGCGCGGAGAGCATGGACGGCGTCGTCGCGGTGGGCGGGTGCGACAAGAACATGCCCGGCGCGATGATCGCCATCGCCCGGATGAACATCCCCGGCATCTTCGTGTACGGCGGCACGATCAAACCCGGCCATCTGCACGGGCGTGACCTGACGGTAGTCAGCGCGTTCGAGGCCGTGGGTCAGTTCAGCGCCGGGAAGATCAGCGAAACCGAGCTGCTCGAGGTGGAACGGAACGCGTGCCCGGGAAAGGGATCGTGTGGCGGGATGTTCACCGCCAATACGATGTCGTCGGCGTTCGAGGTGATGGGCATGAGCCTCCCATATTCCTCCACCATGTCGGCGGAAGACGCCGAGAAGGCGGAGAGCGCGGCTCGCTCGGGCACGGTGCTGGTCGAGGCCGTGCGCCGCGGGATCCGCCCGAGAGAGATTCTCACCCGCCAGGCGTTCGAGAACGCCATCAGCGTCGTGATGGCGATCGGGGGCTCGACCAACGCGGTGCTCCACCTGCTCGCGATCGCCCATGCCGCCGGCGTGCCGTTGGCGCTCGACGACTTCGAGGCCATCCGGGCGCGGGTCCCGGTGCTCTGCGACCTCAAGCCATCGGGGCGCTACGTGGCCACCGATCTCCACCGCGCTGGTGGCGTGCCTCAGGTCATGAAGATGCTGCTCACCCACGGGCTGCTGTCCGGCGATGCACTCACGATCACCGGCCAGACGATCGCCGACGTGCTCCGCGACGTGCCCGACACGCCCCGCAAGGACCAGGACGTGATTCGCCCGTGGGACGCGCCGCTGTACCCGCAGGGCCATCTCGCCGTGCTGAGGGGGAACCTCGCTCCCGAGGGATCGGTCGCCAAGATCACCGGTGTCGCGTCGCCGCGGATCACCGGTCCGGCGCGGGTGTTCGACTCGGAAGAGGCGTGTCTCGAGGCGATCCTCGCCGGCCGGATCCGGCCCGGCGACGTGCTCGTCATCCGCTACGAGGGCCCCCGTGGCGGCCCCGGCATGCGGGAGATGCTCGCACCCACCTCGGCGATCATCGGCGCGGGGCTCGGTGATTCGGTGGGGCTCATTACCGATGGGCGTTTTTCGGGCGGGACCTACGGACTCGTCGTGGGGCACGTGGCCCCCGAGGCAGCCGACGGGGGGCCGATCGCGCTGGTGGAAGAGGGCGACCTGATCACGATCGACGCGGAGCGCCGGGTGCTCGAGGTCGACGTCTGCAAGGACGAGCTGATGCGCCGGCGCGCCGACTGGAAAGCTCCTGCTCCCCGCTATACCGCCGGCGTCCTCCACAAGTACGCGCGCCTCGTCTCGAGCGCGAGCCTCGGCGCCGTGACCGATCTCTAGTCTCGACGTCCGCCCGACCCGCGGCCACGCCCGCGGGAGCGATGCCGCCGGCGTCATCGCCGTGGCGGCGATGATCCTCTACGCGATTCTCACCGCATTCGTCGTTACCGGCTCGACGCTCCCCCTCGACACCAGCCTGATGCTGAGCCTGGGCGCGGAACGACGCCCATGGTTTTCGCCGCTCATGTATCTCGCGAGCCTCATCGGCGGTGGCGCCGTAGCGATCCCCGCCGCGCTCGGCTTCGTCTGGCTGCTCTGGCGCGGACGACGACGCGAGGACGCGCGAGCCTATGCCATCATCGCGCTCAGCGGCTGGGCGTTGTACGGGCTCGCCAAACTCTCCATCGCCCGGGCGCGACCGCACGTCATTCCCTACCTGTATCACGGCGCCGGCTGGTACTCGTACCCGTCGGGCCACAGCACGCTCGCGCCGATCGTCTTCGGACTGGCTGCAGTGCTCTGGAGCGCATCCTGGCCATCGAGCGCACGCCGTGGGGCGCTCATCGCTGGCGCGAGCGCGCTGGCCGTTACGATCGCATTTTCGCGGGTATACATCGGGGTGCACTACCCCAGCGACGTCGCCGGGGGGCTGCTGCTCGGCATTGCGTGGAGCGCCTTCTGGTACTGGTGGTGGGGAACGAGTCTCGGAGTGCCGCGGGAGGCTTAGACCGTGGGCCCGCCGGCCACGGGCTCGACGGCGCCGCCCCAGAGGACCAGGCGGGCCACTTCTTCGCCAATCTCCCTGGTGCCGACGGTCGGCTCGCCGGGACGGGCCAGATCGGGCGTGCGAGCGCCGGCGGCGAGCACGGCGGAGAGCGCCTGCTCGATCGCCGCGGCTGCCTCGGGGAGCGCCAGTCCATGCCGCAGCAGCATCGCGGCGGAGGCGATGGCGCCGATCGGATTGGCGATACCCCTGCCTGCGATGTCGGGCGCCGAGCCATGGACCGGCTCGAAGAGCCCGGGTCCGTCGCCGATCGAGCCGGACGGGAGCATTCCGAGCGAGCCGGAGAGGACCGCGGCCTCGTCGCTCAGGATATCGCCGAAGAGGTTTTCGGTGAGGAGCACGTCGATCGCGGCGGGCTGTGCGACGAGACGCATCGCCGCGAAGTCCACGTACAGGTGCTCGAGGCGGACGTCGGGATACTCCTTGCCGATCCGGGTCACCGACTCCCGCCAGAGCTGCGACACTTCCAGCACATTCGCCTTGTCTACCGACGTCACCAGGCGGCGCCGGCCTCGAGCCGCCTCGAACGCCACGCGCGCCACCCGCTCGATCTCCGCGACGGAGTAACGCATCGTGTTGACCGCCTCGGTTGGTCCGAGGCTCCGCGGCTCTCCATAGTACAGCCCGCCCAGCAGCTCCCGCACGATCAGCAGGTCCACACCCTCGAGCCGGTCGGGCCGGAGCGGCGACGCGTGCCGCAGCGCGGGATGCACCGCGACAGGTCGGAGATTGGCGTACGCCTCGAGGAGCTTCCGGAGGGCGAGGAGTCCCGCTTCCGGCCGGCGCCTTCCCTCTGCTGCCGCGAGCGAAGGATGGCCCACGGCGCCGAGCAGGACCGCATCGGCATCCACAACGGCGTCCCGGGTGCGCTGGGGGAGCGAATCACCGGCCTCCTCGACTGCGGCCGCGCCGACGGCGTACTCGGCTGTGTGGATCGTGTAGCCAAAGAGATCGGCCGTCGCGCGAAGGACGCGCACCGCTTCGACCATGACCTCCGGGCCGATCCCGTCGCCCGGAAGCACGGCCACGGTGAAGCGCTTCACGATGCCCTCCGCCGGCGCTCGAATGCGGCGATGCGGTCTTCCTGGAGCAGCGTCCGTCCGATTTCGTCGAGCCCCTTGAGCAGCATCTCCCGCCGATAGTGGTCCATGGCGAACGTGGCCTCGAAGCCGTGCCCGTCGTACACCCGCCGCGTCTCGAGGTCGACCGTCAGCTCGTACCCGTCAGGCGAGCCCTCGGCGCGGGTAAAAAGGTCGTTGACCTCGGTCTCCGTGAGCACGACGGGCAGCAGGCCATTCTGACAACAGTTCCCGAAAAAAATGTCGGCAAACGACGGAGCGATGACGCTGCGAATCCCGTAGTCGGCCAGGGCCCAGGGAGCGTGCTCACGAGACGAGCCGCACCCGAAATTGGCGCCGGCGAGGAGAATGCTCGCGCCGGCCGCCGAGGGGCGGTTGAGCTCGAACGACGGATTGGGCGACCCGTCGGCGAGGTAGCGCCAATCAAAGAACAGACACGGTCCGAATCCCGTCCGCTCGATGCGCTTGAGGAACTGCTTCGGGATGATCTGATCGGTGTCGACATTGGCTCGCGGCAGCGCCGCGACGCGCCCGGAGTGCTTCGAGAAGGCCTGCATACGGCTCCGGATAAATATGCGTGAAAATGTGTGATCTCACGTGATACATCACATTAAGAGACAAGTATAAGCCAAACCATATCAGATATTTACGGTGTGTGACTCAAGCCAAGTCTTGCTTGAATATCATAAATCGCTCACCGTATAATCCCGGTATCACTCCCGCATATAGCCCCGAACGTCCACCAGACGCCCTTCGACGGCCGCCGCCACGGCCATGACCGGACTCAGCAGGTGCGTGCGCCCTCCCCTGCCCTGCCGTCCCTCGAAATTTCGGTTCGACGTCGAGGCGCAGCGCTCGCCGGGACCGAGGATGTCTTCGTTCATGCCGAGGCACATGGAGCAACCGGGATTTCGCCACTCGAACCCGGCTTCGGTGAAGATCCGGTCGAGACCCTCGCGCTCCGCCTCGAGCTTCACCTGGTTCGAGCCAGGCACGACCATGGCTCGCACGCCGGACGCGACCCGCCGGCCTCGCGCCACGCCGGCTGCTTCGCGCAAATCCTCGATCCGCGCGTTCGTGCACGAGCCCAGGAAGACGCGGTCGACCTTGAGGCCCTCGAGCGGCGTCCCCGGCTCGAGACCCATGTACTCGAGCGCGCGACGGTACGACTGCCGGTCGGACTCGGTCGGGGCGTCGGCGGGATCGGGGACGCTCTCGGTGATTTCAGCGGTCATTCCGGGACTGGTGCCCCAGGTGACCTGCGGACCGAGGGCGGAGGCGTCGACCTGCACGCGATGATCGAACGTCGCACCCGGGTCGGTCTGCAGGCCCCGCCACCCCTCGACGGCGCGAGCCCACATGTCGCCCTTGGGTGAGCGGGGACGGCTGCGGAGGTAGGCGAAGGTGGTCTCGTCGGGCGCCACGAGGCCTGCTCGCGCGCCAGCCTCGATGGACATGTTGCAGACCGTCATCCGGCCTTCCATCGAGAGCGCCCGGATCGCCTCGCCCGCGTATTCCACGGCGTAGCCGGTGGCGCCCGCCGTGCCGATCCGCCGGATGAGCGCGAGCACCATGTCCTTGGCCGTCACGCCTCGGGCGGGTCGGCCGTCGAACCGGACTTCCATGGTGCGCGGGCGACTCTGGACGATGCACTGGGTGGCGAGGACGTGTTCCACCTCGCTGGTCCCGATGCCGAACGCGATCGCGCCCATGGCCCCGTGGGTCGAGGTGTGGGAGTCGCCACAGACGATGACCATCCCCGGGCGGGTGATGCCCAGCTCGGGACCGATCACATGGACGATGCCCTGCTCCGCCGAATCGAGGTCGAACAGCTCGATCCCGAATTCGCGGGCGTTGCGCACCAGCGCCGCCACCTGCCTGGCGCTGATTTCGTCGGCGATGGGAAGGCGGCGGTCGCCGGTGGGCACGTTGTGGTCCATCGTAGCGACCGTCAGCTCGGGGCGGCGGACTCTCCGGCCCGCGAGCCGCAGGCCCTCGAAGGCCTGGGGCGACGTGACCTCGTGGACCAGGTGCAGGTCCACGTAGAGAAGGGCGGGACCGCCCGGCGTCTGGGCCACGACGTGGGCGTCCCACACCTTCTCGAAGAGCGTGCGGGGCGTCACGAGACGGCGGCCGGTTTCCGGCTCGAGGGAGTCTGGCGGGTCTCGGCGGGCTTGCTTGCGGCGGCCTTGGCCTCTTCCGACCACGGCATCATCGTCCGGAGCTTGGCGCCGACCTGCTCGATCTCGTGATTCCGGTCGGCCTGCCGCATGCGCTCGAAGTTGGCGCGCCCCGCCCGGTTCTCCGCCAGCCACTCGCGAGCGAAGCTCCCGTCCTGAATCGCGTCGAGAATCCGCCGCATCTCCGCGCGGGTCTCGTCGGTGATGAGCCGTGGTCCCCTGGTGTAATCGCCGTACTCCGCGGTGTCGCTGATGGAGTACCGCATGAACTGCATCCCGCCCCGGTACATGAGGTCCACGATGAGCTTGAGCTCATGGAGGCACTCGAAGTACGCCATCTCCGGGCGGTAGCCCGCGGCTGTGAGCGTCTCGAACCCCGCCTTCACGAGCGCCGTGGCACCTCCGCAGAGCACCGCCTGCTCGCCGAACAGGTCGGTCTCCGTCTCCTCCCGGAACGACGTCTCGATCACCCCCGCCCGGGTGCAGCCGATCCCCGAGGCGTAGGCAAGCGCGTTGGCGAGCGCTTCTCCGCTCGCGTCCTGATGCACCGCCACGAGGCCGGGAACGCCACGCCCGCCCTCGAACTCGCTCCGCACCAGATGCCCCGGCGACTTGGGGGCGACCATGGTCACATCCACTCCGGCTGGAGGCACGATCTCGCCATAGTGAATGTTGAACCCGTGGGCGAACATGAGCGTCTTGCCCGGCGTGAGCCCATCGCGAACCCCGCTCTCGTAAATCTCCCGGCCGTCCTGGTCGGGCGTGAGCATCATGATCACGTCGGCGGCGGCCGCCGCTTCGGCGACGGGACGGACATCGAGACCCGCCGCGGCCGCGCGGCTCCACGACCCGCCCCCGGGGCGAAGTCCCACGATCACCCGGGCGCCGCTGTCGCGGAGATTGAGGGCGTGGGCATGACCCTGGCTGCCGTACCCGATGATGGCGAAGGTGCGGCCGTTCAAGCGGGTGCGGTCGGCGTCGGCGTCGTAGTAGATGCGAACGGGATCAGACATGGGCGGTCTCGGTGGTGGTGGTCGTCATCGCGATCGCCCCGCTGCGGGCGATCTCGAGGATCTCGAAGGATTCGAGCGCGCGGATGCACGAGAGCACGAAGGCCTCGGAGCCGGTCAGCTCGACGATGATGGTGTCGGCGGAGTCGTCCAGCACGGTCGCATGGTAGAGCTGGACGACATCGAGCAACTCGCCGTTGCGGTCGGGATGGGCCCGGATCCGGATCAGGGCGACCTCGCGCGCGACGCCGTCCCGCGCGGTGAAGGTCGCCGCCTCCCGCACGCCCACCACCTTCTCCAGGTGCTGGACCGCTCGCTCCGCCGTTGCTTCGTCCGAGTTGACCATGATCGTGAGCCTCGATATGCCCGGCGTGGCCGTGGGTCCCACGGCGATGCTGCGCACGGGCAGGTTTCGCCGCCGGACCAGACCGACGGCACGGGTAAACGTGATGAGATCGTCCTCGAGAAGGACGGTGACAGCTTGGACAGCGGTCATGCGGGGACCAGGCGCGCCGGGGTGGGCGACGGGGTTTCCTCCCCCTCGATCGGCTCGGAGAGGGATGCGCCCGGCGGAATCATCGGGAAGACGTTGGCTTCCTGCTCGATCGCGAACTCGACCAGTGCCGGGCCCGGGCGCGCCATCGCCGCGGCCAGGACGTCCTCCACCTGCTCGGCCGCGTCCACCCGCCACCCCGGAATTCCGTATGCCTCCGCGAGTCGCACGTAGTCCGGACTCCAGATCGGCGTCGCCGAATACCGGCGCCCGTGGAAGAACTGCTGCCACTGCCGGACCATGCCCAGGTAGCCGTTGTTGAAGATCGCCATCTTCACCGGAATTCCTTCCTGCACCATCGTGGCGATCTCCTGCATGTTCATCTGAAAGCCGCCGTCGCCCGAGATGGCCCACACCGGCTCCTCGGGACGTGCGAGCGCGACGCCCATGGCCGCAGGTACCGCGAACCCCATGGTGCCCAGACCACCCGACGTGATGTGTGTATTCGGGCGCTGGTAGGGGAAGAGTTTCGCCACCCACATCTGGTGCTGGCCCACGTCGGACACGATGGTGCACTGCCCGCTCGTCGCCTCACCGATTGCCGCGAGGATGCCCTCGGGCGTCAGCCCTCCGCGAAATCCGTCGACCCTCGGCCGCACGAACCCCGCGATCTCCGCCCGCCACGCCTCGCAGTCCCGTTGGGCCACGCGGTCGAGCAACGCCCGCAACACCGCCTTGGCGTCCCCGACGATGCCGACCGCCACAGGGACGTTCTTGCCGATCTCCGACGGATCGAGCTCGATGTGAACGATCTTCGCCCCGCGGGCGAACGCCGCGAGGTTGCCGGTCACCCGATCGTCGAAACGAAGTCCCACGCCGATGATGAGGTCGGCCCCCTGGATGGCGCGGTTGACGTGCACCTCGCCGTGCATCCCGGGCATACCGAGGTGGAGCGGATGGGACTCGGGGAGGGCGCTGATGCCGAGCAGCGTGGTGATGACGGGAATACCGGTGCGTTCCGCCAGCGCGCGCAGCTCGTCATAGGCGTCACTCAGGATGATGCCATGTCCCGCCATGATGAGCGGCCGGCGAGACTGGGCGACGAGGCGCGCAGCTTCATCACATCGCGCCTCGATATCTCCACCGGCTCGTCCGGTCCGGCGCTCCGGCTTGCGGGCCGTCCACTCGGCCTTCTGGTTCTGCACATCCTTGGGCACGTCGAGCAGCACTGGGCCGCGGCGCCCCTCCATCGCGACGGCGAACGCCTCCCGTACCGCATCGGCGATCTCTTCCGCGTCCTCGATCAGACGACTGTGCTTCGTGATCGGCTGGGTGATGCCGATGATGTCGGTCTCCTGAAACGCATCCCGGCCGATCATCGCGCGGGGCACTTGGCCGGTGATGGCTACCACGGGCGTGTTGTCCATATGCGCCGTGGCGAGACCGGTCACCAGGTTCGTGGCGCCCGGACCCGACGTGGCGACGCAGACACCCGCGCGCCCCGAGGCGCGGGCGTAGCCGTCGGCGGCGTGTGCGGCAGCCTGCTCATGACGCACCAGCACGTGGCGCAGGTCGGGGAACTCAGGCAGCGCGTGGTAAAACGGCATGATCGCGCCGCCGGGATAGCCGAACAGCACGTCCACGCCCTCCTCGAGGAGCGCGCGGCAAAGGATCTGGGATCCGGTCAGTGGCTCGGTCATAGACCCGGGATCCCTTGGGTGGAGAAGAGAGAACGGCGAAGGGAGAAAGGAGGACCTCTTCTCTCTTCTCCCTTCTCTCTTTCCTCTCGGCAGTTCTCCATTATCAAACTCCCCACAGGTAGGTCGAATTGAGATTGGTCGACTCGAGCTGATCGGCGTGATGCGCCTTGTTGAGGGCGTGCACCAGCGCGCGTGCGCTCGCCTCGACGATGTCCGTGGACGCGCCGTTCCCCGAGAGAGACTTCCCGTCCACCTTGGCCTGGAGGAACACCTGACCGACGCTGTCGCGTCCCGGCGTGAGCGAGCGGAGCTGCAGGCTCAGGACTTCGATCGACCGCCCGAGGATCTCGCTGATGGCGGTGAACGCCGAGGAGATCGGGCCGTCACCCGTGCCGCGGGCGCTCCGCTCGCCGGCCCAGGGACCCGCCATCCGGACTTCCGCCGTCGGGCTCACGCTCCCGCATACCACCCGCAGGTGCGTCAGTTGATACTCCTCGGGAGCGTCGTGGAAGCTCTCATGCACGAGCGCCAGCAGATCCTCGTCGAGAATCTCGCGCTTGCGGTCGGCCAGGGCGCTGAACTGCCGATACACCTCGGCGAGCTGGGTATCGGTCAGCTCGTAGCCCAGCTCGCGGAAGCGCCGCTCGAGCGCGTGCCGGCCACTGTGCTTGCCGAGCACCAGTGTCGAGCGGGGAATGCCCACCATCTCGGGTCGGATGATCTCGTAGGTGAGACCGTTCTGGAGCATGCCGTGCTGATGGATTCCCGCCTCGTGGGCAAAGGCGTTGCGCCCGACGATGGCCTTGTTAGGCTGGGGGAAGACGCCGGTGAGATACGAGAGCAGCTGACTCGTCCGGAAGATCTCGCGCGTATCCACGTTGCAGCGGTAGGCCAGCAACGGACCCCGCACGTGACACGCCATCACGATCTCCTCGAGCGCCGCATTCCCTGCCCGCTCTCCGATGCCGTTCACGGTGCATTCCACCTGACCCGCGCCGGCCTCGATGGCCGCGAGACTGTTGGCCACCGCCAGGCCGAGGTCGTCGTGGCAGTGCGCGCTCAGCACCACACCGTCGGCGCCGGGAACCCGCCGCAAGACGTCGCGGAACATCTGCGCATACTCCGCCGGCGTCGCATATCCCACGGTGTCGGGAAGGTTCACAGTCCGGGCGCCCTCGCCGATCGCCAGCTCGACGATCCGGCAGAGGAAGTCGGGGTCGGTCCGGCTGGCGTCCTCCGCGGAGAACTCGACGTCGTCGGTGTACTGGCGCGCCTGGCGGATCGCGGCGCGCGCGCGGTGGAGCACGTCCTCGTGGGTGGTCTTGAGCTTGTCCTGGATATGGAGGTCGGACGTCGAGATGAAGATGTGGAGGCGACCTCTCGCCGCGGGGCGTATCGCCTCGCCGGCCAGCTCGATGTCCCGCTCGTGACAGCGCGCGAGCGCTGCGACCACGGGTCGGGTGAGCTCCGAGGCGATGTCGCGGACGCTCCGATAATCTCCCTCGGACGCCGCCGGGAACCCCGCCTCCATGACGTCCACGCCGAGCGCGTCGAGCTGTCGGGCGAGTCGGAGCTTCTCCTCGGGAGTGAGACTGTTGCCGGGGGCCTGCTCGCCGTCGCGCAGGGTGGTGTCGAAGATGACGACGTCCTTGGTGCTCATACGATTCCGATGGCCGGTCGAGGGTGGAAAACGAAAGAGCGCCGCGG
>DATBSO010000045.1:0-44368 GCA_036559745.1 Gemmatimonadales bacterium | reverse complement strand
TTCAGCGACAACCAGACCTACGCGACCGGCATCGCCGCGACGCAGGGAGCTGCGGCGGTCGCGTTCGTGCCGACCGCGAACAACGTCATCACCCTGTCGACCGTGACCGCGGCCGGCTGGGCGGCGCAGGTGACCAACGCCACGCTCAAGGGCACCATCACCAAGTGCGGCATCTTCGTCGGCAGCGGCACCGCCCCGAACGCCGCGGTCAAGTCGGAAGGCGCGCCGGCCTGCTATTGAGGACATAAAGACGTAGAAGACGCAGAGGACGCAGGAGCCCTTTTCACCATCCGGCTTCTACGTCTTTTGCGTCCCCTGCGTCTTCTGCATCCTTTCTGCAGGAGAACGATGCTGCGCGGACCTCGGGTCGGCGCAGCTTTTCCTTTTCGGGTCAGCCACGGACGCCGCCGGTTCACGGTCTTGCAATACACACCTCGGCGGGGCTCGACAGTGCTTGCACCGGACGGTGCAAGGCATAGACAAGTCGCAGCACACGAACGCGTTGGATGGTGGGGTCGGTAGGTGGCATAAGCGTTGCCTTACCCCATGCCGGACGGACCGAACCGCCCCGACGCCCTGGACACGCTGGCCGCCGTACTACTCAACCGGAGGAAGTATGCAGAACCGCAAGGGTTTCACCCTGATCGAGCTTCTGATCGTGGTCGTGATTATCGGCATCTTGGCCGCGATCGCGATTCCGAAGTTCGCGAACACGAAGGAAAAGGCCGTGCTGGCCGGCATGAAGTCCGACATGCGTAACCTCGTGACCGCGCAGGAAGCGTTCTTCAGCGACAACCAGACCTATGCGACCGGCATCGCCGCGACGCAGGGTGCTGCGGCGGTCGCGTTCGTGCCGACCGCGAACAACGTCATCACCCTGTCGACCGTGACCGCGGCCGGCTGGGCGGGCGAGGTGACCAACGCCACGCTCAAGGGCACCATCACCAAGTGCGGCATCTTCGTCGGCAGCGGCACCGCCCCGAACGCCGCCGTGAAGGCCGAAGGCGCCCCGGCCTGCTACTAAGCTCCACGGGCTGTACGGGAACGGGGGCGGTGCCCGCAGTGGTCGCCGCCCCTTTTCTCTGCCACACAACGCAGTAACTGGTCGACGGAATCGCGCATAGGAACGGAATCCGGATCAGTCAAACCGCTGGAGAGGACCATGCGACGCGATACCAGAGGCTTCACCCTCATCGAGCTGCTGATCGTCGTCGTGATCATCGGAATCCTCGCGGCCATCGGCATCACGAATTTCGGCAACAGCAAAGAGCGCGCGATGGTTGCCGCGATGAAGACCGACCTGCGGAATCTGGTGTCCGCGGAAGAGGCGTACTTCTCCAACGGTCAGAACTACTACGGCGGCGCCGTGCCCAACGCGGCCATGCCGTTCGACCCGACGACGAACGTCACTATCACGCTGAGCAACGTCAGCGCGAGCGGGTGGGCGGCAGCGGCGACGCACACGTACACCGCGAAGACCTGCGCCATCTTCGTCGGCAGCGCGGCCCCGGTCGCGCCGGCGACGGTCGAAGGCAGGGTGGCCTGCACGCCGTAACACCGGGAGTGTAGGAGTGGCAGAGCCCGTACGATCGCTGCGCACCGAGCTGCTGGTCAGTCTCGGTTTCGTCACCTCCGCCGCGGTGATTCTGGTCGGGCTGACCACACTCCTGCTCACGGGCGGCGATCTCCGCGACACGATTCGCCCGCTCGGCGCGCTCTGGCTCGGCAGCACGGCCGTCTTCGTCGTCTTCGGCATGTCGGTGCTTCACCGGCTGGTCATCCGCCCCTTGCACCGCCTCACCGCCGAAGCCGATGCCCTGGCCGCCCGCGAGTTCCAACCTGCGCAGGCCGACTACGGATCGGTCGAGCTGGACCGCCTGGCGGCCCGCTACCGGGCGATGGCCGAAGACTTGCTCGATGTTCAGAGCCACATGGTCCGGGTGGAGAAGCTCGCCGGCATTGGCCGGCTCGCCGCCGGGGTGGCGCACGAGGTGAGGAATCCTCTAGGTGCGCTCGGCACTTACGTCGAAGTGCTCCAACGACGCGGGACCGATCCCGCCGTCACGGATGACATGCGGTGCGCGATCGAACGGATCGAACGGATCGTGCAAGGACTCGTGGATTATGCCCGGCCGGGCCGGCCGGCGGACAACGGGTCGGCCACGGCCTCGACCGACCTGAATGGGGCGGTTCGGCGGGTCATGGATTTCCTGAGGGCGCAGGGGACGTTCCGCGATCACGCCGTGGACGTCGCGCTGGCAGCCGGTCTCCCCCGCGTCCGGGGCGACGAGCATCTCCTCGAGCAGGTGGTCGTCAACCTGGTGGTCAATGCCTGTCAGGCTGCGCCCCGCGGGCGCGTGGTGGTGGGCACGGTGGCCAAGAGCTTCGACACTCGCGAGGCCGCACCCACGACGGAGCCGAGGCGGCGCAGGCGGGTGATTCCGGACGGTGTCCCCGGTGTTCTGCTCTACGTCGCCGACGACGGGCCGGGCGTTCCCGAGGAAGATCGAGAGCGGATCTTCGATCCGTTCTACACGACCAAGGATCCGGGTGAGGGGACGGGGCTCGGCCTGGCGATCGTAGCCCGGACCGTGCATGAAAGTGGAGGAGTCATCTGGGTGGATCGTTCGCGGGAAGGTGGTGCCGTGTTCATGGTGTTCCTACCAATAGCGAGTGAGACCGATGCGGCTGCTGATCGTTGACGACGACGCCGGTCTCCGGCAGTCGCTCGCGCTGCTGCTCGGAGAATCCGGCTACCAGATCGAGGCCGAGGGCGATCCCGAGCGGGCGCTCGAGCGTGCCACCGGCGATGCGTACGACCTGATTCTCTGCGATGTGCGGATGCCCAAGATGGACGGCCTCACCTTTCTGCGGCGTTACCGCGCCGGAGAAGGCGCCGGGCTGCTCATCATGATGAGCGCCTACGGAAACGAAGACGCCGCCATCGCCGCCATGCGCGAAGGCGCGTACGACTATCTCCAGAAGCCATTCCGCCCCGATGAAGTCCTGATGACGATCCGCAAGGCGGCCGAGCGCGAGAAGCTCCGCCGTGAAGTCGAGGAGCTGCGCTCCAGCCTCGGCGCGGGCGTCGTGCAGGACCTGGTCGTGAGCGAGAGCCGCAGCATGCGCGACCTGCTCGACCTCGCCAGCCGGGTGGCGCGGCACAACACCACCGTACTCATCACCGGGGAAAGCGGCACCGGCAAGGAAGTGCTGGCGCGCGCCATCCATCGGATGAGCCCGCGGGCGGAGCACAACTTCACCGCGATCAACTGCGCCGCGATCCCGCAGCATCTGCTCGAGAGCGAGCTGTTCGGTCACGTGAAGGGCGCCTTCACCGGCGCAACCGCCGACCGCACCGGGCTGTTCGAACTGGCCCACCAGGGCACGCTGCTCCTCGATGAGATCGGCGATCTGCCGCTCGACCTCCAGGCTAAGCTGCTCCGGGTCCTCGAGGAAGATCAGATCCGCCGGGTCGGCGGGCGCGAGTCGCGCAAGGTGGATGTCCGCGTCATCGCCGCTACCGCCAAGCCGCTCGAGCAGGCCGTCGAGAAGGGCGAGTTCCGCGGCGATCTCTTCTACCGCCTCAACGTCGTGCGGCTCCACCTCCCGCCGCTCCGCGAGCGGCCCGAGGACGTGCCCGCGCTCGTGGCCCACTTCGCCCGCCTCGCGGCCGGCAAGCTGGGACACCCCGTCAGCCTCACGCCGGCGGCCCTGGCGGCGCTGACGCATCACTCGTGGCCGGGCAACGTGCGCGAGCTTCGCAACGCGGTCGAGCGGGCGGCGGTACTCGGCAGCGGCGCGGCTCTCGACGCCAAGGACTTCGCCATCGGCAATGGAAACGGCAATGGCAGCGGGCCGGGCACCAACGGGTCCGCGCCCACGCTCGACCTCAAGACCCAGGTCGAGGCGATCGAGCGGAAGGCCATTCAGAAGGCCCTCGAGGCGTCAGGCGGGAATCGGCGTCAGGCGGCGAGCCTGCTCGGTATCAGCCTTCGCACGCTGTTCTACAAGATGCGTCGTCTGCCGGTTCACTAACGCCGAAGCGCAACGGGCTGCGCCTCATGCTGGGACTTGCATCGAGGCGCAGCGTCAAAGCACGATCAAATTCATTTCCCATCGCGTCTTACCCCGCAAATCATCGTGGTCCCGGTCATGCATGCAAGCCGTGCATGATCTCCCATTCACGGCGGGCGTTCACCCTGGTCGAAGTCATGGTGGCGGTCATCCTGCTCACCGTGGGCGTGCTGGCGCTCGTCGGCTCGTCGGCCATGGTGAGCAGGATGATCGGCAAGGGCCGCGGCGCCACCGTGGCCGCGCAGGTCGCCACCGCGCGGCTTGAGCAGCTCCGTCGGATCGCCGCCTCCACTACGCCGCGCTGCATCTCTCCCCGCTTCGCCGGCGATAGCGCCACCACTGACGGCGTGTTGGAGCGTTGGGTCGTGGCGCCTCCAACCGGCTCAGGCCTCTCGCGCCGCGTGAGCGTCATCCTCGCCTATCGGGATCCCCGCGGCCCGGTCAGAGACACCGTGCATACCGTGGTGTTCTGCGGATGAACGCCCGCCGCGGATTCACCCTCATCGAGCTGATGGTCGGCCTCGTCCTGGTCACCGCGGTCGGCGCCGTCACCTACGCGCTGCTGGTGCAGAATCAACGCGTCGCTCGCTCGCAGTCGGAGCACGCCGGACTTCAGGACAACGTCCGCACCGGCACGGTCGTCGTGGCCAACGAGCTGCGCGAGATCGGATACGACTCCATCCCGGAGACTGCCGGTCTCGCCGCCGGCGCATCCGTGAGTCCCGATCTGCTGGTCATGGAACGGGGCCGGCTGGTCTACAAGGCCATGCGTGGAATCGGATTCACCTGCGCGGTGCCCGCATCCGGCCAGGTGCGTCTTCAGCGCACGACCCTTCTCGGCCTCCGACCCCCGGAAGTGGGCGACAGCATCACGGCATACGTCGAGGGCAACCCCGACACCGGCGCCGACGATGCCTGGGTCCATGGTGTCGTCACCGCTCGCGGCGGAGGTATCTGTGAGGATGGAAGTCCTGCTGTCACCCTGACCATGACCTTCGTGGGCTCGGCGGCCGCGGCCGCTCCTGCTCGAATGGTCGTGGGTGGGCCCGTGCGGTTCTTCGAAGTCATGGAGCTGCGCTATTACCAGTCGAGCGGCAAGTCGTGGCTCGGCTCGCGCTCGGTCAGCGCGGGAGGCGTCATCGAGCCGATGCTCGGCCCGCTCGCCGACAGCACCGCCTCGCAGCGCGGGCTCACCTTCGTGTACCTCGATCGCAACGGCGTCGCGACCACCATTCCCAACGAAGTCCGCGAGATCGCGTGGACCATCAAGGGCGTCACGGATGGGCCGGTGCGCGCCTCGGGCACCGCCCTGGCGGTCGATAGCCTCACGCTCTCGACCAGCGTCGCGCTCAGGAACACGCTCCGATGAGCCGCTCCCGTCGCGCCGACGAGCGAGGCATGGCCCTCGCTCTCGCCATCTTCGCACTCGTCGTCGTCGGTGCCCTCGTCGCCGGCGCCTTCCTGGCCGGACACCTCGAGCAGCGTACCGGGCGGAGCTCGCTCTACGCCGAGCAAGCGGCCGACGCCGCCGAAGCCGGCGCGGCGGAGCTCCTCGCATCGTGGGACGCGCCGACCCTCAATGTCCTCGCGCCCGGCTCCGTGGCCGCGTTCCCGGCAACGCCGCTCGCCGGCCGGGCGTCGTATCGGTCCACGGTCACACGGCTCAACGAGCAGCTCTTCCTGGTCCAGAGTCACGGCACCCGCGTCGATGCGAGCGGCGGGACGCTGGCGCGTCGCACCGTGGGTCTGGTGGCGCGCCTCGCGTCGCTCGGAGAGGGGCCGGAAGCCGCGCTTACCACGGGAAGACCCGTCGAGATCGCCGGCAGCGAGGTCACCATCAGTGGCAACGACTCCGCCTCGGTCGCCGGGAGCGACTGTGCGCCGGGCCGCAGCCGGCCTGCGACGCGCGCGGTGCCACCGTCATCGGTCGTCTTCGCCATGTTCGGCGACGTCGAGTTCGAGCGGCTCGCCGCCCACGCCGCGATCGTGCTGCCCGACACGACGCTCACGTCGTCGCTGCGTCCGTCTCTCGACGATCGCAACCACTGCGATATCGCCGACGGCGCCAACTGGGGAGAGCCTCGCGCATCGAGCGGTGCCGCCCTCGAGTCGTGCCGGCGCTATTTCCCAATCGTCTACGCGAAGGGGCCGCGGCTCACGATTGCGGCCGGTGGGCGAGGGCAGGGCATCCTGCTGGTCGCCGGCGGTCTCGACATCACGAGCGACTTCGACTTCAGCGGGCTGATAGTGGTGAAAGGCGGTGTCAGGATCTCCGGCGCGGGAAGCCGCATCACCGGCGCGCTCATGGCCGCGAATGGGCCGGACCAGAGCCGCACCCAGATCGCGGGAGATGCCACGGTGCAGTACTCGTCGTGTGCGCTTCGATCGGCGCTTGGTGGTGCAGCCTTTGCCGAACCATTGGGGCAACGGAGCTGGGTGCAGGTGTATTAGGGCTGGAGGCTAAAGGCTAGAGGCAAGGGCGTGAGATGGCGGGAAGTCGAAAGCCCGCTGCACGCCGCCTCTAGCCTCTAGCCTTTAGCCTCTAGCCCCCAGCCGACATGCCACCCACTGCACCGACCCGCATGACTTGCATCCCGAGAAAGGGCTTGCGAAAGAGAAGGAAACAGGGCTTCCGGGGCTTGCAGCGGCCCGCCCCCACCCGCGTTAGAACGCTTCCCTCCAACTACTTAGCTCAGTGCAATTTGTGTGGCACATCGGTTGCCCATCGGGGGGCGGAATACTCTCACGCCCGGCAACTGGCCAGAGCGCCGAGGCGGCAACAGCTGGCCTGAGCCACTCCTCACCAAGCGGATATCTATGGGACTCTTCGGGCGCAATGCGACGACGGTCGGCTTGGATATTGGCAGCGGGCTGATCAAGCTCGTCGCAATCTCCCACGCCTCCGGCGGGCCGGTGCTCACCAAGGTCGCGTTCACCTCGGTGGTGAACGACGCGATCGTGGAGGGCGAAGTGATGGACCCCGGGATCGTTGCCGAGGCCATCAAGGGGCTGTTGGCGTCGGCCGGCATCAAGGCCAAGAAGGTCGTGACCGCGGTCGGCGGGCGCGATGTGATCATCAAGAAGATCGCGATGGACCGGATGAAGGAAGCCGAGGCCCGTGAGGTCATCCGCTGGGAGGCGGAGCAGCACGTGCCGTTCGACATGGACAACGTCGAGCTCGATTTCCAGATCCTCGATCCCGAAGGCGAAGGGTTGCAGATGACGGTGCTCCTCGTGGCGGCCAAGCGCGAGCTGGTCGAGCACAAGGTGGCCCTGCTCTCCGATGTCGGTCTCGCGCCCAGCGTCATCGACGTCGATGCGTTCGCGCTCCACAACGCCTTCGAGGTGAACTACCCCGAGGCCATGCACGGCGTCGTCGGCCTGGTCAACATCGGCCACGAAACCACCAACATCAACATTCTGGACGACGGTGTCCCGGTGCTCACCCGCGACATCCCGGTCGGCACCCGTCGTTTCAAGGAAGATCTCCAGCGCGAGCGCGGCCTCTCGGCGGAAGATGCCGACAAGCTGCTTCGCGGCGGCGAGTCCAACGAGGCGCTCGATCCGTTCCTCGAGACTCGCGGTGAGGAGCTGGCGGTGGGCATCGAGCGCGCGGCGGCGTTCCTTCAGTCGGCCAGCCGCTCGGCCGGGGGCATCTCCCGGATCTTCACTACCGGCGGTGGCGCCCGCATCCCGCGCCTGAACAAGGTGCTGTCCGATCGCCTCCGGGTCCCGGTTCAGCTCGCCAATCCGATTGAAAAGCTCCAGGTGGCCGACGGGGTCTTCGACACGATGCCCGTGGACGAGGTGGCGCCTTTGCTCATGCTCCCCATTGGCCTCGCGCTGCGTAGCGCGGCGTAACCCTGACCCGGACTTCATGACCGATGATCACCGTCAATCTTCGCCCTGACCTCAAGCGCAAGCGCGCGCGGCCGCCCCTGCAGGGGGTGCTCGAAGGGGTTCGTGGGCTGGCTAGCAAGGTCAAGGATCCCGTGCTTCTGGTCGCCATCCTGAGCTGGGCCGGCGTGCTCGGCTGGCTGGGCTATGTGACCATGAGCACCACGCGCGAGCTGGCGGTCCTCGAGCCGCAACTGGAGCAGACCCGCGCCGAACACCGGCGGTTCCGCGCCTTCCTCGCCGAGAAGCGCCACCAGGAAACCATCCGCGACTCGCTGGTCTCGCAGATCGGCATCATCCGCACGGTGGATGGTGACCGCTACGTGTGGCCGCACCTCTTCAACGAAGTCACCAAGGCGCTGCCGGCCTACACCTGGCTGGTCGACATGGGTGGCTCCGAGCCGCCTCCGCCGCCCCCGGGCGCGCCGCAGCCGGTCGCGAAGGGCACCGATACCACCAACACCAAGTCCGAAGGCGCCTCCGTCCCCGCCATCCAGTTCCAGGTAAACGGGCGCACGGTGGACATCCAGGCCTATACCCGGTTCCTGCGCCAGCTCGAGGCCTCGCCATGGATCACCGACGTCACGCCCGTGTCGGCCCTGACCGTGGTCGAAAAAGAGCGGCCCGTCACCGCGTTCATCATCCGTGGCACGTACCGGCAGGCGGATTCGGCGTACCTCCGGACGGTTCCCCTCAGCCAATCGGTGAGGTAGGCGCGCAATGGCATCCCTGACTTCACAGAAATCCGCTCCGCTGCTCGTGATCATGCTCGCGGGCCTGGTGGGCTACATCGCCTACACCGGCGCGGTCATCAACACCCTCGGCATCAACGGCCTCTCCGCGCGCAAGGTGCAGATCGTCGCCGTGCAGGACACCATCGCGCGGCTTCAGGCGGCAACCGACAGCGCCAAGCGCGAGCTGGCGCGCGGCACCGTCGAGGACCTTCGCAAGCGGCTCGACACCTATCGCGGCAGCCTCGCGCTGCTCCGCCGTTTGGTGCCCGAGCGGAACGAAGTGCCCAACCTGCTCGACGATATCTCCAGCCGCGGGAAGATCCGCGGGGTCACGCTCTCGCAGGTGGTGCCGCTTCCGGTCGAGCCGGGCCCGGCGCCGTTCGACACCTACAAGTACAACATGTCGGTGATCGGTCACTACGATCAGATCGGCGCCTTCCTGGCCGACGTGGCGAGCCTGCAACGCATCATCGTGCCGTACGACATCACGGTGGCCGCCACCAACAACCAGGCCGCCAAGGCGCTGGGTGATACGAGCGGCTCCCTGCTCGAGGCGAAGTTCCAGGTTCGCACGTACGTCAAGTCTTCCAGTCCGGAGGGAGAGGCCAGTGGCACGTAACGCTCTGCTCGGATTCGCCCTGTTCGCTGCCGCGGCGACGCTCGTCGGCTGCTCGGGCAAGGCGGACGAGGCGCAGGCGGCGGAGGCACAGCTGGCCGCGCTCCGCGCCCATACCGATAGTCTCCGCAAGGAGCACATCCAGAACCAGCCCGCTCCGGCCGCCGACAGCTCGGCGCCGGCGGCTTCGGACAGCGCCCCCGCGGACTCCGCATCGCTCGCGGCGACGCCGTCGGCCGCGGCCAGCGACTCGGCCAAGCAGGCCGACATCGAAGCATCGCTGGCTGACTCGGTACAGAAGGCGCGCGAGATCGAGGTCATGCGCGAGACGTTCGCCTACGGCGGCGGCACGCGCGATCCCTTCTCGTCGCTCATCAATACATCGAAGGACGGCCCCGAGATCGGCGATCTCGAGCTCGTGGGCGTCTACCAGGATCTCCGCACGCCGACGAACAGTGTCGTGGTGCTGCGGGAGAAGGTCTCCAGCAAGCGGCACAAGATGCGCGTTGGGGATCAGTTGAGCCGGGCCCGGTTGGTCCAGATCCGGCCCCGCGATGCGGTGTTCATGATTCAGGACTTCGGGTTCGAGCGCCAAGAAACTCTCTCGCTGCGGAAGCAGGAGGTTGAGACCCCATGACCGGATTGTATCGCTTGATGCTTGTCGCCGCCGCGGCTGTCGGTGCGGCTTCCCCGCTCAAGGCCGAAGGGCCCGGGAGCGGTGAAGTGACGGCCGTGAGCCTGACACCGGCCGCTGGCAAGGCCGAGGTGGTCGTCACGGTCCAGGGCGCCGTCGAAGTCCGCGACTTCATGCTCAGTGAGCCCAACCGCCTGGTGCTCGATGTCGTCGGCGCCCGTCTCGGCCAGACTGCCGCGACGATCTACGACGGCGTGAACCGGGGCGGTGTCACCAATCTCCGCTACTCCCAGTTCCGTCCCGACGTCGTGCGGATCGTGCTCGATCTCGATGGCCCCAAGAGCTACGAGATCGACAAGTCCGTCGCCGGCGCCATCCGGGTCTCCTTTGGTCCCGCGCCTTCGTTCCAGGCCTGGTCGTCTTCCGAGACCGGTTCGGCTCCGGCCGACGAGATGGTTGCCGACGCGCCGGCCGCACCGGCCGTTGCCAAGGCTCCCGCTCGCGCCCCCGAGGTGCAGATCGGCCGCGCAGCGCTCCTGACCCGCGCGGAAGAGCCCCGTATCACCGTCACCTGGGATCGCGCCAGCGTCGCCGACGTCGTGGCGGGCTTCGCCTCCTTCAGCGGCCGCACCATCATCCTTGGTAAGGACGTGAAGGGTGAGGTCACCGCCGAAATCAAGAATCAGCCGTGGCCCCAGGCGTTCCAGGCCATTCTCGCCACCCAGGGTCTCTCGGCCCAGGAGATGTCCGGCGGGATCATCCGGGTTGACGCGCCGGCCACCCTTGCCGCGCTCGACTCGCTCGAGCCGCTCGAAACCAGTCTCGTCCGGATCAACTACGCCCAGGCCGGCTCGCTCTCCAAGACGGTCGAGAGCATCCTGACCAAGGGCCGGGGGCGCGTGGTCGCCGACACGGCGTCCAACTCGCTCATCCTGACCGATACCCGCAGCCGCATCGCGAGCGTCACCGACTTCGTCCGTGGCCTCGACGTGCGCACCCCGCAGCTCTCGATCCAGGCCAAGATCATCTTCGTCGATCGCACCGACATCGAGCAGCTCGGCGTCAAGTACGACCTGGGCAACAGCAACCAGTTCTTCAACAAGCTCGTGGCCCGTCCGAATCCAGCCGTTCCGGGAACGCCGTTTGGTCGCGACGTGAACATCGTCGACCTCGGCGGCAACTCGGTCTCGGCCATCGGCAACGCCGACGCGACCATCACCGGTTCGGCGCTCGACCTGATCTACTCGACCAGCATCGGCGGGTTCTCGCTGAGCACCTTCCTGAGCGCCCTCGAGCGGACCGAGCTCGCGGACATCCAGGCCGAGCCGGTCATCTCCACGCTCGACAACCGTCAGGCCGACATCCTCGTCGGTGAAGAGACGCCGGTGCGTGTCATCGACGCCTCCAGCGGTACCGGCAACGGCGGCGTGGCTCGCGCCACGGTGCAGTTCAAGGAGACCGGTATCCGGCTCACCGTCACGCCGCACGTGACCAACAACCGCCAGGTGCTGATGCAGCTGCACACCGAGCGGTCGGCGGTCCGTCCGCTTGCCGCGGCCGACCTCGGCTTCGTCTTCTCGAAGCAGAAGGCCGACAACCAGCTCCTGGTTGACGACGGCGAGACGGCGGTCATCGGCGGCCTCACGGTCACCGAAGTCACCAAGTCGCGGAGCGGCATCCCGCTCCTCGGCAACCTCCCGATCATCGGCAAGCTGTTCTCCTTTGACTCGGATACGGAAAATCGGCGCGACCTCATTATCTTGGTCACGCCCCGGATCACCGACGACGGCGTCTCGGAGCAGTAAGCTCCCAGCGGTCGCACGGCGGGAACGAGCCCGGCGCATGCCGGGCTCGTTCGCTTCTCATACCACGAGTACGGAGGTGGACGGCGTGCACCTCAGGTTTTCGACCGCCGGAGAATCCCACGGAAAGGCCCTCGTCACCATCGTCGAGGGTCTTCCCGCGGGACTTCCCGTGTCGGCGGCCTGGGTGGACCGCGACCTCCATCGGCGTATGCAGGGCTACGGCCGCGGCGCCCGCATGAAGATCGAGCGCGACCAGATCGAGTGGCTGGCCGGCGTGCGCGCCGGCGAGACGCTCGGCTCGCCGGTCGCCATGCTCATCCCCAACCGCGATTGGGCCAACTGGGAAGACGTGATGGCCCACGAGGCCGAGACGCATGGTGAGCTCCGCCGCCGCCGCGTCACCCGTCCCCGTCCCGGCCACGCTGACCTCGCGGGCGTGCTCAAATACGACCGCGTGGACGCGCGCGACATTCTGGAGCGCGCGAGCGCGCGGGAGACGACGGCCCGCGTCGCGGCCGGCGCCCTCGCCCGCCGGCTGCTCGATGAATTCGGCGTCGAGATCGGCAGCCACGTCGTCTCGCTCGGCGGCGTCGCCGTGCCGCCGCCCGCCGAGCTACCCGTTCCGCTCAACGAGACCGCCGACCGCTCCGAGGTGCGAATCCTGGACACACGAGTCGAGCCCGAGATCGTTCGGCGCATCGACGCGGCCAAGCAGGCCGGCGACACGCTCGGCGGCGAAGTCGAAGTGGTAGCCCGCGGCGTGGTCGTGGGACTCGGGAGCCATGTGAGCTGGGACCGGAAGCTGGACGGCCGCCTCGCCGGCATGCTGATGGCCATCCCCGCCGTCAAGGCGGTCGAGGTCGGGCTTGGCATCGAGGCGGCGCGGCGGCCTGGCTCCGCGGTGCACGACCCGATCGATCCCTCGGGATCCAAGACGGGCGGGACGTCGGCGCCCCCGCACGCGGGCGATCCCCGGGGCGGCTTCCGGAGGCGAACCAACAACGCAGGCGGACTCGAGGGCGGAATCACCACCGGGGAACCGCTGATTGTTCGGGTAGCGATGAAGCCGATCTCGACGTTGATGTCGCCGCTGCCCACCGTGGACCTCACCACGGGCGAGCCCGCCAATGCGCAGAGCGAGCGGTCCGACGTCACAGCGGTGCCGGCCCTCGGAGTGATCGCCGAGGCGGTCGTGGCACTGGTGCTGGCCGACGCGATGCTCGAGAAGTTTGGGGGCGATTCGCTCGGTGAGATGCGGCGCAACTACGACGGCTACCTCTCGGCGCTGGGCTCCCGGTGGACGGCCCTGCGCGACGTGGTGGACGGCTAAATGCCCCGCCACGTGGTGCTCGTCGGACTGCCCGGAGTGGGGAAGAGCACGGTCGGGCGCCTCGTGTCCGAAGCTCTCCCGGCGCCGCTCATCGACATCGATCAGCTGCTAGAGCGCGAGGTGGGGCGCCCGGTGGACCAGATCATCGGCATGATGGGAGAGCCGTACTTCCGCCAAATAGAGTGGAAGGCGGTCCTGGCGGCCCTGGACGGCGACCCGGCGATCATCGTTCCGGGAGGAGGCTGGGCGGCTCAACCCGGCGCGATGGAGACGGCCGTCCGCTGCGGGGTCGTTATCTATCTCAAATGCACGCCCGGGACGGCGGTTCGCCGGTGCCAGCAGGGCGAAGTCAGGCCGCTCCTGGCGGGTGGCGATCCGATCCAGAAGATGGGTGAGCTCATGACCGAGCGTGAGCCGTTCTATCGTCTTGCGGAGCATGAAGTTGCGACCGGGACCCGGGACGCGTCCGAAGTGACGCGGGAAGTTATTCAGCTGGCCCGGGCTCACGCCGGCTGGATGTGAGCGCACACTCGCTATGCCTTGCGATGCCCCAAGCTCACGGGTTTCTTGCTACCTCCGGTTTGACCCCGGGATGACCTATTAGGAATACAGTGGAGACATGGCCACTCGAACCAAGCGCACACTAAAGACGCCCGCGAAGACGCCCGCTCCGGCCAAGGCCGAGGCGGCGCCGAAGGCTGCCAAGCCGGCTAAAGCCGCCAAGGCGGTGGCCAAGATGGGGAAGCCGAAGGCGCGGGGACGCGGCGAAGGCACGGCGCTCGTCATCGTGGAATCTCCCACCAAGGCCAAAACGATCGGGAAGTACCTCGGCGCCGGCTACGACGTCCGGGCCACCGTCGGCCACCTGCGCGATCTCCCCACCCGGGAGCTCGGCGTCGACATCGAGAAGGGATTCGAGCCCAAGTACGTCACCATCAAGGGCAAGACCAAGACGCTGTCGGACCTCAAGAAGGCGGCCAAGACCGCCTCGACCATCTTCCTCGCGACCGACCCCGACCGAGAGGGTGAGGCCATCGCCTGGCACGTCGCCGATCAGCTCAAGTCCAAGGCGCCCACCCACCGCATTCTCTTCCACGAGATCACCAAGGACGCAATCCGCGAGGCCCTGGCCGATCCGGGGAAGATCGACGACCGGAAGGTGGACGCGCAGCAGGCGCGCCGCATCCTCGACCGGCTGGTGGGCTACAAGGCGAGCCCCATCCTCTGGCGCAGCATCAAGACCGGCCTCTCGGCGGGGCGGGTGCAAACCGTCGCCCTCCGGCTCATCGTCGAGCGGGAGCGGGAGATCCGCGCCTTCGTGCCGCAGGAGTACTGGAGCATCGAGGCGCTCTGCGCCAAGAGCGGACAGACCTTCGAGGCAGCGCTCGCGAAAGTCGGGGGGCACAAGCCCCAGCTTCATTCTGCCGAGGAAGCGCAACGCGTCGTGGACGCGGTGCGCGCGATGCCGTTCGAGGTCACGAAGGTCGAGAAGCGGAACCGGCGGAAGAATCCTGGAGCGCCGTTCACCACCAGCACGATCCAGCAGGAAGCCGCCAAGAAGCTCGGCTTCTCGTCCCGGCGCACCATGCGTGCGGCGCAGGACCTCTATGAGGGTAGGGACGTGGGCGAGGACGGCCCGGTCGGCCTCATCACCTACATGCGGACCGACTCGGTCCGGGTCTCCGACACCGCCATCGCCTCGGTGCGCAACTTCATCGGCAAGCAGTACTCGAAGAAGTATCTGCCCGAGAAGCCCAACGTTTACAGCTCCCGGAAGAACGCCCGGGTGCAGGACGCCCACGAGGCCATCCGTCCCACCGACGTGAGCCGGCGGCCCGAGCAGGTGCAGCAGTACCTCGAGCCCGACCAGTACCGGCTCTACCAGCTCATCTGGCAGCGCTTCGTCGCCTCCCAGATGACCCCGGCGGTCTACGACATGACGATCGTGGACTTCGACCTCGGGGAGTACCTGTTCCGGGCCACCGGATCGGTGCTCGTCTTCGACGGCTACCACGCCATCTATATGGAAGGGCGGGAAAAGGAGGAGGGGAAGACGATGGACGACCTTCCGCCCATCCCGCCGCTCGAGGTCGGCGAGCGGGTGGAGGTGCGCGAGATCACGCCGTCGCAGCACTTCACCGAGCCGCCGCCCCGTTTTTCCGAGGCGAGCCTCGTCAAGGAGCTGGAGCGTCTGGGCATCGGCCGGCCGTCCACGTACAGCGCCATCATCTCGACGCTGAGCGCCCGGGAATACGTCAAGGTCGAGCAGCGGCGTTTCTTCCCCACCGAGCTGGGCGAGCTGGTGGAGAAGATCATGGTCGCCAAGTTCCCCGAGATCTTCAACGTGGAGTTCACGTCGGAAATGGAGACCGAGCTCGACCGGATCGAGGAAGGCGAGCTGGGGTGGCAGCGCGTGCTCCGGGACTTCTACGGTCCGTTCGGCAAGGCCCTCGAGTCGGTCGACCTCAACGCGCTCGTCGCCGAGGCGCACGGCCTTTCGCCCGAAGACCTGGCCAAGGAGCGGTGTCCCAAGTGCGGCTCGGCCATCGAGCTCAAGACGGGGCGGTTCGGGCCCTACCTCGCCTGCGTCAACTACAAGAAGACCTGCGACTACGTGAAGTCGCTCAAGAAGGGGCGCGCGCCCGACCGGCCCACCGACGAGAAGTGCCACCTCTGCGGCTCGCCCATGGTCATCAAGACCGGGCGGTTCGGAGAGTTCCTGGCCTGCACGACGTATCCGGCATGCAAGGGCACGCGCGCCATCCCGCTCGGGATGAAGTGCCCCAAGTGTCTCGAGGGCGACCTCGCCGAGCGGCGGACCAAACGGGGCAAGTCGTTCTGGGGATGCGTGCGCTATCCCGCCTGCGACTTCTCCACCTGGAACCGTCCGGTGCCCGACACCTGCCCCAACTGCGGATGGGTCGGCATGGAGAAGAAGATCAACAAGGCGGAAGGCGAAAGCCGGACCTGCCTCAAGTGCGGCCACAAGATGGTCGTCGCCGAGCCCGAGGAGGTGGCACTGGCGTGAACGCCACCGTCGTCGGCGGTGGTCTCGCCGGCTCGGAGGCTGCCTGGGCGCTCGCGGAGCGCGGCGTTCAGGTGACGTTGTACGAGATGCGCCCGCGGGTGCCGACGGCGGCCCACCGCACCGATCGTCTCGGCGAGCTGGTCTGCAGCAACTCCTTCAAGTCCATCGATCTCACCAACGCGCACGGACTCCTCAAGGCGGAGCTGCGTGCGCTCGGCAGCCTGCTCCTCCCCTGCGCCGATCTCGCCCAGGTCCCCGGTGGCACCGCCCTGGCGGTGGACCGTGAGGTGTTCTCTCAGGAGGTCCACCGGCGGGTCACATCCCATCCCGGGATCCGGGTGGTGCGGGACGAGGTCGCGGAGCTTCCCTCACCGGGGATCGTCGCCACCGGCCCGCTCACGTCCGAGCGTCTGGCCGCGGCCATCTCGGCGCGGCTCGGCACCACGGCGCTGGCGTTCTACGACGCGATCGCGCCGGTCGTATCGAGCGACTCACTGGAGCACTCGCGTCTCTACGCGCTGTCCCGGTATGGCAAAGGCGGCGGCCACGATTACCTCAATTGCCCGCTCGACGCCGCCGGCTACGAGGCATTTCTTGACGCGCTGGTCGAGGCCGACCAGCACCAGGGACACGACTTCGACCAGGTACCGTACTTCGAGGGATGCTTGCCGGTCGAGGAGATGGCTCGGCGTGGGCGGGAGACCCTGCGGTTCGGGCCGATGAAGCCGGTGGGACTTCCCGATCCTCGCACCGGTCGTGAGCCGCACGCGGTCGTGCAGCTTCGCCGGGAAGATCGCGCGGGGCAGATGTGGAACCTGGTGGGGTTCCAGACGCGGCTCAGAATCCCGGAACAGCAGCGCGTGTTCCGTCTGATTCCCGGACTCGAGTGCGCGGAATTCCTGCGCTACGGGAGCATTCATCGGAACGCGTATCTCAACAGCCCCGCCACGCTCGGCCCCGCGCTCACCGCGCGCGACGACGATCGCCTGTTCTTCGCGGGCCAGCTCACCGGCGTCGAGGGGTACACCGAATCGCTCGGCACCGGGCTGCTGGCGGGGATCAACCTCGCGCGCAGGCTCGCGGGCCGTGACGCGCTGATTCCACCGCCGACCACGATGCTGGGTGGTCTCTATCGCTATCTTCGCGACGCCGACCCGGCCCACTTCCAGCCGATGAACGCGAACTTCGGGCTGCTCGATCCCCTGCCGGGGAAGGTCAAGAAGGATCGGAAGAAGGAGCTGCTGGTCGAGCGAGCGCAGGCGGACTTTGGTCGATTTCTGGCGGAGATCCGATGATCTCTTGGGCTCAGGGAACAGCAACAGCAAAAGCTCACCACGGAGTCACAGAGGACACGGAGGTTGGCACGGAGCCCCCCACATCCCCAATGGGAAGGGTGGGGCTCCGTGTCTTCCGTGTTTTTCTTCCGTGTCCTCCGTGTTTCCGCTTTTGCTTTTTCTAGAAGAGAAGAGATGTCAGCCAAGCCCGAAGTCACCGAGTTCCTCACCCACCTCGAGAAAGAGCGCGGGCAGTCGCCGCATACGGTCAAGGCATACCGGCGCGACCTCGAGGCGTTCACCGAATTCTGCGACCGGCACTATGGTGCAGGCTGGGGATGGACCACGGTGGATCGCCTCGGTCTCCGCGGCTTCCTGGGCGAGCTGCAGCGGCGCGGCCTTGCCAAGCGGTCGGCGGCGCGGGCGCTTTCCGCCGTGCGCAGCCTGTACCGCTACCTCCAGGAGCACCACGGCGTGGCCGGCGCCGCGGCCCGCTCGGCCCGGGTGCCGAAGCTCGACAAGCGTCTCCCGACCTACCTCGACCGCCGGCAGACCGAGCGCCTCTTCGAGTGGGCCGAGTCGCGCGCGAGTGGCGACGAGTTCATCCCGACGCGTGACCTCGCGATTCTCGAGCTGTTCTACTCCACCGGCATCCGGCTCTCCGAGCTGAGCGGGATGAATCTCGAGGATCTCGACCTCCTCTCGGACCAGGCGAAGGTTCGGGGCAAGGGGCGCAAGGAGCGTATCGTCCCGGTGGGATCTCGGGCGGTGCTGGCGTTGCGCCGCTATCTTCACCTCCGGGAGGCGCTCCCGGTGCGCCCGAAGACCGACCGGCGGGCCGTCTTCGTGAGCCGAACGGGCCGGCGCTTGGCGCCGCGAGGCGTGCAGCGGATCGTCCATGCGATGTTCGACGGCATCGGCGCCGACGGCTTGCGGGTGCACTCGCTGCGCCACACCTTCGCGACGCACATGCTCGACGCGGGCGCCGACCTCCGGGCGGTCCAGGAGCTTCTGGGCCACGCGTCGCTCAGCACGACGCAGGTGTACACCCACACGAGCGTTGAGCGGCTCAAGAAAGTGTACAACCAGGCGCACCCCCGGGCGTAACGCCCGGTCACCAGGGAGCACGATGACGTTTCACGGCACCACTATTCTCGCGGTCAGAAAAAACGGCCGCGTCGCACTCGGCGGTGACGGCCAGGTGACGATCGGCGAGACCATCGTCAAGGCGCACTCGACCAAGGTCCGCGCCCTGAAGGGCGGGAAGGTGCTCGCGGGGTTCGCGGGATCCGTCGCCGACGCGCTCACCCTCTATGAAAAGTTCGAGGAGAAGCTCGATCGCTATCCCGGTAATCTCCAGCGGGCCGCCGTCGAGTTGGCCAAGGACTGGCGCAGCGACCGCATTCTCCGGCGGCTCGAGGCGCTCCTCGTGGTGGCCGCGCTCGACCACTCGTTCCTGCTGAGCGGAGCGGGCGAGCTGATCGAGCCGGATGACGGCGTCGTCGCCGTCGGATCCGGAGGGAACTACGCACTCGCCGCGGCGCGTGCCCTGCTGCCGCTCGAGGGACAAACCGTGCGCGACATCGTGCAGAAGTCGCTCGAGATCGCCTCGGACATCTGCGTCTTCACCAACCGACACATCACCGTGCTGGAGCTGCCAGGAGAGAAGTGAAAGAGAAGGAGAAGGGAGAAGGGGGAAGGGAGAAGGCCGCCCTTCTTCCTCCCCCTTTCTCCTTTCCCCTTTCTCCCTTCTCTTTCTCTTATGACCGATATCGCCGCACACCCACCCGAGCAAACTGAAGCTCCCGCGCCGATTCCCTGGCTCGAGGAGATGCCTCCGCGCCAGATCGTCGCGGAGCTGGACCGTTACATCGTGGGCCAGGAGGCCGCCAAGAAGGCCGTCGCCATCGCGGTGCGCAACCGCTGGCGGCGGGCCCAGGCCCCCGACGACATCCGGGACGAGATCACCCCGTACAACATCATCATGATCGGCCCCACCGGCGTGGGAAAGACCGAGGTGGCGCGCCGGCTGGCCCGTCTGAGCGGCGCGCCGTTCATCAAGGTGGAGGCGTCCAAGTTCACCGAGGTGGGGTACGTCGGCCGCGACGCGGAGTCCATGGTGCGCGACCTGGTGGATGCGGCGATCAACATGGTGCGGACAGAGCGCGAGGACGAGGTTTATCCGCAGGCGGAGCAGCGCGCCGACGAGCGGCTGCTCGACCTGCTCCTGCCGGCAGGCCCACCCGTCGCGCCCTCCACGTCGTCTGCGTCGTCTGCATCGTCGGCGTCCTCTCCCCCGGTCTTCATCGTCAGCTCGAGCGGCCAGACACGCGCGGAGGCGCCCGCGGCGGAGGACGAGCGCCGGAAGCGGTCGCGGGAGAAGCTCCGCGACATGTTGACCGACGGCCGCCTCGACGACCGGGAGGTCGAGATCGAGGTCTCGCCCCAGAGCTTCCCGATGATGGAGTTCATGCAGCCGCCCCAGGGGATGGAGGGGACCGACTTCAACTTCACCGAGATGCTCCAGGAGATGATGCCCAAGCGGAAGAAGCGCCGCTCGGTCAAGGTGCCCGAGGCGCGCCGCATCCTGGTGGACGAGGAGCTCAAGAAGCTGGTGGACATGGACGATGTCGTGAACGAGGCGCTCGACCGGGTCGAGAACCACGGCATCATCTTCATCGACGAGATCGACAAGATCGCGGGCGAGCGCGGCCAGGCGGGCGGACCGGATGTCTCACGGGAGGGGGTGCAGCGCGACTTGCTTCCGATCGTCGAGGGCTCGACGGTCCAGACCCGCTACGGCTACGTCCGGAGCGACCACATCCTCTTCATCGCCGCCGGCGCGTTCCACGTCTCCAAGCCGTCGGATCTCATTCCCGAGCTGCAGGGCCGCTTCCCGATCCGGGTGGAGCTGCAGCCGCTCACCGAGCAGGACTTCATCCGGATCATGACCGAGCCGGAGAACGCCCTCACCAAGCAGTACCGCGCCCTGGTGGCCGCCGAAGGCGCGGAGTTGGAGTTCACGCCGGAAGGCATCGCCGAAATCGCGCGGGTGGCGTTCATGGCCAACGACCGGATGGAGAACATCGGCGCCCGCCGGCTCCACACGGTGATGTCGGCGCTGCTCGAGGAGACCCTGTTCGATCTTCCCGACGGCACGACCAAGCGAATCGTGTTCGACGCGGACGACGTGCGGGATCGGCTGTCCAAGATCATCTCGGACGACGATCTGCGGCGCTACATCCTCTAGGGCGACACCACCTCGACTGGCGAGGGGATGTCCGCGTTGCCTCCAATGCCGAGCTCACCCTGCGTGCCCGAACCCCAGCAATATGCTGCCCCTTGCGTAGTGATGGCGCAGGTATGCCGTGCGCCCACGCTGACCGTGGCAAAACTCAAGGAGTCGGCGACTGTCACCGGGAGGAGATGCCCGTTATTTGTGCCATCGCCCAGCTGGCCGAAGTTGTTCGCTCCCCAGCAGCGGAGTTGCCGGGTGCCGATCACGATGCCGCATGTGTGCCCAACTCCGGCGCTGATCATCTGAAACCGGTAGCGCCCCACGACCGCGACCAACGAGTCAGCCTTGGTGCTCGTGCCGTCGCCAAGCTGTCCTGTGCTGTTCGCCCCTGTGCAGTACGCGAGGCCATCGATGAACGCCGCTCCCCCTTTGACCAAGGTACAGCCGTGAGACTCACCCAGGCTGAACGACCTGAGTCGCGGCGCGCCGACGGCCTGAACCGGCAACGGACGATTGACGATGCTGCCGTCGCCCAGCTCGCCGCTGTCGTTGGCGCCCCAGCAGTAGAGCCGACCGTTCAGCGAGTCGGCACAGCTGAACATGGCTCCAGCCCCCATGGAGCGTACGCGGAGGCCGTTTGCCGTCAGGACCGGCTGGTGCTCCTCCGTAGTGGTTCCATTGCCGAGTTGGCCGACGTTGTTTTCGCCCCAGCAGTATGCCTGGTGGGCCGCGGTCCACGCGCAGGTGTGGCTGTCTCCAACCGCGACGCCAACGAAAGCGATCCCGCCCGCCACCGAGGTGGGAGTCGGATGTGGCGTAGTGGTCCCATCACCCAGCTGGCCCTTGGTGTTGCTCCCCCAGCAATAGACCGAGTCTACTGCGATGCCGCAGGTATGAGTGCCATCGCCGGCGCCCGTGGAGATCGAGCTGAACCGAAGACCGCCCGCGATGAGCGTGGGTGTGGATCGCGGATTCCCGGTTCCGTCGCCCAGCTGTCCCTGATTATTCTGGCCCCAGCAGTACGACCTTCCATCGCTGCGGATACCGCAGGTGTGCATGGAACCGGCGCTGATGGACACCCAGCCCACCATCCCCTTGCCAATGGGCTCGCCGATCGCGGCGCTCAGCTCCTCCACTACATCACCACGGGCCAGCAGGGCCCCGCTGCGAACCCCCTCGGCCGCGGCCTCGAGCGCGGCCTTCGCTGCGGGAGAGCCGATCGCCGCCAGGGCAGTGACGGCGCGCATCTGATAAGTCGCCTCATGGTTGCTGACAAAATGGGCGACGTAGTCGACCTGGGTGAGGGGAATGATGGTATGTTCCGCGATCGCCCACCTGACGAGCTCGCTGTAGGTCTCCTCGAGTTGACGCCGCACGTTCGCCCGCTGGCTGGCGGTGAGCCCTCGCAGTGCACGGGCTAGTAACGGCACCATCCGGTCCCGGCGTGTGGCATCCAGCACCGCATCGCCCTCTCCATGCACGCACTCCTCGCAGAGCAGGTAACGCCATACGATCGTCCGATCGTCTGGGGTCGAGCTGGGTGCTCCCGGGCTGCAGGCCAGGATGACGAGGCATGCCATACCGGTTGCCCCCAGGCGTCGCGCCGCAGCGTGGCGCGCCCCCTGATGGTTACTGGGCATCGGTGGTCACCAGAGGACAGGGTTGGACCGCATCGCAGTATCGTTTCTGTGCGCTCGGCTGGGGAATCGCGAACCAGGAGTCGTTCCAGATGTTCATTCGGAAGACCTGTCCCACCGTGAGCCGACTTCGCGCGTCGGCCCCCAGCGACCCGTCTGGAGCCATGCCGTACATCACGTTGTTCTCGCCCATCGTCGGCTCCTCGTCCTTGAGCCCCAGGACGTGTCCCAATTCGTGCGTCAGGGTGATCGAGGAGTGGCGGGTATACGAGACATAGATGATCGGCCCCGCCGTCGGTGTCGCTCCACCCAGGTGGTCGCAGTTGAGTCCCCTGCTGCCGGGATGTAGAGGATCAGTGGGATAGTCGATCCAGTCCACGTAATAGACGCTGACGACGCTCGGATCGTAGATGAAGGCTGATTTGGCCGAGTTCTTCTGGTCCGGTTGCAGTTTCGACGTGAAGTAGCAATCCTGCGGCTGCGCCCCGATCAGCGCCGCCAGCTCTGGTGTAGTCGGGTCGAGCGCGTTGTATTGGGCGTTGACGTGGACCCCTACCCGGTTTGCCTCCCACACGAGGTTCACCCAATCCACATCGCTCCTGGCCTGGGCCATGGCCGCGTCCGCGACGTCGGTGGCCAGCTGTGTGCTGTTGCTGAGCGGGATCCCCGACAGGATCGAAGCGCTGCGTCCTGTGACCGCGATGAAGACCCGGATGTTGAGTGGCGCCCGGGTCATCAGGCCCACGTCTCTTTGACTGCCTCCTCCCCAGGTGCCCCCCGGGACGGTGAACGACATCGCGTGATCGGACGAGAGCAGTGACAGACTGCAGGGCGCGTTCCCCTGCTTGCCAACCTCGGCGGCGCCGACGAACGCGCGCGCCGGCCCCCAGGTGCATTTTGCCCCGTCGCTCTCTTCCAACAGAACGATGTTTGGTGGCATGCCATTGGTATGGTGTGCCGTGACGACATCGCCGCTCGCCATGGCTGCCGATGCATCCCGCCAGAGCGTCAACCCGACCTCATCACTGATACCGGGGTCGTCGTCCTTCTCAGCCTTGACCGTCGCATTGGACAAGTCTGCTGTCGGGAACTTTGTGATCTCGACTCGGCCCTCCAACACGTTGCCGTCACTGCTGCCGTCACTCGGTGGCTCGAACGTCCACTTCATCGGGTTGAAACGGCCGGCAATGATCTTCCCATCGGCACCGCGAAACCAGGCGGTAAGCTGAAATCTGCGTCCGGGAAATGCCGTGGAGGTCGATGGGATGACCTGGACGTTCGTGAGCCCCGCATCGAGCGCTGTCACCTTCGGCGCGAACGTGGCGTCGTCCGCGCTGTCGCAGTTGCACGTCGAACCGCCGCACCCGATTGCCCACTGCCCGGCTATGGCCGCGATGCCGAGTGCCTTGACCGCGGCCGTCAGACGCCGGGTCGGGCTCATGGATGCCCGTCGGGTGGCGGCGGCTTGTATCCGTCGGGTCCGCCGGGGCATATGATCCGCCCCGGAATGCTGCCCGGGTCTGCTTGGGCGTTCTTGAGCTTGCACAACTGATAGGCCAGCGAGTCCAGATAGGGACGCAGGTCGTTCTCGATGTAGGTCCTGACCTCCACATCCTTTGTTTCGCTCGGGCAACCAGTCACCAGCAACCAGCCGATCAGTCCCGCCGCCGCTACGTCTCGAGTCAGTCTCATCCTCGTCCCCTTTCCGTCGGGTTCAGGTTCGACTTCAGTGACTCAGAGCGACCTCACTGGATCGAAGCCGCCGCAATCGAGCTTGCATGCGAGAGACCAAGTCGGACCGCCCCATTCGCTCCGCGGCGCGCATCCGGATATCGAGTGACAACGGGAGGTACGGCAGGTAGGCAACCGGCGCCGGGTGATCGAACCCGGCCGCCGCCAGATATGCCTCGGCGGCATCGCCGTGACCGAGCGCGTACTGTGCGATCACCAATCGCTCGAGGGCCATCGGCTCCGCCAGACCCCATTCGAGTGCTTCCGCCGGGACGGTGACCCGCAGGGCGCGGAAGTGCCCTGCCGCGGCCGCGGTGTCCCCCCGGGCCAGGGCGAGCTGTCCATCGAGCGCTTCGCGAATGGGCAGATCGGTCGTCTGGGAGTCGGCCAGCATCGCGTCGCGCAAACTCTGGAGACGGACGGTATCCCGGCGATGCGCGTGCCACGCAGCCAGCAGCCAGCGCGCCGCCAGGCTGACCTGCTCGTAGTTCTCGCCATACTTCGCTCGCCAGTCGGCGGCGACCGCTTCGGCCCTCGCGTCGACTGGAGCCCCGATCAACGCATCCACGAAATACATCGCCGAGGCGCGCCCGAGTCCTCCGGCGACCGCGGAGTCGATGAGCGGGACGACCTCGCTCAGGCGACGCTGGGACATGACGATCCCGTGCAGGCCGAGAAAAGCCCCCCAGTGGAGCTCCTTATGCATCGAGTCCGCGAGAAGGGCCCGGAAGCCGCGTTCGGCGCAGGCGAAGTGGGCCCCGCCGACGGAGAGCGATCGCGCCGCCTGGAGCACATCCATGGGATTGATGGCGACCTCGCGACTCCACTGGATGCCCGCCGAGCCCTTCTCGAGACAGTCACTCAGCATCGCCAGCTGGCGGCCTCGCGAGCTGTCGGGATCGAAGCGGTGGAATCGCCCGATGAGATCGGCGGCCGCCGTTGTATCTCCTTCGCGAACGGCGATTTCAGCCAGGTGAAAGAGTGGAGGCGCGAAGCCGCTGTCGTAGCGCACTGCCTTGGAGAACTCGGCATGCGCCAGGGAGTCGAGCGGCAGGGGAACCACGGGAAGCAGGTGATAGTAGACCTCACCCAACGCCATGTGCCCTTCCGCCCACTCGGGGTCTTCGGCCACCGCCTTGGTCAGCCACACTACCGCGGTGTCGGCGGCGCCTTCGAGGTAAGCCTGCAATCCTCGCGCGAATGCCCGCTGCTTGGAGGGCAGAAGCGCTTCCCGGCTCAATGCGGTCGCTACCAGCTCCAGCGCATCGCTGCCCAGGTTCTCCCAGCTCGCGGCTTGTGCGCCTTTAAGCGCGGCGAACGCCATGGCGGAATCCTCACCGACGGAGCGACGGTACAGGTCGAGCGCGCTGCGAAAGCGTGAGCGGCGGTATTCCCGCTCGCCCTGAATCCAGAGAGCCGTCGCACTTGCCTTTCGGGCACTCAACGCGCTGAGATCGATCGAGCGGCCCGGATCGAGCAACGCAGGCAGGAGTCTCGTCGCCGCCTTAAGCGCCAGCTGCACCGCCGTGGCGCTGTCTCGCGGCGCGGAGGCACTCTCCTGCACCACGACCGAATCGCCTTTGGCGTCGTGTAGTCGCAGGACGACCGTCGTGGACTCCCGAGACCCTCCCATGACCACGCCATCGATGTAGTAGCGAGCCCGCTGCTCGAGGGCTGCATCCCGCAGCGCCCCCCCAGACACCATCGCTGGATTGCGCGCCGCCAGGGCGCTCAGCCGCTGCGCCCCGTCGATCCACTTGAGAGGGTGCGCGTGCTCCAGCGCCGCGCTCAGCATGATCGCGACGTCGTATCCCGTTCCGCTGTCCGACGGGGACAGCATCCGCTCAGTCAGCGGAAAGAGCACCAGCTTGTTCGGGTCGAGAGGCTGGGTCGTCGGCATCGCGAGCCGCCAGATGGCCACGCTCGAGACCACCGCAACGCCTGCCAGCACGCCTGCTGTCCGACGCACTCGGCTGCGACGCGCCTTCGGCGTCTCTCGTGCCAGCGTGGCGGCTTCCCCTTCGGGGCCCAACGCGGCCACGAATTGCTCCGCCGACGGGAAGCGATCCGCCGGGACCTTCGCGAGGGACACCTGGATCGCGGTCTCGATGTGTTTCGGAATCGTGGAACGCACGACGCGCAGCGACCGTGGCTCGTCATGCATGTGGCGGGCGATGATCGACTGGGCGGTGGGGCCCGTGAACGGGGGCTCGCCCGAGAGCATCTCGTAGAGCACGCACCCCAGTGCATAGATGTCACTGCGAGCGTCCAGCTTGCCGTGATACGAGCCTTGCTCCGGGCTCATGTACTCCGGCGTACCCACGATCAGGCCCGTGGACGTGAGAGCCTCGCCACCCGCCGCAGTCACCGCGCGCGCGATGCCGAAATCCGCCAGGAGCGCGTGCTCCCCGTCCAGCAGGATGTTCCCGGGCTTCACGTCGCAATGGACCAATCCGCGGGTGTGCGCGTAGGACAGCGCCTCGGCCACCTCGCCCGTGATCCGCAACGCTTCCTGCAGCGGAAGCTGGGTCTCCTCATGCAGGCGCGCGCGCAGCGACTGCCCCTGGACATAGGGCATGACGTAGTAGAGAACGCCGTCCGCGTCTCCCGAGTCGAACAACGGGAGGATGTAGGGGTGCTTCAGTTGGGCGACGATCCGGATTTCGCGGAGGAACCGCTCGGCGGGAACTGCGGTCGCAAACTCCGGCTTGAGGACCTTGATCGCCACGTCGCGATCGTGTCGCAAGTCGCGGGCGAGGTAAACGATCGCCATTCCCCCCCGGCCGACCTCACGGTCGACCTCGTAGCGATCGACCAGCGCCGCGCGCAGGCGATCCAGAGGGTCCACGGGACCACCGGTTCTTTAGGGGATCTGGTAGATATAGGGCGCAAACCGGCGGACCGCCAGAGATTCGCTAGCGACCCCCTGCAGCGCCCACCAACCGGGACAGAAGGAGACCGGCGGTCGCCGGTCTCTTGCCCGGCTCCTTCTCCAGCCCCTGAAACAGCGCGGCTTCAATCGCGGGGGTGATGTCCGGCCGCACGGGACGAAGCGACCGCGGCGGGTCCGCGAGCTGCCGGGCGATGATCGCCTGTGGCGTCGCACCGGTGAAGGGAGGTTGCCCGGCCAGCATCTCGTAGGTCACGCAAGCGAGCGCGTAGATGTCGCTCGAGGGGCCGAGGTCCCGTTGTCCGATCGCCTGCTCGGGACTCATGTATCGCGGCGTCCCCAGAACCAGGCCGCTCGAGGAGATCGGCTCCAGCGCCGCCCGGTCGAGCGCGCGCGCGAGCCCGAAATCGCATACGAGCGCGCGCTCGTTCTCGATCAGGATGTTTTCCGGCTTGATGTCGCGATGGACGACCTGCTCGCGGTGGGCATAGTCGAGGGCGGCGGCGATGTCCCCCGCCAGGGCGAGCGTCGAATGGATCGAGAGCTGGCCCTCGCGCTGCAGGCGTGACCGGAGATTCTCCCCCGCCACGTACGGCATCACGAGATACAGCATCCCCTCGGTGTCGCTGGAGTCGAGTAGGGGGAGAATCCCGGGATGACGTAACCGCTTGAGAATTTCGATTTCCCGGTGAAACCGCTCCGGACCCAGGACCGCCGTCAATTCGGACCGCACGACCTTCACCGCAACCTGTGTCCCGGTCTCGAGGTCCTCGGCCAGGTACACCGCGGCCATCGCGCCCCGCCCGAGCTCGCGCTCCACCCGATACCGCGGCGCTACGACGCGTCTCACCGCGTCATCCCTCGACGTCATCGGCGCTCCTCCCTCGTTCCGCCGGCTGCCGCCCCGCACCTCTCTCTGGCTGCCCCGGACCCGCCGTCCTATCTTTCCGGCTCAGAATCCGGAGCCAGTGCTGATGGGGACGGCGGTCGAACGCCTGCAAGCTGACCTTGCGGGACAGTACACGCTGGAGCGCGAGCTCGGCCGGGGTGGCACCGCTACCGTCTACCTCGCGCACGACCAGAAGCACGGGCGCCCGGTCGCCGTCAAGGTGCTCCGGCCCGACGTCACCGAAGCGCTCGGCGCCGCCCGGTTCCTCCGCGAGATCCGCATCGCCGCCCGGCTCACCCACCCCAACATCCTGTCGGTTCACGACTCCGGCAAGGCCGCTGGCTTCCTCTATTACGTCATGCCGTACGTGGCGGGCGACACCCTGCGCGAGCGCCTCCGCCGCGAAGGGCGGCTCCCGCTCGAGGACGCGCTCAGCATCGCGCGCGAGATCGCCGACGCCCTGTCCCTCGCCCACGGCGAGGGCATCGTGCACCGCGACATCAAGCCGGAGAACATTCTCTTCGGCGCCGGCCACGCGATCGTGGCCGACTTCGGGATCGCCAAGGCGCTCTCCGCCGCCGCCACCGACGAGGTCGGCTCCGGCTCCCACCGGCTGATCCTCGGCACGCCCGCCTACATGAGCCCGGAGCAGGCCTCCGGCAGCCGTGACCTCGATGGGCGAAGCGACATCTACAGCCTGGGCTGCCTGCTGTACGAGATGCTGGCCGGCGAGCCGCCCTTCTCCGGAGCCACCGCGCAGGTCATCGCCACCAAGCACGTGCGGCAGCCGGTCCCGTCGCTCGGGGTCGTGCGTCCCGATCTGCCCGCCTGGGTCCAGATCGTGGTCGAGCGCGCGATGGCCAAGTCACCGGCCGACCGGTTCCAGACCGCCACGGCCTTCGCCACGGCCCTCGCCCCGCCCGCAATCACGTCGTCGCTCGCCGCGGTGGATCGCCCGGCCGGGAAATGGATGTGGGCCGCGATCCTCGGCATCGCGGCCGTCGCCGCGGCGTTCGTCCTCCGCCACAGGGACCAGATCACGCCCTCCACGGAGCCCTCGCGCTCCGCGGAAGGCGCGACCGCGGCCCGCGATCCCACCCACCTCGCGGTGCTCTACTTCGACCCCGAGGGCCCCGACAGCAACCTGCGCTCCGTCGCCAACGGTCTCACCGAGGACCTGATCGACCGGCTGGGCGACGTGCAGGCGCTGAGCGTGATCAGCGCCAACGGCGTGCGCCCCTTTCGCGGGCGGTCGGTGCCGCTCGACAGCATCGCCACCGCGCTCGGCGTCGGCACCATCGTCTCGGGGACAGTCGGCGGCTCCATCGACCACCCGCGGATCACCGTCCGGCTCATCGACCCGCAAAGCGGCCGGCAGCTCGACAGCAAGCTGATCGAGCCAGGACGAGGCGACGTGCTGGCGCTGCGCGGACGGCTGGCGGACGAAGTGGCGCTCGGGTTGCGCGAACGGCTCGGCGACGAGATCAAGCTGCGCGAGCAGCAGTCGGGCACCCGCAATGCGGCGGCCTGGGTGCTGGTGCAGCGGGCGGAAAAGCTGAGCGAGGACGCGATGTCGCTCTTCCGGTCGGGCGACCCCGCGGCCGCCGGTCGGATGCTCGATTCGGCCGACTCGCTCCTCGCCACCGCCTCCGACCTCGATCCGGCGTGGCCCGACCCGATCCTCCAGCGTGGCTGGCTCGGCAGCAACCGGATCGAGATCGCCGACAACTCGCCATCCGAGGCGCTCGCGGCGCTCAGGCAGTGGATGCCGGTGAGCGTCGCGCGCGCCAACGAGGTGCTCGCGCGCAAACCCGATTACCCGCCCGCGCTCGAATTGCGCGGGTACTTCGAGTACTACGACTGGCAGCTCAACGGCGGGGCCAACCGGGGCGAGCTCGAGGCCGCCGAGCAGGACCTGCGGGCCGCAGCGGTGCCGTCGAACCCGACCGAGGCGCGCGCCTGGAGCACGCTGAGCCAACTCCTCAACGAGCGCGGCTCGTTCGCGGAGGCCAACCTGGCCGCGCGGCGGGCATACGACGCCGACGCGTTCGTCGCGGATGGGCGCTCGGTCCTCTTCCGCCTGTACCTCACGTCGTTGATGACGCGGCAGTGGACCGAGGCGGAGCAGTGGTGCGCCCAGGGCTACCGCCGGTTCCCCGACGAGTGGCTCTTCAGCTTCTGCCAGCTCACGCTGCTCTACATGCCGAGCCCCAGGCGGGCGGACCCGGCGGCGGCGTGGCGGCTGGTGCAGCAGCTCGAGGAAGTGGCGCCGCCGAGCGAGCGCCCGGTGTTTCTGCCCCGGTGGCGGATGATGGCGGCGGGTGTGCTGGCGCGGGCCGGCGAGGCCGACAGCGCGCGCCATACCCGCGACGCCGCGCGCGCCGCCTCCAGCAACGATCCCGAGCTCGACTTCTACGAGGCCGGCGTCGCCGTGTGGCTCGGCGAGCGCGACCGCGCCGTGAGTCTCCTCCAGCGGTACCTCGCCTCGTCACCCGAGGCCAAGGCGTTCATCGGGGGAGACCCGGTGTTCGAGCCGCTCCAGGACGACCCACGGTTCCAGTCGCTCGTCGCCACCGAGCGGTGACGGCGTGCGTCGCTCAGATGGGCGAAGGATCGCCCCGGTCCAGGGGCGGAAAGGCCAGGAGACAGTACTTTTTGTGCGGGCCGATGGCGAGACCGAGCCGAGCGAGCTGGGCCTCCGCCTCACGCCGGATCGAAGCAGCCTTCTCGAAGCCCTCGGTGGCCAGATAAAAAGGAAGGGCGAACTTGTCCACCGCCTCGAGACTCCAGAAGAGCGCGTCGCTCGATCCGCCGTCGATCGTCACCGAGCGCTCCTCGCCGGCAGCCGTGCGAAACTTCACCGTGACCGAGACGACCTCGGCCTCGTTTTTCCCCGTGTACGCCATGGTCGAACCTCCCGTGAGTTTTCCCGTCGAGCCCACTGCTTTCCTTCATATGCGCCTGGAGACTGACCCCGTCAAGCACGCCGCGACGTGAATCCGCGCTTCACGCTGCCGGTTCGCTGGCGGGTCTTCGGCGCCGCGGTTGCGCTGCTCTTCGCGGTCGCCATCTGGCTCCGCCTGACCGCGCCGCCCGCCCGCCCGCCGGCGCGGCCGTCCTCGCCCCGCTCGATCGCCGTGCTCCCGTTCATGAACGCGAGCCCCGATTCCGCGTTCGATTATCTGGGCGAAGGCATCGGCGGCGACCTCACCGGCATCCTCGGCCGCATCCCGGGCCTCCGGGTGGCCGGCGCCCGGTCGGCAGCGGCGGCCGCGGGCGAGGATCCGGTCTCGATCGGCCGCCGGCTCCGGGTCGGCGCCGTTCTCCTCGGCACCATCCGGCCGGTGAGCGACCGGCTCCGTCTCTCGGTCCACCTCGTGAGCGTAGACGGCGGCTTCGACATCTGGTCCGAGGCGTACGAGCGCACCGTCGCGAACCTGTTCGGTGTGGAGCGCGATATCGTGACCGAGATCGTCGCGGCGCTCCGGCTCCGCGATGGTCCCCGGGCGCCGGCGCCCGACCCGCCCGCGCTTCGCGCCGCGCCCGGCGCCCACGAAGCGACGCTCGAGGGACGGTTTCGTCTCGGCCGGGCGGCGCCCGGCGCCACGGAGTACGCCGCCGCCGGCTTCGAGCGCGCTATCGCCCTCGACTCGTCGTATGCGCCGGCCTGGGCCGGCGCGGCCGACACCTACCTGCGCGACTTTCTCTCGGAGTCCTCGCCGCCCGAAGATGCGATCCCGCGGGCGCGCCGCGCCGCCGACCGCGCGATCGCCCTCGACAGCACGATGGCCGAGCCGCGGATCGCGCGCGCGGTCATCCGGCTGCTGCACGACCGCGAGCCAGCCAAGGCCGGCGCCGACCTCGACCGCGCCGTCGAGATCAACCCGAACCTCCCCGAGGCGTGGGACTGGCAGGCCCACCGGTGGCTCGCGTTGGGCCGGACCGACAGCGCGGTCGCCGCGGCGCGCCGAGCGGTGGAGATCAGCCCGCTCGACGCCCTGGTCCGCGCGCACCTCGGCTGGCAGTATCGCCTCGCGGGACAGGACAGCCTCGCGGACCTGGCGTTCGCGCGGGCCGCGGCGCTCGACTCCCTTCTCCCTTCGCCCTCGTCCCTTCTCGCTTCTCCCTTCTCCCTTCTCCCTCTTTCGTATGATTCGCTGCTCGCGGCCACGAAGGAGCGATACGTCTCGCCGTACACGCTCGCGGTCGCCGCGGTGGCGTCGGGCAAGACGACCGAGGCATTGGCTGCGTTCGCCCGCGCGCTCGCCGAGCGGACGCCGTGGATGATCTACGCGCACTTCGACCCGCGTCTCGCGCCGCTCCGCGGCAACCGCCGGTTCGAGGCGTTGCTCGCCCGACTCCCACAGACTACAATCCCCACCCGACCATAGTCTCCGGCTCCTCTATCCGGCCCGCCATGACATCCATTCGCCACTTTCTCGCCATTCCCGACCTCAGTCCGTCCGAGCTGGCGGCGTTGTTCGACCTCGCCGACGCGATGAAGGCGGGTACGTATCGCGAGAAGCCGCTGGCCGGGAAGACACTCGGGATGGTATTCGCGAAAAGCTCGACCCGCACCCGGGTCTCGTTCGAGGTGGGCGCGTATCAGCTCGGCGGGCACGCCCTCTTTCTTTCCTCGCGCGACATCCAGCTCGGCCGGGGCGAGCCGATCCGGGACACCGCGCGCGTGCTCTCCCGCTATCTCGACGGCATCATGATCCGCACCTTCGACCACGCGGACGTCGAGGAGCTGGCGAAGTATTCGGCGGTCCCGGTGATCAACGGGCTCACCGACCTGCTGCATCCCTGCCAGGTGCTGGCCGATCTCATGACCGTGCGCGAGAGCATCGGCGGGTGGGAAAACAGGGTGATCGCGTGGGTGGGCGACGGGAACAACATGGCCAACAGCTGGATCAACGCCGCCGGCACCCTGGGATTCGAGCTGCGCCTCGCCTGTCCCAACGGATACCAGCCCAACCCCGAGATCCTCCAGCGCAACAGCGGCAGCGCCACGATCCTGCTGACCGACGATCCGCGCGAGGCCGTGAAGGGGGCCCACGTCATCAACACCGACGTCTGGGCCTCGATGGGCCAGGAGGAGGAGCAGGCGGTCCGGGTCAAGGCGTTCGCCGGATTCATCGTGGACCGGAAGCTGATGCGCCTGGCCGACCCGGGCGCGATCTTTCTCCACTGTCTCCCGGCCCACCGGGGCGAGGAAGTGGCCGACGACGTGATCGAGGGGCCGCAGTCGCGGGTGTGGGACGAGGCCGAGAACCGGCTCCACGTGCAGAAGGCGCTCATGGCGACCCTCATGGGATAGGAGGGACTCCGCATGAAGCAGACTCCGCTCTACCAGACCCACCTCAGGCTCTGGGGCAAGATGGTGCCCTTCGCCGGATGGGAGATGCCGGTGCAGTACCCCGGCGGCATCCTCTCCGAGCACCGCGCGGTGCGGACCGGCGCCGGGATCTTCGACGTGTGCCACATGGGCGAGTTCGAGGTCACCGGCCCCGACCGGAACGCCTTCGTCAACCGGGTCACCTGCAACGACGTCGGCGCGCTCGAGTCGGGACAGGTCCAGTACTCGGCGATCCTGACGCCCGAGGGGACCTTCGTAGACGACTGCACGGTGTACCGCTTCGACGACAAGGTGATGATCGTCGTCAACGCGTCCAACACTGCGCGGGCCTGGGAGCACATCGTCGATCTCAAGGGCGGCGCCAACGTGCGGCTCAAGGACATCTCGGCCGAGGTGGGTCTGCTCGCGGTGCAGGGGCCGAACGCGCAGGCGCTGCTCCAGCCGCTCACGCCGGTGCCGCTGAGCGAGATCGGCTACTACCGCTTCGCCACCGGCGCGATGGCCGGCGCGCAATGCTTCATCTCGCGCACCGGCTACACCGGCGAGGACGGCTTCGAGTTGTACTGCCGCGACCGCGACGCCGTGGGTCTCTGGGACGCGATCACCGCCGCCGGCGCCACGCCCATCGGGCTCGGCGCCCGCGACTCGCTCCGGCTCGAGATGGGATACGCGCTCTACGGCAACGACATCGACGACACCATCACGCCGCTCGAGGCCGGGCTCGGCTGGATCGTCAAGCTCGACAAGGGCGCGCCCTTCACCGGCGACGCGGCGCTCCGCTCGCAGAAGGCGCGCGGCGTCACCCGCAAGCTCGTGGGATTCGAGCTGGAGGGACGGGGCTTCCCCCGCCACGGCTATCCGGTGTATCACGAAGGCCGGGACGTGGACATCGTGCGGAGCGGCACCATGAGCCCCTCGCTGGGCCAGGGCATCGGCACGACGTACCTGCCCGCTGCGGCGGCCAAGGTGGGCACGAAATTCGAGGTCGAGTGCCGAGGCGAGCGGATCGGGGCGACGGTGGTGGCGAGGCCGTTCTACAAGCAGGGAAGTGTGAAGAAATGACGGAAAGGACGGAAAGGACGGAAAGGTCCGCCCTGCCCCACCTTTCCGACCTTTCCGTCTTTTCCGTCCTTTCCGACCTTTCCGTCCTCTCATGAGAGTCGCGATACTGACGATCTCGGACAGCCGGGCGCAGCGTGACGACACGTCCGGCGACGCGATCGCGGCGTGGATCACCACCCGCGGGTACGATCTCGCGGCGCGGGATCTCGTGCCCGACGAGACTGGAAGGATCGCTGCAATACTGGCCGCGTGGTCGGACTCCGATAAGGCCGACCTCATCCTCACCACCGGCGGCACCGGGCTCTCCCCGCGCGATGTCACCCCCGAAGCGACGAAGGCGGTGCTGGAGAAGGAGGCGCCGGGAATCGCGGAGGCGCTCAGAAACGCCGTCTATCCCCGCTTTCCCCGCGCCGCCCTCTCACGCGGCCTGGCCGGCGTGCGCGGCCGGACCCTCATCGTCAACCTTCCCGGCAGCACCGGCGGCGTGAAGGACGGCCTCGCCGTGTTGAACGACCTGGTGGAGCACGCGGTCGCCCTGGTGCGAGGCGAACGGACGGGGCACTGAGAGAAGACGGAGAGGACGGAGAAGACGGAGAAGACGGAAAGGTCCGCCCCACCCCACCTCTCCGTCATCTCCGTCCTCTCCGTCCTTTTACGGCCCCGCCACCGGCGACGGCAACACCCGCATCACGTTGGCGCCGTCTCCCAGCCTGCCATTGGCGCCCCAGCAATACGCCTTGTCGGCCGTCGTCACGGCGCAGGTATGCGCCAGGCCGGCGTTGATCTGGCGTAGTACGAGGCCGCCGCCGATCGCGACCGGGCTGGTCCGTCCTGAGGTCCCTCCGTACCCGAGCGCGCCCGAGCCGCCGTCTCCCCAGCACAGCCCGACGCCGGCCGTCGTGACGCCACAGGCATGGACGCCGCCCACATTCACGTGATCGAACGTGAAGTGTCCCGCGACGGCGCGGGGCTTGAGCCGCAGCGTGGTGGTCCCGTCGCCGATCTCGCCTTGACCGTTGAATCCCCAGCAGAAGGCCACGTTGCCCGTGGTGACGGCGCAGCTGGTGTAGGTGCCCGCGTCCACCTGCCGGTACGTGCGGCCGCCGGCGACCACGACCGGCGTGACCCGGTTCTTTTTGGTGCCGTCGCCGAGCTGGGCGTGATCGTTGAGTCCCCAGCAGTACAGCTTGTCGGTCTTGCTGACGCCGCAGGTGTGCTCCGCGCCGCCGGCGAGCTGGCGCCACTTGAGCCCGCCGAGCACCGCGACCGGTCTCGGTCGCCCCAGCGCGGTGCCTCCGTCGCCGGCCTGCCCGTACAGGTTCTCGCCCCAGCAGTAGGCGTCGGCCGACGTGGTGATGGCGCAGGTGTGGGACCACCCCGCACGCACGAGACGGAAGCGGCGGCTGCCGGCCACCGCGGCTGGCGCCCCGCGGGTGGCGTGGTCTTCGCCCATCGTTCCGTCGCCGAGCTGGCCCCAGTAGTTGAAGCCCCAGCAGTACACGATGTCGTCGGTGGTGAGACCGCAGGTGTGCTCGTAGCCCGCGCTCACGTGGCGGAAGCGGAGTCCGCCCGCGACGGCCACCGGCACGGCGCTTCCGGCGCTCGGGGTGACGGTTCCGGTGCCGAGCTGACCCTTGTCGTTCGCGCCCCAGCACCAGGCCTTGCCGTCGATGGCCACGCCGCAGCTATGAAATCCGCCGGCGCTCACCTGCTCGAAGTCGAGCGGCACGGACGCCGCCGCCCCGACCGCGCCGTCGGCCCCCCCGGCTATAGAGGACGGCTCCGACGGCGAACGGGTGTCCGCCCCGCAGCCCAGGACGGCGACGAGCGCCGCGGAGACCGACGCAAACGTGATACGGGACCGCATGGATCCTCCCGGTATCATGGGGCCGACACCGGCGTCGGTGTCGGGATGAACTGGCTGTTGGTTCCGTCTCCGAGCTGGCCGAAATCGTCCTGTCCCCAGCAATAGCCCGCCCCGGCGGTGGTCCTGCCGCAGGTGTAGAACGCGCCCGCGCTGAGCTGGCTGAAGACGAGGTTGCCGGTCACCGGCACGGGTGCGAGACGCTGGGTCGTGGTGCCGTCTCCCAGCGCTCCCCATCCGTTGTAGCCCCAGCAGTACGCCCGGTTGGTGGACGTCTCGGCACAGGCATGCAGGCCACCGGCAGACACGCGGTCGAACGTGAGCCCGCCGGCCACGGCCTTCGGGACGTAGCGCCGGGCGGTCTTGCCGTCGCCGATCTGTCCGAACTTGCCCTGGCCCCAGCAGAAGGCGTGGCGATCGGTGGTGACCGCGCAGGTGTGATCGGATCCCGCGTCGATCTGGCGGAAGGCGTGGCCTCCCTTCACCGGCGTGGGCAGGAGCTTGTTGGCCGGGTTGCTGCCGGTGCCGAGCTGGCCGTCGTTGTTCCGGCCCCAGCAGTACGCCTGGTCGGACGTGGTCACCGCGCAGGTGTGCCATCGTCCGAGGCTGATCTCGCGCCACTTGTGCCCGCCGCGCACCAGGACGGGCGACGGCCGCACGTAGGCGGTGGTCCCGTCGCCCAGCTCGCCGAACTGGTTGTCGCCCCAGCAGAAGGCCCGGCGGTCCGGAAACGTCACGCCGCAGGTGTGAAACTCTCCCGAGACGATCTGGAGAAACTGCGTGCCGGCCATCAGCGGGACCGGCGTGAGCCGCTTCTCCTCGGTCCCGTCTCCCACCTGAAAGCCCCAGCAGTACGCCTGGCGAGTCGTCGTCACCCCGCAGCTCACCACGGAGCCCGAATTGATCTGGATGAATTGGTGGCCCCCCGCGACCGCGGACGGCGTCCAGCTGAAGTCCAGCGTCCCGTTGCCCAGCTCGCCGAAGCCGCCGTTGCCCCAGCAATAGGCCAGGCCGGCCGTGGTGATGCCGCAGGTGTGGGCGTCATAGGCGCTCACCTGGGAAAACACCAGCGCCGCGGCCGCCGCGGCCATTGTCGGCCCGGGGGAGGCGGTCGCGGGGCTGGTGGGAGACTCCGCCTCGTCCCCGCAGCCCAATGCGGCGGCTGCGAGGACGGCGGAGACGGATGCGTACAGGATGCGCGAAGACATGGTCTGACCTCGATGATCGGGCGACGCTATCCTCGCAGGAGCCCGTCAAGCGGCCATCAAGACCGCCGTTTGAGGGGCTCTACTTCTTGGCACCCTGGCCGACCGAGAGCGCGGACTCGTTGATGCCACCCTCGGCGAGGCTGGACAGCTTCTCGTCGGCCGCTTCCTCTTCCGCCAGCGTCTCGTCCAGGAGGGCCACCGCCTCGTCCAGCCCGAGCAGGTCCGCGTAGCTCCGGAGGCACCCGTAGGCCGCGATCTCGTAGTGCTCGACTCGCTGGGCCGCGGAGATGAGCGCCGCGTCTACGACGCTTCCTTCTCCCCCCTCCTCCATGATCTCCTTGCCCTCTTCGAGGAGGCCTTCCATCCCCTTGCACTTCTTGCCCCGGGCGGTCTCGCCGATCAGGCCGAAAATCTTCTCCAGCCGGATGACATGACCCTCGGTTTCCTTCAGGTGGTCGGTGAACGCGTTCTGGAGCTCCTGGGACTCGGCCGCCCTGGCCATCTTGGGGAGGGCCTGGACCAGCTGCCTTTCGGCATTCAGCACATCCTTCAACTCGTTCGTGAACAGGGTCTTCATGCTATCGAGAGACATCGTATGGCTCCATTCATCTATCTGTAGGTGGGCGCCTGGTCTTTGAGGGTCAAACGGCGTCACGCGAGTCACCGGCGAGTGGCAGGGAGAGGCATTGGCGCCGCGGGACCGCCAACATAGCGCCTGATTGGCTCGCTGGATGTGACGTGCGTCCCGTGGGGTCTTTCGCCTCCGCGTCCCCCGACGTATGATGGGTCATCCACTGCACAGGTTTTCCGATCGTTCCATGCCTGACCTCCAGCCAGATATCCCGGGGTCGTCGTGAATCTTCCTCACGCCATCGTGGCGGCATTCCGTCCCAGGACCAGGGCCCATCGCGAGGCGAAGCTTCGTCCCGAGTTCGCGCGGCTCTATCCCAACCTGCCGGCCAACGAATGGCACCCCGCGATGGCGGTGCGCTGCGTCGTGGTCAATCAGTGCCGGTTCGGCCATCCGCGGCTTCCCCTGCCTCCCCGCGGCCTCAACGAGGAGCACTTCGAGTTCAGGGGCTCGTCCATCTCGGAGCTGCGTCCGGGGGAGGACCGGCGGTTTCCCGCCGCGCTCGGCGCGTATCGGGGGGGCGAGTGATGGAAGGCGGCGCGAACACGCGAGATTGATGCGGGCCGAATCCGGACGTACATTGTCGCGCGTATGGCATCCCCAACGACAACGGTTCTGGTGGTCGACGACGAGCCCGCGGTCCGCATGCTCGCGCGCCGCATGCTGGAGAGCGGAGGCTATCGCGTCTTCGAGGCCGAGGACGGGCTCGATGCGTTGCGCGTGCTGGGCGAGCAAGGCCCGTTCGACGTCGTCGTCTCCGACATCCGCATGCCCCACATGGACGGCCGCGCGCTCGCCGCGTACCTCGCCCATCTTCCCACGCCCATCCCGACGCTGCTCGTCTCCGGCTTCGCCGAGCAACAGATGACGGAGCCGGTCCTGCGCAAGCCGTTCGATTTCACCCAGCTGCTCTCGCGGGTGCAGGAGATCACCTCCTGGCCGCGCGAGCTGGGGAGCCGCACCAGCTAGCCGTCCCGCACGCCCATCGCTTTCTCTCCCTGTCGCGTCATGGCGCCTGCCACATGACGCCGGCCAGAATCACGAACTCGTGGCGACCCTGTCGTCCGGCGGGCCGGATCGCTCCCGTCGTGAGGTCCTGATACGATTCGGCGAACCGGCTGCTGAAGAAGTACTGCTGCACGTCAGTGGTGAGGGAGAGACTCGGGCCGACCCGGACGCTCGCGCCGAGGTTCACGAGACCGCCCAGGTCCGTGCTGCGCGAGAGCAGCGACGCGCCGCTGCCGGCGTGCAGGATGACGGCCGGACCCACGCCCGCCACGAGACCGATCGGTGAATGCGGACCGGTGAGGCGGGCCCGTATCGTCGCGCTGGTGAAGATCGTGTGGTTTTCGAAATCGGGTGCCACCGAACCGAACCCCCCCTGAAAGCTCCGGTTCCGGGACCACGCCACGCCGGCGTCGAGCCCCAGCCGCTCCGACCACCAGGTCCCCGCCCGCAGCCCGAACGTCGTCGCCTCCCCGGCCGCTCCCTCGAGGAAGATGCTCCGGGCCGGCTGGTCGAGCCGGCGCTCGGGGCGGTTGAGACGCGCGGCGTGGATGCCGCCTTGCAACGTGATCCCCAGCTGGGCGGCGGCACGGGAGGGCGCGAGGGTGGTCCACAGCAGGACGATGGAGATGGAGACGGAGAGGAGGCGAGCGCGCACGAGAACCTCCGGCGACGGGAATGAGAACGCAGAGGGAAGCCAACGATGGGAACCCGGCGACCGGCCGTCAAGCCGGTTTCTCAGCTTCCGTCCTCTCCGTCCTTTCCGTCCTTTCCGTCCTTTCCGTCCTTTCCGTCCTCTCCGTATCTTTCCCTGCATGGCCAGCCAGATCCTCATCACGATGGACGACCTCGAGACCGCCGTGCGGCTCAACGCGGCGTTCGAGGCCGCCGGGTTCTCGACCGCGATGTTCTCCTCGCTCGACGACGCGCGGGGGACGGTGCGGCGGGAGAGCCCCGAGGTGGTGATCCTGACCGGGGCGGTGCACGAGGCGCACGCCGAGCAATTGGCGGCGCTGGCGAGGGACGCGGAGATCTCGACCCTGGCGCTGCTCGAGCCCACCGACTCCGAGCGGGCGGAGCGGGTCGGCCGGCTCGGCGTCACCGAGACGATCCGGAAGCCGGTCATGCCGGACGACGCGGTGGCGACGGCGCGGCGGCTCATCGAGCGGCGCCGGCTCCAGGAGCGGACCGGGATCATCGGCGAGAGCGCCGCGATCCAGGAGGTGCTGGTCAAGATCGAGCAGATGGCGCCGGTGTCGAGCACGGTGCTGGTGCAGGGCGAGAGCGGCACGGGCAAGGAGCTGGTGGCCAAGGCCATCCACGACCTCTCACCCCGGCGGGGGAAGCCGTTCATCGCGGTCAACTGCGCGGCGCTGCCCGATACGCTGCTCGAGTCGGAGCTGTTCGGCCACGAGAAGGGCGCCTTCACCGGCGCGGCCGAGCGGCGGCTCGGCCGGTTCGAGCTGGCCGACACCGGGACCATCTTCCTCGACGAGATCGGCGAGATCTCCCCGGCCACGCAGGTCAAGCTGCTCCGCGTGCTCGAGAGCCGGACGTTCTTCCGGGTAGGCGGGACCCAGCCGATCAAGGTGGACGTCCGGGTCGTGGCCGCGACCAACCGCTCGCTCCGCGACGCCGTCGCCCTCGGCGACTTCCGCGACGACCTCTACTACCGGCTCAACGTCCTCAACATCTACCTCGCCCCGCTCCGCGAGCGGCGGGAGGACATCCCGCTCCTCGTCCGCCGGTTCGTGCGCGAGCTGGCCAGGGAGCACGACCGCAGCTTCCGGGGCATCTCGCCGGAGGCGATGCAGCGGCTCGTGAACGCCCAGTGGCCGGGCAACGTGCGACAGCTCCGGAACCTGATCGAGAGCATGGTCGTCCTGGCCCACGGCGAGGAGATCCGGGCGTCGGACATCCCGACCGACATCATGGACGGGGCGGGGAGCCTCCTGCCGGTCCGGCTCCAGGCGCCGTCGCTCCGGGAGCTGCCGGGGCAGGAGCTGGAGTTCATTCTCCGGAGCCTGGTCGAGCTGAAGCTCCAGGTGGAGGAGCTGCGGCGGCGGCTGGACCAGTCGCCCCAGCGTGTTCAAGTGATTGACCTGTCGGACCATGCGACGGTGGCCGACGTCATGCCCGAGGGGGAGCGGGACGGCGACGGGGCGGTGGTCTACCGGTCCGGGATGACCATGGCCGACGTCGAGAAGGCGGCCATCTCGGCGGCCCTGCAGGAGTACCGGGGCAACCGGCGTCGCGCTGCCGAGATTTTAGGCATCGGCGAGCGGACCCTCTACCGTAAAATCAAAGCCTATCAACTGGAATGATTTAGCCCACCGGGACCGATTTGATTCGCGCGACCTAAGTGCTACTGTATCATAACTTTGCACTTATTTCTCTATTGACAGACACCCCCCCGGCCGTCAAATTGCAGTAGAGTCCCCACCCCTAGAGCGGCCGGTCCATTGAACTTTGTCATCGACGCCGAACTCTGTGTCGCGTGCCTCGCATGCGTCCGGGTGTGCCCGACCGATGCGGTCGCGGTCGCGGGCGACGAGCCGCTGTTGCTCCAGGTGGTGGACGACTCGTGCATCCGGTGCGGCCAGTGCGTCCCGGCCTGTCCCCATGGGGCGGTCAAGGTAAATGGCGAGATCGGCCGCGCGCTGGCCATCGCGTCGCTGGGCGAAGGGGTGCTGATTCTCAGCCCCGAGTCGGTCGCCCATTTCTTCCCCGCCACACCCGAGCAGCTCATCAACGCCTGCTACGCGGCCGGCTTCCGGGCCGTCACCCGTGGCGTCATCGGCGATGAACTCGTTGCAGCCGAATACCTTAAACTGTGGGAAGGCGAGCCCTGGGGCACCCTCATCCGGTCCACCGACCCGGTGGTGGTTGAGACCATCCGGAGCCAGTATCCCGAGCTGGTCCCCTATCTCGCGCCGGTGACGGTTCCGGCGGTGGCGGAGGCGCGATATCTGCGGGCGCAGCATGGCGCCGGGCTCAAGATCGCCTTCGCGGGCACCTGTCCCCCGGTCAACAGTCCCGATCTCGATGCGGCCATCACCTTCGGCGATCTGGAGCAGCTCTTCCAGATCCGGGGGGTCTCCGTCCTCTCGCAGCCCAACCTGTTCCAGCGGGTGCCGGAGGAGCGGCGGCGGCACCTGAGCGCGGCGGGCGGGCTGCCGCTGGCGCTGCTCGAGGAGGCGCGGCAGTCGAGCCGGCAGTTCCGGAAGATCCGCGGGCTCGACGCCCTGAAAGCGGTGGCGCGCGCGGTGAGTGTGGACCGGCTCGACCTGGGGTTCGTGGACATCCTGTCGAACGAGGGCGCGCTCGACCATCCGCTCTCGGGTCCGCAGGAGCAGTTGTACTGGCGGCGCGAGCTGCTCCGGAGCGTGGAGCCGCCGCGGAGCCGGAGCCCGGTGCTCGACCGCACGGTGGTGGCGAGCGTCGGGGCCACGTTCGAGATCAAGCCGCGGCGCATCCAGGCCGACCCCGACGTGGTCGAAGGGATTCTCGAGGCCATCGGCAAGGGGCCCAACGGCAGGGCGTGGGACTGCCGGGCGTGCGGGTTCGAGACCTGCCGCCGATTCGCCGAGGCGGCGGCGCTGGGCCGGGCCTCGATGCGCCAGTGCGGGCCCTACCAGGAGCGGCGGGCGGAAGAGGCGCAGCGGGCGGCGGCGGCGGACACGATGACGGGCCTCAGCACCTACCGGGTGCTGCGGGACCGGCTGGCGTTCGAGGTGGAGCGGAGCAAGCGGAGCAGCGAAGGCTTCGCGGTGCTCTTTCTCGATCTCGACCGGTTCAAGGACGTGAACGACCAATACGGCCACGAGGCGGGCAATGATATTCTGCGCGCGGTGGCCGACGAGATACGCAATGCGGTCCGCGCCTCCGACGTGGCGGCGCGGTACGGCGGCGACGAGTTCGTGGTGATCCTCACCCGCACCGACCTCGATGGGGGCGCGCGGGTGGCGGAGGCGCTGCGGGCGGGCATCGAGGGCATCGGGCTCCGGCTGGGGTATCCGCCGGCGCTGGTCACGGTGAGCATCGGGCTCGCCGAGTTCGATCCGTCGTCGCCGTCGGAGGGGGACCTGCTGGTCGCGGCCGACCGGGCGCTGTATCGGGCCAAGGCCGCGGGCAGAAACGCGGTAGCATAGACCCTCAATGACGTCACTGAAGGGATAGCATCGTGACAGGATTCGGCTCTCGACAGCCCAGCACACCGGCCGGCGCGACCGGCCGTCCCACGCCGCCGGAGGGCGTGCCCGATCCCTGGGGCGTCCGCCGGGCGGAGAATCTGCTCACCAGCCTCGAGGGCATCCTCTCGGCGCGGGTGGTGACCACCCCGCTGGGTGAGGTGAGCGAAGTCCATATTCTGGCCCAGGCCGGGCTGGCGCCCAAGCAGCTGGTCCGGAACATCGAGAGCGCGCTACTGGCGCAACTCGGTTTGAAGGTGGATCATAGAAAAATCAGCATAGCCCAGACGGCCGAGGTGCGGCCGCTCGAAGCGCTGGAGCGCGACGCGGTGCGTGACCGTGTGCTCCAGCGCGCGCTCCTGTTCGAAAATATGCAGGTGTCACCGGGGCAGCGTCCGCACCGGATCATGATCCAGGTGACGCTGAGCTATCGGGGGCAGACGGAGACGGCGGAGGAGGAGGCGTCGGACACGCCGAGGAGCCGGGTGGAGGGGGCGGCGCGGGCGAGCATTCTGGTGCTCGACCGGCTGCTCACCGAGTCGTCGGTGGCGCTCGAGGGGGCCAAGATCGTGGAGGCCTTCGACCGGGAGTTCGCGTTCGTGGCGGTGCAGGGGCTGGGCGGGCGGGAAACGATATTGATGACGGGAACGTCCGAGATCAAGGAAAGCGCGGAGCGGGCGGCGGTGTTCGCGGTGCTCGACGCCACCAACCGGTGGACGGAGGCGCGGCGGCCGGGCTGAACGTTCCGGTGTCATGAGCCGATAATGTCAGGAGGTACGCGCAGGGTCGGGTTCGAGCGGGACCAAACCCTACTCACGAAAGGGAAAAAGGACGGGGATCCCGGTCTTCGTAGGAAATAGCGGAGACTAGCGGACAACTGATTGAGCGGAGCGTCTGGTGGGCCGTAGCGAGGCTTGCCACTTCCCGAGTTTTTCGTGTTCTCTTACGGGGGTGACGCTCATGTTGAAGATCAGCTTGATCCAGACACTGGCCAACTTGGTCGCCGGGTTGTTCGGGCGGTCAGACGGGCAGACCTGGCAGTAACAGGTCAAAGTAGGCCGGGATTCCTCCTTCCTCTTTAATCGCCATGACGCGAGAAGCCAGTACACGTCTTTTTGTAGGCTCCGTTGTGGGCTTGGCCGTCGTCTTGGGGGCTGGCGCCCAAGTCGGATCCTTACCTTTTCCCGGGTGGTGGGCGCTAGGCAGTTTCATACTCGTTGCCTTCGTATTAGAGACCCTCAACACACAGCTTCGCGTTCAGGCCCGGGG
>DATBSO010000044.1:0-10796 GCA_036559745.1 Gemmatimonadales bacterium | reverse complement strand
GGTGGGGCGAAGGCCGCCGCGCACATCGGCGCCGTCCGCGCGATGACGGAGTCGGGGATGACCCCGGTGCGGTTCGTCGCCACCTCGATGGGTGCGGTGATCGCCGCGGGGCTCGCGAGTGGCGTCGCGGGAGACGAGCTGCTGCGGCGGCTCACCGAAGTCGGGGTGCGGGGTATCGTGCGAGACAGACTCGCGATCATCCGCGGACTCTTCGCCCGGTCCCTGCTGCGGCCGGCTCCGCTCCGTCGGGCGATCGCGGCACTGGTGCCGGCGCGGCGATTCGCGGACCTCGCCGTCCCGCTTACCGTGTCGGTGACCGATCTCGACAGCGGCGAGCTGCTGCTCTTCGGCGCCGGCGGGCGCGATGCCCCGCTCCTGGAGGTGCTCGCCGCCACGACCGCGCTTCCTCTCTATTACCCTCCCGTTCAGCTCGAGGGCCGGCGCTGCGGGGATGGTGGCCTCCGCGGGGTCTTGCCGATCGAAACGGCGGTCCATCTGGGGAATGAACCTATCGTGGCGGTAGACGTGGGTCCGGGCTTCGAGGCCGCCGCCGATGCGGAGCTGCCCTCCACACCGCCGCTACTCCGCGCGCACGACGAGGCGGTCGGCACCCTCATGGCCGCTCACACTCAGGAGCAACTGGCCCGGTGGCGCGCGGAGGCAGGGCGGCCGCCGCTCATCTACGTGCGGCCTACCATCGAGCGGTACGCTACCTTCCGGGTGGAGCGCATGCAGGAATATGCGGAGCAGGGGTATCGCGCAGCTCGTGACGCACTTGCCAGGCAGACCGCGCGCACTTGACCCTCTCGAGGTTCGGGACAAATTGAGCGTCTATGAAAGCTTCCGATGCAATGGTGCCCGATCCTCACGTCGCCGTGGCCGGTGCGATGGCCAGCGAGGTGGCGATCATGCTCAAGAGCCGGAACATCTCGGTCGTCCCCGTCGTGGACGACCATCGCACTCGCCACTTTCTCGGCACACTGAGCGATCGGGACCTGGTAACCCGCTGCCTAGCGGAAGGGAAACATCCCTGGCATACCAGGGCCGACGAGCTGATGCGGACCAAGTCCCCCGTGGTGACGTCCGACCGGGAGCTGACCGGATTTCAAGTGCGCATGGACCTCGATGCGAGCGATTCCCATCTTCGGCCCACGATCACGGTGGTGGACGCCCACGGGTGCGTGGTCGGATTCATCAGCCACCCGGAACAGATCGAGGGGGTCGAGATCGTTTGGGGGTGATGCGTGCCTGACTTCAAGCTATTCACTCTCGAGGAAGCCGAGCGCACCTTGCCGCTCGTGAAACGTATCGTGCACGATCTGACCGTGGAGTACCCGGCCTGGCGCGCGGCCGTGGGGCGGTTCGAGATCCTCACCGGTGGGGCGCGCGCCGACTGGGGAGAGACCCAGGAGCTGATCGAGGCACGCGATGAGGTGAGCACGCACGCCGAGCGGATCAACCGGTATCTGCAGGAGCTCGAGGCGGTGGGCTGCGTCTTCAAAGGCTTCGAGGCGGGCCTGGTGGACTTCTACTCCCTTCGGGAGGACCGGCCGATCTTTCTCTGCTGGCGCCTGGGCGAAGAACGAATCACTCACTGGCACGAGGTCGAGTCCGGCTTCGCCGGCCGCCAGCCGATCGACCGCTCCATCCTGTCCGCGACGCCCTCGTGATCCAGTTCTGGCTCTTCCTGCATTTGCTGGGGTTCACGCTCTGGCTCGGCGGTGGGTTCGCGACCATGGTCGGGTCCATCGCGGCCAAGCGGGAAGACCGTGCCGGTCTGGCCGCAGTGGTGCGGAGCCAGGTGGCGGTGCAGAAGACCGTCATCGCTCCCGGCGCGCTGCTCGTGGTGCTCTCGGGGCTGATCCTCACCTTCTCGGTGTCCGGCAGAACGGGAGAGCTCACCGGGTTCAGCCTGCCCCTCGTGGTCATGCAGGTGGCCGGACTCGCCGGCGCGCTCCTCACCCTCATGGTCTCGCTGCCGACCGCGGCCCGGCTCGCCCGGCTCGATCCCATGGGACAGGGCGCCGCGTACTTCGATGAGCTGCGTCAGCGACAGAAGGTCGTGTCCGCGATCGCGGGGACGCTCGCGCTCGTCGCGCTGGTGGCGGGGGCGATGGTGAGGTAGGAAAGGAGAAGGGGGAAGGGGAGAAAGGAGAAAGGGGAGGAGAGGAGGGGGAAGGGGATTATCGGTACTTCCGGCGTTGCTTGAGTAATCCGATAAGCATATTTCTGCTCGATAGTGAGTGGCGGAGGAGGTCGGATGCCAGCTGTCGTTCGATGACCTCGGCATCAGCGAGCAGCTCAATGAGCTCGATGGTTTCGACGGCTGAGCCGAACGCAATCGCTAGATGCCTGGTGAAGCTCGGGGAATCTCCGAAGGTATACCCTTCCGCGATATTGAGTTGGACGCTCAGAGAAGCTCGCTGAAGCTGCATGAACGCGGCAGATGCTTGCGGACACCAGTGTTGGCGTGACAGGCGCAGGACCTGCAGACTGACGTGGCGAGCCTCCTGCCAGCACCTCAGACCTCGATGATCCCGCATACCTCCCGAATCTAGAAGTCTTGGATGCGACAGCGTGCCTGTTTTCCCGGTGTCCGGGACCCTCTTTACGCCGAGCCTTCCTTCTCTTTTCTCCTTTCCCCCTTCTCCCTTCTCCTTTCCCCTTCTCTCCTGCCTGTCGCGCACTCCGGCCGCACCGGGCACTCCCCACAGCGCGCCTCCCTCGCGGTGCACACCAGCGCCCCCAACTCCATGATTGCCTGATTGAATTCCCAGGCCCGCTTCCCCTGGCGCGGCACGAGCGCCGCGCCGGTCTCCCAGAGCCGTCGAATTCCTCCCCGCGCCCTGAGCCGTGGGTGAAACGCGCGACGCAGCACTCGCGCGACGTTCGTGTCGACCGCCGGCTCGGATCGCTCGTAGGCGAAGCTCGCGACCGCACCTGCCGTATATCGCCCGATGCCGGGGAGGCCGCGCAGAATCACCGGATCTGCCGGGATCACGCCGTCGTGCTCCGCCACCACCCGCCGAGCCAGCTCGTGCAGGTTGGCCGCCCGCCGGTAGTAGCCGAGCCCTTGCCAGCTCTCCCGCACTGCCGCGGGTGCCGCGGCCGCCAGCGCCCCGACCGATGGATAGCGGTCGAGGAAGCGATGGTAGTATGCCTCGACCCGCGCGACCTGGGTCTGCTGCAGCATGAACTCGGAGACGAGCACGCGGTAGGGATCCCGCGTACGACGCCACGGCAGGTCGCGACCGTGTCGGCGAAACCAGCGAAGCAGTCGGCGCCGGAAATCCGGGGCTCGCGATGCTAGCGAGAGTGCAGGGGTAGACTTACGCGGCATGGGGGGTCAAGATAAAGCACTCATGGCCGCCTCCACTACATTCGACATCCGCCAGATCACCGGCCGCTTCGTTCTCGAAGGCGCCTCCCATGTGGGGCGCCTGACCTATTTCATGGCGGACACCATCCGGGGTCTGTCCGAGGTCAGAATCTGGTGGCCCCGGATGCTGGAGGAAGCCTGGAACATCGGGGCCGGAAGCCTCTTCATCGTCCTTCTCATCTCGGCGTTCGCCGGGGCCGTGACGGCGCTGCAGACCGGCTACCAGTTTACGGGCAGTATCCCCTACTACGTGGTGGGGACGCTGGTGGTCTCCTCGATCATCCTCGAGCTGGGACCCGTGCTCACCGCGCTCATCCTGGCTGGCCGTATCGGGGCGCGCTACGCGGCGGAGCTGGGTACGATGCGGGTGACCGAGCAGATCGACGCGCTCGAGAGCCTGGGCCGTTCGCCGGCGTCGCATCTGGTGATCCCGCGGGTGCTGGCGGGTCTGATCATGATCCCGGCGCTCACTATCCTCGCCAATCTCTCGGGGATCGCCTCGGGATGGATCTCGGTCAAAGCGGTCCTGCCGGTAACCGATGCGGACTTCATCTATGGCGCCCAATACTACTGGCGTCCCTGGGATGCGTATTACTCGGTGATCAAGGCGTTCTTCTTCGCCGGCTCGATCACCATCATCTCCTGCTACATGGGCTTCAACACCCAGCAGGGCGCCGAGGGCGTCGGCAAGTCCACCACGACGGCGGTCGTGGCCAGCTCGGTGCTCATCCTCGTGCTCGACACGGTGCTCACCCGCCTCCTGCTCAACCAATGATCGAGCTCCATGGCGTCCACAAGCGGTTCGGCAAGCAGGTCGTGCTGAACGGCGTGGACTTCGAGGTTCGGGAGGGGGAGACCGTGGCGCTCATGGGGCCTTCGGGCACGGGCAAGAGCGTGCTGCTCAAGACCGTGATCGGCCTCATCCGGCCCGACAGCGGCACGATCATCGTGGACGGGAAGAACGTCAACCGGCTCAAGCGCAAAGAGTTGTCGGCCCTGCGGTCCAATATCGGGTACGTCTTCCAGAACGGCGCGCTCTTCGACTCCATGACGGTGTTCGAGAACGTGCGCCTCGGGATCACCGACGAGGACAAGTATCGCGATCTGGAGTACTGCCGCCAGCGGATCGCGGAGTGCATCCGGCTGGTCAATCTCCCTGCCGATACGATCGAGAAGTATCCGGCCCAGCTCTCGGGCGGCATGCGGAAGCGGGTGGGAATCGCGCGCGCGATCGCGGGAAGCCCGAAGTACCTGCTCTACGACGAGCCCACCTCGGGGCTCGACCCGGTCAACGCGGACATCATCGACGGGCTGGTGCAGCGGCTCGACGACGAGCTGGGCGTCACCAGCGTGATGGTGACCCACGACGTGCGCGGCGCGTTCCGCGTCGCCGACCGGCTCGCGCTCCTCAGTGACGGGCGGATCGTCATGCAGGGTACTCCGCGGGAATTCCTCGATTCGACGAACCCCAAGGTCCGGGAATTTCTCGAGCGCGACTTCGACAACCCCTCCTTCGCGGCCTGAGACTCATGGATCTGCGCATGAAGGAAGTGACCGTCGGCACCATCGTCATCGTCGCCATTCTCGTCTTCATCTTCGGGACGATGTGGCTCAGCGGACGCTCGGTGTCGTCGGACAACCTGATCCGGGTGCAGTTCGGCAACGTGAGCGGGCTGAAGCGCGCGTCGCCGGTGCGCATCTCCGGCGTGAACGTGGGCAAGGTTGAGCGGATCGAGTTCATGGACGTCGGCAAGGTGCTGGTGACCGCGAGCCTGCCGCCCAAGATCAAGCCGCGAGTCGACGCAACCGCTACGATCGTGCAGATTACGCTCGTCGGCGACTATGCCGTGGACATCGATCCGGGCCACGCGGGCGAGATCCTGACACCGGGGCGGGTGATTCTGGGAACCCAGGAGGTGGGGCTCTCGGGCAAGGCAGTAGCACTGGGAGACCGGGCGGACAGTGTGCTGATCGGAGCGCAAGCGATCGTCAATCAGAAGACGGCCGACCAGCTCTACGCGACGATGACCGCACTCCAGGCCACGCTCAAGGCGGCCACACGGGTCATGGATATGTACGGCAATCCCAACAGCGGGCCGAGCGCCGAGCTGGCGCAGACGATGAAGAGCCTGCGCCGTGTCACCGACCGCCTCGACAGCACCCTTGCCCACCCCGCGCTCGGGCGCACCCTCGGACGGGTGGACACACTCACCAGCAACCTCTCCGACATGACGGCTCAGCTCACCAGCACGGGGGCCCGGCTCGACACGCTCCTCGCCGACGTGAGCCACGGGCGTGGCACCATCGGCAAGTTCGCCACCGACAGCGGACTCTACTACGACATCCGGGCGCTCACGCAGTCGATGAAGAAGGTGCTCGACGAGCTGCAGAAGCACCCGGGCAAGGTGCCGGTGACGGTGAAGATCTTCTAGGGGCGAAGCAGAGAAGTCTCCCTTACACTTTCCTCCATGCTGAGCATCACTTTCCTTGGCACCGGGGCCGCCACCCCCACCATCGACCGGAACGTCGCCTCGCTCTCCGTGCAGCGGGAAGGGGAGATGATCCTCTTCGACTGCGGCGAAGGCACCCAGCGGCAGATGATGCGATACGGCGTGGGCTTCTCCTTCGCCGAAGTTTTCTTCACGCACTATCACGCCGACCACATGCTCGGCATCACCGGGCTGCTCCGGACGATGGGGCTGCAGGACCGCACGGCTCCGGTGACGCTCTACGGCCCCAAGGGCGCCGCGCGGGTGCTCAACGCGGCCGTGAGTCTGGGGATCGAGCGGAACAAGTTCCCGGTGGAGATCGTCGAGCTCCGCGCCGGTGATCGGCTCTCGCGCGGCGAGTACGATATCGTCGTGTTCGAGACCGAGCACCGCGCCGACACGGTGGGCTACGCGCTCGCCGAGCATGTGCGCCTCGGACGGTTCAACCCGGACCGGGCGCGCGAGCTGGGGGTACCCGAAGGGCCGCTCTGGGGACGTCTCCACAAGGGGGAGACGGTCACGCTGGAGGATGGGCGGGCGGTGAGTCCGGCCGATCTCGTGGGTGCACCCCGTCAGGGGAGGATGCTGGTCTACACCGGCGACACGCGGCCGTCGCTCCATGTCATGGAGGCTGCTCGGGGGGCAGATCTGCTTGTGCACGAGGCGACGTTCGGCGGTGACGAGTCGGAGCGGGCGCGGGAGACAGGCCATTCGACGGCGGCGGAAGCGGCGCGGGTCGCGGCGGATGCCTGCGTGCGGCGGCTCGTGCTCACACACATCAGCCCGCGCTACACGCGTGATGCGCCCGAGCTCCTGGCCGAAGCGAAGGCGGTATTTCCGGAGACGATCATCGCGAGGGATGGGTTGACGGTCGACGTTCCGTTCGCTGACTAGCATCTCTGGCTAATCACCACAGAGGCACAGAGAACACAGAGAAAGTCATTGGTGGTCGCTCGCTGCTTCCATTTCGCTTTCTTTGTGCAGTTCTCCGTCCCCTCTGTGTCTCTGTGGTGAATACCTGCAAAGGAGCTCGTGGTGACACAGCGGCCGTCCGCCTACGAGTGGTTCCTTCTCGTCTCACTGGCGATCCTGCTCATCTGGTCCGGCATCGGCCCGCATGACCGCTTCACCTGGATTCTGGAAGTATTCCCCATCTTCCTCGGCGTGCCGGCGCTGATCCTGCTCTATCCCCGGCTCCGGCTCACCCCGCTGGTCTACACCCTCATCTGGATCCACGCGTGCATTCTCATGCTGGGCGGGCACTACACCTATGCGCGGGTGCCGCTGGGGTTCTGGATGGAGGAGTGGTTCGGCTTCGCGCGCAACCACTACGACCGGATCGGTCATTTGGCGCAGGGATTCATCCCCGCGATGGTGGCGCGCGAGATCTTCATCCGCCGGTCCCCGCTCGGCGGGACGCGGTGGCTTCCGTTCATGACGGTGTGCTTCTGTCTCGCGTTCAGCGCGTTCTACGAGCTGATCGAGTTCTGGACCGCGCTCGCCTCTGGTGAGGGCGCGACCGACTTTCTCGGCACCCAGGGCGATCCCTGGGATACGCAGTGGGACATGATGCTGGCGTTGATCGGCTCGATCCTGTCGCTGGTGCTGCTGTCGGGGTGGCAGGACCGGCAGATGAGAAGGGAGAAGAAAAAAGAGAGATGGGAGAAGGGAGAAGTGAGAAGGGAGAAATGAGAAGGGAGCCGGAAGCAGGAAGCGGGGCGGGAAGCAGGGAAACGACAGCCTGCTTCCCGCTTCCGGCTTCCTGCTTCCTGCTTCCCTACTTCGTCGCCAGCAACCCCTTCTCCGACCAGACGTTCTTGGGGTACCGCCGCAGGTCTTCCTTGTAGGCCTCTGCGGCCTCCTTCTTCTTCCCCGCCGCCGCGAGCAGCGCGCCATACGGCTGGCGGAGCGGGAGGTACCAGTCGGGTGGCTCGCTGTAGGTGAGCTCGTCCTCGATCGCGATGCCCTCCTTGAGCGCCGCCATCGCCTCATCGGGTTTCCCCTGCCGGGTCGCGATGTCGGCCGTCAGATGCCGCTCAGCGATCGTGAGGATCGTCTTCGCCGTGTTGAGACCGGCGGGGAGCGTCGAGTCGATCGATCCGACGATGGCCGAGAGGCTGTCGTGCTCGATGCCGGCGCTGTCGTACCGCTCCTTCGCCGCGAAGGCGAGCCCCCGGACGTAGTGCCACACGCCGGTCGAATAGCGCAACTCGGCGGGTGGCGCGGGCTCCTTCAGGATCTCGTCCCAGCGACTGAAGCGGGCGAGCGCATAGAACTGCGTCGCGGTATAGGCCTGCACCGCCGGCACCTTGAGCGCCACATCGTACGTGATGATGCCCGCGATCTTGCGCGACGCCGCGATCATCTCGTCGCCACGCCCCATCATGCCCAGCGCCGACTGCATCACGTCGAGGTTGTGCGGGTAGTACCCGATCGCGTAGACGCCGGTGGGGTGTCGGTCCTGGATGAATCGCTCGTCGACCGCGACGGCGTGCTCGTTATGCTCCACCGCCATCTCCCACATGCCGAGCCGCATGTAGATGTGTGTCGGCATATGGACCAGGTGTCCGGCGCCGGGGACCAGGGTCTGGAGCTTCTTGGCGCATGGCAGGGCTCGCGAGGCGTCGTTCGACGCTTCGACCGCGTGGATGTAGAAGTGGCAGGCGCCGGGATGATTCGGGTTCCGCTTCACCACCCGTTCCAGCACCGTCACTTGCTCGGTTGACGACGGAGCCAGTGGCTTCCCCGCGTTGGTCCAGTAATGCCACGGACGGAGGTCCATCAACGACTCGGCGTAGAGCGTGGCCGCGTCGCCGTCCTTGGGGAAGCGGCGGGTGACGTCCGCCATGGCCTTCGAGTAGGCCGAGTCGAGGGGCGCACGCGTGGCGCCGGATGCGGATGGGTCGTCCGCGTAGCGTTTCGATAACGCCTCGATGAAGGCGCGCTCGCGCGGCGTCGCCTTTGCGGCAAACGCAATCGCCTGCCTGCCGGCTTCGTAGGCCGGTTTCACGGCGGCCGTATCCATCGGAAGATTGATGTTGGGGCCCAGCGCGTTGGCGAGACCCCACCAGCACATGGCGCAGGTGGAATCGGCGCGAATCGCCTCGCGGAACGACGCGGCGGCCTCGTCATGGTTGAAGCCGTAGGTGAGGCGAATGCCCTGGTCGAAGTACTGCTGCGCCTCGGGCGCGGCGGCGGTGATCGCCATGTGGTAGGTCCCGAGATCGCTATATAGCGGGGGGCTGCCGCCGGACGAGGTGTCGGTGGCCGCGTGGTCGTGGTGCGCTTCCTGGGCCGCCGCGGGGTCGCACAAGGCGCCCGCGAGGGCGAGGATGACGAAGATGAAAGTCCCGCGCATCTCGAGTCTCGTTGTTCGGGGGAAAAGGGGGCGGCGATGCCGCCGGGACCATAATACGGTATCGGCTGGATTTCGGCTCTCCCCCCGTTCAGGCAGGTCAAATCAGTGTGCCGCTGTGTGAGGATAAACGGTTGCAGCGCTGTAAGCTGGGGCTTACGTTGACCGGGTGTCGTCCGATGGATAGGTTTAGCGCCTGCCGGGGCTGTAGCTCAGCTGGGAGAGCGCTGCAATCGCACTGCAGAGGTCAGGGGTTCGATCCCCCTCAGCTCCATGTATTACGGCTTAAGGCTCGAGGCTAGAAACTGTGTGCTCCTCCAGAGGGAGCCCCGGCATCTCGAGAAAGCCTCCAGCTTTCAGCTTCCAGCCTCAAGCTGTCTTCTGCCCCTTGGTGTAACTGGCAACACGCCTGACTCTGGATCAGGAGAGTCCTGGTTCGAGCCCAGGAGGGGCAATGCCCACCGTGTACAACGGTGGGCTTTTGTTTGGGCTCGGCCTGCGGCTCGACATCGGCCACGATCAGCCGCGGAGCGGCGCCTATCGACCTAGCCATCGGATCGCCGAGCCATATCATTATCCTCACCCGACCGATTCCTAACGCGAGGCGGCCCGTTCCCCCAGGCCGCCCGTTCCCCCAGCGCCGAAGCGCGGCTGCCGAGCGTTACCCACTATTTGGCCCTGAGCCAGCCGGGCAAGAGGTGCTAGGGCGCATCCAACAGCGGTTCTGACTCTCAAGTTCCGACGCTGCGAGGAGTCCGCGGTTCCGAGGCCTCTGACCCACAAGCCATGAGGGCCCGGGAGGGGGTAACCATGACGGGAATACGGTGGGTGCCGCTGGTTGGCCTCCTGTGGGCCATCAGCCCGTTGCGCGCGCAGGAGGTGACTGGAGCGCTCGAGGGTCTGGTGATCGCGGGCACCGGTGAGACGGTCGAGGGCGCCGAGATCATCGTCGAGGGCGCTGTACTCCAGGGAACCCGTGGCACAACCACCGACAGGCGTGGCCGTTTCACGATTCGATCGCTGCCTGCCGGTGCATACGTTGTTGTCATCCGACGAATCAGCTACCGCCCGGTACGCTTCGAAGATGTCCCGGTTCGCCTGGGGCTCACGACATCGCTGGGTGAAGTCCGTCTCGAAACCCAGACGGTTGAGCTCGCTGAAATCGTCGTTTCCGGGGCCAGGCCGGTCATTGACCCGGTCTCCGCTGCCACCGGCGCCACGCTTGATTCCTCGCAGTTTCGGTCGCTGCCCGCTCAACGGGACTTCCGGGCCCTCATAGCGTTCCTTCCGCAGGCGAACGCCAGTGATTATGGCGACGGCGCCAACATCGGTGGTTCCACCGGCCTCGAGAACGCGTTCTACATCGACGGCATGCACGCGACCACTGGAGCTGGGTCCAGCATCGATCTGCCGTTCAACTTCGTGCGGGAGATTCAGGTCAGGACGGGAGGATACGAGGCTGAATTCGGGCGGGCGCTGAGCGGTGTAGTCAACGTAGTGACCCCGACGGGAGGGAATGAATTCCGGGGGGAGGCACTTGGCTTTTTCGCGGGAGACATACTTCGCACCGATC
>DATBSO010000043.1:0-65973 GCA_036559745.1 Gemmatimonadales bacterium | reverse complement strand
GCGCTCCGCCTCGCGCGCGCACGGACCGGGGCGCGCGATGTGATCGTGATGGACTCGGCGTATCACGGTCACACCACGACCTTGATCGACATCAGCCCATACAAGCACGCGGGCCCGGGCGGCGAGGGCGCACCGGATTGGGTGCACAGGTCGCCGCTCCCCGACGTTTTCCGCGCGCGCGGTGCTCACGCTGACCCCGGCTCGTGGTTCGCGTCGCGGGTCGGGGAGGTGATTGACGATCTCGCCGCGAAGGGACGACGTCTCTCGGGCTACATCGCCGAGACCTGCCCGAGCGTGGGCGGGCAGATCATGCTTCCGACGGGTTTCCTGGCCGACGTGTACTCGCGCGTGCGCGCGGCCGGCGGGATCTGCATCGCGGACGAGGTCCAGACGGGCTTCGGCCGTCTGGGCACCCACTTCTGGGCCTTCCAGGCCCACGACGTCACGCCCGACATCGTCGTTCTCGGCAAGCCGATTGCCAATGGCTATCCGATGGGGGCGGTGATCACCACGCGCGCCATCGCCGACAGCTTCGACAACGGCATGGAGTTCTTCAGTACCTTCGGCGGCAGCACGGCTGCGTGCGTGGCCGGCCGCATGACGCTGCAGGTGACCCTCGACGAGGAGCTCCAGCGGAACGCACTCCTTGTGGGCGAGCGGTTGTTGAGCGGAATGACGCCCTTGATGGGTGAGTTCGAGATCGTCGGGGATGTGCGTGGATCGGGCCTCTTCCTCGGCGTCGAGCTCGTGCGTGACCGGCACACCCTCGAGCCGGCACCAGACGAAGCGACCTTCGTGGTCGATCGCATGCGCCAGCGCGGCGTGCTCGTAGGCACCGACGGGCCGTACCACAACGTCATCAAGATCCGCGGCCCGATGCCGCTCTCGCTTGCCGACGCCGACCAAGTCGTGGACACACTGACCGGCGCGCTCCGCGAACTGCCGGGCCGAAGGTAGACTACGTGACAGGCTCGCATCCATCGCGGCCGCCGATATCGCGGTAGCCAAACAGTTCTACCAAGACATCCTCGGCCTCGATAAGGCGGTTCTACGTCCATGACCCGTTCGGCAAGCTCATCAATACTCTTGAGCACGAATGGTAGTTTTCGCCCACGCGCCAACTGCCGCCTAACCAGCGTATGCAGCCGACAAGCGCGTCCGAACTGAACTCCGATAGTGGCGGTCGTACGTCGTGGAGATAACGGTTGTGGAAGCTTCATTTCGGAACCTAATCCGGCGCTACCTAACGAGCGCATGCGGCCGACAAGCGCTTCCGGGTTGAGTTTTCCAGCGCCGCCACCCGCCGATGGCGGCGGCGGAACGTAGGGTTGCTGCATGCGCGAGCGAGTCGCTTGCAGATGATGCGCAAGTCGTTAGGCGGAAGCACCCGGGAGGCTGCTATGGCCAGCACCGTTCCCCAGAGTCGGTCGGTATTACTCGCAGCATGCGGCATGGTGGCGCCCTTTGTGTATGCGGCGGCCGCGATTGCTGCGAGCCTGAAGTACCCAGGGTACCACCATCTCAAGAACGCCATCAGCGAACTGGGTGCGACCGATGCTCCTAGTGCGACGATCATGAACTTTGCGGGTTTCCTCCCGTACGGCGTCCTGATGGTGGCATTTGCGCTGGCAGTGCACCGAGGAATCCGTTCAGATGTAGGAGGATGGCTCGGCCCGAGCGTTCTCGTCGTGTACGGCTTGGCCTACATTGCCCTGGCGTTTGCCTCATGCGATCCTGGATGCCAAGCGGCGACGCCATCCCTGCACCATCGAATGCACTTGCTCCTGGGCGATGTGATTTTCCTGGCGGCGGTACTTGGCCCGTTCACGCTTTATCCTCGCATGGTAAGGGATCCTGCTTGGCGGTCATTAGCGGCGGCAACCCTCGTGCTTCCAGCTTCCGCATGGCTGATCTCCGAACTCAGCGGAATCGGAATGTCGGGACCGCTACGGCAGCGGCTCTGGCTCCTGTTGCTGTTTGTTTGGATAGAGATGATGGCTATACGCCTGCTTGGTTTCGGTGCTGCCGTAGCGGGCCAGAGACCGGCGCCCCAAGCTGCCGCCTAACAAGCTCATGCAGCCGACAAGCACGTCCACACGCAGGTCAGTCGATTGCCACGCTCCGATGGCAGTTCAAAGGAACGTAGGGGAGTGCATAAGCGAGCGAGGCGCTTGCAGCTAATGCGCAGTGCGTTAGGCGGCAGCACCAGCATTGTGGAGGGCGCAATGGACTGCTGTGGGGCCCCGGTGCTCGACCAGCAGTTTGGCCGTAAACGGGCCGCAGCCGATCTCCGCCGCTACCGTCGGCGAGGACCGCTCCCGGCGACTGCGCTCATGCTCCGCGGGCTGGAGGCGAGCCTTCCAGCCGCAGCGACGCTCTTGGACATCGGCGGGGGGGTCGGCGTGCTCCATCACGAGCTGTTGGCTCGCGGAGTGAGCCGCGCGTGGGAGGTGGAGCCCTCCGGCGCGTTTCTGCAGGCAGCCGCCGAGGAGGCCGAGCGCCGAGGTCACACGGGACGGGTCGAGTTCATCAACGCCGAAGTGCGCCACGCGGCTGACAGTTTGCCGGTCGTCGATGTGGTCACGATGGATCGGGTGGTCTGTTGTGATCCTGAGTACGAGGGCCTGCTGCAGATCGCCTTGGGGAAGGCGCAGCGACTCTTCGCGTACAGCTACCCCCGCGCGCGCTGGGGCATCCGTGCCGTGACCACGCTGCAGAATGCGGTGCGAGAACTCCGCGGAAGCCAGTTCAGGGTGTTTGTGCATTCGCCGGATCGAATGGAGGCGCTTGTGCGAGCCGCTGGATTCGACCGGATCTTTCAAGCCCAGAGCGCGGTCTGGTACGCAGGCGTCTACACCCGAGCCGCTGCCGCCTAACCCGCGCATGCAGCCGACAGGCCGATGGGGCGGAACCTTTCGTGCGGGCACTGATCGCCGGTGGCGATCAGTGCCACGTAGAATTGTGCGGGCGGAACCATGATCGCCTGCAGCTGATGCGCAGGTCGTTAGGCGGCACGCCACCACCCCGCCGATTCGTGGAGCCCCATGGGTAGGAGACGACAGTCGGGAGCAGTATCGTGCGAGTCGCTAGGCCTGGGCAAACGGCGTCATGACCAGGCCCACACGAACAGCCCATGCGCACGCTATGGGATGTACTGCACATTGTTGTAGGGACGGTAGCCCCCGATCAGCTCGACCCGAGGTTCTCCATTCAGAGACACGCGGGCTGCCGCAAAGTCGCTTACGTTCGGGTAGGCCAACGGGATGACCCCAGGCTTTCTTGCCCAGGTATTGCTGACCGGGTCATAGATGAAGATGCCAAAAGAGTCCCTCCACCCCCCATACCTCCACTCCCTGCCGAACACGTACAGGTGAGAGAGCATGACCACCGTCGGACCCTCGAGGTAACAGGAGTAGGGCAGACAGGACGGGCCAGGCCACGATTGCTTCTTCGTCCACTTGTTGGTGATCGGGTCGTACTCCAGTACCTTGGACTGATTGGACTGCCGGTCGGCACCGATGAGATACAACTTCTTGTTGATTACGCCCCCGCCCCCTCCCAGCAGGGGGTAATTGGTAGGGCTCGGGAGCTTGGTCCAGGAATCCGTGGTCGGATTGTACCGGAAGAAGTGGGGGACCGCTTCCAGGATCCGATTGAACGTGACCACGTAGAGTTTGCCTTCGATGACTCCCGTCGGGCCACCGCGGCTAGCTTCCGGCATGTCTCGCTTCCGGGTCCAGGCATTGGACGCGGGATCATAGACGAAGACCGACGCGCTCGGTCGGTACCCGTTGGCAAACCCTCCGGCTACATAGATCTTCCCGCCAATGACCCCGACGCTCATCCCATAGCGGGCAGCAGGCATGTCCCGTTTGCTGGTCCAGGTGTCGGTCGCAACATTGTAGGCCCGCACCTCGCCCATCGGCACGTCCCCCTCGGGCGCGCGGTCTGGCTTTTGCCCCCCAATGGCGTAGAGCATGGATTGGCCTGCTGCGTTGGGCACAACAGCAGCGGCCTGGGATATTAGGTCAAAAGGCATTTCGCGCCGGTCGAGCCAAGTGTTCGAGGTGACGGCGAGCTGTGGGGCGCTCGGTTGATCCACCGCCGTGTTCGGCTGGGTGGTCTCTTCACCGCAGCCAGCCAGCCCAAACGCGCCGAGTGTCAGCAGGCCGGGCAATAGGAAATGGTATCTCATACGTCCTCGGATCCGGGAAAGTACGTCAGAGCGCCACCCACAAGCCAAATAGCAGCACCGGCTTTCGTAGGCTTGTGGCGGACACAGAGAAATTGCACCCCAATGCACGAACGGACCGTGAGTCGGCCGTTAAGAGATCCTCATGGACCTCGCGGATCACCTCGGAGAGCCACCCAGGGTACCTATGATCCGCGCTCTGTGCCATTCATCTCGCCCCGACTCAAGCGATTCACGGCCGTTCCTGGGGGCGCTTTCATTTCAAGCAATGGTCCTCCAGCTTGGAGGTGTTGCCGCTGTCCTTTCACGGCAGTGCATTGATGGTCAAGGGCTGCCCAGCGCTCGTCACCCGGTGCCGTACGCCTCAGCGCGCAAAGCGTGGAGCCGGCAAAACGGGTGGGCTCGTCGCGCGTGCTGCCTAACCCGCACATGCAGCCGACAAGCGCGAAGCGTTTGGGCTCCTGGTCACACGACGCTCCGATGGCGCGCTAAGGAACGTAGGTTCTCACAAGTCGCTTGCAGCTGATTTGCAGGTTAGGCAGCCTCGCTATTGAGTTCCGGGAGGTGCCATCATGACCAGCTCGGATCGGACCCCGGTTGCCGAGGATCGGGACATGGAGCTCCTCCGCTCGACCGAGCGCGAGCGACTCCATGCGCTGGTCACTGGTGATGTTGGTCGAGCGGAACAGCTGCACTCCGAGGACTTTCAACTCATCAACCCTCTGGGCGGGGCGCTCTCGAGAGAGCAGTACCTAGGTGGCATCAGCGCCGGGCAGATTCATTACCTGTACTGGGAGCCTGAATCGATCGCGGTTCGCCTCTACGGAAATGTCGCGGTGATCCGGTACCGGTCAGAGCTCGAAATCATCGTGCAGGTCCGCCACATTCCGCGTCAGCGGTATTGGCATACCGATCTATACGAGCGGCACGGGATGCAATGGCAGGTGGTGTGGTCGCATGCGACTGCCGCCGACTCCTGAGGGCGAACATCGCGCGCGGTGCGTTAGACAGCGCCAAAGGATCCCTGAGAGGCTAGTCGCCGAATGAAGCCGCAACTCAGCAGAAACGGCACAATTCTGAACGCCGCGGTGCTCACTCCCTCAGACTTGGCACACAAGCGTGTGCTGTGCCCAGCCTGTATGGAGAAGGAGTTCACGATGTGGCCGGAGGGCTGGGACGCGCATGCAGCTCATAAGTGCAAGGGTCTGGAGGACGGCACTCCTGAGGCCCGGAAGGCGGAGTTCAAGCGGGAGCTAGGTCACCTTTTTCGGTGATCGTGCAGGACGCAGTCTAACAAGCGCATGCAGCCGACGGGCGGGACCGTCCCGAACTCCATTCGGGCGCTGACCCCCGTTGGAGGTCAGCGGCACGTAGGTAGTGCGGGCGCTACCATGATCGCCCGCCGCTGATGCGCATTTCGTTAAGCCGACACCACGAGGCTCACGTAATCGCGGAACTTGTCTGTCGGGGCAGAGCATCTCGCAACCAGGAATGGGCGTGATCCGCGGCGTGTTCGAAACTCATGTGGACGTCATGGACCTGGACCGCTCCGTGGAGTTCTACGGGACGGAGCTGGGGCTCGCGCTCGCCCTACGGCGAGAGGTGGATGCCGCGCGCGTCGATGCGCACAGTCGCGGTGCACGCCGCTTCGCCTTCCTCTGGGTCGGTGGTCAGGGCCATGCCCTGCTGGGCTTGTGGGAGCGTGACCGCCATCGCATTCACACGCAGCATTTTGCGTTCGAGGTGGGACTGCCGGAGCTCACGGCACTGGTAGCACGGCTCGACCAGCGAGGCACCGAGTGTCGCGACTTCTTTCAGCAACGGACTACGGTGCCCTCGGTGTTTGGCTTCATACCGGCTGCGTCGATCTACTTTGACGACCCTGACGCTCACGTCGTGGAGCTGGTGGCGCGTCTTCCAGGGCCGCCGAGGCCTGAGCTGGGGGTGGTCTCGTGGGCTGAGTGGTCGCGGGTCGCGCAGGGCGCCGCCTAACCGGCAAATGGAGCCGACAGGCCGACGTCGGTCGGCCCTCCTAGCGGGCACTGCGCTCCCGGCGGCCAAGCAATGGAAGCGTTGATTCGTGTGGGCGTCAGTATGGTCGCCTGCAGCTGATTTGCACTTCGTTAGTCCGCACCCAGCGACGTGCAGTGCGCAGTGGTATTGGGCGAGTAGAGGAGATTGCTATGCGAACCTACTTACAGATCTCTGGCACGCTGTTTGGGCTGATTGCCGTAGGTCATCTGCTTCGGCTCTTCCGTCACTGGCCGGTGGACCTCGCGGGCTACGCAGTGCCCCTTTGGGCCTCCTGGCTCGGCCTCCTTCTGGCTGGTGGACTCAGCGTCTGGGCACTGAGGCTGATACGAGCTACGCCTCGCCGCGCGTGAAGACCGGAGCCGGCCGCGGCCTAACCCGCAAATGCAGCCGACAGGCCGAAGCGCGCAAGGCTCCGCTCGGGCGGTACGCTCCGTCGAGGGCGCGAAGGAACGACAGTTTGTGCGGGCGCGAGTATGATCGCCTGCAGCTGACTTCCCCCCGCTCAGACCGTACAGAAAGACGGGACCACTTCTGCCACGGGACCGCAGCATGGCTACGGCTTTGCGTCGAGAAAGTCGTTCACCATTGGGACGATGATGGGCATGCGCTGCATCAATGTCACGTGAGTGGTGTTGGGCAAGATGGCCAATCGCGATGCGGAGCGCGGCTTCATGTCGCCGTGGATCTCGCCACCCTTTAGGCGAAACATTTCCGCGACGTGCGCGAGCCGCACGCCGTCGGCGTCGCCGTGAATGAAGAACATGGGCGTCGTGGTGGCCTTAAGCTTGTCGGCTCCGAAGTCGTACCCGTTCGAGGCCGTGGCGACGATTCGCTGGACGAAGTTCGGAAAGTCGTCCGGAGTCGGACTCAGCTTCTGGTACTCGGCCTCAATGGGCGAGCCTGTGAAAGCGTCCGCCGTGAGTTTCTGGATAGCTTCGAGCCCTTCCGCGATCATGCCGTCACTGCGGAACGTGGACGAAATGATGACTGCCCTTCGCACTTTGTCCGGATGGCGGATCGCACACTGCATCGCCACGGCTCCGCCCATGCTGTAGCCGATAAGGTCCGCTCGCGGGATCTTGAGATAATTGAGCAGTGCGGCTACGTCGGCGGCGAGGTTTTCGTAGGTGATAGCTCGTGGGACGTCCGCCGTGCGGCCGTGACCCTGCATTTCGACGGCAATGACTTTCCGTGTTTTGGAGAGCTCGCTGATCCACCCGGCCCAGTTGTTGGTGATGGTCATGAACGCGCCGTGAAGCAACACCACCGGTTTGCCGGCGCCGTGGACTTCGTAGTACATGTTGAGTCCATTGACTGGCGCGTAGCCCGTCGTTGACTTCTGCTGCGCCGACACGTCAGTCGTAACGAGCGTCATTAAAAGGAAAGTTGTCTTCCGCACTGCTGAACGCCGCCCGGAAGCGTTTGTGTGATGGATTGGCTGCGTCATCTGGTCTCCTTGCTTGATCCCAGGCTGGCGAGAAGCTCGTCGAGTTGGTCGAGCGCCTCGGGCATCGCGCCCATCGATCCGGAGTCAAGCGCTTCCTTCGAGGGATAGAGATCGTGCACGACCAACAACGTCTTGCCGGCGTTTTCCTCGAAGGTCACCGTGGTGATGGTCGTGCCGTCGTCTCCTTCCTCATTGGTCCACACGAGGCGTGAGTGCGGTGTCACTTCGAGGTACGTGCCGAAGAACTCCATCGTCGAATCTTCGTGGGGAAACACCAAGCGATACTGCCCCCCAACGCGAACATCCATTTCGCAGGAAAGCAGGGTCAGCCCATACGACTTTGGTACCCACCACCTCCTGAATAGCTCTGCCTTGGTCCACGCCTCGAACACGAGGCGCGCAGGACCGTTTACGGTTCGTGTGACGACGAGTTCGAGCTCGGACTTCCGTTCCACCGTCGTGTCGTTCTTCGTGGGGGGGGCCTCACGTTCTCTTCTTTCGTGCATCGACTCTCTCCTTCCGTGTTAATTCCTCGACAACGTTGTCCAACTCGTCGAAGCGTGCGCTCCAGAGCTGGCGGTACCTCTCGATCCATGCCGCCTCTTCTTGCAGTCCGCGGCGGCCGAGCCTACAGGTTCGCACGCGCCCGACCTTCTCCGTGGTGACGAGCCCCGCTTGCTCCAAGACGCCTACATGTTTCTTCATGCCCGTGAGGGTCATGTGGAACCTCTCGGCAAGGGCCGTGATCGAAGCGTCCGCACGCCCGAGTTGCTCCAGAACGCCGCGTCGGGTGGCGTCCGAGAGCGCGCCGAACGAGGCATCGAAGTGGTTTGGGAAATACTGAACCATGTGGTTCAGTATACACCATGGCGTGACGGCATGCAATGGGGGGCTGACCGCCAACCAGGTGAGCGCCGTTGGTCGGTATAATCTCAAGAGGAACCGAGCCGGAAGGTTCGGGTTCAGTAGAGATTTGTTGGGAACATGGATAGAGAGCACCACATTTACATGGGGTTTCGACATAGCTGGGGCGGAGAGTCTCCCTTCGGCCTTTCCCGTAGCGATCGCCGGCACCACCTGTACCTCGTCGGCAAGACCGGCACCGGCAAGAGTACCCTCCTTCGCAATCTCATAACCCAAGACCTCGAGGCCGGCGAGGGAGTCGGGGTCATCGACCCCCACGGTGATCTCGCCGCCGAGCTCCTCGACCACATCCCTCCCTGGCGCACCGATCACGTCGTATTTTCAACCCAGCTGACCAGGACTACCCGGTCACGTGGTTGTTGAGGAGACTGCCAAACTGGTGGGCTTCGTTGAAGAAGGTGCTCGACTGGAGTCCCTAGAAGGACCGAACAGGTTCTTCACTTGCGGAGTGCTCCATGGCTGGCTACGCGTCGCCAGAAGCCGCAGTTCGCGCTGCATTCGCTTCGCTGGCAGTAGAGGACTGGGACGGGTTCGTCGCTCTGGTCCACCCCTTGGACATGGCCCGTTTTCGAGAGGAGGAGGTCGAGCGCCTCCGACGCTATGTCAAGGATCAGGACGTTCAACGGCCAGAGACGCAGCAACTCTTCGACACGCTGTTCGGCGCGGGCTCGCCCGAGGAACTTGATGCGCTGCCACCGAAGGAGGTGCTGCGGCGCTGGCTGGCGCCGCGGCACTCGGAACCCCCGGCCAGCGCGGAGTACGAGCCCCCGAGCCGATCGCGCGAATTAGTTGGCGGGGTCCAGGAGGCAGCGGGCCTATGGCACTTCGTCTACCGCCTTACACTACGAGCACGTTACGGCGTGGCGCGACTGCACCACGAGACGCTCGAAGTGATGACCAGTCGCCAAGGCCCCGACGGCTGGTACGTTGTGCCCAACCCTGATGTCACCAACAACGACATGGCAAGGATGGTGCTCGTGGACCAGCCTGACACACCACCAGAGGGCGCGAGCTTCGGGAAGCCGTTGGGTTGTCGCTCGGGCGGCCGCTTGCGCCCACACTTTCCGCGGACGTCTTCGCTTGTGTCCCTCTCTCATACCCCCCGCGACCGGAGGAGACCATGGATCTGACCACCGTGCTCATTCAGCTGATTTCAGGTGCCGTCGGCGGAAACGTCGCAGGGCTCGCCAATAAGGCCAAGAGCCTTGGCCCACTGATCAACACAATTTTGGGTGCTCTGGGTGGCCTAGGAGGCGGACAGCTGGCCGGCGGGGCACTTGGCGGCGGCACTGCTACCGAAGTTGGCGCCTCAGCAGTGGTGGGAGCCCTTGTTCCCTTGATCGTCGGGATGCTGAAGAAGAAGGCATAGGCCGCTGAGAGGCCGGGTCCTCGGCGTCGCCGACTTGCTCCGTTCTAACGCAGCCGCGCAGGTCGTTAGGCGGCACTTAGCGCTTTGAGCAACTGCGCTGTTTCACAGGTCGGAGGCCGCCGGCAGAAGACCTGCGTCCCGCGAGCCAGTGCCATGGATGCCCACGATTCCAGGGTAGAGGGAGGATCATGTTCGACACCCTCGGCGTGACCGCTCTGTTCTCTCTCACCACGTTGGGGACTTGGCTCGCCATACGCGCCAGGCGGGCGAGGAACCGGGTTGCGAAGTGGGTTGGTCTTGTCCTTTCGAGCTTGTTGACCTTGGCCTGTTCCCTGATGATCGGCGTCGCACTGGTCGGCTTTTACAGGCTCAACTTCCCACCCCACCGGCCGACAGCCACCGACATAAAGGTAGCCGGCACCCCCGACCAAGTGGCGCGGGGCGCAAGATTTGGTGCGTATTGTCCTCTCTGTCATTCGCCGACCGGGAAAGCCCCCTTAGTCGGACAGAACTTTTCGAAAGGCGGCCCACCGGTCGGCACCCTTTATGCCTCCAACCTTACGCCTGCCGGCGAGATCAAGGATTGGTCGGATGGCGAAATCATCCGCGCCATCCGCGAGGGTGTGCATAAGACCGGCCGTCCCCTGATCATCATGCCCTCGGAGGTCTTTCGTAATCTGAGCGACGTCGACGTCCAGGCCATCGTCGCTTATTTGCGCGCGCAGCCAGCAGTAGAGCCAAATACGCCGACGACGAAACTAAACGTCATCGGCGCGGTCTTCATCGGGGCGGGCCTCGCCCCCACCAGCGCGCAGCCGTCCATCACGCAACCCATCGTCGCGCCAGCTGAAGGCGTCTCGGCCGACTACGGCAAGTACCTAGTCTCGATTCTGGGTTGCCCGCTATGCCACGGCGAGAACCTCGCCGGCCGCAAGAGCGGTGGGCCCGGTCCCCCCGGTGGGCCAAACCTCACCCTGATCCTCCCGAAGTGGAGTGTTGAGGACTTCATCCACACCCTGCGCACGGGCGTAGATCCCTACAACCACACGCTGGGTGAGGGGATGCCGTGGAAGGCAGTTTCAACCTTCGCAAGGGACGAGGATCTCAAGGCAATGTATGCCTACCTGCATGGTCTGACGCCAATTGAAGGCGCAACCCAGTGATGAGTTCCCAGCGTCGCCACCTGCCGATGGCGGGCGGCGAACCGTAAAGTTGATGCATGCGTGAGCGAGTCGCCTGCAGCTGATGCGCCGGTCGCTAGGCGGACGCAGGCGCACATCGCCGGTGGCTGTCACTCCAATCGCGTCCAACGCCCCACCCCCGCGCTCGATCACGGCTCACTCGCCCCACGTTACCTACTTCATCCCGACGCCGTGGGGGCGCGCCGGACCTGTCGCAAACGCGGTGTTGAAGTCCACGACCGCGCTGCATGCTAGCCGTCGGGGCTGATGCGCGAGTCGTTAGCGGCAATCATGGAGAGCGCTCTGCCTGCACCTCCCTGACCGTCGAGAAGTTCCGCCATTGCCTCGACGACCCTGGAGAGGGCACCGGAGGGGACGTCCTGACCGCTGCATGCTTCGTCTTGTTGATCCGCTCCATGCGTCTCAAATTGCTTACGACCGCTCCTGACAGCATCCCCTGCCGTTATCGCTCGACCGAGGACGCCGCATGACCAACGCCGTGGGTCGGAGCGTCTCCCGGAAGGATGGCATCGGCAAGGCGACAGGGCAGGCGCGCTATGCCGACGATCTCACCTTTCCGGGCATGCTCCATGGTCGGACCATCCGTACCACCGTCGCCTGCGGCCAGGTCGCCGGCGTCCGCCTCGACTTCGACCCCGCCGGTTTCACGGTAGTAGACCACCGCGACATTCCGGGCCGCAACGTCGTCGCCTTGATCGCGGACGATCAGCCGTGTCTGGTCGAGCGGGAGATTCGCCACGCCGCGGAGCCGGTGCTGCTGCTGGCGCACGAGAGTCGCGAAGCGCTGCTCGGTGCCACGGTCGGGCTCGACGAGCAGCCGGGCACTCCGATCTTCGATCCGGAGCAGTCGCCCACCGCCTTCAAGACCATTCTCATCGAGAAGGGCGATGTCACCGCGGGTTTCTCGGCCGCCGATCATATCGTCGAAGGCACCTACCGCACCGGACACCAGGAGCACGTGTACATCGAGCCGCAAGGCGTGATCGCCGTCCCGGAGGATGGCGGGATCACGGTCTACGGCTCCATTCAGTGCCCCTTCTATGCCCACCGGGCGCTTGCGGTCGTCCTCGGCGACACGGTGTCGAGCGTGCGCGTCGTGCAGACGGAGACCGGTGGCGGGTTCGGAGGCAAGGAAGAGTATCCCTCCGGTATAGCGGCGCACGCGGCGTTGCTCGCACTCAAGGCGTGCCGGCCGGTCAAGCTGGTCTATGATCGGGTAGAAGACATGCTCGCCACCACGAAGCGTCATCCCTCGATCGTCCGCCACCGCACCGGGCTGACCCGCGACGGACGCCTGGTGGCGATGGATATCGAAGTGATCCTCGACGGGGGCGCCTACACCACGCTGTCGCCGGTCGTGCTTTCCCGCGGATCCATTCACGCCGGCGGGCCGTACCGCTGCGACAACGTCCGCATCGCCGCGCGGGCGATGTTCACCAATACGCCACCCAACGGCGCGTTCCGAGGCTTCGGGGCGCCACAGACCCAATTCGCGGTGGAAGTCCATCTCGAGCGGATCGCGGAGTCGCTCGGACTCGATCCGGTGCGGCTGCGCGAGCGCAACCTGCTCCGCGCCGGAGACACGACGGCCACCGGCCAGAAGCTGGGCGACGACTGCGCCGCGCTCGAGGTGTTGCGCACGGCCGTGCGGCGGTCGAGCTACCGGCGGAAGCGGAAAGCGTACGCGGGGACCGGACGCGGCATCGGACTGGCGATGTACTGGCACGGCTCCGGCTTCACCGGAAGCGGAGAGCTGAAGCTCGCCTCGCGTGCCACGGTCGAGATCACGCCGACCGGAGCACGGGTGCTGACGTCGAGCACGGAGATCGGCCAGGGGACTCGGACGATGCACGCGCAGATCGTCGCCGACACGCTCGGCGTTCCCTACGAGCAGATCGAGGTGGCCACTCCCGACACCAGTATCGTCCCGGACAGCGGACCGACCGTCGCTTCACGCACGTGCATGGTGGTGGGACGGATTCTTCAGCGCGCCGCGGAGGAGGTCCGCCGGAAGCTGGGCGACCTCACGCCCATCGAGTACTACCAGCGACACGGACCCTTGTCGGTCACCAGCCAGTACGAGCAACCGGACTGGATCGAGTGGGATGAGGTCAACTATCGCGGGGACGCGTACGCCGCATACGCGTGGGGTTGCGACGTCGCCGAGGTCGAGCTCGATCCCGATACCTGGGAGGTGCGGCCGCTGCGCGTGACTGTCGTCAACGAGATCGGCAGGGTCATCCATCCGGCGCTGGCCCGTGGGCAAGTCGAGGGCGGCACCGCGCAAGGGCTGGGGTATGCGCTCCTCGAGCGGGTCGCGATGCAGGGCGGCGTGATGGCCAACGCCCAGCTCACCAACTACATCATTCCGACCACGATGGATACGCCCAAGCTCGACGTCGTGATGCTCGAGCATCCGTACGCGGGTGGACCGTTCGGCGCGAAGGGTCTGGGCGAGCTGCCGATCGACGGACCGGCACCCGCCGTGATCAACGCCATCCGCCATCTCGGCCTGGACGTGCGCGCGATCCCGGCCATCCCCGAAACCATCCGAGAGGCGGCATGCGCTTCAGGCTGAACGAGCAAGACGTGGAGCTGAAAGTCTCTCCGATGGCCCGGCTGCTGGACGTGTTGCGGGAAGACTGCGGGCTCACCGGCACCAAGGAGGGCTGTGGCGAAGGCGAGTGCGGCGCCTGCACCGTTCTCGTGGATGGCGAAGCCGTCTGCTCCTGCCTCATTCCCGTGGCCCAGGTGGAAGGAACAGAGGTCACCACCATCGAAGGGCTGGGCGCCGAGCATCCGCTCCAGCGCGCCTTCATGGACGAGGTCGGGGCGCAGTGCGGCATCTGCACCCCGGGCATGATCCTGACGGCCACGACGCTGGGTCGCCGGCCGAGCCTGGCGAAGATCCGTCAGGGCCTTGCCGGCAACCTCTGCCGCTGCACCGGCTACGAAGCGATCTACCGGGCGATCCACGCGGCATCATGAGGACGGCAACTTCCTCACTCGATCTCCTGCAGCCCCGGTCGCTTGGCGAAGCACTCCGCATGCTGCGGGACGAGGGACCGCTCACGCCCATCGCAGGCGCCACCGATTTGTACGTCGCGGTGAATTTCGGGACCCTCGGATCATCCCGGTTTCTCAACCTCTGGGCCCTCGATTCACTCCGCGCCATCAGCCTCCGAGACGACTCCCTCCGGATCGGAGCGCTCGCGACGTACACGGCGATGATCCGGTCGCGGCTGGTGCGACGGCGACTGCCGATGCTGGTGAGCGCCGCGCGGGAAGTGGGGGGCATGCAGATCCAGAATCGAGGCACGCTGGGCGGCAACGTCGCCAACGCTTCTCCGGCCGGCGACGCCCTCCCGGTGCTGGCGGTGGCGGAGGCAGTGGTAGTTCTCCGAAGCGCCAAGGAAGAGCGGCGGATCCCGTTCGGCCAGTTCTACACCGGCTATCGCGCGAGCGTGCGCCGGCCGGACGAGCTCATCGTGGCCTTCGAGATTCCCCCGCTCGACGGAGCCCAGTGGTTCCGCAAGGTTGGCACCCGGGCCGCGCAGGCCATCTCCAAGGTCGTCATGGCGGCCGTGCGCGGCCCCCGCCCGCGCATCGCCCTCGGCAGCGTCGCGCCGACCGTCATCCGGCTCCCCCACATCGAGGAGGCGCTTGCCGGAGGCGCGGCGATCGAAGACGCGGTTCGACTCCTCGACCAGGACATTCAGCCGATCGACGACGTCCGGTCCACCGCGGCGTACCGGCGCGACGTCGCGTCCAATCTCCTCCGGCGATTCTGGGTGGACACGGAATCAGCCTCGTGACCGAGATGGTGATGCGGGGATCCCGTGTCCTCACAGCTCAGGGTCTCGGTCGGGCGGCGATCCATGTCACCGGCGAGCGGATTGCCCGGGTCACCGGGTTCGACGACGTGCCACACGGCGTGGAGATCGTTGAAGCCGGAGAGTCGGTCGTCTTCCCGGGGCTGGTGGATACCCACGTGCACGTGAACGAGCCCGGGCGGACCGAGTGGGAAGGGTTCGCGACGGCGACGCGCGCGGCGGCAGCGGGCGGCGTCACCACCATTCTCGACATGCCGCTCAACAGCATTCCCCCGACAACCAGTGTCGCTGCCCTCGAGGCCAAGCGGTCAGCGGCGCGGGGGCAATGCGCGGTGGATGTCGGATTCCTCGGCGGCCTCGTCCCCGGCAACGCCACTGAGCTGGGCGCCCTCTACTCGGCAGGCGTGTTCGGATTCAAATGCTTCCTGTGTCCCTCGGGTGTGGACGAGTTTCCACCGATGCCCCCCGAGGATCTCCGCGAGGTCGCGCCGGCGCTCGCCAAGCTCGATGCGCTCCTCATGGTGCACGCGGAATGGCCCGACGCGCTCGCGCGAGCCGGCCCGCCGACGGGTGACCCGCGCTCGCACGCGGCGTGGCTCGCTTCCCGCCCGGTCGACGTCGAGACCAGCGCCGTGCGGTTTCTGATCGAGCTCGCCCGCGCGTCGAGACTGCGGGTACACATCGTGCACGTGTCGGCCGCGGAGACGGTCGCGCTGATCGCCGCCGCGCGCACGGAAGGTGTGCGCGTGACGGGCGAGACCTGCCCGCACTATCTCGGGTTCGCCGCCGAAGAGATTCCGGACGGCGCCACCGAGTACAAGTGCGCTCCGCCGATCAGGGAAATTCTCCACCAGCAAGGATTGTGGGATGGTCTGGCACAGGGCGAACTGGATGCGGTGGTGAGCGACCATTCCCCCGCACCACCGGCGCTCAAGCTGCGAGAGGAGGGAGACTTCGTCCGGGCATGGGGCGGGATCGCGTCGCTCCAACTGGGACTTCCGGCGGTGTGGACAGCGGCGCGGGCACGGGGACACCCGCCGGAACGACTCGCGAAGTGGCTATGCGAGGGACCCGCCCGTCTCGCCGGGCTCCTCGGCCGGAAGGGAGCCATCGCTCCCGGATACGACGCTGACCTTGTCGTCTGGAATCCCGAGAAAGAATTCGTCGTGGACCCTACCATGATCCGACACCGGCATCCGATGACCCCATGGGTGGGACGCACACTCGCGGGCGTGGTCGAGGCAACGTACCTTCGGGGTCACAAGATCCATGACCGTACGTCGCCGGATCTCCCGGTGCGCGGCCGGTTGCTCACCCGTCTCGACACATGATCCCATTCACCGATCTCGTGGACGTCGCTGCCGCGCGGCTCGGCGGAACCGTGCTGCTCGCCAACGACGATTTCTTCGCGCCCAAGGAGAACCTCCTCAAGGCCGACAAGCCGGTGTGGCGCGAGGGGGAATACACCAACCGCGGGAAGTGGATGGATGGCTGGGAGACGCGCCGGCGCCGAACGCCGGGCTACGACTGGTGCATCATCCGGCTGGGTGTTCCCGCGGTGGTGCACGGCATCACGGTGGATACGAGCTACTTCAAGGGCAACTATCCCGAGGAGTGCTCCCTTGAGTCGTGCGCGGCGGACAGCGCGCTGGATCCGCAAGCACTGGCCGCCGGGAACGGCGCTGTGTGGAGCGAGATCCTGGCGCGGACGCCACTCCGGGGGGACGCGGAAAACACGTTCGCCGTTCACGTCGAGAGCCGGGTCACCCACCTGCGCTTCAACATCTATCCCGATGGTGGGGTCGCCCGGCTTCGCGTCTACGGCGAGCCGGCGCCGGATCCCCGGCTGCGTCCGGGCATGACCGCGGACCTCGCCGCGGTCGAGACCGGCGGTCTCGTCGTCGCGTGCAGCGACATGTTCTTCGGCAATCGACACAACCTGATCCTGCCCGGCCGCTCGACCCACATGGGCGACGGCTGGGAGACGAAGCGCCGCCGTGGTCCCGGCCATGACTGGATCGTCGTCCGGCTGGCCACGCGTGGCGCGATCCGACTGGTCGAGGTCGACACCGACCACTTCAAGGGGAACGCGCCGGAAAGTTGCTCGCTCGAGACCTGCGACGCAGCCGACTTCACGCTGGACCGCCTCGCGAACAACGATCTTCCGTGGACCACGCCGCTTCCTCGAACCGAGCTCAAGCCCGATGCGCAGCACCAGTTCGAAGTCTCGGCGCCGGTGGCAACGCATGCGCGGCTCGCCATCTATCCCGATGGCGGCATCGCGCGGCTCCGACTCTTCGGAGTCGTCGCGGAGTGACGCTGACGCTCGATCGGCTTAACACCCTCCCGCGAGCCGAGGCAGCGGAGCGTCTTCGCGACTGTTGCGGCTCGTCACGCTGGGTGGACGCCATGGTGGGTCGACGCCCGTTCGGAAGCCTCGAGGAGCTGCTGACGGTCGCCGATGAGATGTGGCGGACGGTGAGCCCCTCGGATTGGGATGAGGCGTTTGCTCACCATCCGCGGATCGGCGAGCGCAGAGCGGCGGCGGCGGTGAGCGCGGCGTCACGAGAGTGGTCGGCGGGGGAACAGTCCGCCGCGGCCGCAGACGCGTCCGCGCGCGAGGCGATGGTACGAGCCAACGAGACGTACGAGCGCCGCTTCGGCCGGATCTATATCGTCTGTGCCGCGGGCCGGAACGCGCAGGAGCTTCTGGTGGACATCCAGGCACGACTGGAAAACAACGCCGAGCGGGAGCTGGCAGTAGCTGCCGAAGAGCAACGCAAGATCACACGCCTTCGGCTGCTGGCACTGATGGGAGCGCGAGAGCCATGATCCGGATCACGACGCACGTGCTCGACACCAGCGCCGGAAAACCGGCCTCCGGCCTCGCGGTACGCCTGGAGCGCGCCGATGGCGCGCCGGGCGCGCCACTCGCCTCCGCTATGACAGGCAGCGATGGCCGCGTCGCCGAGTGGCTCCCCTCGGGCGTTCCAGCCGGCCGGTATCGTCTCGTCTTCGCGACCGGTGCCTGGTACCAGGCGGCAGGGCAGAAGACACTGTATCCGGAGGTGGCCGTCGAATTCGAGGCGGCCGACGGCGTGACCCACTATCACCTTCCGCTGCTGATCTCACCGTTCGGGTACTCCACCTACCGCGGGAGCTGATCGATGACGACGCGGCTCGCCTGGAACGGCTATGGCAAGGCGGCGGTGAGATTGGTCAAGGTGGATCGCCAGGCGCAGAGCCACGACCTGCACGACCTCACCGTCGAGGCACAGCTCCAGGGCGAGTTCGGGCCGGCCCACGCAGGCGATAACGCACAGGTGCTCCCGACGGACACGATGAAGAACACCGTGTACGCCCTGGCGCGGAAAGGACCGGTGGATCCACCGGAAGAATTCGGCGAGCGTCTCGCTCGCCGCTTTCTTTCGGTCTGTCCCGCCGCGCGCCGAGCGGTTATCACGATAGCGGTCCACCGATGGGCGCGTGCGAAGGTGGACGGCGCGCCGCATCCGCATGCGTTCATCGGGCGGGCGGCCGAGCGACGGCTGGCGGTAGTGACCGTGGATGAGAGCGGGACCGGCGTGGAGGCGGGGCTCGATGGACTGGGACTGCTCAAGACCACGGATTCGGCCTTCGAGGGGTTTCTCCGGGACGAGTACACGACCCTCAAGGAGACCGGCGATCGGATCATGGCGACCGACGTCGAAGCCCGCTGGAGGTACGCGCGTCCGCCCCGTGGTTACGGGGCCGCGTGGACCGCGATAGAGGGGTCGCTCATCGAGACGTTCGCTCGGCACCGGTCGGCGTCGGTGCAGCATACGCTCTATGCGATGGGGGAAGCCGCGCTGGCGGCGTGTGCAGAGGTGAGCGAGATCCGGCTCATCCTACCCAACCGGCATCACTTGCTGGTGGACCTCGCTCCGCTCGGCTTCACCAACCCCAATGAGATCTTCGTCGCGACGAGCGAGCCATATGGACGGATCGAGGCGGTGATCGCCCGATCCTAGCCCTCGGTCGGGGAGGACGCGGGCGCGTATCCCTCGACCGAGTCGTATCCGGAGTGGTAGTCCGAGGCGTCGGGACGGCGGATGGCCGACTGGGCAACGATCCGGTCGCGGCGGAGCCCACGGAAATCCTCGATGCTGGTCCAGCCGTCCGCGGCATGCCGCTCGAGAAACGCGTCGAGTCCTTCCAGCAGCCGCTTGATCACGTTGGGTCCCACCGCCTGGTCGAGCATCGCGGCAGTGCACACCTGTACGGTCCCGCACCCGAGCAGAATGTAGGAGAGCGCCTGCCGGAAGTCGGAGATCCCTCCGATTCCCGAGAAGCTGCGGTCCGGAAACGCCTGGGTCATCTGCGCCATCTTCGCGAGAGAAAGGGGAAGGATCGCCGGCCCTCCGAGTCCGCCGCTCGAGACGAGCCCGTCCACGTTGATCTCGAACTCCAGCGTGTCGGCGTCGATGACGGGAAGGGAAGGGAAAGTGTTGGACGACACGATGGCATCGGCGCCGCCGCGGAAGCACGCCGCCGCCTCGACCTCGATCTCGGCCGTCGCGGGCGTGAGCTTGCACCAGACCGGCACCGTCGCGACTTCCTTCACCGCTTCGGTCACCACCGAGCAGAGGCCCTGGTCCTTCCCGATGTTCGAGCCCATGTCACGCCGGTCCATGTGGGGACAGGAGAAGTTGAGCTCGAGGCCGTCGGCGCCGGCGTCCTGAGACTCACGAGCCAGACGCTGCCAGTTCATCAGCTCCTTGTCATTCCCCGAGCCGGCCATGATGGACGCGATGAGGACCCGGTCGGGAAACGCCTCCTTGATCCGGCGAATGCGGGGCAGCCACCAGTCGAGCGTCTTGTCGGAGATGAGCTCCCAGTTCCACGAGGAATGGAGGGCCGCACCGGGCCGTTTCTTCATGGAGACGTACGCGTCGTCGGGCGAGGTGCGCAGGAACTTGGCCTTGGCTCCGAGCACGTTCACGACCGGGTGCAGGCCGATCGTCTTCGTGACGACGCCACCCCATCCCGCCTCGAACGCGCGGAGGATGTTGCTCTCCGACTCGGTCGGCGGCGCTGAGGAGAGAAGGAAGGGGTTGTGGAAGTGGATGCCGGTGAAGCTGACTGAGCGGTCGATGGACATATGGGCTCCTGGAGCCAACCAGATCTACTGAGAGCTACCAGTAATTCTAGTCACCTCGACGGCCGTGATGGCAATCCCTTACGCGGCCCGCCGGCGCTTCTGGACGCCTCTTGATGATTGCTTGAAGCCCCGGAGTTAGGGTGGCTTCATGCATTCTCGCCGTCTCCCCCTTACCCTCGTGGCCGCTGCGTGCGTATTGGCAGTCCTTCACGCCTGCCAGGATACGCCTGAGCCGACGGAGCCTGACCTCGCGGTGACCGTGGTGAAGAAGACGCTGACGGTGAAGGGTAACGGCGGAAGCGGTAGCGGCGTCGTGACCTCCACCCCGGCAGGGATCCACTGCACCATCACGGTGGGGGTGGCCGCGACCACCGGATGCAAGGCTCAATTCAACAAGGGCGTGGTCGTCACGCTGACACAAGTGCCGCAGGCTGGTCACACATTCAAGACCTGGTCCAACGCGTGCAGCGGCACTGGAACCTGCAAGGTCTCGATGACGGTCAACCGCACCGTCGCCGCCCGCTTTCTCACAGGGGGCCCGAGCCCGTTGGCGACCAAGGGACGCTGGGAGTCGCCGGTCACGTCGCCGGTGGTCGGCATCCATGTGAGCCTGCTGCCGACGGGCAGGGTGCTCCTGTGGGGCCGCGAGGGCGAGGCCCAGCTCTGGAACCCGGCAAACCCGGGTGCCGGTTTCGTCCAGGTCACCGCGCCGTACGAACTCTTCTGCAGCGGCCACACCTTCTTATCCGATGGCCGCCTGATGGTGACGGGCGGACACAGCGTCGGGACCAGCGGCATTCCGCGTACGGTGGTCTACGACCCGGCTACCAGCAGCTGGACCATTACCGGATCGATGGCACAGGGACGGTACTATCCGACGACCACCGTTCTGCCGAACGGTGAGGTCCTGGCGATGGCCGGCGCCGACGAGGCCAAAGCTCCCGTTGCCATTCCCGAAATCGGAAACGGCAGCACATGGCGCCGCCTCACGACCGCCAGCCTGGCGATCCCGAGCCCGTACTACCCGGCAATGTTTCTGGCGCCGAATGGTAAGGTGTTCCTTGCCGGCTTCCCCCAGACATCCCGCTATTTGGACGTCGGCGGCACCGGAGCGTGGACGACGGTCGCGGACCGGCAGGTAGCGGATCGGACGATGGGCTCCGCCGTGATGTACAGTCCCGGGAAGATTCTCTACGTGGGGGGCGGCGATCCGCCGACGAGCTCCGCGGAGGTGATCGATCTCAACGAGCCGTCACCCTCGTGGCGCACCGTGCCCGGAATGGCTTTCGCCCGGCGTCAGCTGAACGCCACGATCCTGGCGGATGGACGGGTCCTCGTCACCCACGGAACCAGCGGGGCCGGTTTCAACAACGTCACAAGCTCCATCCGCGCCGCCGAGCTGTGGAACCCGGCGACCGAGTCGTGGTCCACGGTGGCGAGCGAGGCCACCGCCAGGACGTACCACTCCGCGGCGCTGCTGCTCCCCGACGCGCGGGTATTGACGAGTGGAAGTGGCGAGGGCGGGGACGTACTCTACGAGAACAGCAACTTTACCGCGCAGGTGTTTACTCCGCCCTATCTCTTCAACCCCGATGGCACACTGGCCCCGAGGCCGACGATTACGTCGGCGGTATCAACGATCTCGTACACGCAGCCGTTTACGGTGGAGACGCCCGAGGCGGGTTCGGTGAGCCGGGGCACACTGATCAGGCTCTCCTCGGTGACCCACGCGTTCAACCAGAGCCAGCTGATCTATCCGCTCACATTCGCCGCCACCGGACCGACGACTCTCACCTCGGTGGGGCCGGCGAGCGCCAATCTGGCGCCCCCGGGTCCGTACATGCTTTTTCTCATCAACGGGAGCGGCGTGCCATCCGTGGCGAAGATGGTCACCGTAGGGCCGTGATCACGACATCCAGTTCGTGCCGGCCTCGCGATTCCACTTGGTGGTCATCTTCTTCGACTTGGTCCAGAACTCGATCGAGCCGCGGCCGGTGATGTCACCGACACCGAACTTCGATTCATTCCAGCCACCAAACGAGAAGGGCTCCCGCGGAACCGGCACTCCGACGTTCACCCCGACCATGCCGGCGCTCGCATGTTCCATCACATACCGGGCGGTGCCTCCGCTTTCGGTGAAGACCGAGGCGGCGTTGCCATAGGGTGAGGCGTTCTCGACGGCCAGGGCCTCGTCCACGTCGCGGCTCCGGACGATCGCGAGCACGGGTCCGAAGACCTCTTCCTTTGCGATCCGCATGTCGGGAGTGACGCGGTCGATGATCGTGGGCCCCAGATAGTATCCCTGCTCGTGGCCGGGAACCTTCACGTTGCGTCCGTCCACCAGCACCTCCGCGCCGGCGGCCTCGGCCTCGGCGATGTATCGCTCGATCCGTGCTTTGGCCTCGGCAGAGATGACCGGCCCGATGTCCTTGCCCGGGACCATTTTTTTCGCGTGCTCGACCATGGCCTTGATGATGTGATCGGTCTTGGAGACCGCGACCATGACGGACGCGGCCATGCACCGCTGCCCGGCGCAGCCGGACATGGAAGCCAACACGTTGCTGGCGGTCATCTCGAGATCGGCGTCGGGCATGACGATCAGATGATTCTTCGCGCCGCCGAGTGCGAGCACCCGCTTGAGCGCGGCCGTCCCCCGCCGGTACACCACCTTCGCGATCTGGGTGGACCCGACGAAGCTGATCGCCTCGATCCCTGGATGATCGCAGATCGCTTCGACTGCCTCCTTGCCGCCGTGCACGATCTGCATCACACCGTCCGGAAGCCCCGCCTCCCGCAGCAGCTCGGCGATCCGCCCGGCGCTCAAGGGCACCTGCTCCGAGGGCTTGAGGATAAAACAATTGCCGAGGGCGATCGCGTTGGGGATCGACCAGTTCGGCACCATGTTCGGAAAGTTGAAGGGCGTGATGGCCGCGACGATGCCGACCGGATACCGCTCGACCCGGCACTCGACCCCGCGGCTCACCTCGAGCACCTCTCCGGTGGTGATCTGTGGGAGCGAGCAGGCGAACTCCGTCAGCTCCACGGACTTGAGCACTTCCGCGCGGGCCTCGCTCCGGATCTTCCCGTTCTCCTCGGACACGAGCGCCGCCAGGCTGTCGATGTCCCGCTCGAGCAGCGCCTTATAGCGATAGAAGACCTGGACCCGCTCCTTGATGGTCGTGGAGGACCAGCCGGGGAACGCCGCGCGCGCGGTCTCCACCGCGCGGTCAACCTCCCGCCGGGCCGAGAGCGGCACGCTGGATATGGGACTGCCTTCGCTCGGGTTGAAGACCTCGAGGACGGGAAGATCGTCCACCACGAACGATCCATTCACGTAGTTGCGGACGGCGGGGTATTTCATGGCGTGAAGTTATGGCGGGGTCCGCCGCGGGGCAAATTCCCCGCATGGGGCGGTCCCACGACGCGCGCGTTATGTTCTTGGTTCCCTACCACATACGGCGGAGCCTCTTATGAGCAGTCGGTGGAAAGGCGCAGGGACCTACAAGGGTGAGGCCTTCACCGACGATCAGCGGTGCGGACAGGTGTGGATGCGCGCCGGATCCACCTGGCAGGTCTTGAGCGAGCACTGCGTCCAGATCGCACCGAGGTGATTCGGCCACGGACCCGTGAGAGGATGGAGGGGAGCTGGTGAAGCCTTTCGTGTCGATGGTTCAGATCTTCGGCGGCGCCGTACTCCTCGCGTCTGTCGTCCGCCCCGCCGTTGCCCAGACCCCCGTCCCCCTGCCGTACACATGCCGGTTCCTGATGGTTCCGATGCGGGACGGGGTCCGGCTCAACACGTCCGTTTGCCAGCCGAACAGCCGGCGGGACTCGCTTCCCGTCCTCCTCACGCGGACCCCGTACGGCATCGCCGGGGACACGGTGGTGGGGAACGACTACCGATTCTTTGCCGCCGACGGATACGTCTTCGTCTATCAGGACATCCGCGGACGTTACGGCAGCGAGGGCCAGTTCCTCATGAACCGGCCCCTCCACGATCGGGCCGACAGCGCGGGCGTGGATGAGAGCACTGACGCCTACGACACGGTGGACTGGCTGGTCCACAACATTCCAGGCAACAACGGGCGTGTCGGCGTGCTCGGCGTGTCCTATCCCGGGTTCCTCGCGACGATGGCAAGCATCAACCCCCACCCCGCGGTCAAGGCGGTCTCCCCCCAGGCGCCGATGACCGACACCTGGATGGGCGACGATTTCTTTCACCAGGGAGCGTTCCGACTCTCCTATGGCTTCGAGTACGTGGGGGACATGGAGCTGAGCAAGGACGAGTCGGTGCCATTGCCCATCGGCACGTGGGATACCTACGACTGGTACCGAAACCTCGGGCCGCTCTCCAACGTGGATGAGAGGTACTTCCGGGGCAGGATACCGACCTGGAAGGCGTTTGTCGCCCATCCGGCGTACGACGAATACTGGAAGGCGCGCGCAGTCCAGCGAGGGCTCACCGCGCCCGCGGTCCCGACGCTGGTGGTCGGTGGATGGTGGGATCAGGAAGACCGGTATGGTCCGCTTGCCACCTACCGCTCGCTCGAGCGCGGCGACAGCGCGCACCGCAACTTCCTCGTAATGGGACCGTGGAACCACGGCGGCTGGAGGCGTGAGACCCGCCGCATCCCGGTGGTCGATCACGGCACCGCCGAGGGATACCTCCGGGACGTCGAAGCCCCGTGGTTCGCGTACTGGCTCAAGGGGAAGGGGACGATGTCGGCTCCGGAGGCCTACCTCTACGATACCGGCGCCAACGAGTGGCGCTCGTTCGACGCGTGGCCAGCGCACGGTGCGTCTCCCCGTGCCCTCTACTTGCATGCGGGCGGCCGGCTCTCTTTCGACCGGCCGGCACCGGGTGAGGCGCCGTTCGACCAGTACGTTTCCGACCCCGCGCATCCGGTGCCGTACCGGAGCCGGCCGATCGAGCAGACCTACGACCAGCGCGGCTCGCGCTGGCGCAATTGGGAGACCGAGGACCAGCGGTTCGTGGACGGCCGCCCCGACGTGGTGAGCTGGGTGTCGGAGCCGTTGAGCGAGGACGTCAGTATCGCCGGCGGGGTGACCGCCAGGATCGTCGCCTCCACCACCGGCCGCGACGCGGACTGGGTCGTCAAGCTGATCGACGTCTTTCCCGACAGCATGCCTGACGACTGGAAGATGGGTGGCTATCAGCTCATGGTCGCGCACGAGATCATGCGCGGGCGCTATCGAAAGAGTTTCTCGGCGCCGGAGCCGCTCGAGCCGGGCAAACCTCTCGCCTTCACCGTGGACCTCCATCAGCAGGTCTATCAGTTCCGAAAGGGCCACCGGATCATGGTGCAGATTCAGAGCACCTGGTTCCCGGTCTACGATCGTAATCCACAGACCTGGGTGCCCAACATTTTCAAGGCGAAGGCATCCGATTACCGCGCGCAGACCCACCGGATCTGGCATACACCGGCGTTGCCGTCCCGCGTGGAAGTCTCGGTCACGCCCTAGCGGCTATTCGATTCTGGTCAGGGCTAGACGCACGTTTCCGCCGGTCACATCGCGGCCCCGCGTGAATCCGACGCCTTTGCAGTAGAACTTGACCTCGACCGCCCCCGGCTCGAGTGGCGTGAAGTCCCTGGTCTTGATGCAGTGGTCGAAATTCCCATACGGCGTGTGCACTCCGGCGTCGAGTGAGACGACGGTGGCTCGGTCTTCCGCCACGCCGGGGGCGATCTCCTGCTCTGTGGTCTCACCAACCTTGGGATGTGCGCGCAGGATGATGCCCGCCTTCGCACCCTCCTTCCCGGCCAGGAACGACCCGGCTGTGCTCACGACCTTGCCGTTCTCGTATTCCTTCGTGTCCTCGCCGAGGTACCAGACGTTTCCCTCCTTGTCCTGCGCGAAATAGTCGAGCGTCCTCTCGGTCAGAACGCCGTCCACGAACACCCGGTCCAGGACTACCACCACCTTCACACCCAGAATGGTTTTCTCCTGATTGGTGACGTCGATGACGTTTCGGAGAGGCGCGTCGCCGTCAAATCCGTGATACAGGTAGCGTGTCCCCGGGCGCAGCGGAAAGTACGGATGGTCGATCAGCGCCACGAAGTTCCCGGGATCGAACTTCGGAAGCGGCGCGATGGCCTGGGTTGTGACGTCGCGCTGGGGAGAGCTCGTCGAATGGTCATCCAGCATGACGGGGCGGGCGACGACGGTTTCGAGCGGCGACGTGGGACCCTGGTTGTCGCAGGCCGTCATGAGCATGAAGGCCAGCATCAGATGGGGTGGGATGGCTCGAGGCAACATGTCGGTCTCCGGGACGGGGAATGAGCTTACTGATTGAGCCCGTGTCCCGGCGTGTTTGTGACGAACCGGCGCCGCGCCGATCTTGACGCAATCGTGACACTCTGCTGGTAGTCCTTAGGGCGGCTCCGTTCGAGGCCGTCCCATTCAACTGACGAGGATCGTCATGCGTCGCGGGTTCCTGTGGTTCGGCAGTGTGGCTCTTCTCACCGGGTGCAGCGGCCTGACCGCCGGACCCGAGGTCGCCGTGACAACGCCGGTGCCTGTTTCTCGCGACTCCGCCTATACCAGAGCCCACCGTGGCCTGATCGCGGAATCATTCACGTTCGATGTGCTCGATTCCACAGGCGGACGCCTGACGGCCACGCGATTCCCGAGCGCCAACGCCCAGATGGGGTCGGCTGCGGCGTGCCGCGTCAAGCTCGCGCTCGATGTGACGGGAAGTCCCACTGAGGCCGAGATCGAGACCAACAGCCGATGGATTTCCGCGGAGCCGATGCTCGACAAGGCGCCGACCATCTGCGAGCAGGAGCGTCAGGACGTGCTGAGCCGGGTGGCGATGGTGATCGCACCGCCGCCACCGCAATAATCCCGCGGCATCGGAGGTTCCCGCCGGGCTTCCCCCTCCGGATAGATTCCGCCGATGGATACGACGTTCAGAATCCTCGGCGCGATCGCGTTCTGTCATCTCCTGAACGACACGATGCAGTCGCTGCTGCCCGCGATCTACCCGACGCTCAAGCAGAACTACGGCTTGTCGTTCGGGCAGATCGGCCTCATCACGCTCACCTTCCAGGCCACCGCGTCGCTCCTGCAGCCGGTTGTCGGGCTCTACACCGACCGCCGGCCGCAACCCTATTCCCTCGCCGCAGGCATGGGATTCAGCGTGCTCGGGCTTCTTGTCCTGTCGTCGGCGGGGAGCTTTCCGGCGCTCCTGGTCTCCGCGGGGCTGGTGGGGCTGGGGTCGTCGGTCTTTCACCCCGAGTCGTCACGGGTGGCGCGCATGGCGTCGGGCGGGCGGCACGGTATGGCGCAGTCGCTCTTTCAGGTGGGCGGAAACGCGGGCTCGGCGATCGGCCCGTTGCTCGCGGCTTTCATCGTCGTGCCGCGCGGCCAGCAGAGCATCGCATGGTTCGCGGTGATCGGCGTGGTCGGCAGTGTCATTCTCTGGCGGGTGGGGCGTTGGTACCGGCGGCATCAGGCCGCGGCCGCCTCGAGGGCGAGGGCGGAGGCGGGACACGGGTTGACGCCTGGACAGGTGCGCATGGCGCTCGCCGTGCTGATCGCGCTCATTTTCTCGAAGTACATCTATCTCTCGAGCCTGACGAGCTACTACACCTTCTACCTGATCCACAAGTTCGGTGTGTCCGTGCAGAGCGCGCAGCTGTATCTGTTCGCGTTCCTCGGCGCGGTCGCGGCGGGCACCATCATCGGTGGGCCAGTGGGTGACCGCATCGGCCGCAAGTACGTCATCTGGTGCTCGATCCTGGGCGTGCTGCCTTTCACGCTGGCGCTGCCCTACGTCAATCTCTTCTGGACCGGGGTGTTGAGCGTGATCATCGGCGTGATACTGGCGTCGGCCTTCTCGGCGATCCTGGTGTACGCCCAGGAGCTGGTCCCGGGGAATGTCGGACTCATCTCCGGACTCTTTTTCGGATTCGCCTTCGGCGTCGCCGGCATCGGCGCCGCCGTGCTCGGCCGGCTGGCCGACCACACCGATATCGCCTTCGTCTATCGGCTCTGTTCCTACCTGCCCGCCGTCGGGCTCCTCACCGGCCTGCTGCCCAACCTGGAAGGGGGCCGCGGACGGGGCGGCGCCCTCACGCCAGCACCAGCGGCCGCACCTGGGAATCCGCCCGCCAACCGATGAGCTCGTCGCCCATGATATCGGCGGCATGGCGCGCGTACCGTCCCAGCTCCGCGCTCGCCGCCGCGGGAAATTCGGCGAGCGGGCCCCGGTCGAGCAGGTCGCGCAGCTCCCGATCGCCGAGACGCGCGACGGTCTCCCGCCACTCGAGCTGCCGCTGCTCGAGGTCGGGCACCGCGATCCCGAGCGCCGGCTCGGATTCGGCATCGAGACGATCCTCTACCACCCGCACCGCACGCTCGCGAAGCGCATCGCCGTCGAGCGCCGCGAGTCGCTCGCGGCGCTCGGCCCGCGCCATTTCCCGTCGCTGGGACGGCGTGGTGAGATAGAGCGCGCTCACCTCGTCGCCCAACCGGGTCAACTGGCGGTGGGCGCTCTCCGCCCGCAGCGCAACGTTCTCGAAATCTCCCTGGCTCAGAAATCCGTGAACGGCGGCGGCGATAGCGGGAAGGAGCACCGCGAGCGCGAACGAGAGCTGCGCATTCTTCGTCCAGTGGATGCCCCAGTAGTGCAGGAGGGAGACGAGAAAGGCCACGCTGAAGAGCAGGATCGTGAAGCGATGCAGACGGCGATGCACCGCACTCAATCGCAGGCTGATACGCTCGTGGTAGCCCGCCTGGCCGCGCACGACGTCGTCCACGAGCAGCGACCGGCAGTGCGCGAGGTATGTCGGATCCACCCTGGCGTCGAACAGACCGGCCTGGCGCACGATGGCCCGGAAGAGCCAATTGAGCCATGTGGAGCTGGGATCCGCGTGCTGCGCCGGCACCGGGACCCGGATCGCGGGCGACGTACTGCCGAGCGGCATGAGAAAGGTCAGATGCCGGATCCTCTCCGCCAGCGAGCGGTAGTCGACCCACTTCTCGTGGTATTTCCCCAGTCTTCCTCTGAGGAACAGCACGAGCACGATGGCAAGCAGGGCGAACTCCCATCCGCTCCACCCGCGGGCTGCACGTTTTTCGGTCTGGAGGCGCTCCCCGAGAACATTGCATTCATGCGTCCCCGCGTTCGCCTGGCCGGCTTCGCATCTGGCGGCCATCCAGGCCGCTCGAACCTTGCCTGCACGCACCTCGTGCAGATGCCCGGCGACAGCCGAACCGACCGCGAGCACGGCCAGGCAGTAGATCCAGAAGAACACCGACCGATAGCGGATCGCATACAGGATCGAGAGATGATTCGCCCAGGCGAAGTGCCCGAGCAGCCTGTCTTCGACCTGGTTGGTGAGCCACGACGGCACGTCCGCCTTCGACCAATCTTCCCGCCACGCTCGTCGGCTGGCCTCCACGCAGTGCCGGGGCAGCGAGGGGAAAGCGATCCTCGCCGGAAGGCCGAGGAGACCGGTCACGGTCGCGTACGTCTTGCCCACCAGGAGACGCGTCACCAGCCACGGCGGGGTCTCCTCGAAGTACTTGTGGAGGAGGTTGGAGGCCCGATGACCGCCGGCGCCGTCCTCCGAGCCAGGTGGTACCAGGGCGAGATCGAGCAGCCGCGTGATTCTGGGAAACAGCTCCTCGACGCTGGACGCCTCGACCGGATCGGGCCCGGCGTACAGCGTGATCGTCCCGACTCTTTCGGTGTGAAAGTGAACGACGGGGACATCGTGCTCACGCGCGAGCCGTACGATCTCCGCCGTTCCTCCCGGTCCGGCGGCGGGTCGCCCGTCCCAGATGGCGATGAGAAGGTCGGAGTTCCAGACCACGCGACGCCCGACCTCGACATACGATTGGACGTCGCCGTGCAGACCGTCGAGCACGAAGCGCGCGCGGGCCGACCGGTAGAGCTTTCCGGCCGGGGTCTCGGGATCGGCTATGCGGGGGTCGGTCTCGGTCAGGTCGTACGGGGTGGGAACATCGAGCTCGAAGCCGAGCGCGGTGGCCCGCCGGGCAACGAGCCGGTCCGCGCCGCGCGCGAGCGGCGAAACCAGAACGAGGGACGCGGGGTCGGTGGAGTAGACCGCGGCGTTTTGCTTCCGGATGTCCAACACGGTGTCGCGCAGGTGCTCGAGAAGCGCGGCAATACCCTCGTGCAGGTCACGCCGGATGGCCGCCGACAGGGTGCGATGGCCCGTGACGCCGACCCGGTAGGCGAGCCTGGGACGCGGTGGGGCGTCACTCGTCTGCCGCATGATCTCTTCTCAACACCGGGATGAATGGAGAACGAGCCGGAAGGCTCGATTGGAACATAGCGCCTATTTCGGGTCCAGCATCTCCCGGACCTTTCGGCCCAGGTCCATCGGCGCCACAGGTTTCTGCAGAAACTCCACGCCGTCTTCTGGGTCGCGACCTTCCTCGGCCTCCTGGCGGCCCGGGTAGCCGGAAATGAGCAGCACCCGGACCGAGGGATAACGGCTCAACACCTGCTCGGCAAACTCTCGCCCTCCGACGCCCGGCATGACGATGTCCGTGATGATCAGGTCGACGCGACCGGCGCGAGCGGCGACGCAATCGAGTCCTTCTGCGCCATCCGCCGCCTCGATCACCGTGTACCCGAACTCACGAAGCGCGCGGGCGAGAAAGGCCCGCACATTCGTCTCGTCCTCCACCACCAGAATCGTCTCGTGGCCACCTTCTACAGGCGGGGGCTCGGGCACGGGATTGGCGACCGCCGCCGTGTCGGCCAGCGGGAGATAGATCCGGAACGTGGTGCCGTGCCCCGGCTGACTCGCGACGGAGATGAAACCGCCGCTCTGCCTGACGATTCCGTACACCGTCGCCAGGCCCAACCCGGTGCCTTCCCCGACATCCTTCGTCGTGAAGAAGGGCTCGAAGACGTGGCGGAGCGTCTCGGGCGGCATCCCTTCTCCGGTATCGCTGACGGTCAACATCGCATACGTGCCAGGCTCGGCGTCGTCGTACGCTTGTGACTCCGCAAATTCCGCATCGACTTGGGCAGTGGACGTCCCGATCCATACTGCGCCGCCGTTCGGCATCGCATCACGGGCGTTGAGCACGAGATTGAGAAGGACCATCTCGAGTTGCCCAGGGTCCGCATTGACCCGATCCAGGCCGGGAGCGAGCTCGAGGGTGAGCGTCACCGTCTCGCTCAGCGCTCGCTGGAGCATCGGCTGGAGGCTCGCGGTGACCGCATTGAGATCGACGAGCTGCGGCTGGAGCATCTGCCGCCTGCTGTACGCAAGCAGCTGCCGGGTAATGGTGGCCGTTCGCTGGGCGGCGCGCCGGATGGACTCGACGTCTTCGCGCGCGCGATCACTGTGCACCTCGGGGACCAGAAAGCCCGCAGCGCCGAGGACGACCGTCATCTGGTTGTTCACTTCGTGGGCGATCCCGCCGGCGAGGCGTCCGACGACCTCCATGCGCTCAGCCTGCCGCAGGCGCTCCTCGGTAAGCCAGTGGTCTTCGATGTCCGTGAGCGTGCCGATCCATTCCCGGACATGGTTTTCGGCGTCGAGGATCGGAACGGCCCGGATCAGAACATGACGATAGGCCCGCCGTGCAGCACTCCAGATGAGCCCGCGCGACTCGAACGTGCTCCCGGCATCACAGGCGGCGGCCCAGGAGGCTCCTACCGGGCCGCGGTCGTCGGGATGGAATGCCTGGAGCCACCCGAAGGTGCACTGTTCGGTCCACGACTGCCCGGTGTACTCCTCCCACGCACGCTGAGGCGCCAGGAATCTTCCCTCCGGATCGGCCTCCCACACCAGCGAGGATGTCGCGGTGACAAGGGCCCGGTAACGCTCCTCGCGACGCCGGAGCTCCTCCTGGGCCTGCTTCTTGGCCGTTACATCGCGCTTGATGGACGACGCGCCGACCAGTCGACCCGAGCTATCCCAAATCGGCGAGACGCTGATGTTGACGTAGATGCGGCTGCCGTCTTTCCTGATGCGCTCGGTCTCGGCGATCTCGACGCGCGCACCGCGGCGTATCTGATCGAGAAGCTCGCGCTCCGCCTGGTGGAGCTCTTCGGGAATCAACTTGTAGATCGATTGGCCGACCATCTCCGCGGCGGGATATCCGAACAGGCGCTCCGCTGCCGCGTTCCAGTTGGTTACCGTCCCCTCGAGCGTCTTGCCGATGATCGCGTCGCTGGAGTGGGTGACGATCGCGGCAAGGCGGGTTCTGGCTTCGTCGTTTTCAAGCTGCCGGGAGATGTCCCGCAGCGCGCCGACGACCCGGAACGGTTCCCCGCTCGGGTCTCGCACGATGGTCGCGCGCTCGAGCACGCGAGCCCATGTCCCGTCGGCGCGTCTGAACCGGTATTCATGCTCCCACGCGTCGGCGCCACCCCGCAGCGCCATGGTGGAAGCGGCCTCCGTCGCCGCGAGATCGTCAGGGTGGACCCGGGCCGCCCATGACCGATAGTCGTCTCCCTCGGTGCTCGCGATTTCCTCGGGCTCGCATCCGAAGAACGGATAGGTCACGCCGGCCCAGCTCACCCGCTGTCCAGGGAGATCCCAGTCCCAGATCAGGTCCTGGGTGGCCCGCGCCACGAGATCGAGGAGATCCCGTTGCGGCGTCTTCCTGTCTGGAGTGGGGACTCGCATCACCAGTTCATCAGACATCAACGCCTTCGCGGGGAGGCGGGTATGGGTTGTGGGCGCCGCAAGGTGATGTGCATCACCTTTTCCATCATTTACTTACACAATGGAGTCTATCACCCGTCGCGGGCGTTGCAAGGCGCAGTACGCTGCCCGGCGTGCTGAGGGATTCCCCCTCATCGTCTCCCCCCCTCGACCGCCGTCATCCACCCACTCCGGAGCCGCCATGGAGTACCCTTCACGTATCCCCGGCCTGGTCCTCGTCACCGTCCTCACACTCGCCGCAACGACGGTCGCGGCGGCGCAGGGCGGCGCCAAGCTCCCCAAGTGCGATAGCCCGGAATTCCGACGGTTCGACTATTGGCAGGGTGACTGGGACGTGACCAGCGGCGGCCAACCCGCAGGCCACAACCTCGTGACACTGGAAGAGGAGGGATGTGTCATCCACGAGCACTGGAAGGGCGCGCGAGGTGGCACCGGTCAGAGCTTCACGTTTTACGACCGCCGTGACGGGAAGTGGCACCAGATGTGGGTCTCGAACAGCGGCAATGCGCTCTACCTTACCGGCGACTTCGACGGCACGACGCTGACACTCGAAGGGACCACCCCCCAGGCTGATGGTACCCGCCTTCTCAACCGCCTCAGCTTCCACCACAACCCCGACAGCACCGTTCGTCAGTATTGGGAAACATCGCCGGACGACGGGAAGACCTGGTCGGCCGCGTTCGATGGACTGTACCGGAGGCGGCAGGGCTAGCCTGGAACGCATCCGCACGGTTTGGGCTCCGGGGGCATCGCGAGCTATACTCTGCCCATGCAAATCGACCTCTCCTCATGGCCGTATCTCCCCACGCTGGCCCGGCTGACGCTCGCTCTCGCCATCGGCCTCTTCGTCGGGATCGAGCGGGAGCGGCGGCAGAAGGAGGCCGGACTTCGCACCTTCGCGTTCGTCTCCGTCCTCGGGGCGGTCGGCGGCATGCTGGGGCAGTCCTACTCCCTTGTGGCGCTGGGATTGGTCGGCATTCTCATCATCCTTCTCAACATGGAGACGATCCGTACCGGCGAGGGCGCCGAGATCACCACCTCGGCAGCGCTGGCGCTGATCGCCTTTGCCGGCGTCCTGGCCGGACATGGCCAGACGTTCACGCCGACGGCTTTAGGCGTGGTAACGGCCGCGCTGCTGGCGTGGAAGCAGCCGCTCACCGGCTTCAGCCGAGCGCTCACGGAATCGGAGCTGCGCTCGGCGATCCTGTTCGCCATCCTTGCGTTCATCGTGTACCCCGTGCTTCCCGAAGGCACGATAGATCCCTGGAGCCTCATCAGTCCGCGGGCGGTGTGGATCACGGTCATCCTGGTCGCTGCCCTTGGATTCGCCAACTACGTCCTGCTCAAGATGTACGGCGCTCGCGGACTGGAGCTGACCGGGTTTCTCGGCGGACTGATCAACAGTACGGTGACGGTCACCGAGCTTGCCGACCGCGTGCACCAGGCCAGCGGAAAGCTCGTGGAAGTCACCAGGCGCGGCGTCATCCTCGCGACCGCCGCCATGCTGGTCCGGAACGCGGTCATTCTCGGGGTTTTGGCGCCTTCGGCGCTCTGGAGCGCTGCACCGACCCTCCTGCTGATGCTGGCGGGCGCCGCGGCGGCGACGCTCTTCCGACGGGAGCGTGCCGACGCGAGAGGAGGAGAGATTCCGAAGATGACCTCACCCTTCTCGCTCAGCTCCGCCCTTCGTTTTGGCGTGATGTTCCTCCTCTTGGCGGTCGCTGGGACGCTGGCACAGCGGGCGTTCGGCCAGGCAGGCTTCTACGTGGTGAGCGCACTGGGAGGCTTCATTTCGAGCGCCAGCGCGGTCGCGTCCGCGGCCAACCTCGCCGTCGCCGGCCAGATTGCGCCGGACGTCGCCGGGAACGGGGCGATCCTCGCGTCTCTCGCGAGCGCATCGATTCACCTGCCGCTCGTGATCCGCGTCGGACGTACTCCAGCGCTCTCCCGCCGTGTCGCGGTCGTCATCGGTACGATGATCCTGCTCGGTGGCTTCGGCGTCCTCATCCAGACGCTGGTCGGGAGATGACCATGACGTCCAGACGCATGACGATCTGTCTCCTCGCTGGATTGCTATGCGTATCTCCGGCGCCGCTTCCCGCGCAGCAAACCCAGAAGCCACCCCTCCACGCCAGGCACTGGCTCGCGATCACCGGCAAACCGCTCGGCGCGACCGCCGGCGCCATGATGTACGCGAAGGGTGGGAACGCCGTGGATGCCGCGTGCGCGATGCTGGGAGCCGTCACCACCATGTGGGACGTCCTCTCCTGGGGCGGCGAGACTCAGGTATTGATCTACCATCCGACCCTCAAGAAGGTCATCGGAATCAACGCCCTTGGCGTGGCCCCAACCGGGGCGACCGCCGAGTACTACCGCTCGCACGGGTATCGCTATCCCCCGGAGTATGGCCCGCTCGCGGCCGTCACACCGGGGACGCCGGGTGGCCTGCTCACGATGCTGGCGGAGTACGGAACGTTGTCGCTCGCCGACGTTCTGGGGCCGGCGATTCAGATGGCCGATGGGTACCCCATCGAGGCCGAAACCGCCAACTCCATCGAGCGGAACAAGGACGAGATCAAGAAGTGGAAGTACTCCCGCGCGGTCTTTCTGCCGCACGCGGGGCAAGCTCGCGAGGCGCCGGAAGCGGGCGAGATGTTCGTGCAGACGGATCTCGCCGCGACGCTTCGGAAGCTGGTCGCCGCGGAGCGGGCCGCGCTCAAGGCGGGGAAGACCCGGAAACAGGCCATCTACGCCGCGTACGACCGCTTCTATAAGGGAGACATCGCGCGCGAGCTCGTCCGGGGGGTGCAAGAGGAGGGCGGACTGATCACGATGGCCGACCTGGCCGCCTGGAAAGTGCACATCGAAGAGCCGCTCAGCACGACGTACAAGGGAATCACCGTCTACAAGCTTCCCATCTGGCAGCAAGGTCCGGTGATGCTGCAGGCGCTCAACATTCTGGAGCAGGCCGATCTCAAGGCGATGGGTTACAACTCGCCGATGTACGTCCACACGCTCTATCAGGCGATGAACCTGGCGTACGCCGACCGCGACTTCTACTACGGCGATCCCTACTTCCCGCCGGAGGAGCCGGTGAAGGGATTGCTCTCCAAGGAATACGCCAAGGCCCGTTACGCCGAGATCGACTGGACTCGCAACGACAGCACCGTCAAGCCGGGTGACCCGTATCCCTACCAGGGCGGCACCAACCCCTTCGCTTCACTTCTCGCGTCGTGGACGCCGGTTCCAGCCGCCGACTCGCTGACCAAGATGGGTATCACCGACTCGGCATTTCGCGCCCAGTTCCACGCCGGCACGACCTCGATCGAAGCCGCCGACGAGAAGGGATGGGTCGTCTCGGTGACGCCGAGCGGCGGCTGGGTTCCCGCCGTGATCGCGGGAAAGACGGGTGTGGGCCTGAGCCAGCGGGCCCAGAGCTTCGTGACCCGCGCCGAGGATGGTCCCTACAACGTGATCGAGCCGGGGAAGCATCCCCGGGTGACGCTGACTCCCACGCTGGCGATGAAGGACGAGCGTCCTTTCCTCTCATTCGCCGTGCAGGGTGGCGATGCGCAGGACCAGAACCTGTTGCAGTGGTTCCTCGACATCGTCGAGTTCGGCATGACGCCGCAGGCGGCGGCGGAAGCGCCCAACATCAACAGCGACCAGATGCGGTCGTCGTTCGGCGATCACGAGTCGCGACCCGGCGGCCTGCTGCTCGCGTCGTCCACCCCGGACAGCGTCCGCACGGCGCTGGAGCGGATGGGGTACAAACTGGAGTTCCAGAACCGCACATCCGGGCCGATCAACGGGATCCTGTTCGACCATGTACACAGCACGATGTGGGGGGCATCGAGCAACCACGGCGAAGACTACGGAATCGCGTGGTAGCTCGTGCGGCGCTTTGGGCCGCTTTCGCGGGTGTCGTGGGGGTCACCGCGTGCTCACGCTCCCCGGGCGGTGTCGACAACCGTGAGGGGCCTGCCGATCTGGTGCTTCGGGGAGGCACCGTATACACGGTGGACGCCGCCCGGAGCTGGGCGCGAACGGTTGCCGTGCGGAAGGGCCGGATCGTGTACGTCGGCATGGAGAGCCCTCCCGCAGATCTGATCGGACCGGCCACCGAGGTCATCGATCTTCGCGGTGCCATGCTCCTGCCGGGCTTCCAGGACGCGCACGTCCATCCCGTCATCAGCGGCGTCGAGATTTTCGATGTCCGGCTGTACGGCGCCGCGACGGCACAGGCTGTCGTCGATACGGTCGCCGCATATGCCGCGGCGCACCCCGATCTTCCCTGGGTCCGCGGCGCCGGCTGGGAGCTGCCGCTGTTCCCGAACGGCAATCCCTCGAAAACGCTGCTCGATCGCGCGGTCCCCGACCGTCCCGCCTTCATCTACGCGGCCGACGGTCACTCCGCGTGGGTGAATTCACGGGCACTCGCGCTTGCGGGCATTACCCGCGACACACCGGATCCGCCGAACGGCCGCATCGAGCGTGACCCCCGGACCGGAGAGGCGAGCGGCACGCTGAGGGAAGACGCGATCGCCCTGGTCGCGGACAGCGTACCCGAGCACACCGCCGCCGAGTACTCGGCGGGTCTCCTGAGCGCCGTGCAGCAGGCCAACGCGTTCGGCATCACCAGCATGTTCGCGGCCGACGAGAGGCTCACCGATCTCGAGACCTATGCCCGGGCGGACAGAGCCGGCACGTTGACGGTCCGCGTCGTCGCGGCGATGGACATCGGCGGCGATACCGTGAGCGCCAGTCTGCTGCCGCGCCTGCGCGAATGGCGGACGCGATTCGCCTCCAACCACGTCCGGCCGAGCGCCGTCAAACTGTACGCCGACGGGGCCATCGAAAGCGGCACCGCCGCCCTGCTGAAGCCCTATCTCGACCGTCATGGGGACGCGGGGACACCCACCTACACCGACCAGACGCTCGACCGCATGGTCGCCGATCTCGACCGTGACGGATTTCAGGTCCACGTGCACGCCATCGGCGACCGGGCGATCCGGATGACGCTCGATGCGTTCGAGCGAGCGCGGCATACGAACGGAATTCGTGATAGCCGGCACTCGATCGCGCACCTCGTGCTGATCGACCCCGCCGATATCCCGCGGTTCGGACAGCTCGGCGTGGTGGCCAACTTCCAGCCGTATTGGACCAACGGCGACGAGTACATCACGAAGCTTACCGAGCCGGCGCTCGGCCCCGCACGATCGCGATGGCTGTATCCCATTGCCAGCGTGGTGCGGACGGGCGCGGTCGTCTCGGGAGGGAGCGACTGGTCGGTGTCGTCGCTCAACCCGCTCGACGCGATCGAGATGGGCGTGACGCATCTCGACCCCGATCGTCCCAGGATGGCGCCATGGAATCCGGCGGAGCGTGTGGACCTCGCGACGATGATCGCGATGTACACGATCAACGCGGCCTACGCCGATCGACTGGACCGTGAGACCGGGTCCATCGAGGTGGGGAAGCTCGCCGATCTCGTGGTGCTCGATCGGAATCTCTTCGAGATCCCCGTCAACGAGATTCACACCGTGAAGGTCCTGCGGACACTGCTGGGCGGTGTGACCGTGTACCGCGCCGGTCCGGACCGGTAGGTCCAGGCGACGATAGGGCGTAACTTTCCCTCCGGCTCCACCGTTGTGTCATATCTCCCTCGCGAGGATGTCCATGTCCGTACTCTCCGCCACCGCAACCTCTGCCGTCACCGGAGCCGGGGCCTACACCGCCGCCCTGCTCGAGCTGCTGGGAAAGCGCGATCCGCTGGACGTGCTTCGCTCCACGCCGGCCACGATCTCCGTCGTCGTGTCCGGCCTCACTCCAGCGCAGATCGAGACGCCCGAACTGCCGGGCAAATGGTCGATCCGCGACGTGGTCCAGCACCTGGGTGACGCCGAGATGGTGGTCGGCGTCCGCCTCCGCATGGTCCTGGCCCAGGACCGGCCGCAGCTGGTCGGATACGATCAGGATGTGTGGGTCGACCGTCTCCGCTACCGCGAAGTACCGTTCACCGACGCGCTCGAGCAATTCGCGCTGATCCGGAGGGTCAATCTGCGACTGTGGGCGGGCCTGACCGAGGCAGACCTGCGTCGTGTCGGCGTCCACAACGAGCGCGGCGAGGAGAGCCTCGGCTTCATGAGAAACATCCATGCCGGCCACGATCTGGCACACCTTCGCCAGCTGTCCCGCATCCGGGCCACCGTATCGGGATGACGCCGGCACGCGCACCGCTGCGTCTCACGTACATCGGCGGCCCCACGGTGCTCATCGAGGTCGCGGGGCTGCGACTGCTCACCGATCCGACTTTCGATCCCGTGGGGGCCGAGATCCGATCCGGTACGTATGTCCTGGAGAAGACCGAGGGCCCGGCCATCCCCGCCGCGGACCTCGGACACATTGATGCGGTCCTCCTGAGTCACGACCACCACTTCGACAATCTGGATCGCGCCGGTCGTGAGGTTCTCGGGAGCGCCGACCGGGTTCTCACCACGGCGGCCGCGGTCGAGCGCCTGAACGGGCGTTCTGAGGCGCTCGCTCCGTGGCAATCGGTCGAGCTCCGAGGCGCCGGAGGACCGGTGCGGGTCACCGGCACTCCCGCCCGGCACGGACCCGCGCACATGGATCGCGGCCCGGTGATCGGATTTGCTCTCGAGGCCCAGGGCGATCCGCGTGCCATGTATGTCTCGGGTGATACGGTGTGGTACGAGGGGATCGCGGAGGTGGCCTCGCGCTTCTCCGTGGGTGTCGCCGTGCTGTTCATGGGTGCCGCTCGGGTTGACGCGGTGGGACCGTGGAACCTCACCATGACCGCGGAGGAAGCTGTCGAGGCAGCGCACGCACTGGAGGGCGCGAGGATCGTCCCGCTTCACTATGCCGGATGGAAACACTTCTCGGAGTCGCGGGCCGATATCGACCGGGCATTCAGGGCCGCGGGACTCGGTGACCGGCTCGTCTGGCTTCCACCAGGGCAGCCCACCGAGGTCGCACCCCACCCCTAGGGAGCCGGAACCCCAGCTGCCCCCACTCCGTACGGGGAGAGAAGCCCCACACACGGAGTCTCCTCTTGAAACTGTGCTACCGTCACCGCGGCGGCGAACGGCCGTGTGCGGCCGCTCTCGCCCTCGCCCTCGTGTTTTCGTCTGCGCCAGCCGACGCTCAGGTCAAGGACAGCACCGCCCGCATGGAGCGCATCGCCGCCGGCGTCTACGTCATCATCCACGACAACGCCACCGACGAGTGGCCCCACGGAAATACCGGCGTCATCGTGGGGGACGACGGCGTCTTCGTCCTCGACGCGACCTACCTCCCGTCCCGCGCTCGGGCCGATATCGCCCTCATCAAATCGGTGACCCCCAAGCCGGTCCGATACCTCGCTTATACCCATTGGCATTTCGACCACAACAATGGCGGCATTGCCTACCGCGAAGCGTGGCCGGACGTGACGATCGTCAGCGAGCGCCAGACTCGCGACTTCATCGCGCTCAACACCGTCTTCTGGGCCCGGATGTCCACCGCACCCACGTCCGCCCGCCGCGCATCGCTCGCGGCCCTCGAAGCCGAGGTGAAGAGTGGAAAGGACAGCGCGGGGACCGCGCTGTCGGCTGAAGACCGGAACAGGAAGGCGACGTACGTGCGGCAGCGGAAGAACGAGCTCGAGGAGCTCGCCTCGCTCAAGATGGTGGAGCCGAACCTCGTATTCGATAACGAGCTGATCCTGCGCATGGGCAACCGGACCATCGTGCTTCACGACTGGGGCCGGGCGAACAGCCCGCACGACGTGACCCTGTTCCTTCCGGAGGAGCGCATTCTCTTCGCGGGAGACATCCTGGTGCAGGCCCCGTTCCCCTTCACCGGCGCTTCGAATCCGGTTCCGTGGATCGATGTGCTCCGCAAGATCGAAACGATGCAGCTCGCGACACTCGTCCCCGGTCACGGGCCCGTCTTTCACGATCACACCTATACCAGGCAGGTACGCGCGCTGCTCGAGGCGGCTACGACGAGAGCGACCGCGATGGCCCTCGAGGGAAAGACCCTCGACCAGGTTCAGGAGCGACTCACCCTCGATGACATTCGAGCAGCCACGCCGGCGTGGAAGGCGTCACCCGACGACGAAGACTGGAAGGCCACCATACGCGTGCTGATCGAGCGGGCATGGAGAGGCGTGCGCGGCCAGGCGTGACATATTGCGGGCATGCCCTATCGCCTGCTCGCCGATCTGGTGCTCGTTCTCCATCTGTGTTTCATCCTGTTCGTCACGCTGGGCGGGCTCCTGGTGCTCCGCTGGCGGCGGCTCGCCGCCGTCCACCTCCCAGCCGCCTTGTGGGGAGCCCTGATCGAGTTCACCGCGGGCCGCTGTCCACTCACGCCGCTCGAGCAGTATCTGCGGCGGCGGGGAGGTGGAGCAGGGTACGAAGGCGGTTTCATCGAGCACTATCTCACCGCCGCGATCTATCCATCGGGTCTGACGCGAGGGATCCAGCTCGCCCTCGGCGCGCTCGTCATTGGTCTGAATGCGGCGATCTACTGGTGGTGGTGGCGTCGCCGCACTGTCGGCGCCAGGCGGGAGACCGCACCGGCCACAGACGATCGGCGGCCCGGACACCTGGGGTTGCTCGGCGCGCTGGGGTTCTTCGGCCGCCGCATCAAGGTCTCGCTCGCGCCTCGTCCGGGAGCCGCGCCAACGGTCCCCTTCGATTCCGCCGCGATGGCACGCAGTCCCAGCCTCACGTGGATCGGGCATTCGGCATTTCTGGTGAGGATGGACGGGGCGACCTTTCTCACCGACCCGATGTTCTCGAAGCGCGCGAGCCCGCTCGCCTGTGCCGGTCCGCCTCGCCTGGTGCCGCCGGGAGTGCCGCTCGACGCACTGCCTGCCGTGGACTTCGTGCTGCTGTCGCACGATCACTACGACCACACGGATCTGGCGAGCGTGAGAGCGCTGGCCCGTCGGGGCATTCGCTTCATCGTGCCAGTGGGCCTCGGCGAGTGGGTCCATCGGGTAGGAGGAGAGGCGGTCGAACTGGACTGGTGGCAGGCGCTCGAGCGCGACGGGGTGCGGATTCAGGCCGTGCCTGCGCGGCATTTCTCCGGCCGGTCGCTGTTCGACGGGAATCGACGCCGATGGGGAGGCTGGATCGTGAGCGGGCCGAGCCGCCGCTTCTATTTCGCGGGCGACACGGGTTACTCGGACGACTTCGCGACCATCGGTGAGCGTCTGGGCCCCATCGATCTCGCGACGGTCCCGATCGGCGCCTATCGCCCCGCTGCCATGATGCACCCCGTGCACACGACACCCGAAGAGGCGGTGCGGCTCGGCCTCGATGCCCGGGCGCGGCGCCTCGTGGCCATGCACTTCGGCACGTTCGATCTCGCGGACGAGCCGGTCGACGAGCCACCCCAACGGTTCCAGGCCGAGGCCGAACGTCTGGGGCTCTGGCCGGACCGGGCCTGGATCCTCAAGGTCGGGGAGACCCGGGACTGGTAGCCCACGCGAGAAACCGCTCCGTGTAGAAGAGAGCGAGTTGGGCGCTGGGGCCGCCGCTCACGGCATCGAACGCGTGTTCGGCCCAGGGAATCTCGAGAAAGATCGATGTAGTCCCCGTCGCCTGAAGCCGCCGGTGCAGCATGGCGCCAAATCGGGCCTCCACGACGTGGTCGCGCTTGCCATAGATGAGCAGCGTCGGCGGAAGCTGTCGCACGACATAGGTAATGGGCGATGCCTCCTGATATCGCTCCCTCACCGCATCGGGAGACCCGCCCAGGAACGCTTCTTCGATCATTCGCACGTCCAATGGATCCGGCCGCGGCGGACGCCGATAGCCTTCGATCAGATCCACCGGGCCGTAATAGCTCACGACGGCGCGGACCGGCGGCGCGCCCGGCGCGAACGCCGCCACCATCGCGATCTGGGCCCCAGACGACCGGCCCAGGATCGCCAACCGGCCGGTGTCGGCGTCGTGCTCCTTCCCGTGCTCGCCGATCCAGCTCAGCGCCGCGCGCACGTCGGCGAGCTGTGCCGGCCACGGCCATCGCGGCGCATGGCGGTAGTCGATGGCGAAGACGACATACCCGTGCGACGCGAGGTACGAGGCGAACGTCCCGTTGTCCGCCGGTGTTCCTCGCTGCCATGCTCCACCGTAGACCTGGACGACGGCGGGATAACTGCCCGGCGAGGCGGGACGATACACATCCATCGTGAGCCGCACACCGTCGTTTACTGCGAAAGGAATGCCTCGCGTCACGCGTGACGGCCCGGCACGAAGTCCGGCAAACAGATCGAGAGGATCGAGGGGACGCGCACGCATGCGCGCTCGCGTGGCGGCAGGAAGACCGGTGAAATAACCGGGACCCAGCACCGCGCGCATGGTTTCATCGAACCGGCGCGCGGTGGACGGAAATTGAATCAAAGGGACCGCCGAGAAGGCGATGGCCGCCGCCGCGAACAGCCACGTGGGTCCGGCGGTGCGCGCTCGTCCGTTCTCCCGCCGTGCGAGCCCGACGATAATGAGGCTCACGAGGATGATCCACACCCCCACCTCGGGTGCACCGACCGCGAGCACGAGCGCCGGGTAGGTGAACGGCGGCAACAGGACCCACACCGCCAGGAGGCACAGCATCCCGGACAGGACGAGCAGCAGGCAGCCTGGCCGCCGGCTCACCGGCCCTTCCGCACCATGGAGTCGCGGTGCTCCTTTGTCGGTTCGACGTCGTCTACCATGGAGCCTCGAGGAGAAGTCGGCGCGTGATCTCCATACGCCGGAGCATGAGAAACAGTAGTATCGCCTGTGTCGCGGTGCTCGTCGCCTGCGCTCCGGCCGCGGCGCCCCCCGCGCGACCGGCTCCGATCGGGGACATCGCCGCCGCCGAATCCGCCTACGCCGACCTGCGAGAGCTGCGTGACCGGTACGACGTGACAGGTGCCGCTGGACTCATCCGGACCTCGGACAGTGTTCCCCTGGATGTCCTCGCCCGGCGGCACGATGAGCTGCGCGCGTCCGTGGTGGCACGGCTCGCCGCCGTGGATTCCTCCCGGCTCGTCCCCGATGATGCTCGCGCCCTCGCGACGATGCGCGCGACGCTCGCACGCGACATCGGTCCACTGGGGACCGGAGGTGGGCAATCGGCATCGTCGGCGGAGACCCGGCCGGACTGCGGGTACGATCCCGCCGCCATAACTGAGCTCAATTCGCTCCGGGCACGACTCTACGCCTGTTACGGGTGGGCCCAGCATCACGTCGTGGCGGGAAGCGACACGCTCGATCGGCTGACGGTGCTGGGGAGGATGGGACAGACGGCGGATTCGGCGGAACGACGCCGTCTCTTCCTCGCGCTTGAGCCGGTGTGGCGGAGCGTGGATGGCGACGGAGGGCCGGGCAGTCCCTACCGGCGCCTCATCGACCTCGAGGTGCGCCCCCGCGGGGCGGGGGAGACCTCCGCCGAACGTCAGGCGCGCGCGTCGGGCGTTCCGCCCGATTCGCTCGAGCGATGGCTTACGAGAATCCTCGAGACCTGGCGCGACGCGACACATGACTCGTTGGTGGAGCCGTGGGACTGGTTCCATGCCGCCGGCCAGGCCAGCCGCGCGCTGGGCTCCCGAATTCCAGCGTCGAGGCTCACGCGCCTCAACGCCGAGGTGTTTGCCGCGCTCGGCGCGGATCCGGCGGCTCTCGGCGTGCGGTTCGATCTCGCCCCACGCGAGGGCAAGACGCCGGTGGCGTACACCACATTTGGGAGGAGAGCGCGGCTGGAGAACGGCCGCTGGAGTCCGGCGGAACCATGGGTGTTCGCGACCTATCGGGAAGGCGGACTCGACAACCTCGCCGAGCTGCTCCACGAGACCGGGCACGCGATCCACATCGCGGCGATCCACACCCGCCCCGCGTTCGCCGACTGGCCCAACAGCGATCCGTTCAGCGAGGCGCTCGGCGACTTCGTGGCACTGGATGTCGCGGAGCCGGCGTGGCAGCAGCGCTGGCTCGGCGACTCCGTCCCGCTCGCGGAGGGACTACGGGGACGCTACGCGACGATCGTCATGGACGTCGCGTGGGCGTTGTTCGAGACGCGCCTTCTCCGAGACCCGGCGCTCGACCCGAACGAGATCTGGGCCGGTCTCACGCGCGACTACCTGCACATTCGCCCTCACCGGGAAGTGTCGTGGTGGGCGATGCGCGGACAGCTGATCGACGAGCCGGGCTACATGATGAACTACGCCGCCGGCGCGATCCTCATCGCGGCCATCCGCGCCCGCACCGTTGAGCAGCACGGCGCCTTTGCCACGGGCGATTCCACCTGGTACGGATGGGTCGCATCGCGCCTCTTCCGCTTCGGACTCGAGCGGCCCACCCGTGAAGTTGTGCACGACTTTCTCGGCGGCCCGGTGACGCCCGCCGCGATCCTCATCGACATGCGAAGGATGAGGCGGCCATCACAGTGATTTCAGGAACGCCACGAGCGCATCCCGGTCGGTCGCGGGCATGCGGCGCACCCGTTCGCGTGCGTTCGTCGCCTCGCCGCCATGCCACATGACCGCCTCGATCATGCTGCGCGCCCGCCCGTCGTGCAGAAGATTGGGGTGCGAGTTGACGGTCTCGATGAGTCCCACGCCCCAGAGCGGCGGGGTCCGCCATTCGCGACCCGACGCGAGGAAATCGCTGCGCCCATCGGCCAGACCAGCCCCCATGTCGTGGAGCAGCAGGTCGGTGTAGGGGTGGATCACCTGGCCGGAGACCGCCCGGACGCCCCGCAGCACGCCGGTCCGGAGCGTCGGCGCGTGACAGGCGTTGCAACCCGCCGCGTAGAAGAGACGCTCACCCTGTTGGGCCTGGCGATCGTCGAGCGCTCGGCGCGCCGGTACACCCAGCGTCTGGGTATAGAAAGCGACAGCCTGCACCAGTTTGATGTCGATCTCCGGCGCATGGGCGCCGCACTCGGGATACTGACCTTCGCACGCTTCCGCAGGGAAGATCGTGGAGGTAATGCCCATGTCGCCGTTGTACGCACCAGCGGCCTGCTGGAGGAGGTTCGGTTGATTGGCCTTCCACCCAAACCGGCCGAGCTCTGTGCGTTGCTTGATGCCATTCCACACATTATTCGCCCGACCCGACACGCCGTCACGATTGCGGTCCCACGGATCCGCCAGGGCGCGGATATCCCACTCGGGCACCGCCTCGAGCAACCCGAGGCCGAACACCGCCGGCGCTGTGCGGGGTGAAGTCAGGATGCCTGCCGGGAGTGCGGCGTAGCCGCCGGTCAGGGCATAGTGGGGCACGCGAAGGGTGAACTTCGACCCGTCGGCGAACGTCCCGGTCGAGTCCGTATAGGTGATCTTCGCGTATGCCTCGGGCTTCAAGTCGGGAATCGCGCGGAGCTGGATCTGGCCGCCGAAGCCCGGGATCGGATTGGGACCGCCGTGCGGGCCGACACCGTTCACACTGCCGCGGAAGAGGAACGAGGAAAACGACACGCCGTCATCCGGAGGTGTGCCTCGGCCGTCTCCGATGTGGCACTCCTCGCAGGAGACGTTGTCGAACACGGGTCCGAGGCCGTTCTCGGGCTCGAACTCGACCTCGAATTGCACGTCACCCACGTCGTGGATCGCGAGATCGTTGCCCGACAGGTTGGCGGCGGGAAGCGAGAACGCGTTCAAGGTGGCGTCGAAGACGGTGGTGGCGCCCCCCGAGAGCGCCGTGTGGGCCCCGAAGAACCCGCGCGAGCTGAAATCGAGTTCCTGATCCGACGCTCCATTGGCCGGCGCGGGTTCCTGCGGGGCTTCAGGGTCCGTCACGTCTGTTTGGTCGCTGCACGCGATCGCCAGCAGAAGCGAGAGCACAAGCCACTTACGCGACATTGGGAGGCTCCTGTCGCTAGAGGGAGACGCGAGCGGACAGACGCTCCGCTGGCCCCGGCTGGGCGGATAACCGGAAATGCCTCCGGCCCGCGCCTCGGGGTACGCCTACAAACCGAGCCTCGGCCCATTGAGCCGGCTCGCGTCGAGATTGGGCGGTTGTCGACCGCCGCTGTCTGCGTTGTAGTACGGTGGGTTGACTGCGGTATGCACCGGCAGATCGCGAAGGAATGGTCGCCGACCGGCGTCCATCTCGTCTTCTAACCCGCTCGCGACGCCTCCACGATGCGAATGAACGCTCAGCTTGTCAATTGGTAACTTTTCGACGAGCGGGCGCTAGGAGATGCAGCGGCTCATTCGAGTGATGGGAGGCGAGCAGCAATTGGCGCGAAGGGAATTGGGCCGCTCATCGGAACGTGCCGGGACTCACTTCGTAGATCATATGATGCACGCCGACATCTTCTTCCGGCGCCCAGAAGCCGAGCTGCTCGGTCCACCGCTCCGTTTGAAGCCGCCGGCCACGAAGCGTGAGAAAACCGCCGGCCCGAGTTGTGACGACACCGAGTCGCCGCAGATCGGGAAGACCGCCGAATCGCGTGGTGGCGCGCTGCTCCACGATGCGTGTGGCCGCAGTGGGACCGATGCCGGGCACCCGCACCAGCTCTTCATAGGAAGCCGAGCCCACCTCGATCGGAAAGCGCTCCGGGTGTGCCAATGCCCACGCGCTCTTGGGATCGAGCCGCAAGGGCAGGTTGCCGTTGGATTCGTACACGACCTCATCGGCGGAGAACCCGTAGCTGCGAAGCAGATAGTCCGCCTGATACAACCGGTGCTCCCGCAGGGCCGGGGTGGCGGGGACCTGTTCCATGGGCGTGTCGCGAATGGGGCGGAAGGCGCTGAAATGCGTGTGATGGACGCCGCCGCCCGTGGAAAGTCGCACCGATGTATCGAGAATGGTCTTGTCTGAATCGGGCGTGGCGCCGACGACGAACTGCACCGTCATGCCCGAGCGGCCGCCGGGATGCAACGGATCGTGGGGCTTTCCCGACGCCTGCTCCGTGCGCTCCGCCATCACCAGGTTGCGCACCTGCTCGAGATCGCCGGTGGTGACCGCGAAGCTCTTTTCCGGTGCGATAGCCGACAGGCTCGCGCCACATGGGGCTTCGACGTTCAGCGAGACCCGGCTGGCGAGCTGGGTGAGCCGCTCGATCTGCGCCGTTTCTGCTCCGGCCACGAGCTTCACGTGGATGTAGCCCGTGAATCGATGGCGCTCGCGGAGCAGCTCGAGCGCCGTGATGAGATCGTCCACGACCTTGACCGGGCGCGCTGGAATTCCGGTGGTGACGAAGAGTCCCTGACACCACCCGCGCCGGTGGGCGCCGAGAAATATCCGCACCAGCTCCTCGGGTTTGAGGAGGGTCCGGGGCATCGAGCGATCCCGCCGCATGGGGCAGTAGTGGCAGTTGTAGCTGCAGGCGTTGGTCATCAGAACCCGGAGGAGCGCCATCCGGGTTCCAGGTGCCGGCCGCAGGTACCGGATGTTGAGCGGCCGGAGCGATCCGGCGGCGCCAGCATGGCGCAGGCGTGGCGGCAAGCCCTCCCGATCGTCGGTGGCAAGCGACATCAGCGTGGCGAGTTTGTGCTCGAGCTCTCCGTCAGACCGCATTTCGACCTCCGGCGGGTGCGTTCACACCATACCCGAACAGATACCGAAAGTCAACGCTTTCGTCGCTCGCGTTGTCACACTCCCACGCTCCCGGTCCCAGGGCCCGCCACTCCGATGACGAAGAGAAGACCGACCATGGACGCCCTGCTCCTCGACGTCAGGCAGAGCCTTCGCGCGCTGGTACGCACGCCGATTCTCACCTCGACCATCGTGCTCACCGTCGGCTTGGGTCTCGGCGCCACCACCGCCATGTTCGCCGTGATCCATGCCGTCCTGATCGAGCCACTGCCCTATGCCGATCCGGAGCGGCTGGTACGGATCTACACCGACGCGCCGCCCAACCGGTTCCACTTCTCGGTTGCGGACTATCTCGCCCTCGAGCGCCAGCAGACGAAGTTTGACCGCGTTGCCGGATACACCATCGCGACCATGGCATTCACCCAGGGCGACGTGGCCGAACGGATCAACGCGCGGATCGTGTCATGGGGATACTTCTCGCTCCTCGGCATCACGCCACTCCGTGGCCGGACGTTCGTACAGGGTGACGGGGTTCCCGGGGGGCCGCGTAGCGTCGTCGTCACCGAGGGGTTCGCCCAGCGCCATCTCGGCGGCGATACCGAGGCTATTGGAAAGACCATCAGCCTCGACGGGCTCGATTACACCATCGTCGGCGTGCTGCCCCGCGCCGTCGGGCCGCTCGAGACGCGGAGCGAGGTCTTTACCGCGGCGCAGTGGGACACACCTCCGCGGCGAGGCCCATTCCTCATCGTCGCCCTCGGACGGCTGCGCAAGCACACCTCCAGGGCGCTGGCGACGGAAGAGCTGCGCGCCATCAACCGGGCGATCTTCCCGCTCTGGCAGTCGTCGTATCAGGACACCAAGGCGACGTGGTCAGCGATGGATCTCAAAGCCTTCGTGCTCCGGGACGTCGGACCGACGCTCACGATGGTCCTGGGCGCGGTCGCGTTCGTCCTCCTCATCGCGTCCGCCAACGCCGCAAACCTCCTGGTGGCTCGAATCACCCGCCGCCGCCGAGAGCTGGCTGTGCGCAGCGCGCTCGGCGCTTCGCGGGGACGCCTGGTCCAGCACCTGCTCTCCGAGAGCGCACTGCTCGCCGTGGGTGGCGCGATGGTGGGACTGGGTGTGGCCGTGGCGGGCATCGACCTGCTCCGCACGGCAGGCGCCCAATTCATTCCCCGCAGCGCCGAGATCGGCTTTACCGGTCCCGTCCTCCTCTTTCTCGCGGCCACGACGGCGGGCGCGGCGCTCCTCTTCGGACTAGTTCCATCGCTGCACGGCACGACATCGACCCAGGGCATGTCCTCGGGACGCTCGACCGATGCGGTGGGCCCGCGGCTGATGCGGCGTGCGCTGGTCGTTCTCGAGTTCGCGGTGGCCACGCCGTTGCTGGCCGCGGCGGGATTGCTGCTCGTGAGTCTCGTCCGCCTGCAGCGCGTCGAGGTCGGAATCGATCGCCACAATGTGCTCACCGGCGCGATCCAGCTACCTCGCGAGCAATACCCGGATTCGAGCCGGATCGCCCGGTTCTGGGACGAGTTGAAGGCGAAAGCGGAGGCCGTTCCCGGCGTTCAGGCGGTCGCCTTCACCGATTCGCGGCCGCCCGCGGACGCGCAGAACGTGAACAACTTCGACCTCGAGGACGACCCGACACTACCCGGCAAATCACAACCGACCTCGATCTGGGTTTCGGTGACACCCGAGTACTTCGGCCTGATGGGTATCTCGGCCATGCGGGGAAGGGTGTTCGACCGGCATGACGGCGAAGGGGATCCCGTCGTCATCGTGGATCGATCGTGGGCCAACCGGTTCTTCCCGGGTCGTGATCCCGTGGGCCGGAGGCTCCACGAAGGCGGATGCATGGACTGCCCTGTTACCACGATCATCGGCGTCGTAAGCGACGTGAAGTACGGCGGCCTCGACCAGCCCAACCAGGGGACGGTGTACTGGCCGATGGCGGGGCGGCCAAGCGACGTCGCCTTCGACCGGATCTCTTCGCGGTTCCGCTACGTCGTGCTCCGGACCAGTGGTGACCCCAACGCGACGATTCCGTCCATCCGCCGAGTCGTCCGTGATCTCGACCCCGGCCTTCCGCTCTTTCAGGTCGCCACGGTCGACGAGCTGATGGACAATTCGCTGGAGATGCCCCGCTATCTCTCGCTGCTCGTCGGCGCCTTCGCCGTCGTGGCGCTGCTGCTCTCCACGATCGGTATCTACGGCGTCATGGCCTACTTCGTGGAGCAGCACGTGAAGGAGATCGGCATCCGGATCGCGATCGGCGGCGCACCCGGGATGGTGTCGCGGATGGTAGTGGGCCAGGGCATGCGGGTGGTCGGCGCGGGCGTCGCCATCGGGGTTGCCGGCGCACTCGTGCTCACCCGGTTTCTCTCGAGCCTACTCTACGAGATCGGCCCCACCGACGCCCGGGTCTTCCTCACCGTATCTCTCCTCATGGTGGTGGTGGCACTGGCCGGCTGTGCCGTTCCCGCATTGCGCGCCGCGGGGGTCGATCCGTCGGTGGCGCTGCGCGAGGAATAGCCGGGAGACCCGGTCAGAGGCAGGGTCAACAGCTCGGTGTGACCGGGGTCATGGTGAGAACGACCGCACTAGGGGCACCTTCGGGCATTCTTGACGAGGCCCGAGATGACGTGGCGGTCGCTTTCCCTTGCATGCGCCGTAAGCTCATGCGTCTGGCTGGCTCCGGGGTGCGGGCGCGACCGCGTCGCGCCGCCGGTCCCCCGCGCCACCACCGCGTGGGTGGATACGTTGCCACCGGTGCCGCCGTCTTACCTCGACGTGCCGGTGCGCTATGACCTGGCGCGCGCGATGCGCTGGCTCGAGTCGGAAGTGCCGCGGCGTTTCGGCGACCTCGAGGAGCGGCGACCGGTGCGCGACAAGAAGCGGCTGGAGTACGCCTTCGCCGCGGTCCGCACACCGTTCCGTCTGACCATCGAAGGCCGTCGCGCCGTTCTTCAGGCCGATATCGAGTACGCCGCGAAAGCCTGGTACGACCCTCCCGTCCTGCCCAAGGTGAGCGCCTCCTGCGGGACCGATGAGGCGCGCCCGCGCGCACGGCTCACGATCGAGAGCGATGTGGAGCTGACCGACTCGTGGACGCTCCGGCCCCACACGCGAGCGGACGCGCGACCTATCACCGGGACCGAGCGCGACAAGTGCAAGGTCACCATGCTCTCGGTGGACGTGACGAAAAAGGTCATGACCGCGGCGAGAGAGGCGCTCCAAGAGAAGCTCACCGTGTTCGACGCGCGACTCGCGGCCTTCGACCTGCCGGCAGAGTCCCGGCGCATCTGGAAGATCCTCCAATCACCCCAGAAGCTCACCGACAGCCTCTGGCTGGTCATGCATCCCATGGCGGTACGGGTCGGGCTCCTCGAGATGCGTGGCGACACGCTGGTCACCTCCCTCGGGCTGTCCGGACGTCCCCGCGTCACCGGAGGCACGCGGCCCGAGCCGGGGCGAGAGGCGCTGCCCCCGCCGCAGGATTCGTCGTCGCGGCCGCCCGTGCTCCATCTCCTCACCGAGGGCCGCCTGCCATACGAGGTGGCCAGCACCATTCTGAGCCGGGAGCTGCGCGGTGACACCATTCACGTGGCCAAGCAGAAGCTGATCATCGACAGCCTGCACGTTCTCGGCGTGGGGGACGGGAGGGCCGCGGTAGGACTGGCGGTACACGGCGCGGCGAAAGGCGTGCTCTATGTGGTGGGGCATCCGGCATTCGACACCGCGACCGCCGAGCTGTCGATGCCGGATCTCGAGTACGATGTGGGAACCCGGGACCTCCTGACCGGCGCCCTCGCGTGGCTCGCGAGCGGAACGGTCGAGGATTACCTGCGAAACACGGTGCGCATCAAGCTCGGTGATGTCATCGCCGATGGTCAGGACATCCTGGAGAAGAGCCTCAATCGCGACCTCGCCGACGGTGTGCACCTCGTGACCGACATCACGTCTGGCCGCGGCCTCACGGTCCGGGCCGCACCCGACGCACTTCTACTCCGGGTGATTGCGTCGGGGCAGGCCAAGCTCGTCCTCAATCTCAAGCCCGAACAGCTGGCCGGCCCAGACCCCTTGGGCGCCGCCACTCATTAGCGGCGTCGGCCGCCTGCTATTGCAGGTCTCGCGGCAGCCGCGGTGAGCTCAGCAGCTCGCCGAATACCCGCCACCGCCCGTCGGGCGACTGCCCTCCCACCCGTGACACCCAGTCGGCCACCATGTCGCGGCCGAGATTGTAGTTGATGACGTAACTCCGATAGGTGTCGATGAACCGCAGCGTCTTGGCCGCGGCCTCAGGCGTGATGAGCCAGTACCGCGCCATCGCCGCCCGCGCCGCGGTCGAGTCCGTGACTCCGTCGAGATATCGTCGCGCCACTTCGTTCCGTGCGTAGTTGAGCCGCTCGACGACCTCACGAACCTGCCCGTTCCGCACGGCCAATGAAGTGTCCAGTCCCGCGAGCGGGAACAGCGAGTCTCGCTCGTACGCCGTGCGTTCGGCAGCGGGGAAGGCCATGTCGATCCCGAAGTTGGCGCTCCCCTCGGCGATCAGCGACTGCGGGCTGAACAACGGGTACACCGAGTACTCGAGCCATCCCCGTCCCTTGACCAGCGACTCTTCGAGGCTGGCATTGTAGACGTGGTGTCCTGGATACCCTTCGTGACAAGCCAGATCGACCGCGCGATCCACGGGAATCGGGAAGTCGAGATTCACCTGGATGAGACTTCGAAATCTCCCCTTGTACCAGTTGTAGGCATTCCAGGACGTGCCTTTCACATACTCCAGATCGAAGCGCTCCCCCTGCGGCAAGGGTATGTGGGCCAGGGTGCGCGCCCGGCATGCGGCGATGGCGGTACGGAATACCGTGTCCACCTTGCCCGAGGGAATCATCAGCCGGTCGCGAAACCGCTGGAAGCGTCGCGACAGCGGACCCTTCCCGGGGACGAGCGAATCCAGCCGGGCGAGCAACGAGTCGAAGTGGGCGTCGGAAAAGTGGGGCGGCGTTACATCGTAGAGCGCCTGCGCCTCCTGATCGAACGACAACCGCTCGCGGCCGAGCATGCGGGCGCGAGCGGACATCGCGCCGAGCTGTGTCCGGAGATACGCATGCCGGTAACGAACGAGGGAATCGGCGTACGCCGGAGTACGGTCGCCCAGGAGCATGATCAACGAGTCGGCCGACCCGCGGATCTGCGCCACGCTCAGCGACTCGGACAGCGCCCGCGGGCGGATCGAGTCGGGGCCGTAGTAGGCGTCCACATAGTTGGCGTCGTGCGCGCCCAGCGCCAGGACCAGCGCCACATATCGCCGGGCGATCGGGTCGAGCGCGGAAGGATCCGGCGCCGGCGGAGTGGACGGGTGGCACGCGGCGAGCGCCAGCACGAGGGCGAGACGCGGCAACGAACGCATCGATGAGCTCCGGTCGAGGTGACCCAAGCTAACAGGGACGCGATATGGACGGATCAGAGAGGCGAGAGGATTCGAGCGGAGCGACGAGGTCGCGTGCTAATCGATGGTGACGTACGGCTCGGGGACTATGTCAGCCGCCGGCCTGTCCTCGGTCGTGTCGCGATTGGTCCAGGTTTCCCAGGTGAGCGGGCACCCTTTGCCGAACGGGGGATTGGGATGGCCTGGGCGCCCCAGGAGATCGTGGAGCATCTCGTGTCGCACGACCATCTCGTTCTTGAGCCAGTCGGCGGCGATGTAGATGCGGTGATCGGATTCCCAGTGGCCGGCACACAGACCACTGGAGCAGGTGAAGCCGTGGCCAGGCACGACCAGCCATTCGATCCGGTCGAAGTCCGCCGACAGGCCCGAGCAGGCCTGCGTCTTGTCCCACCACGCCCGGTACTCATCCGGAGCTATCATCGGCTGATCGCCCGCCGGATCAAAGCCGCAGCCTCCCAGGCATACCAGGGCAACAGCAAGGAGCAGCGGCCGGCGGGGAGACATGCGGCGCCACAAGGGCAATCGATGTGCCGCCGTGTGACGCGCTGCAAGTCATTGGATGACAATGATCGACGCACCTGGTGCGCCGGGTGGTTCTCTCAGGATGCGAGGGAGTGGAGCGTTAGGTCCCAGGTCTGCGAGACGAGATCGTGGCCGAAACTGTGATGCGGCTTCTCCGCCACCAGCCGGAACCCGGCCTCCTCATAGAGGTGCCGAGCGGCGTCGAGCCCCTTGTTGGTCCAGAGGGTGATCTTGCGGTACTGCGTCTGCCGGGCGAACCGGACGCACTCGGCCACTAGCCGCCCGCCGATACCCAGCCCTCGGGCCGATGGCTCCACCAGGAGGAGCCGGAGCTGGGCGACCGCTGCAGATTTTTTCACCAGGAAGACGCTGCCCACGTTCCGGCCGTCGCGCTCGGCGATCCAGCAGCGCTCGCGGCTCGCGTCGACGTGGCGGAGAAACCGGGCCGCGATCTCCGCGACGAGAGCCTCGAACTCCCCGTTCCAGCCGTACTCCTCCGCGTAGATCGCCCCGTGACGCTGGATAACCCAGCCCATGTCGCCGGGGTGGTGCGGACGGAGAAGGTACGGCTCCGCGCGCGGAATGGAGTCGCCGAGGAGTGTCTCGATCCGGCCCATGGCTTCGACCAGGCGGCCCCGGTCGGTTGGCCCGAGCGGGCCGAGCATCGCGGCGATCTCGTCGTGAGACCGGCGGTCGAGTCCGACAAAGATCTCACGTCCCTTCCGGGTGAGCTGGAGTATGCGCTGCCGCCGGTCGGTGGCGGCGGGCCGTCGCTCCAGGACCCCGCGGCGGCGGAGACGGGAGACCAGACGGCTCAGATAACCCGGGTCCAGTCGCAGCTCCCGGCCCAGCTCGGTCGCGGTGGGGCCGTCGCGGTGGGCCAACTCGTACAGGAGGCGGACCTCGGGAAGACTGAACCCGCTGCCGAGCAGGCGCTCGTTGAGGACACCGATGCGGCGGGTGTAGAAGCGATTGAAGCGCCGGACGGCATCGACCGGAAGAGTCTCGGGCATATGCCAACGTCAATCAATTGATTGCCGATGTCAAGTATCGAACGGCACCCGCCCTTCCTCCAGCCACCGCGTCGCTCTATCGTCCACCCGACTCCCGACGAGAGCCGTCATGCGGATACCCACGCTCCTTGTTCTCCTGGCCCCGGGCGCGCTCGCCGCCCAGTCGATTCCCGCCACCGAATACGCCGCCCGGCGGGACTCGCTGGCGGGACGGCTCGACAGCGCCGTCGTCGTCGCCTTCGGCGCTCCGGCGCCCACCGGCTTCTCCCGGCCGTCGCAGCTGCCGGCGTTCCGCTATCTCACCGGCTTTCTCGAGCCCGACGCCGCGCTCGTGCTCGTGATCCGGGGCCACCGGAGCGCCGGCACCCTCTTCATCCAGGCCCGGGACCCGCGCCGCAAGCTGTACGATGGATTCCCGCCCGACTCGGCCGCCATTGCGCGCACCACCGGCCTCGCGGCGCGGTCGTTCGCCGCGCTGCGCTCCGTGCTCGATTCGCTGGCTGGCGCCGGTCTTCCCTTTTATACACTGCGTGATTTCTCCAACTCCGATTACGCCACCGAAGACTCGCTCACCCGGGGGGCCAGCTTCGTGCGCGCCCTGGCCGCAGCCCACCCGGGCCTTGCACCGCGCGATGCACACCCGGTCGTCGACAGTCTCCGCGCGCGCAAGAGTCCCGCGGAGCTGGCCATGCTGCGCCGGGCGATCGGCCTGACGGTCGACGCCCATCGTGAAGCGATGCAGACGGTGCGGCCGGGGAAGTTCGAGTACGAGATCGAAGCGTTCTTTCAGTCCGCCTTCAGACGGACCGGCGGCGACGGTCCGGCGTTCGTCTCGATCATCGGGTCGGGACCCAACTCTACCCAGTACCACTACAATGCCAACGATCGCCGCATGGCTGCCGGCGATGTGCTGGTGATGGACGTCGGAGCCGGATTCGGCGGTTATGCCGCGGACGTTACGCGCACCGTGCCCGTCAGCGGCCGGTTCACGCCGGAGCAACGCGCGGTGTATCAGATCGTCCGCAACGCGCAGGAAGCCGCCGCGCGGGTCGCGGGTCCCGGCGCACCCTATCAGGCGTGGCGAGATTCCGCGCGCGCCGTGATCGCGCGAGGGGTCGCGCAGCTCGGTCTCACCGAGGGGGGGGATGCGACGTTCGATCCGCCGTGGGCGGATACCTGTCAGCAGGACGCATCGCGGTGCCGGCAGGATTTTCTCTACATGGCGCACGGGCTCGGCCACGGGATCGGCCTCGACGTGCACGATCACCCGTACGCCTGGATCGAGAACGGGACCTTCGCGCCCGGCGACGTGTTCACGATCGAGCCGGGAATCTACGTGAGCACCAGGCTCCTCGACATGCTGGCGGACACGCCGAAGAACCGGCAGATGATCGCCAAGGTCCGTGCCGCCGTCGAGCGGTACAACAGCACCGGCATCCGAATCGAGGACGACTACGCGATCACGTCGACCGGCGTGGAGTGGCTGTCGAAAGCACCACGCGAGATCGCCGAGATCGAATCAGCCATGCGGAAACGGTAAGAGGCGGACCCTTGGCAGAGATCATTTCGCGTCTCGAGTCGGCGCTCGACCGACAGTACGTCATCGGCCGGGAGCTCGGACGTGGCGGGATGGCCACGGTCTACCTGGCACACGACCGCAAGCACGACCGGGACGTCGCGCTCAAGGTGCTGCACCCCGACCTGGCCGCCGCCCTCGGTCCCGACCGTTTCCTCCGGGAAATCCGGATCGCTGCCCGCCTTCAGCATCCCCACATCCTGCCGGTCCACGACTCGGGCGAGGCCGACGGTCTCCTGTGGTTCACCATGCCGTTCGTGGACGGGGAATCGCTGCGGGATCGCCTGCGGCGCGACGTGCAGCTTCCGGTCGATGACGCGGTCGCCATCACCCGCGAGGTCGCCGAAGCGCTCCATTACGCGCATGGGCAGTCGGTCATTCACCGGGACATCAAGCCCGAGAACATTCTGCTCTCCCGCGGGCACGCGCTCGTGGCCGACTTCGGGATAGCGCGGACGGTGATGGAGGCGACCGGCGAGGGAGAACACGGCTCGCTCACCGGCGTGGGCGTCGCCCTCGGAACCCCCACCTACATGAGCCCGGAACAGGCCACCGGAGGCCGGCGGCTCGACGCCCGGAGCGACGTCTACAGTCTCGGCTGCGTGCTGTACGAGATGCTCGCCGGGGAGCCGCCGTTCACCGGCCCGACCCCACAATCGCTCGCCGCCAAGCGGCTCACCGGCCCCGTGCCCTCGGTGCGAATGCTCCGTCCACAGATCCCCCCATCGGTGGATGAGGCGATCGCGAGGGCCCTGGCCCCCGCGGCGGCCGATCGCTTTGCGACCTCGGCCGCGTTCGCCGGCGCGCTGGGGTCGCCGGCCGGTGGTGTATCCGCACCGGCACGGGACGCGAGCAGGGAACGCTCCATCGCGGTGTTGCCGTTCGCCAATCTGAGCAACGATCCGGACAACGAATACTTCGCCGACGGCATGACCGACGAGCTGATCAATGCGCTCGCCAAGGTGCCCGGACTGCATGTCGTGGCCCGGACATCCGTCTTCGCCTTCAAAGGACAGCAGCAGGACATCCGCGCGATCGGCGCGCGGCTTGGCGTGCGCACGGTGCTCGAGGGCAGCGTCCGTCGGGCGGGCGCCCGCCTCCGTCTTTCGGCCCAGCTCATCGGGGTGGCCGACGGATACCTCCTCTGGTCCGAGACCTTCGACCGCGACGCCACCGACGTCTTCGCCATTCAGGACGAGATCTCCCGCGCGATCGCCGCCGAGCTCAAGGTGACGCTCTTCGGCGGACCGCAGACCACTCTGGTCAAGCCGCCGACCGACGATCTCGAGGCGTACACGCTCTACCTCAAGGGCCGGCAGTTCTGGAACCGGCGGACGGAGCAGGATCTCCGGCGCGGGCTGGAGTGCTTCGAGCAGGCCATCGCCCTCGACCCGCAGTACGCCCTTGCCCATGCCGGCGCTGCCGACTCCTTCGCGATCCTCGGCTTCTATTGCGCGATGCCCCCCACCGAGGCCTTCCCCCGTGCGCGCGCGGCCGCACATCGCGCGCTCTCGATCGAGCCGGACCTGGCCGAGGCGCATCCGGCACTCGCGTATGTCGAGATGTATCACGACTGGGATTGGGTGGCTGCCGAGCGCGAATTTCAAACCGCGATCGCGCTCAACCCCGGATACTCGACCGCGCACCAGTGGTACGGGAATTTTCTCTCCGTCATGGGGCGCGCGGACGAGTCGCGGGCGGAATTCACCACCGCCATCTCGCTCGATCCATTGTCTCCGCTCAAGCTCTCGGCGCTGGGGTGGAGCTACTACTTTGCGCGCGAGTTCGACAAGGCGATGATCGAATGCCGGCGGGCGGTGGCCCTGGATCCGGACTTCGTGGTCTCACGATGCTGGCTCGGACTGGCGCTGGAGGGTCGTGGCGATGTCGGCGAGGCGGTGGCGGAGTTCGAGGTGTCGGCCCGACTGGCGAACCGGAGCCCGACCATATTGGGCTTCCTGGGCCACGGATATGCCAGCGCGGGGCGGACCACCGAGGCGAAGCGGGTGCTCGAGAGCCTCCTCGAGATGCGGACCACCCGGTACATCTCCGCCGTCGATCTCGGGCTGATCACGTTGAAGCTGGGTGATACCGATGAGGCGCTGCGCTGGCTGGAGCAGGCCGAGCGCGACCGCGCCCACCAGATGGCGTTCCTCAAGGTCGATCCCCGCCTCGATGACCTCAGGTCTACGCCTCGATTCCAGGCTCTCCTCGCCAGGCTCCATCTCGCCCCATGACGTCCAGCCCAGCTTGAAACCTGGCTCCACTCCTGCCCGTTAGGGTCACTTTCAGGACAGTATTGCACCACAGATACGCTGAGGACACAGAGAACTGCCAGCACAGCAGAACCGAAGACGCTCATTCCATCTCTGCGCACACGTTAACGTCGACAGGATCGAATCCGATGCGCCGTGCCACCTGGCTGGCCCTGATGGCCGCCGTGCTCTCCACCACCGCCGCCGCGCAACAGGCGCCGCTGGCCTACACCATCAACCTGAATGACCGCGCCGACGACCTGTTCAAGGTCACGTTGACCGTGAGGGGACTCACCCCGGAGAACGCGGTCTACCAGTTCGCCTCGACGGCGCCGGGTACCTACCAGGTCATGAACATCGGACGATTCGTCAAGAGGTTCGAGGCATTCGACGGGCGGGGGCGGACGGTGCCGGTCGAGCAGATCTCGGTGAATCAATGGAAGCTGTCGAACGCGCCGGCGGTCCGCACCATCAGGTATTCGATCGCCGAGACGTGGGACACCCAGCTCGACCATCCGATCTATCTCATGTGCGGCACGTCGCTCGAGAGCGATCACGCCCTCATCAACCCCCATGCGGTGATCGGGTATCCGACGGGGATGCAGGCGAGGCCGGTACGGCTCCGGCTTTCGTATCCCGCGCGATGGCGGGTGGGGACCGCACTGGTCCGCGCGAAGGACGGTACCTACGGAGCCAAGGACTACGACGAGCTGGTGGATTCGCCGATCCTGCTCGGGCGGCTCACGTCGGCGCAGACGCGGGTGACGGGCGTTCCGGTGGCGATCTACACTTACAGCCAGACGAACAAGATCACGTCGCCCCAGCTCCTCACGGCGATGCATGGCATGCTGGAAGCCGCCGGACAGTTCCTCGGCACCCTCCCCGTGACCCACTACACCTTTCTCTACGCCTTCACCGACACGGCGAACGGGGCCTGGGAGCATTCGCTCAGCTCGGAATACGTGCTCAAGGAAGCCGAGTTCACTGATTCACTCGGCAAGATCGTCACCGACATCGCGGCGCACGAATTCTTTCACATCGTCACGCCGCTCAACATCCACAGCGAGATCATCGAGCACTTCAATTTCGTCACTCCGGTTCCGTCGCAGCACCTGTGGTTGTACGAGGGGACGACGGAATGGGCGGCGCACACGATGCAGCTTCGCGGCGGACTCAAGACGCCGGAGGAGTATCTCGCCAGGATGATCCAGAAGATGAACCTCGACCAGAGTGCGTTCGACTCGACGTATAGCCTGAAGGAGCTGGCCCTCACCTCCTACAGCGACTCGGGTCAGGCGCAGTACGGCAACATCTACATGCGCGGGGCGCTCACGGCGGGCCTGCTCGACATTCGGCTGCTCGAGCTGTCGCATGGGCAACGGGGCCTTCAGGATCTCATCGTCCAGCTCGCGCACCGCTATGGCAAACGCCGCGCCTTTCCCGAGTCCACCTTCGTGGACACGCTCGTGACGCTTACTGATCCCGCCATCCGCCAGTTCTTCGACGACTACGTGCTCTCGTCACACCACCTGCCGATCAAGGAGTACTACGAGAAGCTCGGAATCCACCTGATCGAGGACGAGACGGGAAATCCGGTGCGCTTCGAGATCGACTCGAACCCGACACCTGACCAGCTCCTGTTGCGGGAAGCCTGGCTGGGACGGAAGCCGCGCGGCGCTACCTGACGTCGCGGCCCGTCTCCCACCCGCCGGCCGAGGTGTGTACAATCGAGGCATGCGGATCGGCATTCTGGGATCGGGTCTCATGGGCGCCGCGCTGGGGCAGCTGTTCGCCGAGGCTGGGCACGCGGTCACGTTCAGCTACTCGCGCGATCCCGCCAAGCTCGAGCGTCTGGCAAGGCGCGGGGGACCCCGGGCGCGCGCGGGGACGCCGGCGGAGGCGGTGCGCGGCGCGGATGCCGTGCTGCTCGCGGTGCACTGGAGCAAGGTCTCACATGTCGTGCGCCTCGCGGGCGGGCTTCGCGGCAAGGTGCTGATCGACTGCACCCTCCCGATGAACAAGTCCGACACCGCGCTCGTGTTGGGCCGCACCATTTCCGGGGGAGAGCGCGTGGCTCGGCTCGCGCCAGGGGCCCGGGTGGTCAAGGCGTTCAACACCATTCCGTCGGAGCTGCTTCGCGCAGGCCCGGGAATTCTCTCCGAGCAGCCCGCCGTCTGTTACTGCGGCGATGACGCGCGGGCCAACAGGCTCGTCGCTCGTCTGATTCGACAACTCGGTTACGAGCCGGTGGACTGCGGCGTGCTCCAGATGGCTCGGTATCTCGAGCCGTTCACCCTGATCGTGGCCGAGCTCGCCTATAATCGAGGTCGTCGTCCGGAAGTGGGCGTGCGTTTTCTTCGTCCGGGGTCCCGCCGGCGTCGTGCCTCGACGCGGCGCTGAGGCGCTGGTGGGTTAGGAGTGGGCCGGCGGGATCGGCCGGTCGCGGTAGGGGTACCAGTAGAACTTCCGCTCCATGATGTAGTCGAGATGCACGTGCTTGGGCTCGCGGAACGCGTCGAGCCCCTCTTCGCCCAGCTCACGTCCGATTCCGCTCCAGCGCATGCCGCCGAACGGTCCCGCATCGTTGTCGGTCAGCGGGTCGTTCACCCAGAACGTGCCCGCCTTGATGTTCTCCATCGCCTTCATGGCCGTCGCGAGGCTGCCGGTGAAGATGCTGGCGCCCAGCCCGTACTTGGAATCGTTGGCCAGCGCGATCGCGTCGTCGGCATTCCGGGCCACGGTGATCGAGACCACCGGGCCGAAGATCTCCTCGGTAGTCGGCAGTGAGCCGTGGGGTACGCCGGTGAGCACCGCCGGCTCGAGGAAATGTCCGCCGAGCCCGTTCGGCTGCACGCGGCAGCCTCCCAGGGAGAGTGTGGCGCCTTGTCGCACGGACTCCTCGACCTGCCGCTCGACGGTCGTGAGGGCCTCGTCGGAGATGAGGGGTCCGATGTCGACCGACGGGTCCATCGGGTCGCCCAGCCTGAGACCACGGACATGCTCGATCAGCCGCTCGGTGAATTCCGCCGCGATCGGCTGCTCGACGTAGATCCGCTTGGACGAGGTGCAGACCTGCCCCGCATTGAGGAGCCGGGCCCACGCCGCACCGGCGACGGCCGCCTCGAGGTCGGCGTCGGCAAAGACGATGAGCGGATCGACGCTGCCGAGCTCGAGATTGACCTTCTTGAGATGCGCACCCGCGGTGGCGGCGATCGAGCGGCCCGCGGCGACGGAGCCGGTGAATGCGATCAGATCCACGTCCGGGTGCTCCACCAGCAGTCGGCCGGTCTCGGGGCCTCCGGTCACGACGTTCACCACGCCTGGCGGGAGCCCGTCATAGCACTCGGCCATGAGCAGGTTGCAGAGCGGGTTCTGGTGCGGCGGCTTGCAGACCAGCGTGTTTCCCGCCATCAGCGCGGGTGCCACCTTCCACGACATGAGGAGCAGGGGAAAGTTGAACGGCACGATGGCCGCGACGACGCCGAAGGGCTCCTTGACGGTGAAGTTGACCTGATGCGGCAGCACGGGCGGCATCGAGTTGCCCCAGCTCCGGCGCCCGACCTCGGCGTAGTAGTCGAAGCACGCCGCCACCCAGTCGATGCAGTCCACCGCCTCGATGAGCGGCTTGCCGGTTTCCCTCGTCATGAGCGTCGAGAGGGCCCGCTCGTGCGCCCGGATCTTGGTGGCGATGTCGTGCAGCAGCTTGCCCTTCTCGACGCCGGGCGTCTTCCACCAGGCGTGCTGGGCTTTCTTCGCCGCTTTCACCGCGGCATCGATGTCCTCCGCGCCTGCGTCGGACACGGTGTCGAGCCGCTCCAGCGTGGCGGGGTTGTGGATCTGGCGGGTGGCGGTGGCGCGGGCCGGCACCCAGGCGCCGTCAACGAGGAGAGGTTTGGGCATGGCGAAGAAAGTACGGCTCGGTGAGATCGGCGGCAACGCGTCGCTACGGTGCACTTTAGATTTGGGACCCATGCCATCAGTGCATTTTACCGCCGCCGTCCTTGCGACACTCCTGGCGCCCTCGTCGATCCTCGCGCAGCGAACGTCGGCTCCTCCTACCGGCTGGCAGGACTTCACCACTGCCTTCGACGCCTTCGCCGCGGGCGACAGCATCGTGGGCGGCGCCGTACTGGTCATGCGCGATGGAAGAGTGCTGGACCACCACGAGTACGGGCAGGCCGACCGCGAGCGCCACGACGCCATGAGCGATCGCACGATCGTTCACTGGGCCTCGATCACCAAGACGCTCACCGCCATCGCGATCATGCAGCTTCGCGACCGGGGCAAGCTGTCGCTCGACGATCGGGTCACCAAATGGGTGCCCGAGCTCCGTCAGGTCCACGACGCCTTCGGCTCGATCGACGCCGTCACCATCCGGATGCTGCTCTCTCACTCGAGCGGCTTTCAGAATCCCACCTGGCCCTACACGTCCGGCAAGCCGTGGGAGCCGTTCGAGCCCACCCGGTGGGAACAGCTCGTGTCCATGATGCCGTACCAGGAGCTCCTGTTCGCCCCCGGCTCGCGATTCGGCTACAGCAACCCCGCCTTCATCTATCTCGCGCGGATCATCGAGCAGATCACGGGCGACCCCTACGAGACCTACATCCAGAAAAACATCTGGACGCCGTTGGGACTGACCCGCAGCTACTTCGGCGCAACGCCGTATCACCTCTCCCGCTGGCGGTCCAACAACTACACCCTGCGCGCGGACAGCGCCGGGAGACAGACGGTGACCGCCAACGGCCGGGACTTCGATCCCGGCATCACCAGGCCGAACAGCGGATGGAACGCGCCGCTCTCCGATCTCGCGCTCTATCTCACCTTCCTCGCAGGTGCCACTCGCGGCGACAGCGCGACGGCCCGCCTCTACGACACCGTGCTCTCGCGCCGCTCGCTGGGGGAGATGTGGCGCCCGGTCGTCCGGGTGGACCCCGCCGAGGGGCTGGGCGACGCGGTGGGGCTCTCGTTTTTTCTCTTTCCGAAGAATGGCGAGGCGACGCTGGTGGGACACACGGGAGATCAGGCGGGATTCCGGTCGTTCTTCTACTTCAACCCGGTCACGAGTACCGCGGTCATCGGCGCGGTCAACACGACCAACGAGGCGCGGCCCGATTCGTCGGAGGCGGCCTGGATCGCCATCACCAGCCGCGCGCGCACGCTGCTGCGATGATCGGGCAGGACGAGTTCGCCTTTACGTCGGATCGTGCGCGAATCGATCTCGACGCCGCCTACGATCTCCTGGTCCAGACCCATTGGGCGGGCGCGCTCACCCGCGAGGTTCTTCAGCGCGCGGCTGGTGGGTTTCGCCCGAGTCATCACCGACCTTGCGACCTACGCGTATCTCACCGACGTGGTGGTGGACACCGCTTATCGCGGCCGCGGCCTGGGCCTCTGGTTCATGGAGCGCGTTCTCGACGCGCCCGAGCTGCAGGGGCTGCGGCGGATCACGCTCCTCACCCGTGATGCGGAGAGTCTCTACCTCCGGCTCGGCTTCGAGCGGGGGGCCGGACCGCTGGTCTACATGGAGCGGCGACCCTAGACGGCCGGGAAGATCTCATCCAGCGCCGCCTGCCACTGCCGTTCCAGCTCCCGCACGCGATTCGTCTCCACTCCATACGTCGAGAGCCAGAGCATCGCCGTCCCGCCGTAGAGATGGGCGCGGAACAGCGCGTCGTTCCAGCTCCCCGCGATCGCGGCGAACTGATAGGGCGCCTGCGCGAGCATCACCACGCCGTCGAGCCGGTCGCCGGTGACGGTCGTGAGCGCGCACGGCACACCCGATTCACCGTACGGCAACCCAGCCGCTCCGAAGAATCCGCCGGACCCGGTGAGCCGAGCCCACGCCTCCTCGTATCCTACGTTGTAGCGAGCCCGGGCCCATGCGACCACGCGTCGCACACCGCGATGCCGCTCGAGGTAATGGCGGAGTCCCCGCAGCTCGAAGTCCCATCCGTATCCGAAGCCCTGCGCAACCTCGTCGTCCGACGCGTCGTCCCCGAACCCCGAGGAGACAACCCGGAGCACGGTCCCACCACTCTTCCCCTGGAGGAAGTAGTCGGTCGCGATGCCGGCCCAACTCCCGGCCTTCCCGACCAGTCGCAGGCGACGCTCGGGCTCCCACACGTCGATCCGGTCGTCCACCGTCTCGGACTCGTCCCACCGCATCCAGACCGTCCCACCATGGCCGGGCGTGATGCGCGCCTCGAGCGGGAACCAGCGAATCAACTCCTCGGCGTCGGTGAGGGCCCTCCATACGGCGTGCGGGGGTGCGGCGATCTCGATCTGCCGTTCGACCGAGCGCGCGGCGCCGGTAGTGGGGTGGGTGGTCATGAATCCTCCGGGGTGGCGTTGGCGCGGGCGGTGGATCCGGGCGGGGCAGGGTAGGCCCCGGCGACGAGTCGGAAACGACGGCCGCCTGGTGCGTCCTCGTCGTGGTATTTGGCGGCGAGGCGGGCAACGGTGCGGGAGAGGTCGCGGGCGAAACGGCCGCGGGCCGCCGCGTTGGCGAAGCGGATTTCGGTCTGGAGCGTGAGGGTCGGCACACGCTTGCCGGCGGATTGGCCGGTGGAACGCATCGCGGCCACCTCGCGGATCGTCCGGGCCGCGACCGCGACGAGATAGGCGCTCGAAAGCTGATCGGGCACCTGCGCCGGATCGGCGGCGAGGGCGCCGAGCGTCGCGGGGCTGATGAGATAGGAGCGGGCGACGGCGCGCAGCAGCCGCTCGGTGCATCCCCGCTTCTGCCGCACACCCACTTGCTCGATGAGACCTTGCTCCTCGAGCTGGCGC